>NZ_RCUA01000007.1:123-163643 GCF_003731635.1 Marisediminitalea oceani | reverse complement strand
AATTAACGAGCGACTTAGATAAAATGGGGTGATCCGGGTCTATATTGATCGCTTACATCATAGGTGATATCTTTCTGGGCTTTCTGCGAGTGAGCAACCTCACTTCCCCTCAATTTGTATATTTCCTTGAACAGCCCAAGTAGACCCTCATCACATCCAATTGATTGCAAAACACTGGAAATTTCCTTCAGTTCATTATTCAATTTTCTGGTATTAAGATACTTTCTGGTCACAACTCCTTCTATGCACCTGTAAAAGTTGAAGAAAGCCTCTTTGTAAAAATTAATGTCATAATGAGATTGGCTGAGTAACAACACTCCCTTCGTATAGTCATTCCTTATACTGGTATCTAAATCCCTGGCGATAGAACCAAATATAATGAACATAAGTCTTACTTCATCGCGCTCTAATTTTCTAACTGGGCCAATTTGGAGGACTCGACTAACTGACAATGATACATCTCTGCTTTCCTCTCCAGCACGATTTTCGTGGACGATCGGATCAAGAGAAAATCGCTTTACCCATGTAAAAAAACCCTGCGTGACTATATTCATTGTTACCAGCATGATTTGAGCAATGATATAGGCAGAATCAGTTTGTTTCGGCCTTTCTAAGCCCTGAAGAATTGTGTTATTGAAAGTAATTTTGCAGGTAGATGGATTTACACATTCAGCATTAATACCTGAACCAGGTAAGTGAAAAAAGTTTAACGTATCCTGACTAAGCTCATGCGAGAACGACTCTATTTCGACAGTGAGGCTGTACGTCACGTTGAGCTACCCTTTAATAACTTCTAACAGGGCATCTGCAATCTCTTCAATGCTCGATATGGACGAGTTAAGTGCTACCTTGTCAGCAAGTGTTGGGCTGAAACTCAAAACTTTGTCTTTGGAGACCATGTGCCAAATTGGCAAGATCATTTTGTGACCGTTCATCTCCCTGGCAACCATTCCGTTTAATTCGTATTCCGTCCAATTTTTTTTGAAGAATGCATTAGACAAAACAACCGTACCAAATCTAGATTTAGCTAAACCGTGATCAATACTTTTGCGCAGGCTATCTCCTACTTTTAACGTAAATTCGTCATACCAAACAGATGCACCCTTCTCAATTAATGCTTCAGCCAAAGGCCTTACAAGTTCATCTTTATCCTCTGATGCATGGGAGATAAAAATGTCATAGTCCACTTCTTTGCCCGAAGTTTGCTCTAGTATTCTCTGTTTAGACTCCGAGACTGTACTTTCAATTTCTGCTCGAAGTTTCTTTTGAAAATCCAGAGATTCTTTCCTTTGTTTCGCTTCTGCTTGTTGAAGCTTTTTACGTTGCTTCTCTTCTTCCCTGGTTAGCTCTTGCTTAGCTTTAAGCAACTTGGCACTTTTATCCGCTTCTTTCTTTAAAAGATCCGCTTTCCGCCCTTGAATTTTTGCTATTTCACTTTGCTTTCTTGCAATATCGGACAACTTGGATTTGACTGTTGATGCCGAAGAATTCTTATTAATTGAATTCGACAACTGAATAACTTTCGACGAGAGGTCGGATTCTTTTTTTGATTCCTGGCTAATTTTTTTGCTGATATCAGCAATCTCTTTTTGCAACCGCTCAATGGCATTACTTATTGTAACTACAGACATCAATCTTCCCTGTTTCTAGAATGCTAAATACACTTCGCTCTTTTTTGGATATCCAGCTATAAAAAGCCAGAATCAAAGCTTGATGATATCAGTGGCTTCAGTTCGTTCCGCTGTAAGAAAGAACTGAAGCCAAAGCTGATTTACTCTACGACTTTTAGCAAATCGCTGTAGCTTGCCACCATATTGAACTTGACCTTTTCAGCGTCATCGTCAGATTTTACTTCCTGTTCAAGTCGCTTGAAGAATTTCTTGGCGCATTCAATTTTCGCTGCTTCAATCTTTTTCAGCTGCATGGTGGACATTGAGCCTTTTGTCTCTGCCACAAACAGTACGTGCTTCACCGTACCTTCTTTGAAAGCTATAGCCCAGTCAGGATTGTATCCTTCGGTGCCTAGTGGTGTTGGAATCGTGAAGCCTCTAGGCAGCTTGGCGTAAACCTCTATATCATTGCTGGTATCCAGTTCCTTGATAAACGCTCTTTCAACTTTTGAGTCGGTAGATGCAAAGTCATAAACATGCTTTTTAAGGTTCTCAACGACCTTACTAAAATCATTAATCACCTGATTTTGAGTAAAGATATCGCTTTCATATGTTTCATCAATCAAGTCGTAAGAAAGCTGTTGAATGGTTGCCGTTGCTTTTTCTTCATTGATGATACGCGCTGCTTCACTAATAAATTGCTCTGGATTTACTTTAAATAAGGCAAATTTATCAGCTGCAATACCTTGCAGGATTGCACAAACTGATTTTCTAGTAAGCTTAGTATCTTCAGCTATTTCACCGATGAGATCGTAAGGTACGGAAGACTGTATGGGAGCGTTGTGCAGTTGCCTATCAGTTTCTCTGACCTCAAAGCCCCTGCCTTGGCTTAACTGTTCTTCAGTAAGCTTTTCATTTTGGTCACCCACTTCAATTGTGTACTGTAGTGGTGTGACATGAAGATGTTCATCGATGGCAATAATGGCGTTATTAATCAGTTCCTCAGAACTAAAATTAACCTGGTAAACCGCTTTTCGGTTGATCTTGTTCCAAAGCTTTTGGAACTCCTTCTTCTCGAAGTTGGCGTTTAAGACATTGGTTTTCGGTTTACGATCATCAATAATCTCAGGCAACTGCGCCTGACTGAATACACCATTAATTAGTTCAACAACCTGTTCTCGGTAAGGAGCCAATAATTCAGGTAACTTACCCAGTTCATCATTTTTTAGCTCTGCGTGATAGAGATCGGTTATTTCGTCATTATCATCCACGTAATCATTCTTAATAAGATAACGTTCAATAGCTCTTGCCATCTCATCATCAACAACTAAATCGCCTTGCTCTGTCTTAATCACTTTATTCAAGAAATAAGCTTTATCGGCTTTCTTCGGCCTTGCTGAAAGTGACTCACTAATATCTGTTTGAAGCCCTTTTACAAAGTCTCCGAAGCTTTCATTCGCTACTACCGTAAGCACGTTGATATCATGTACCGTAGCGGGATGATCTTGTCGCTCGCCTTGCTGGTTTACGGATATACGTAAACCACGACCCACCTCCTGGCGACGCGAAACTACGTTATCGTAGTCAGCATGTTTTAACATACAGATCACGAATACATTAGGGTTATCCCACCCTTCACGTAAAGCAGAGTGGGAAAAGATAAAACGTTTATCTTCGCTAAAACTTAAAAGCTGTTCTTTGTTTTTAAGGATCAAATCGTACGCAGCAGTGGCACTTTCATCGTTTGCCAGGCCCCTTTCTTCGCCACGTTTTATCACTTTAGGATCTACGAGCTTTTTCTTTTTATCTATAGCAAAGTAGCCTTCGTGAGTATTTTCAGCAGCGACTTTCGCCAGATATGCTTTGTAAGGATCACTATATGGCAGCTCAGCTAACAACTCTTCTTTTAACGTTTGGTATTCTTCTTCAAATACCCTTGCATACTCACCTTTTTCATCGGCTTGGCTATAATCACGATACTTTACAACCTCATCTATAAAGAAAAGCGAGAGTACCTTGATACCTTTACTGAAAAGCCTTTTTTCTTTGTCGAGGTGAGATTTAATCGTGTCGCGGATTTGAATCCGGCGCATGACTTCTTCAGTAATATCATTCGATGCGACACCAACCTGAATACTCTTACCATTCAGAAACTCTAACGTATCGGTAACCGCATTAATCTCTGATACGACAAACCCTTCATACTGTGGAAGTTCACCAGACAAGTCATAGAGGCGATCCCCCTTGTTTACCTTAATTACTTTTCGCTTGATATCGCCAGACTTCAGCTTTTGTTCTATTTCTAGTCGAGCAACGGGGGCTTTTTTCGATATTTCGATTTGCTCCAGGTAAAGGTAGGCGTTGGTTCCTGCCAAACCATTGGTTTTAATTCCCCTTACTGAGATTCGCTTCACCAGTTTCTGGTTGTATGCATCCAGGGCATCAAGTCGGTGTATTTTGTTGTGCACCGTTTTGTGCGTAGCTGAATAGCGCAGTATGAAAAGTGGCTTAAACCTTGGTAACGCTTCCTGCGTGGCTCGCCCTTCCATCTTTTGAGGTTCATCAAGGATGAGTATTGGTCTGTTAGCACTGATCACATCAATTGGGCGTCGGCTTTGAAAATCATCCAGCTCTTCATATATCCTACGGTTATCTGCTCCTGTGGCATTAAACGCCTGGATATTGATAACCATAACGTTAATACCCGAGTCCGAGGAATAGCTTTCTATTTTATGCAGATCTTTCGAGTTATAGGTGAAAAATCGAATTTTCTTACCGTACGTTTGAGTAAAGTGGTCAGCCGTTACTTCCAGTGATTTGTGAACGCCTTCTCTAATGGCTATGGTCGGCACCATAATGATAAATTTAGACCAGCCATACTGCTTGTTTAACTCAAATATCGATTTGATATAGCAATACGTTTTACCTGTTCCCGTTTCCATTTCGATGTCTAGGTTAATATCCGCACCAGGGCTATAACTTCTTTTTGCTTTGCCGCTTTCGTCGGTATAGTTCTTCAGGCCATTAGACAGCGGAAGATTCTGCGATTTTTGGACATCATGGATATTTTCCAACAACTGATCTTCTGATAACTGAATCTCAGCGTTCTTAAAGCCATCTTCGTCAAATTGAGCTGATTGTGTTTGCCCTTTTTTCGCCCAACCTGGATCAATACGATATTGAATACCCGCTGTATTAGGCTGGCCGCGAAAACACTCGATCACCGACTGCACTGATTTTTGTTGGTACTCTAGAGGTTTAAAATTGAGCTTCATGTATCACCTCTTAGATAGACTTGACGTCAGTAATCGGTGAAATCTGCTTAAAGATTTGCTCGACATTAATTTTCACAGCGTCTGTGGCGAATCCATCATCTCTGAAAACAACGCGTAAAGGCTGCTTTTCAGCAATGCTTTTAATCAATTCGTTAGAGATATCAGATGCAAAACAAGCGATTAAATCAGCGCCTTCACCTGTTTCATCAGCATTTACAAAAAAAACATCCCTGGAGGAAATTTGCTGTTTTGATATAGGCAGCGTTAAGCCTACGCCCCAATCTAATAGTACCTGGAACAGTAGATCCTCATCGGTTCTATCTTCTTTGATGTTTTGAACTTGAGCAAACATATCAGCCTGATCAACTTGGTCGGGACGGTAGTAAACATCGGTCATGTTTGATGAATCAATCTTTAAAAACCTAAAACCAAATTTACAATCCTTGTTCTTTTCACAAACCTTTGAAATTCTTGTTCTACTTAGTTCTGAAATTGTTTTAAACCCAGCTTTAAAAGCATCTGATTTTTCATCGCATACTTCGGGTAGTTGTATAGCTATAAATTTCCGATTGGAACCTTCGCTTTTATTGATATTTAGGACTGCATGAGGAGTGGTACTTGAGCCAGCGAAGAAATCTAAAATAATATCTCCGTCTTTTGTTCCCATTTTTACTAATTTTTCAATTAACTGCACTGACTTAGGAAAGCTCATGACAGATGAACCGAACAACTCTTTAATAGTTTTTCGTCCATAGTCATTGTTTATCTCTTTATCTAACCAAATTGATTTAGCTAACGTAGTAGCAACTGCACCATCTTTACCTAATAAGTAATCTTTCCGATAAACCCTCCATTCTTCACCTGTTTTCTCTGCTAATAACAAGTTGCGCTCTTTATTTGCTTTATCTTTCCCCCATGTCCAACAAGTTTGTACTCCACCAGGGGCGTCAGGCCAAACTTCTTCCGTGAAAGTAGAATCTTGTTTAGTAGAGACTTCACCATTGTCAGGGTTCACGTACAAGGGGTAATAAAGCTTAGGTCTTGTAGTGGGGTTAAAAGCTTGGTTTCGATTTCTAAGACCAGTTAATCTAAACTTACCTTGATCATCTTCTCTATTATATTCATCTACCATTTTTCCTTCTTTTTCTAGACCATAAATGCAAGAATCCTCTAATGCGTCTTTTACAAAAACCAATATGTATTCATGAGTTTTTGCAACAAACTTATCCAAATTTCTTCCTCTTGGATTTAACTGGACAGCTAATTGAGCAATGAAGTTTTCTTCGCCAAAGATCTCACTTCCAACTTTAATTAAGTTGTGCGCTTCATTATCATCGATACTTATAAATACAACACCATCATCAGACAATAAATTTCTAGCTAACTTCAACCTTGAATAAATCATTGTCAACCAGTCTGAATGAAACCTTCCATTTGATGAAGGGTTAGATGTCAACCTGTTTTTTTCTTCATCTAGTTGCTCTGTCTTTTGCAAATAACTTTGTTTTTTTTCAGCAAAATCATCTCTATAAATAAAGTCATTTCCTGTATTGTATGGTGGATCAATATATATCATCTTGACTCTACCTAGATAAGATTCCTGTAAAAGCTTCAGTGCTTCTAAGTTATCACCCTCTATAAATAAATTTTCAGTAGTATCAAAATTCACACTTTTATTTCGAAGGGGACGAAACGTCTTAGCTAATGGTGTATTCGCAGCTAAAAGAGCATCCCGCTTACCAGGCCAATTTAGATGATATCTTTCTTGAGGAGCTTCTACTATTGAACCGGACAGTTCTTGCTTTAACAAGTCAAAGTCAATTGCTAATTTCAATTCGCCATTGCTATCTCTTGCTTCCGTTACACAATTAGGGAAAAGACTTCGAATCTTTGAGATTTTTTGTTGTGATAAATCAGGCGATTGCATTTTTAACTTATCCATTACATGTCCTACTCTTTGAAAATTTTAATCTTGTTCGGTAGTTAAATTCTTTAACTGTTGTTTAATATCTTTAAGCTCCGCGTTTATTGATACCTTTTTCTTAAACTGCTTTTCTGCGCTGAGCTTTTTACTAATTTGAATGTGTTTTTTCTCTAAACTGTTGATTTCATCAATTCGTGCAATTAATTGAGGAAATGTCTCGTTATCTCTGAGTTCGTAAGGCAAGAGTGAAACTAGCAACTGCTCGTACAGTGCTTTTACATTTAATACCGTTGGTAAATTTGCCCTAACTTCATCATTACTTCCATCGAGCAATGTATCTGATTGATAATAATCCGATAACGTTATGCCGCCATTTAGCCCTATCTCTTTATAGGTCGCTGATATAAATAACTTATTGGTACTTGTTTTAATTTCGAAAATTATGGGGTGAGGTATCGCCTTATCAATGGCTTGTAATACGTCATTATTCAATGTCTCGCCTTTGAGCTGGATTCGAAACACCTGAATTTCAGCGATGTTTTTATCACCTTCTATATTGAGTGTTGTTGAAGACAGCTTGTGTGCCCACAGAATTTGGTCTACTTCATTCACAAACAACTCTTTGAGTTTGGTGTCTGCTTTCGCTTGCTCATAAATCTTATTCTTGGGCAGGTTTCGATTGACCACTGTACTTTTTGGATACCGGAAAAAGCCTTTCTTTATACCGTTATGAATCTCTCTGTTTTCGTCAGTCATAGTGCTTTCCGTGCGCTACCCAATTGGATTGACTTAATATCACTTTTCATTGATGGCTTATTTGACCACAAGGAAGTTAATCAACTCAAAATCTTCCAGCCCTTGAATATTATTTATTAATGCAGATGTTTCACCACCACTAAACAGACTATCAATATCCTGCTCTTCTTTTACGGCTATCATCGAGTGAATGGCTTGAGATAACAAATTGGAATACATGTCCATCTCTTTGCCATCATTAGTCTGCTCATTGAACAACTTGCAAACACTACTAACAGGTTCGATTACCCCTTTGCAGGAAGTCCTGGTGAGATCTAATAGGCGTTTTACTTCTGAGTGATTCGCAATGACCTCACCTTGTTCGCTAATGTAAACCAGGTAATAAGGATGCAAGCGGTTCTTTTGATCAATATTCACACTCTCGTTTATATTTCTCAGCGTAAATATTACCCCTGGTACTAAACCTCGTTCAGGATCAGCGGGCACCACAGCGTGCATACCATTGGGTATTCCTCTGGGTTCCCCTTGTTCTTTTACAAAGTTAATCAAATCCATGCGGAATTCGTTTAAGCCAAGGTCGGTAATCGAAATGCCAGTTTTCACATCTTCGAGTTCAATAACTTCTTCCTGGAGCCGCTTAAGCTGCTCTTTCCGGTAACTAACGTCGTTGGCCTTAGCACTTAGCACATTGTCGTCACCCGTCGCAGTAACATCAACTATGGTCATTCGGCTTTCGACACGCTCTTTTAAGTTGATGTATTCGTCCAGCGATATGTCAGGCCAATAGTTTACCAGTTGAATGGATTCATTAGGTGAGCCAATCCTGTCTACTCGCCCAAATCGCTGAATAATGCGAACAGGATTCCAGTGTATGTCATAATTAATCAGGTAATCACAATCCTGTAGGTTTTGCCCTTCAGAAATACAATCTGTGGCAATGAGCAAGTCAATTTCAGCTGGTTCATGGGGAAGTACCAGTTCCTTTTCTTTCGACTTTGGAGAGAAAAGCGTTAAACACTCTTGCAGATCATATCCTTTCTTAACCGTTTTAATGGTAGTTCTGGGGTTACCTTGACCTGTTACCCTGGCTGAGTGAATACCTTTACTGCCTTGTAACTCTGCCGCCAAATTGGCATATAAGTAATCAGCCGTATCTGCAAATGCTGTGAATATAATGACCTTTTTATTGTTCGGGTTTATTGGGTTTTCAATTTTTTCATTTACATGCTTTTTTAGGTGTTGCAACTTCGCATCGTGCTCTGGCGTGATGGACTTCATCTCGTCTAAAAGTGCACTGATAATCTCCAGATCTGCACTTAAATCCTGCTGCCAGGAAGGCAAGTCCATATCCATGAGTTGAATCTTAATTTTCCCACCAATTTCCATTTCCTGAAATACGGGTAAGTCATCATCTTCTGAATCAACAGCGGCTAATGCTCCGGCAAAATCATCAATCTCTGTAACACCATTATTGTCGTAAAACGCCTGGATCAACTTAAGCGTGTTTGCATGATTGTCGTAGAGGCTTTTTAACGTCAGTCTGAACGCATGAACCGAACTTTCCAAACGTTTCAGCAGGTTGGTTGTCATGAGAGCAACTAAACTTTTTTCCCTGTCAATTTGGCGAAGCTTTCCTTTACCACCGTCAACTTCCGTATCGTAAAGATCTTCATACTTTTTTAACCGACTGGGCAGGATATAACTTACAGGCGCGTACACAGAGAGTTTCAATAGTCTTAGTTGAGCGAATATTTCGTTCAGTGATATTACATCCGACTTATAGGTTAAGGGGCATTGGTGTGAAATTGGCTTCAAACGGGTTGGAAACTTACCTATATCACTTGTGTCGTAAAAGTTTTGAATATGCTTTCTTGATCTTGCAATGGTGACGGCATCAAGTAGTTCAAAGAAATCGAACTCCAATGCATTTAAGATAGCAGCGGGCGTTCTTTCTTCAGGCTCAAGCCTAGACCAGTCGTTGAATGCGCGTTGTGCATTCTTAAAAATTGTATCTATGGATTTAGTCGTACGCAGTTTTTCCGATAGATTTTCTTGTTCCCCTTCGTATGCCAGTGCCAATTGGTTTTTTAGATCTGTAAATCGATTATTCACAGGGGTCGCTGACAGCATTAACACTTTGGTTTTTACCCCTGCACGAATTACCTTGTTCATTAATTTCTGGTAACGCGTTTCACGGTCTTTTACGGGGTTATCGTTTCTAAAGTTATGGGATTCATCGATAACGACTAAATCGTAATTCCCCCAGTTGACGCGGTTCAAGGAAGTTCCGAATGACTCACCACTCGTGCGGTCTAAATCGGTATGGCATAGCACGTCATAGTTAAAACGGTCTTTCGCAAATATGTTGGTTTTTAAGTTGCGATTATAATTCAACCAGTTGTCCGCAAGTTTCTTGGGGCACAGCAATAGCACCGAGCGATTTCGTAACTCATAGTATTTTATGACTGCCAATGCGGTGAAGGTTTTACCAAGACCAACCGAGTCAGCCAAGATACAACCATTATATTGCTCTAGTTTGTTGATAAGGCCCGTTGCTGCATCTTTTTGATAGTTAAATAACTTGTTCCAGATAAGGGTATCCTGGTAACCCGTTCTATCATTTGGGAGCACATCTTCATTCAGATCATCCAAGAACTCGAAGAAGATGTTGTAGAGCATTAAAAAGTAAACTTTCTCTGGAGAGTTTTCCTGATATATCGACTCGATATGTTCGATTATGGATGAAGTCACTTCTCTGACTTTGTTTTCATCTTTCCATATTTGTTCAAAGAGTTGCACGTATTGTTGAGACATAAGGTTATCGTCAACCTTATGCACAAAGTTAGATACGGCATTTCCTTTTTGATATCCCAAATCCACAGCAGAAAAACCATTTAATGGCATATAAGCGGATTGCTGTTGAGCATTCCCTACTACAGCAAATTGTTGCATTGGGGCGTTGGTGGTATTGGATTTAAAGCTCGCTTTTTTACGTATCCAGTTAGCACATTCTTTCGCGATAGCTTTTTGATTCAGTTTATTTCTGAGTTGAATTTCAAATTCGGTGCCATACAAACTCGTTTCTCCCTTACTACTCTTGTCTTGAGGGATAAAGAACTCACGGCGTTCTTTTCGAATTTTGTCTGTAACGTTACTTGGTACGAACGTGGGGGATGTGAAGATAAACTCTAATTCATCAATATCAGAGAGTTCTTGCTTTAGCGCTTCATAGGCGTAGATAGAAAAGCAAGAAGCTGCAATTTTCAATTTGTTACCTGGTTGAATGGTCTCCTTTAGATCATCACCTAGTAGACTATTGATGTTATCGATTATCTTCATGCTTACTGCTCCTTGTAACCAGGTTCCAAAGCCAAGTTTCAGCCCGATTCATTGTTTTTATTTTTTAGTCTTTCTTATCCTTAAGTCTACCTTATCACTTTAGTTTCATCTAACTTATTAGTCTAAGGCAACTTTTCATCAGATTTGTTGAAGTGAAAGTAACAATTCAGTCATAGCCTTAACAGGCCAAATGCAATCTTTTACGCCTTTAACATTGCAAGGCCTGTCACTCAACCATGCAGATGTTGAATACAGTGCAATATCATCAATATGCTGGGAATTATGATACAGAGACCAATCGAGATCTTCCGTCATCAACCGCATTGTTCCTTGTACTGAACGACTACATACGGTGTCATATTTGAACCTAGCTTCATGTAAATGCTTAGCTGCGACTTCAATCAGCGGAAACTCCAGACCAGCCTTAATTAGGCTATTAACAAAAACATCATGAAAGTGCTGTTCGATGTGCTTCAGCTCTGGCTTAGTCATTGAAGGTAAAAATACAGCATACCTGGTTGCATCATTCACTAAGATCACACACTGCTTCCGTTGAATGGTTATCAGATTTGCGTGCCAGTTAAATAGTCGTTGGGCTGGTTCAGAAAGATACTCAACCGCTGGTGATTCCTCAAATGGCAACTTCGCCATCAGCTTTTTTGTACAGTGGATGTTCATCGATTCTTTTTGTTTTCCTTGGGGTGTTCACCTGCTTTCATAAGTGAATCACAATAACTTAGTCCGTTAACATAAAAAAGAAAACAGCTCACGTGTGAGCTGTTTTAGTTATTTGAGTAATTTTCGCCATCGGGCTTTACAGGCAATTAGCCACGTTTGTGCATCAATGCCAAAAATCGACTCAATTTCATCCGAGAAATATTGAATAAATTCGCCTATCTCATTGTGGTATTTCAGCAATACTGACAATGCTTGAATTCCACTGCGATATTTTCCCTCATCATCTGATAGTTCATCTATTATTGACGAACTCAGTGATATACCTAGCCACCTACCGACCTCATCTCGATGCAGGTAAATGTACCGCTCGAAACCAAGATTTATTTCTTCTCCATCATCCTTCATATTTGCTAAAAGCAGAATGGTTGAATCATCTCCGGTAAACGGTGTCCTGGACTGCCTCACGTATTTGCGAATAATGCTGACGTTGTCTTTCATTCATGTTACTCCTGTTTATGGCTTCAGAAGTAACTAGCTCTCACATGCGGAAATTATTCTTCGTTCTTCCCAAAATCAAAACTCATTTGTCCAGAGAAAAACTCAACATCATCCTCAGTCCATTCTGCATATAACTCTGGTTCGCTAAGAACAACACCTATAAGCTCTCGAATCAGCGGGAAATACCTTGGGTTCGACACGATATGATTTTGCAGAATCACATTCATAATTGAATCCTCTACATGCTGATTATTTCTATATTGGCTCCCATCAAACTCATCTCGATAGGCCATGAATGCGTTGGCTAAATTCTGAAAAATGTCAGACACGATTGCTGAGCATAGGTAGGTTTTAGTAGTCATGAATATTCCTTTTTTGTTGTTATTCTCGAATAAGTAGTTTTCATACCTGAAAAATTTCTCAACTTAATCAAAGTAATGCCATCATGAATTTTTTGATGCAAATGCCTTGAAAATATTAGCCGTACTATTGGATAATGAACATAAGCTTTGCTGAAACGCTTGTTTCGCCCACTTTAGGCACAGTCCTGCCGGACATTCAGTAAATTCAATCATTCATAGTTAAACACCCAAAGTAGCGTGTTTAGATTTGTGGGCGTGTCTAACACAACACTATTCTGGAGTTAATACTATGAACATCACCGATCTATTTTTTCCCTCTGGCATTTCTGTTACGCGTGCTAAAAAAGACGCGAATAAACTCAAAAAAGCGCAGAATATAACCCTTACCGAAGCACTAAACCTAGTCGCCCAGGAACACATGAGTTCACCTGAGCTAACTTGGGATCAGGCGATAGAACATTTAAAATACAGAGATGTATTTGATGACGATAATCAGGACGACGATGAGCAAGATGAGGCCGAAGTAAGTGTGGAGTTCTCTCATATCCCTTCAAAGCAAGATTTTGAAGAATTCTTAGCTGTAGTAGAGCAAGATATCAACTCAGAATCGTTCGTCTCAATCACGCCTGAAAACGATGTGTATATAGAATCGGACGGCAATGGAGGGAAGATGTGGCCTTCACCTTTGGTTGTCAGCGAAAGTAACGCAGAACTAATCTGCGACATGCTAAATCAAATGAGTTTATTTGATTTTGAATTAGGGCTTTTGGATACTGAGTTTGAAGAACTTATCGGCTCTGAAAGTTATGACCTGTGGCAAGACTCTAATTACCCACAATACGACAGTTATAATTCAGAGAAATTTGAAGAAAATGAAGGTGACGACCAGTTATATGACTCGCACTTCGAATTAAAACGCCGTATAGAATTTGCCATACAAAACCTGTAATCAAATTAATTAAAAAGATTATCAAACGCCAAAGCCCCTGAAATTCTAGTGCAGGGGCTTTTTTTGATGAGCTTGGGTGTACTGACTCATACACTACCTGACAGTTTAGGATTTTGAGTTCAACCAAACCCGACAGACCGCAACAAGTTAATGTCCGAAAAGAGCGAAAAGCGGAAATTGTTAGTCGGTCTTTGATAGTCAGCTTAAGACAAAGAGCGGACGTCTAACGCCCAAAGCATTGGAAAACAAGAAAGTTTACGGCAGAGCCAAGCGAGTGTTTTCCGATGACTTAGTTTGTTATAGCTAACCTGCACCAATCATTTGTAAAGTAGATCCTAGTACGATTAATATTAGGCCCATTAAGATATGAGCAGAATCTAGTTTGTTAAGATCGAATATATTTTTCATTTCATCGTAGATTTTCTCTCTTTGTAAGTTAACTCTTTCGGCCCACTCATTTAAATCATCTTTTGTATGAATATCATGTTTTGCCAAATCAAATTGCTTAATAAGATTTTCATCCTCTTTATATAGCTCAGATTCTCTAGAGTTGTACCTGTCCTTAAGGATGAATTTATAAGAGAGAAACAGTGCAGCCATTATATTCATGAATGTTCCAGCTTGTGACAGCTTACTTTTTAGAGCTGTATCCAAATCTGGAAACGAAAAATCAAAGATAAAAACAATTGCGAAGGATAAGACCACCACGGTCAAAGTGTTTATTATAATTACCTTTCTTGGAGGAAGGACTTTGTTTACTTTGCTCAATTTATACTCCTTTTTGAGCTATATCAGCTTATTACTGAGACTTCATAGTTTCCACCATCTCCCCTAAAAAACCATGGTCTGTGTTTTCAGAGGAAAAAATATCAGACTTCTGTTTACGTACGAATCCGTGCTTATGCGTTGGTAACTGACTTGTATCAGTAATCGTAGTTCAAGGAGTCAGGATTCATAACTTTTTCGATGCCCGATTCCAACAGACCTTTTTTCAATGCTTGGTGAACTAGTAAAAAGCTCGGTATTTCAAGTAAATACTTACCGTTGATTTTAGTCTTTGCACATTTTTTCAACAATTGTTCTCGTGATTGATTAAATGGAAAACTGTGAGAACGGTTATAGCTCCAGCTTACGCGCAGTAACTGTTCTCTGAGCTGAACAGCACGATAGATAACAGACAATAACCACCCATCTAGCTCTGTCAGCTGCTTGGTATCATTAACAAGAGGATAGAAACTCATTACGCCCTTGAAATAGATTCGTTTAGTACGACCTGACAAATAGTCCTTGAGTTGCTTTTTGCTCAAACCACCGTACATGTAACGACGAATTTGCATCATTGCACTAAGAAAGTTTTTATCTTTGTCATTTGCTGGGATCTCTTGACCAGCCAAGGATGCTTGCTTCAACGGCTGAATTAGATTTCGGTATAGAATGTAAGAAATTTGCTTCTTAATTTTTAATACAGACTTATCTTTAATAGAAACATTATCTACTGACAAGGTATAACCCAAAAAGTCCAAACTGCTTTTAGCAGATATTTCTGAAGGAAAGTCCTCTCTAGTAAGTAGTGAGATACCCTCAGATTTTGCTTCATTTATTTTTACACCCGCATTGTTTGAAAAACGGTTTATCAAGCCAAATGCATTACATATTTTAGAGTAGTCTGGAGTCCACACGATAGTGTCGTCGGCGTATCGAGAAAACTTGACTCCCTCCTTTTCTAAATCAGAGTCATAGTTCCAACACGTTAAGTTTGCCAGAAACAAGCTTATAGACGTTCCTTGCGGAATACCTACAGTTCGATCTTTTAGGAAAACTTTAATTATGTATCTCTCTTCTGGGCTAATGAAGAATCCATTTTGATCAAACTGTTTAACCAAATAATCGTGTGAGATAGAGCCAAAATAGTCAGAGAAATCAAACTCGGCTAGAAAAGTACGTTCATTTCTTCGTAAATCAACGGATATGTCTTGAATAGCAAAATGGACATTTCTGTCATTCCTATAAGCATAAGAAAAAGAGCTGAACCTGTGCTTATTTTTTGCTAATAAACGATTAAAGAACAGTTTTGACACTGCAGCATCAGGAATTTGGAAAATAGATACTTTTCGTTCTCCACCGTCTGCTTTGGGAACGGTTTTAATATGCGGTTCATTTGGAGAATAAGTACGTTCTTCAATTTTACTCGCAATAGATCTAGCTATACTTTTATGCTTCTTTCGAACATAGAAAGGGTTAAATTTTCTATCTATAGACCAGTAGTCTGGTTGATGAACAATCTTTGGGGGCGCTGATACACCTAACCTCTTTTGATTTCTCTTATGTTCCAAATGCAAACGGTTGTGATACTCATGGTATCGCTGTATTAGCTTTTCCGCTTCCTCTTTAATTACGCTCGCTAAATGCTTCTCTAAACTCATATATTCCTTATACAAAAAAGCCCGAGCGTTAGCTCGAGCTTTTCCACGGTATAAACCCAAGTAAAAGTAAGTTACCACTTGGTTGATGAAAGTTTGACGTTCCACCCCCGCCAGTGTGAATTTCACAACTGAAGATCAACCATTACTGATTGATAGAAGGCAACACCGTTGTTTCCATGGGAAACTCATTTCACAATATACATCAAACTTCTTTAAAATCAATAATTAATACATCAAATCAATAACAGCTTATTACTGAAATCTCATAGTAACACCCGTTTCCTCTGAAAAAATAATTCTGTGTTTTCAGAAGAAAGAATACCAGATATCCGTTATACGTTGTGAGTTCAACCCTGTCGTTTAGAAGAACTGCCAGTACGCCCGCTTTTACCAATAGCTGAACTGTCAGAATTTATAGAGTTCTTTATTTGTACTCTGTCACGTCAAGTTAGAACTTATCCAGCTTGGGTTCAGTTCTCACGCATCTGTCTTTCGACCTTCCATATTAGCTCTAGCTCTGGTGGAGGATTCTGCAATACTCTCACTAACGGATGATCATTAGGATCGTCTAACTCGCTATCCGTGAATAGAGCTGCATAATCCGGCACGTCTTTCAGAAAACGCTTGTGTGCCCTGCAATCTAAGCAAGCACTATTTTTTGTGTTTCTTATCCACCCTTGAGCATCTGACTGCTTTAAGTCTAATTGAATTAAAATTGGATCAGGTATAGATACTTCTTGACGCTCGATACACTCTTCGCAGCGATAAGCTGACTCAAAATTTTCCGCTTTCTGGGTCTTAGCTAATGCACGACGTTTGCCGTTCTCTTCTAGCGCTGCATACGTTTTCTTATTGTACTGCATGATTCAGAACTTAATCCTCACCAACTCTTCATTTTCCTTTTGACCTTATTAGTAATTTGTCAGACGTAACTTACCATTTCGCAGCAGAATTCAAACTTTTTACGTCCATTTAACTTTTTTAAAAAAGTTGAAATTTCGTCTAACCGTCGTGAATGAAATTACCTCATTACAAGTAATAATTCATCCAGAAATTTGGTCATTTTTACAAAAATCTGTGGATAACTTTATATGAATACACTCTATAAACTGATAAACGAGTTCGGAGCGGAGGCCATTTCTCTCCGAAATGAAACCATCAAGGGATGGTTGGGGGAAACCAATGTGGCCCACTTTAAGCAACGGCTTATTAAAGAGCCTTGCTATAAACAGATCCGCTCAGAGCAAAAGGACTGCATTAGCCTTTTCGGCCTAGCCAATTTAATTGACCAAAAACGTAACAATTCAAAAAACGATATACTGGAGACATCTATGACCTCAACTACCCTTAGCTTAATCGCCCAATTCGGCAGCGCCATCATCCCGTTCACCGAAGTTGTCGAAAAATACATCGGCATATCTTATGACAGTGCAATTCGGCAGATTAAGGCAGGAGACCTGAGGTTGAACATATTCAGATTGAGTGATCGACAAAAAGCACCTTATCTAGTGCATGTTGATGATCTCAGTTCATTACTGGAAACGAAACGTGCCGAAGCAATGACTTCGTTACAAGAATGTGCTGCTCAGCTAGCTCTTACCAGAGGAGATCACTAATGTCTCAGCAAATTCATATATGTTCGTAAAAAGAGACCGGAGGCTTTTCCTCCACTTTTTAGCAGAGCCTTTCCTGTCAGGATGATTGTTGTGACATGGACGTCAATTTTTATCGCCATACCAATAACGCGAAAATTGCACAATTTGACAATTTGTCAGCTACATCCCATTTTACTCTTACACATATACGTTTTGGGGAAAGAGAAAACCGTTGGGATATCTCATTTTGTTCACTTTTAAATATCGTTCATTAAAAATGAACAACAATTAATAGTGAACACATGGACACTCTACTTGCTGAAGCAGCCGAACTGTTAGCAGTAACAACAATCTACCAGATGGATTGGTTGAGGTTTATGGCCGAATTCAGCGTGTTCCAGTAGCCTTAAACTATCTCAGGCAGACACTGCTCAACAACGAAAGAGTATTGGAACGTCTCAAGACTTATATCACTAAGTTCACCCGTGCAGGCTTCTAGGAAGCTTAGACGCTGATTGAAATAATTAAAGAACAATTAAATGAAGAAAAAAACTAACGTGGGTTTCTAGTTTTTTCCGTCGATTTCAGTAGACTGAGGAACACAATGGGAATACAACAATTGTCACTTTTTGTTGAAATCACCTTATAAATCAACGCTATTGTAAGTTAGTCCTGACTATCCAGCATGGGAGCCACTGAAATTCTTCTGTCGATAACAGGATTGGTCTGACTCATGTCAATTTTATTTGTATCAGCCACTTAGCTAAACTCTCTTACAGATCCAGAGCTTCTCTCAGGTTTTAACCTCTTTGGAGGATGGGCGCAGACAGGAAGCGACGGGCTTCAGGCGGCCGTAGAAGCAAATTTTAACGGTGCGTAATATTACCATAACCCGTAACGAAGCAGAAAACGCAAAGTCATAAGGATGATGAAGTCTGTCAGTTGCACCTATTCCATTAGTTCGGTAAGTAAGCGACGCTGTGAAGAGGTGAGTTCAGCCCGGTCGATGATGTGCCGGGCGTCAGCGTGTCGACCAGCATAAATCCAATGCTGCGCCAAATGGTAATTGTGCTCATTCGTTACTGCCTGGATATTCTCCTGCTGCATCAGGGGTAACTTATCCATCGATGGCGGAACAGCAGTATCCGGCATCAACCCTTTAATCATTCTGATTCTGGCATCTTCCGCCGTTTGCCACTGGCCACAAATATCAACGAGCGGGGTATCAGGCGAATAGATTGGTTTGCCGTTTAGTTCGGCTGAAGCATATCCAAACAGGGCGAGCAGGCTGGGCGCGACATCATAGAGGGAAAAGTCAGATGACAGCAATTGATCAGGCTGTGACTGAGGAAACCGCACAATAACAAACGGATGGTCTCCACCACCGGTAATACAAACTGAAATATCCGGGCAAACCGATAAAATGGCGCCAATGCAACCATCAATAAACGCCATGATTTTAATGATAATTGATGTATCAATTGTAAACTCAGAGTTGCTGAGCAGAGTACGAAGCGGGTCGAAACAGGCAAAAATCGCAGCTATTTCATTGCTGTGTAGCGCATCAATAATGATGTTTTGCGTATTCGCCACCTGGCAGAGCGCTTCTTTCAGGGTGCTGGTAACAGATTGTGATAAAGCTCCCGATTGTTCAGTCAGAGCGGCTATATCTTCATCTGATATTAATGAGGGATGCCATTGGTTTTTTAATAACTGTTGTCTGTTGTGAGCTGGGTATATGCTGCTGGGTAAAACCGAAATATCGGCTGGCCCAGCCGCTTTATTTTTTACCATCACATCGCTAAAAATATGACTATAGCTGGCATGGCTGCCGTAAGTGGCCATCATATTAACTACAGCGCAGGCTACACCCTGATTATCCAGTAGATCCCAGACAAATGGCTTTCTGGCATGAAACCTGGCAACAGGCGCCACATTCAGCCCGTCGGGTCTTCGCGCGTCATATCCCAGCACCCCGTGTGAATCGGGAGAACAACCACTGTAAATACTAGCGTAAAGCAATGCTTCGTGACCAAAAGTGGCAGTAGCGCCCGACTCGCCTGACTCACATAACGCAGTCAGCACAGGGAACTGCCCTGCAAGGCTATCGTTCATCAGAAGCCGCCACTGGAAATCGGCCAGGTGCAGACTCAATAATTTAGTCATCTTCGAGCACCAAATAAAGGGTGGCCTGACGATGTGTTTTACAACCTTTGAGTCGCTCAACAAATCGAACCATAGGTTTATTATCTTCCAATATTTGCACCTGTGCTTTTGTGATGCCTTTCTCGCATAAAGATTTGCTAACCCGACGGATTATATTGCTGAATAACGCGGTGCGTCGGTATTCCGGGTCAACCAGTAATGGGTCCAGATAGGCGTAAGCTTTGGACTCATCGATCAGCGCGGCGAAGGCAGCGATGGCTTGTCCCTGATAAAAGCAGGCAATCGATGAGGACGTGTCGAGGTTAGTAGGCATATTGCCTGTAGCTTTAAAATGCCCGTGGGTAAGCACCCCCATGGTATTAAGACACAGCTCGTTTACAGCATTCACGTCATGATCGTAGGAATGAAAAGATATGCCGCTTTTGGCAAAGTCCGGTACAGCAGCCAGAGAGCTTTCTACATAAATGGGATCCATATCATAGAAGCTGCTCCAGCGGCCTATTTGCATACCAGCATCGAGGTAGACCTGCACATCCTGCTCAGCCACCAGGGCTGGCTTAAGCAACCGGCGAATACCATGCTCGGCAGCATTGGCCTTTATCTGCTGAAGTGTTTGAGTGATTTGCAGGTTTGTTTGTAGTGGACGGCCATCCGCTAAGCACATATCAAAACAATAAAAGTCATTATCGTTCTGGTCCATCCTGCCTATGGCAAACACCGCCAGACAGCGGTTATCTTCAACTATGGCAGCAAAGTGAACCGGACCATCAACAGTAAGAAAGTCCGGAAAATACGAAAAGAGTGCGCCTGAGCACACTCCCGTTAAATCTTCTACCTGCATGTGTTGAAGACCTGAAACCAGCAAGAACCTTTGCTGATTATAGACTGGTTCTGCGACGACGCGCCAGGGCAAGGCCGCCTATACCCAGCGACATCAGACCTAGTACGCCTGGCGCAGAAACGTCAGTAGTTACCTGAGCCTGAGGTGCAGCTAAAGGCGCTGGCGCTTCACCGGCATTTAACGTGCTGATGTTACTACCTGACGCCAGGCCATAACTACCAATCGTTCCCTCACCCTGAGTATTCAGTGAAAGTTCCAGCCAGCCAAGGTAATCGTTACCTTGCTCATCGGTCTTTTTAAAACCAACATATCCGCTTACTGAACCACCATTTGCAAGCGCATCGTCGATCCAGGAGCCGGTCTGAGTTTCATAAGAATAACCCTGAGCAGTATACACGTTACCCCATGAGGTATAATAACGACAGTTTTTGCCCCAACTATTACAATACCTTCTGCGACTGCCATATTGGTAGTTATAAGCGGTTCTCTCATTTTCGTAGGACTGCGCCAGCATGCCGAAAGTGATGAAATTATCGTCAGCACTAATGGTTTCGCCAAGCATTAAAGGCGAAGCTAAAAAGCTGAACCCGCCTGATGCAGTTAAGTTGGTATATTGGTTTTCGCTGCTTGTTGTGTACGCAGTACGTCTGTAGGTAGAGCCGTAAACTGCTGGCGTATAATTGTAGTAAGAATAGTCGTAATGATAAAAGTTAAAATCGTTGACAGAATCGCCATCGAGATCAACGTAATAATTTCCCTGACCTGAGATTTGCTGATTTACGTCACCGGTGATTAGTGAAGCTGACGCCAGTGGGCTGAAAGCAAATAATGCAATACTACTTTTAATAGCACAGTTAACAACGTTCATAATTAATACCTCAAAATTTAACTACTACAGAACTCATGTTGTCTATGAAATAACCGTGCCAAGATCAATTTTTAACCAATAATTACAAACTTAGTAAAATTTGTCAGATTTAATTACAGAGGACTGTAAATTTTATTGACACATTTTCGATGTTTATCGGCGAATGGGTAAAAATGAATGACGAGTGACATTTGTGACAAAAAATCGTAAATCAAGTCACACCCGCAGTGAAAATGCGAAAATAACTATAAATGAGCTGGGGAAGTTAAATTACGGCAGAGAGGATTTGTAAGGTCTATCTAAGTGTAAATCACGAAGGGCTTGAGCCCTTCGTGTATGGTAAAACTAGTTTGGTGCTACCGGGGCTGGTGCCAGGAAGCCATCTTCATTGAAGACTTCACCGGAATCTTGCCAGGGTGCAGAGTTCATTCGCGGGTAGCCCTCGAGGAACTTAACTTCACCGCCGGTTTGCTGCTTGATTTTACGAACCACATCCAACACTGTTTTTTCTGCCCACTCTTCAGGTGTACCGACCATCGCGTAAGCCGCTTTACGAGCCAGTCCATCTACGCCGAGGAAACCACCTCCCTCTTTCTTTGTGTAGTTTGCGTAAACGTCCAGAGCATAGCCTCCTTCGTAGTGCCAAAGACAAAGATTAAATGACATGTTGAAGGCGTTATCCACATCTTTTCTTGCTGTGGCGGTCCATACGGCACCTTCACATGACGCGACTTTCAGCATGTTATTCAAAGATGGATTCATTTTCATGGCAAACGCCATTACACCGCTGGCCTGTCCCATATCCTTGCTACCATCAACAGGCTTAAAACGTCCCGGTTTTTTTGGCGTTTCACCCATCACAATCGGGTTTTGTTCATCGGCCGAAGACACATTAGCACCAAGGCCATCACTTGCCGCCTCGGTGACTACATAACGGTCTGCAGTGGTTTTAATATCAAATACCCGGTACAGTTCAATACTCTTATTCTTCTCGACTGCAGCATTATTTACTGACGCACATCCACCCAAACTCGTTATTGCTATAACGGCGGTCACTAGTCCCAACTTCTTCATCGTAATTCTTTCCATTTGCTAAAATTGCACTCAATCTGGTTCATTGGTTAATGCCCTGCTAATGAGAGCTTGTATATCAAATATTTTTGTATTGATGGGCGACTGCAACCTGAACAAACAGGCCACAGCAGACCGTGACGAAATATCATCCAGCTTGGTCACAAACTGATAGTGAAATGATTTGAAATTGTGTGATTAAGTGTGAATTTCCATGAAAATCATATAGTTAAAAATCAACCTGCAGCTTATTGATTTACCCTTCCTGAATCATTACACTGCATCAAAGACTGGCGTAGACTATGAGTTGTTGCTCAAAACAAACCGGTAGTCTGATTTTTATCTGGCTTACCATGCGAAGCGTCTTTACGGTTTGCAGCTAGTTGAAAAACAATAATCAGAGTTATAAAAGCACTCCTTTTGACGTTAACGGACTGACAATAATGAACAATAAGATGTACTTTCTGGCCTTTCTCAAACAGCCCGCATTCTCTGACCATTCAAATTAATAAAGCAGTCTGATGACTTACTAAAACGACAGCGATATTGCTCCTGCTTCGTATGGTGAGTACTGCCTCGAATAAGAATTAAAAAAGTATTACCGTGAGATATAAAATTAGTGGTTATTTATTGTCGGAAAACCTGGATTCGGCAGAAAAAGGCAACCAGTTCATAGACATTACCCATCAGGAAAAAGCGGCACTGGAGTTATTTTTTGCCGCTCCTGATGGCTTTGTAGAAACAGCATCCATTGAGTCCGCCGTATGGGGTGAACGCGTCGTGACACACAATTCGTTACGCAAACTTATCAGCGGGCTGAGGATAAAATTTGACGATAAGGACGCCTTTAAAAATATCAGAGGTAAAGGCTACCAATTGCTTTTCGAGCAACTGGATGCAAATGAACCTGCAAAACAACCGCTGAAACACAGCGGGAGCCGACTAACATGGATTGCCTCCTGCACGGTTTTAACGCTTTGCTGTTTGACGGTCCTTTTGTTCATACTGAACAGGTCTGGCGGCCATTCACTGCCAAAACCGTCGATACAAACCGTTTTTGAGTCTAAAGACTACATTTTGGATTACGCGCTGTTCGAGGATACGTTCTTTGTTACTACCAGAGACAAAAGCAGCTCTACCCTCTATCAAACGAAAAATCGCCAGAATTCAGTTTTAATGGAGGCTGATTTCCCCGGCGCTTTCAGAGGTATTGAAATCCATAGCAGTGGCAAAACCATCATGCATGTTATTGAGGACGCTCGCTGCATAATTAAAATTTACGCTGAACCCGTTCGTCAACTGATAGATCAGCTTGCATGTAATCGTCAGAACTCTTTCCCCTCCTTCGACTGGATCGATGAGCACCGTTTTTATGTGACCTTTAATGTTGAACCTAATGCTTCTATAGAGCCCTATATCTATGATCTACGTACACAACACCTGGAAAAGGTTACTGCTATTAACGTCAGCCCGGCAACCGATAACAAGTTTATAGACAGCTTTATAAAAGCTTATGGCGAAGGTCTGTTCTCTCTGCGGATAAACCATCTTGATCAAATGTCATTGATGTATTTGGGCCATGAAAAACAACATATCTTGTACCAGTTCCGGGGCAAGCCTTATTCAGTTGCGGTGTCAGACGATAATCTGGTATTTGTTGGTAACCATAATGAGTTATTGACCGTCCCACTCAACAACAACGATATCGATAGCGAAATATTTCCAACCCTTCTGATGGCTCCGCAAACCAACAAAATTGACGATCCCCTGTTCCTGCAGGACGACCTGTATATTTCTGTTGGCAATACCTCGAAGCGGGTCATCTACAGCACTTCAGGTGACTTTACCTACAGTCTCGAAAACGGTATTGATGATTTCGACTACACCAATAACATACTGACTATTTTAGGTACCACTAATACTGGCTACGTCATTGAGCAGCTGCAGGAAAATAAGTTAATTAATTCGGTATATCTAACCACCGCGCTTAACTTTCGACATGTCGCGTTTTTCAATGACAACATCTATCTGGCCGGAGCGTCAGGCCTTTACCGCCTAAATAGAACTAAGCCTGAGCTTATCGACAAGTTGAAGGTAGTGGAACTGGCTACCAATGGTCAATGCTTCCTCGCCGAAGCTGATGACGGAGTTTATAGCTTTAACGGAGATGGTAACTCAGTAAGAAAAATTGCGGCTCAGGGAGAGCGGGTATTTTCTTCGGACCAGGAATGCATGTATGTTGATAAACTCAGCGGCAAAATTGTTAATGAACAGCGAGAGATCATCGCCTCCCCCACCATGAACAGGCTTTTGTTTGAACATAATGGCCAAATTGTCCATTGGTACAGTAAAGGTGATAAGTCTTACATCATTGATGCCATCAGCCAGCAAAACATTGCCAGTACCCGCAACAGAGTACTCAATAAAAAAGTGGGGTCTTACGGCGACGATATAATTTATCTAGGTCATGCCGAGGTTAATACATCCATCGTTAAGGTTACCTTTCTTTAAGCCGGGAAACGGGGATGTGCCGTCAGAATTATGCCTGAGCTAGCTCAGGCAACTGCTTGCTTTGTCTCACAATAACGGCGGATAAACTCCTCGTGAGTAGGCATAGACCCGGCCGTTTTCGCTACTGACATGCGCAGCATTTGCATGTTTTTAAGTAACGCCTGTGCAGGCACCCGATCCACCAGCACATCGTAGTTTTGCGGGTAAATCCCCTGCCCCAGCATCACGGCCAGCCAGCTATGCGGCGTAAACAAGTCTTCGGGCGACGGGATCACCCGGCCACTGCTGCGAAATATTTCAAGCTTGGCCGCCAGCGAGTCCGGAATAGCCATATGCTTTACGTAGCGCCAGAATTCAGTGTCCTCGCGCTCGGTAGCATTATAGTGAAGCACAATAAAGTCGCGCAGGCGCTCATAGTCGGCGGTCATTAATGCATTGTACTGCGCTATCTCTGAGCGGTTACAGCCGCGCCCCGGCCACAAATTTACTAGTCGCTGGATCCCCATTTGAATAAGGTGAATACTGGTAGATTCCAACGGTTCGATAAATCCGCCTGCCAGGCCGATAGCCACGCAATTCTTCTCCCAGAATGCTTTGCGATGCCCGGTACGAAATTTAAGTGGCAGCGGTTGAGTAACCGGTTCTCCCTCCACACCGGCAAGTAACTTTTGCAGTGCCTCGTCGTGTTCCATAAAGTCACTGCTGTATACATGGCCGTTTCCTAATCGGGTTTGCAGTGGTATGCGCCAGCGCCAACCGGCATCGTCGGCAGTGGAACGGGTAAACGGGTCGGGCGCACCGGCTAATTTGGTTTGTACAGCAATAGCCCGGTCGCAGGGTAAATAGTGATGCCAGTCGACAAATTCACTCTGCATCGCACCATCAATCAACAGCGCCTTAAAGCCGCTGCAATCAACAAACAGGTCACCCTGCAGCACCTGCCCGCTGTTTAGCGTGACTGATTGTAGCAGGCCCGAATTGCTATCCTGTTCAACACTGTTAACGATGCCTTCAATACGTTCTACATTGCGTTGCTCGGCATAGCGCCGCAGCATTTGCCCATACCGTGCTGAGTCGAAATGATAAGCGTAGCGCATGGTCGATAAGATGGTATCAGCGCCCCCCTGTGGCGGCGCAAAACGCCCTTGCTTAGCCGCTACGGTACACAAATTATAGTCGCTGATAATGCCGGGAGCATCGGCAGGTATTTCGCCTTTTTCAGCCATTGCATTTAAGCGCAGCCACAGTTGGTGAAAAGAGAACTCCGGCGTATCGCGGCCATAAAATCCAAACGGATGAAAATAGCTCTGGCCTTTTTGATACCAGTCGACAAAATCAATCCCGAGCTTATAAGTACCCTGGCACTCGCGGAGTAAATCGTGCTCTTTTATACCCAGAAAATCATTAAACTCCATCAAGGTTGGAATGGTGGCTTCACCCACGCCTATCACGCCGATATCCTCAGATTCCACCAGGGTAATGCAGGTATCCGGCGGTGCAATGCGGGCAATGGCGGCTGCACACATCCAGCCTGAGGTGCCCCCTCCTACTATCACCACGCGTTTTACTTCAGGTGTATTAACGGGGTTTGCTGAATGGCTCATCGGCGGGCCCTCCGCGGCTGTGGCTTAAAGCCACTCTGGCATACCTCACTCACCAAATCGCGATGGGTAGGCACTGCCCGTTTGGCATTCTCACTCTGCTGGCGAATACTGGCAAACTCGTTACGTGCATCATCAAAGAAACGCAACGCGCCTTCCCGGGCTGAAATGTCGGTTTTAAAGCCCATACCATACAGAATATATTGCCAGCTGTTTTCATCAAAAATATCGTGGCTGGCATCAATGTCTAAAAACGAAGGCGGCCGGTGACGCCACTGCTCCAGCTTTCCTTTAAGGTACTCAGAAGCCGTTGCAGGATCCTGGTTGTCCCGCCAGAATGCGGTATCGTCGCGCTCAGTAAGATAGTAGTGGAGCTTGATAAAGTCTTTTACGTGTTCGAAGCGTTTACTCATGGCGTTGTTAAACTGGGTAGCAGAACGCTCATAATCGCCGGACCACGGAAACAGATTACACAGCATCAATGCAGCCACTTCGGCAAAACTTATCCCCGTAGCTTCCAGCGGTTCAATAAAGCCCACCGATAAGCCAATTCCCACACAGTTTTTATGCCACTGGGTTTTACGATAACCCGGCTCAAATTTCAGTAACCGGTGTTGCAGGTTATCGGCCGCAGGCCCGATATGCGCTTTGAGGGTAGCCACTGCGGTTTCTTCATCGCAGTATTTTGAGGAATACACGTATCCCAGTCCACGTCGTTCATGCAAACCTATATCCCAAATCCAGCCGTAATCTTTGGCTGTTGTATAGGTACAGGATGGAATGGGTCCGCCGGCCTGCTCATAAGGCACCTGCAGAGCTACGGCCCGATCGCAGAACAACTCATTTTTATAGGAAGTAAATTCTGACCCCAGGGTTTCACCGATGAGTCTGGCTCTGAAGCCGGTACAGTCGATAAACAGATCGGCGGTGAGATCGCCATGCTCTCTGGCGGTCACCGATGCAATAGCGCCATCTTCATCGAGCTTCACATCGTCAATGGTATCGATTAGCCGTTTGACGCCCATTTCCATCGCCCGACTGCGCACCAACGCTGCCAGCTTGGTCGCATCAAAATGGTAGGCGTAATTAAGGGGCGCTTCATAGTTGGGATGCGATATTAATTTGGGAGCCAGCTTAGCCTCCACCGCTCGTTCCTGTACTGTGCAGCATTCAGACCAGGGCACATCCCCGGCCACGCCTAACAACCAGTAGGGCAACAAATCCATATCAGTATGCTGAGACGCAACCTGAAAAGGGTGAAAGTAGCTGTCAGCCGGGTCGTCAGCGGGATTTTTCTTCCAGTTATTAAAACGAATGCCCTGTTTGAACGTGGCATCCGCGTGCTTAATCAGATCGCTTTCATCCAGGCCTATACGGCCCATGGTTTTACGGATGATAGGAAAGGTACCCTCGCCTACGCCGAGGATACCGATTTCTTCAGATTCGACCAGAGTGATTGATACGCCGCCGGGGGTGTCTGCTGCCAGCATCCGCGCCATGTAAGCCGCGGTCATCCAGCCTGCGGTACCGCCGCCAACGATCAATACACTCTTTCTCATCTTATGTTTACCTTTTATTTACAACTTGGGTTGAACCATCTCAACACCCTGCTTAGAAGTCAAACCCAACGTGCAGGCTGATACGACGGTCGGTCACAAACACGGCCCGGTCTACAAACACGCCGTCGAGGATTTCCATCTCGGTACGCTGATCTTCGTCGGTCAGGTTCTGAACATTCAGCTTAACGTTGATGGCGTCAGTCACCCGATACGAAACACTGGCATCAAGACGCCCGATAGCCGCTGCGTAAACCGGCAAACCGATTTGAATATCGTCGCCGCTGAACGGGTCGGTATACACCCGCGTAGTACCTGAGTCGTTGGTGGTAGTCAGGTAACGGTCACGCCAGTTATAGGCCAGACGCGCACTCAGATCGCCTTTATCGTAAAGTAAGGTGGCTGAGTAAGACCACTCAGATAATCCAATCACCGGAACACTAAGCTCATCGCCATTAATATCCAGGGCGAAGGCATCCGGCGAGTCGTTACCAATGTAAGTAACGTTAGCATCCACACCAAAGCCACTTAACCAACCCGGCAACTCATCGAAGTAGGTTCGGCCACCCAATTCAAAACCGCTGATAATGGTATCTTCGTCGGAGTTAAAGTTGGTGCGGCTCTGTACCGGTCCATCCAGGAATGAACTACCACTGCCATCGGTAAACGCCGACTGCGGATAGTTGTCTTCATTAAAGTACTCTGCGCCCGGGCCAGAGAAGTTATTGAACGTGATGTAATTTTCAATGGTTTTATGGAACAGCGATAAATGCACCGAAGAGCCTTTACGCGGATACCACTCCACCGATACATCGTGGTTGAGTGCAATCTCAGGCTCCAGGAACGGGTTCCCCGAGGTATTGGTGTAGCCCGAGAAGATGGCCGGAATCGATACATCTTCATCCGGATACAATGCATCCAGTTCCTGGTTAATTACGTTCTCAGTAGTTTGTACTGAGGCAATACCCTGGGCCCGGATGTCCGGATAGCGCGGCGGCGTTAATGTTTTGGTAAACGCGTAGCGAACAATCCAGTTTTCAACCGGCTCAAACTTAATGTTAAAGGACGGCAGGAAATAGTCTTTCGTCAACTCTCCCACACGTTCGGTTTCAAACCCGACACTCTCGCGGGTAAACGGAGGTTGTACACCTTCGTTGGCTTCCTGCCAGGCAAGAATATTAGACAGGCCGCCCATGGCTTCTACCGATGCCTGTGCATCAGCTACGGTGGCGTAGTAACGAGCGCCACCATTGAAAGCAAAGTTACCCATACTTTCTATGTCATAGTTAACCCAACGCACACCAAAGTTACCGGTAAAGTTAGACCAGAACGAATCACCGTAATTCTCGAACCCGACCATGGCATATAACGACTGGGTTTTATGTTTGGTATCGTAGAACGACGGACGCTGATCAAAGTTACGGTTTGGCGGATTGCCATAGATATAGTTACTCGCTTCCGGATCGCTACACTGGTAATACAGGTCTGGTCCACAAGCCGTATAGGTGTTGTATACCCGCGCAAACTGGTCGGCAGAGTTGATTTGGTCGGTACCTACCCACACTGCGCCCGGTGCCTGTACATCCCCTTTAAAGAAGTCGGAGAATTCTTCTAAATAGAAGTCGCCTTCTGGTGCCGTATCAACAAAAGCTCTGGGTACACCGTTCCAGTTACGGCCTGTGGCCGACCACCAGGTACCCACAAAGCTGTCTGATTCTTCACGGTCGGCTACCCGACCGCCCACGGCGACTTTACGGAAGAAGTCATGCTCGAGATAAAAACTGGCATCCAGTTGGAACGCGTGCGCATCGCCCTCGTTTTCCATATCCAGCCAGTTAATTCGCGACATACCGGTATTCGCCGGATCGGTAGACAGCGGATTACCAAAGGTTACCGCCGGACGATTGCCGGTTAAGTCCATATTGGTTTCAATGATATTCTCAAGCACCGCACCACCCAGGCTGTATTTGCCCGAACGCGATTCCGCTTTAACGTACTGATAGCTACCGCTTAAATCCCAGTAATCCGACTCGTATTCAAAGCCAAAGCTGTGATCGGCTGTTTTACTGAAGCCCGGCGTAAAGCTAGAGTTCATAGCCACTGGCAAGCCAGAAGTAAGGTTAGTGCTGGAAATTGCTCCGCTCACAAAAACGTCATCATCAAACTGAGCACCATCAAGCACGCCTACCGGCGCACCCGGCTCAATAGTCATGATCTGACTGTCACGGTTACTTTCACGCTCTGAAATAAAGGTAGTGTGGAAGAATTCCAGGTTTTCTCTTGGCTTCCATTGTAATGCGGCGTAATAACCGGTCCGTTCACGCTCAAACTGGTCCTGGGTAAAACGCACACCGGCTGGGGCATATACGCGCTGGCCGTTGTAGTTGGTCGCATGGTAAGGCGGAATAATAATATTACTGTCGTGCGAGGCGATTTTTGAGTAACCCATATTGAGTAACACACCAAACTCACCGTAGTCAGTTTCCCAGCGATCCGAGATCAAACCGGAGTAAGCCGGGGTTAACTCTTCAGAAAAGTCGCCGTAATCGGCCGTTACCGAGCCATTCGCTTTAAAACCTTCAAAGTCGAAAGGCATACGGGTTTGCAGGTTTACCGTACCGGCCACACCACCTTCAATCAGATCGGCGCGGCTGGCTTTATACACGGTAACCGCTTTTAGCAGTTCCGGGCCTACATCTGCCCAGCTTAGCCCTGAACCACCGTTAGCGGAAAATACTTCGCGCCCGTTGATCAGCGTTTTGGATTTATTTAAGCCCCGTACCTGAATACCAGACCCTTCGAAGGCGAAGCCATCCGGCGAGCCTTCGCTGCCCGCTCTAACCCGGTTCATGGTAACACCTGGTGAACGTTCCAGAATTTCTAATAATGAGGTACTGGGGACTTTGCCAGCTTCATCAAGGACAATAGAATCACCAATGGTATCGGCATTCTTCTTTAAGTCGATGGCGCTTTCCAGCGACTGACGCTGACCCGTTACCGAGATCACCTCTACTGCGCTGTCGTCCTCGCTTTCTTTGTTTTCATCAACTGCCTCTTGCGCCATTACCGCTGTGGTACAAGACATAATAGCAGCGGCAAGTACCGACCTTTTAAACCGCGGGAATGACTCCCCTGGCATTAAGCCGTTTTGCTCACTTTGTGAATTTAAATTTCTGCTTTTTGATTTAGGCATGTGTAGCAGCCCTCCGGTTTCAGTGATTCTCAGCCTTTAATGAGGCAACTGTGAATTTACAATCGAGTGTCAGAGCTTCCTTTGTACAACTCATTCCGGAGGGTATTATTGACTTATTATATTAACATTTAATTTACGTTTATTGGTAAGCTCATTGCTTTTGTTTAAAAAAGATTAATAAAAAATACTTTGTAAAATAATCACATAAGCAAAAGAAGACCTCAGAGCAACAATACCCTGATAACCTTTCGCCCGATTTAAAATTCAACCTTTTATTAACCTTACAAATAGCTTGTCCTGAGTCTGTTTAACTAAGAAATAACGATCACCAATGCCACAGCGTGCCGTCCTCGAGTCGGTTTACTGGCAACGCCGCTCGCTGGTAAGGATATTTTGCTGCCAGCTTCTCATCGATATCCACACCATGGCCTGGGGCTTCACCCGGAGTGAAGAAACCACGGTCAAACTGGTAATCAAAGGAGAACACCGATTCCATCAGTTCGCTGTGCGGCATATGCTCCTGAATACCAAAGTTAGGCACCCAGTAATCAAAATGAAGGGCGGCCCCCATGCATACCGGAGACAGATCGGTCGCACCATGAAAACCGGTACGAATATGATAGAGGGCCGCTAAATCGGCTATCCGGCGCATTTGTGTAATGCCGCCGGCATGCACCAGCGTAGAACGAATATAATCAATCGACTGATTAAGGATAAGCTCCTTACAGTCATGAATAGAGTTAAAGACTTCTCCCACGGCCAGTGGCGTTGTGGTGTGCTGGCGGATAAGCTCAAAGCCCTGCTGGTTTTCAGCGGGCACGGCATCTTCCATCCAGAACAGATGATAAGGCTCCAGTTCCTTACCCAGCCGCGCCGCCTCAATGGGCGTTAAGCGGTGATGCACATCATGCAGCAGGTGTATTTCTTCGCCATACTGACGACGCACTTCACTGAACAGGTGCGGCACAAAATTAAGATACTTTTCGGTAGACCACACAGCCTCGGAAGGCAGTGCCGCATCCGCCGGTTCATATTTTTTACCGTCTTTGGCCACACCGTAAGTGCTGGCCATACCGGGGATGCCTGACTGCACTCGCACAGCCTGATATCCCTGATCGATAGCCTCTCCCACCGCTTCGAGCGTAGAGGCTAAATCACTGCCGTTAGCATGGGTATATGTCATGATGCGATCGCGGCTACGACCACCGAGTAACTGGTATAAAGGTAGGCCAGCCACTTTGCCCTTAATATCCCACAGAGCCATATCAACCGCAGCCAGGGCTGTCATGCCCACTGGACCACGACGCCAGTAGGCACCGCGATAAATATACTGCCAGATATCTTCAATCCGGGCCGGATCCTTACCGATTAATGCCGGGATGAGGTAATCTTCAAGATAACTGACTACCGTTTTCTCGCGACCGTTGAGTGTTGCATCACCAATACCGTAAATCCCTTCGTCGGTAACTATTTTGAGGGTAACGAAGTTGCGACCGGGCGAACATACAATCACATACGCATCAGTAATTTTCATAATATAGTCTCATCTTCAGGCCAGTTAAGGCGTGGCATAAACATAGTCGGGTAAAAACAGCACCAGTTCCGGCAGCAGTGCCAGCAACAGCAACACCACCAGCACGGTGAGATAAAATGGCCAGACATGACGAATAAACTGGGTAATCGGGCAATCCATGATGTTGCACACGGTGTACATAGCAATTCCAACCGGCGGTGTAGTGCCGCCAAAGGTCACTACCAGCACGAGTAAAATGCCAAAGTGAACCGGGTCGATCCCCACGCTTTGGATAACGGGCACCAGAATAGGAGTGAGCAACAGTACGGTAATGGTGCCTTCCATCAGCGTACCAATCACCAGCAACAGTGCCAGGCAAATCATCAGCACCAGCAGTGGTGACTGAGTTACTGCAGACACGCTTTGGGCCAGCTCAACCGGTAATTGCTGAAAAGCAATCACATAACCTGCCGTGCCGGCCGCCAGCACAATCAACATAATCATGCCGATATCACGCACGCTTTCATTTAAGGCGCTGTATAGTTCTGCAATGGTGAGTTCCCGATAAGCAAACAGCCCCACTAAAACGGCGTACACCACGGCAAAGGCACCGGCTTCTGATGGCGTAAAGATCCCCCAGCGAATGGTAACAATCAGCAGCACCGGGAATAATAACGCCCATTTGCATCGGCCAGCCGCGATCATAACCTCCCGGAATGCCGGCGGCTTTTGTGTTTCGGTGTTACCAAGCTTCTGAGAGCTTGCCACCCAACGCACGCAGAGCATCAGTGCGATAGTCAGCAAAGCGCCGGGGAATAGTCCAGCGATAAACAATTTACCAATCGACACATTGCCCATGTAGCCATACAAAATTAAGCCGATACTTGGCGGAATACAGGCCGTAATCAAAGCACTCACGGTGATGATGGCTGCACTGAAGCCCCGCGGTAAACCTGAGTCTTCCATAGGCTTACCAAGAATACGGGCCTGCATGGCGGCATCAGCAATAGCCGACCCCGATACGCCGCCCATCAGAGCACTGAGCACAATAGTGACATGAGCCAGACCACCGCTGATCCAGCACACCAGCAAATTAGCAAAACTTATCAGCCGCGAAGTGATCCCCGAAGCGTTCATAATGTGCCCGGCCAGGATGAAAAACGGCACTGCAAGTAACGGAAAGCTCTGGCTACTCGATACCATCCGCTGCACTGCTACCAGCACCGGTAAGGAGTCATGCATAACAAAAAACAGCAGGCCGCTGGCCATCAGGCTAAACGCCAGTGGCACACCGGCTAATAACAAGGCCAAGAAAACCAGCAGCATCATCATTGCGCCGCCCTCTGTTTAACTGAAAACCATTTAAGCCAGCTTTGTTCAAGCAGGGTTAGCAGCATCAATCCGGCGCCTACCGGGAGTGCAAGGGCTACGTAGCGGTAAGATATAGGCGTGCTACCCAGCGTTCGCTGAGGGTTAAGGTTAAATAGTGCAATGCCATACACAACAACAACGGCCAGTACGCCGATCATAATAAGTGATGCCAGCCCCGCAAGCCGCTGCTGCCAGTGCGCAGGCAGGTATTGGGTAGCAATATCCACCGTGGCATGTTGTGCGTGTTTTAAGGTTTGATTGGCACCGAGCATACACAGCCAGGCAAACAGGAGCTGGGCAATATCTACCGACCAGATAATCGGTAGCCCCACAGTTCGCATCACTGCCGCCGCAAAGACCAGCAATACAATGGCCGATAACAGGCCAATGCACACCATGCGCTCTATCTTATCGAGGTGGTTCATTGGCCGTTCCCCTCATCCAGCAATGTTCTAACCTGCTGGCGCAGCTCGCTGTATCCAAGGGTCTGATAAACTGACTCTGTAGCCTGCACAAATGGCACAACCGGCGGGGTAGATATTGAGACGCCGGCTGCGGTTAGCTTTGCCTCGATGTCATTTTCAGCCGTGAGTACCTGAGAAGTGGCGTACTTACCTGCCGCAGTGGCAGCGTGGAGGATGACATCCTGCTCGGCGACTGTTAGCCGGTTAAACCAGTCATCACTGGTCACCAGGCCGGATATCAGTTGAATATGGCCGGTTTTGCTAACATGACTTATTACCTCATAAAGCCTTGCGCCCCATACAGCAGCCAGCTGTGCTTCACCGGCGTCGATAACGCGTTGCTGCAGAGCACTGTACACTTCAGACCAACTCAATGGCGTGGGCGTAGCCCCCATGGCTTCGATGGTGCTTATCCAAACCGGCGCACTGATGGTACGTAGTCTTAATCCGTTCAAATCTTCAGGCTGAGCTACCGCCTGCTGGGTTAGCAGATGCCTTGCGCCCTGCCACCAGTTAAATGCCAGCACACGTAAACCGGCGTTTTGCTGCAGGTTGCCATTCCACTGTTGAAACAGATCCGAGCTCACCAGGTGCTGAAGTTCTGCCAGGTTGTTCACCAGATAAGGAGCACCGAGGATCCCCATTTCATGGGCATACACAGACAAGCGCCCGCCATCCACCAGCACCGCAATGCCAGCACCGGCCATGGCCTGTTCCAGAATGTCGTCGTCGTTTCCCAGCTGAGAACCAATAAACAGGTTAACGCTAAGCGAGCCTTTACTGCCGGTTTCGACCAACTGCTTAAAACGTATCAGGCCCTTGTACATGGGATCGCTGCTACTTAGTGACGTCACCACGTTCAGTGATGTCACTTTGTCTGAGCCCGCATTTGCATTGCTACCGGTAGCAAAAAAAGCCAGCAGCAAGCAAAAAATCAAATTGTGCAGACGATGCTGTATCACCATTGGTTAACTTTAGATTACTTCGTAGAGGCGTCAGGGTAGCGCTGGCGGGTAGCAGGCAACATTGTCATTTTTCACATTCCAGCAACGTTTTTTGGGTGACCGGGAAAATCCCCAGAAATACTGATGATTAGCAAAGTGTTATTTCAGAGAGATTTTTTTGCCATAGCGGAAAATCGAGCGCAGTATGAGCACTTTACATTGTGAAATTTATGTTATTCAGTACCGCTTTATCTTTTTATCGTTTCACAGCTCGTTAACATTGCCGATTGCCATCAGTCGCTGCATTATTTGACCTGAATTTTAATCACTGACCGGGAGCGTATTGTGACGTTTCAACCAAAATATTCACTGACCTTTTCTGCGTTGTTGTCAGCCATGGTGCTAACAGCGTGTCAGCCACAACAACAAAATGTTGAAGCCCAGAGCACACAGGCTCAAGCTGAGCCTCAAACAAAACCACAGGTAAAAAGCGGCCTTGCTGAGCCGTTGGTAGAACATATTTACACTGCGGATCCTTCCGCCCATGTGTTTAACGGCCGCCTGTATATTTATCCTTCTCACGACGTGGAATCAGGTATTCCTCAAAACGACAATGGCGATCACTTCGATATGCGCGATTATCATATTCTGAGCATGGACGAAGTGGGCGGTGAAGTGACCGATCATGGCGTTGCCTTATCAGTTAAAGATATTCCATGGGCAGGACGCCAGCTATGGGCGCCGGATGCTGCCGAAAAAGACGGCAAGTACTACCTGTATTTCCCACTCAAAGACAAGAACGACGTTTTCCACATTGGCGCAGCCGTGAGCGACACGCCTGAAGGTCCGTTCACTCCGGAGCCGGAGCCAATTGCCGGCAGTTACAGTATGGATCCTGCCGTGTTTAAAGATGACGACGGCGAGTATTACATGTACTTCGGCGGTATCTGGGGTGGCCAGCTACAACGCTATGAAGGCGGCACTTATAACCCGGAAGATGTTTACCCGGCAGATGATGCACCGGCAGTAAAACCTCGTATCGCCAAAATGGCGGATGACATGCTTTCTTACGCCGAAACGCCGAAAGAAATTGAATTACTCGACAAAGACGGTAGCCCCATTCTGCAGGGCGATAATGACCGCCGCTTCTTTGAGGCTGCCTGGGTACACAAATATCAGGGCAAGTATTACTTCTCTTACTCTACCGGCGATACTCATAAAATTGTTTACGCAACCGGCGACAACCCTTACGGCCCATTTACTTATCAGGGCGTGATCCTGCAACCGGTAGAAGGCTGGACTAACCATCACTCTATCGCCAAGTTTAAGGGTAAATGGTACCTGTTCTATCACGACAGCTCATTATCCGGCGGTCAAACGCATTTACGCAGCGTAAAAATGACCGAACTTACCTATAACCCGGATGGCAGCATCGTTACCATCGATCCATACCTGGAGCAGAAGTAATGCTTGAATCAACCGCGACGCCAGCATCGATGGACAGTCCGTCGGGCGAAAATATCGGCTTTGTTATTTTTATCAGTATTGTAGCCACCATTGGCGGATTCCTGTTTGGGTTCGACAGTGGGGTTATCAACGGTACAGTAGATGGCTTACAGCAAGCGTTTAACTCGGCCAGCGCCGGTACCGGATTTAATGTTTCGAGCATGCTGCTTGGCTGTGCAGTAGGGGCATTTTTTGCTGGCCGCTTTGCCGACAAATACGGCCGCCGTGCGCTACTGATTGTTTCGTCGGTACTGTTTATCATCAGTGCCTGGGGCTCTGGTATTGCTACGTCGTCTTTTGAATTTGTTATCTACCGGGTCCTTGGTGGCCTGGCAGTAGGTGCCGCCTCTGTGATGGCGCCAGCTTATATTTCAGAAGTCTCACCGGCCCGTTACCGCGGAATGCTCACCAGTATTCAGCAGATTGCCATTATCAGCGGTTTGTTTGCAGCGTTTTTAAGTAACTACATGCTGGCTGGTGAAGCAGCTGGTTCAACGAATACGCTGTGGTTGAATTTTGAGGCCTGGCGCTGGATGTTCTGGATTGAGCTTATTCCGGCCACCCTGTTTTTTGTGATGCTATGGTTTATTCCGGAGAGCCCACGCTTTCTGGTATCCAGCAACAAAACCGAACGGGCTCACCGTGTACTCACCCGGTTACTGGGCGAAGATGCAGCCACTCACAAACTCAACGAAATTAAGCAATCGCTGGCCGACGATCACCGTCCTCAGCTTAAAGACTTAATCGACAAAAACACCACCAAGGTACGCCCCATTGTTTGGGTAGGTCTGGGCCTGGCGGCGTTTCAGCAACTTGTTGGTATTAACGTGGTGTTTTACTACGGTGCGGTACTCTGGCAAGCCGTTGGCTTTTCTGAGTCGGACGCTCTGCTAATCAACGTACTAAGCGGGGCTATCAGTATCGCCGCCTGTATTCTTACCTTACTGGTGATTGATAAAATCGGCCGCAAACCACTCCTCAAGTGGGGCTCAATCGGCATGACAATTACCCTTGGCGTGATGGTTGTGGCCTTTTTAAATGCCTCACAAGGGCCAGACGGTAAGCTTATCCTGGGTGAATGGGGTACCACCGCACTGGTGGCAGCAAACCTGTATGTATTTTTCTTTAATATGTCCTGGGGCCCGGTAATGTGGGTAATGCTGGGAGAGATGTTCCCCAATCAGATCCGTGGTTCAGGCCTTGCAGTAAGCGGCCTGGTGCAATGGACTTCCAACTTCCTGATCACCATTACCTTCCCGATGCTGCTGGCGGGTATTGGCTTAGGTGGCGCTTACGGTATTTACGCCATTTTCGCCTTCCTGTCGGTAATCTTTGTGGTGAAGTTTGTTAACGAAACCAAAGGCAAAGAGCTGGAGCAAATGCAGGGATAAACAAAATCACTCCCACACTATAATCATAATAAAAGTCACCACTCGCCAGCGCTTAGTCGCTGGCTTTTTTTATGCTTGGTACGTAGGACATCGATATAGATTTTCGAATTGAAGTTTCTACTTTTCAAGTACAGCTGATGAGTCACTAAAGTAAAGTTGGAATTCTTCAGAATTCTCAATTTCATAAACTTTTTTGACTCCCTGGCCAAAGAGAAAACTTAATTCGTCAGTATCTGTACTTGTCCAAGTTCCTGTACCTCTTACTGCGACTTGCTCCCCTTGTTCCAATACACCCTCTTGAAATCTAATATTCCGGGAGTAAACGCCGACATATGGCTTGGTAGGCAGGTCCATGCTCTCCAGAGTATTTCGTCTTAATGAATTTTCCTCTTCAGTAAGAAAACCGCCCCGGTCCTTTTTGTAATGTTGTTCATCGTGGATCATATCTAAACTAATTTTAAGATTACCTTGCGCTACTCGAATCAGAGCGTATGAACCCTCAGATCGAATCAAAAAGTCTTTGGCTTTATTAATGTGTTTAATAGTTTGCCAAATTGTCCGAGAGCCAACATTTGTCTCACTACCGCTTACAGTTGCAACTTCTTCCTCTATTTGAGCTATCGTCTCATACGCAGCGCACTCCTTCTGAGAAAGTGGTGCGATTAAAGGCTCACCGAGAAGTACCAACTCTCCCTGAATTCTAATTAGCTCTCCATCTCTGGACTCATTCAACTCTGTTCTGTTTATTTCCTTGTAAGTCCTTATAAACTTTTTGCGTCCCCAGAAGTAGGAGTATGTATATGCGGCAAGACCTATGGTGGTTAGCGTTCCTGCAAAAATAATCAGAAAACGTGATGGCTTGTGAGACCAATACTGTTCAAACCAAATAGAATGCTCTGCCATTTCCCAACCTGCCAAAGCAACAAGGGCGAAGGTGCCTATACTACCGAAAACCCATAGGTAGTGAACCGTTGACTCTTTGAGTTTCATTTAAGGTTTGTCCTCCATCTCGAAGCAATAAGCACTATTTCACTATGTATTAAGTTAAACAAACCTGGATAGAAGAAAGCAATCAAAGGGAAATAATTTGAAACTGAATGTCCACATTTCGCCTTAAGCAGCCTTTACTGACAGGAAACTTCACTATCCTTCTACCGCCGTTAAGTTTGTTTACAACTTTTTGCGTTTGTCGCCGGCCGTGAGTTGGTAAACTTACCGTTGGAACATTTGAAGGGAACTTAACATCAGTGAAGTACATTGCTTTTTCGCTTGCCTCAGCGCTTGCGCTTTGTATTGCAGCCTGTAGCAGCATTAACCAAACAGAACGGTTAACACCGCCCGATTCGGTGGTGAAATATTCCAGCATGGAGGGCTATCAGGACCGCTTTATTAATTTGTTTCCCAAATTTAAAGATTACCCGGTAACCTGCAACGAAGACTGCTACCAGCCCAGTGAGCTTCTGACTTGCAACGAGCCTATGGAACAGTGCACTTACAACGGTGATTCTACGCCATTGTCGCTCGACACCGGGTATACGGTTAAATGGTATGGTCACGCCAGCTTTCGCATTACCACCCCGGATAACCAACAGTTTTTGTTCGACCCGGTATTTAATCAGTTTGACTGGCCGGTAAACTGGGCCTTTCGCCTGTCGGCCGGCTTTAATCGTAACGAACCGCAACAGCCCTCGGACTCGGTGCTTAATGCAACCGATGCGGTTATGTATTCGCACATTCATTATGATCACTTCAACAAAGGCGATATCCAGGCATTCTCTGCCGATACGGCGTTTTTAACGCCTCTAGGTTTTGCTGAGCACTTTCCCGACGGTGATTTTAACATTACCGAAATGGCCTGGTATGCCAGTAAACCGCTAGGCAAAATGAACGTGCATTTTGTCCCCGGCCATCACTTTAGCAACCGGATTCTGGTGCCTTATCTGTATGAAGACGAGAACAAAACCCTGTGGGGTGGTTGGCTGCTCGAACATCAGGGCAACACTTTATTTTTTGCTGGCGACACTGGTTATTCGCCCCACTTTAAGCAGATAAGAGAAAAGTACGGGGAGATTGACGTGTGCTTGCTGCCCATTGCTTCCTATTTCAGCGCAGAATCACCAGCCTTTTACAGAAAAGTCCATATGACACCGGAAGATGCTCTTATCGCAGCAAAAGAGCTTAACTGCAAAGTGATGGTCCCATGGGGTTATGGTAATAACAGCTGGAAGATGGGCGATAAAACCTCACACTCTGCCCTCTTTCGGCTGCTAACCATGCATGAACGTTTAGCTTCCGAGATTCCCTTACACATTCTCAACGAAGGGGAGCAGGTTAGCTTCTAAAAGACAATCAAGGGGTCAGGTACATTCATGTACCTGACCCCTTGATTGAGTGAACTTCAAGTACTCTGACCCCTTAATATTTATTTTAGGGTGCGCGTCTTTCCGGCGGTCCGAGATAGCTGGGCTTTAGATTACCGGTGTCCACAATTACCCGCTGCAATACGGCTCCTGGCGTTAAGGCTTTTACCGCCAGACGGTGACGACCAGCCTTAGTCACAGGCAATGTAGTAGTGAGTTCTTTCACGTTATCCATTACCCCCTGCGCCCAGGCTTGCTTGTCTTTTTGTGAAGGCAGCGCCAGTGTAGCCACATGTTCACCATCCAGGGTTAATGCCACCTTAATGCCCGTTGCCTCATCAAACGGCAAAGAAGGCGATAACTGCAGCGTTAGCGGAAACTCGCCGGTAGAGGTAAAGAATACCGGGAATTCCAGTGCCGGCGCCTGTTGGTGTGTCAGGCTGGAATACGGCGGCAATGCCGCACTCATCGCCTGGCCTGTGCGCCCGTGCACTGCGACCTTATGCCAACTGCCATTCGGGGTCGATTTCACCTTGGCCTCGCTGGCATTCATCGCCACGTAACCGTCTACTTCAATAAAGTCGCCGCTAACCGGCCTGGCAGTCAGTTCTGGTTTGTGCGCAGTAACTTTGATGTTCGCGCCGCCCCAGCCGGTACCTTTCACATTTATAGTGCCTTCGTGATGGCCAGCCTCTAACTGAGACCAGTCAATGGAAACTGGCACGGGCGTATCAGCCAGCAACTCACCGCCATTTTTGCCCAGAATGATCCAGGGCTGTGAGGCCTTTGCCGACCAGTTGAAAGCCTTGCCCTGCCGGTTGTACACGGTAAAGGTGCGAGTTGCTTCGCCATAGAGCGTAAATTCGGGCAGCGACAATCCGCCGGTGGCTGGCCAGTAAGCACGACTACCCTCAACAGAAACGCCCATATCAGCCACAGCAGGTTGTGCCAGCGCTTTGGTCTGAACTACCGGTGGGATATTGGCCGGCGGGTTATTCCAGTACACATAGCCAATGTGTGGCTGCGACATCATACGGTTCCATTTACCGCCCTTAATACTGTGATAAATCTCAGTAAGCTCGGCATCCCGTTCAAACCACGCGTTAACTGTGGCCGCCATGGCCGACGTAGAAGCGCGGTCCTGTTCGGCATACAGAGCATTCAGCGCCTGAGCCCGGTTTAACTCAAACATAGCCTGGGTAGCCCATACCGGATGCGCAACCAGCTGGAAGAAAGCATCCTGATAATCACTGTCGATGCGCTCATAAATGCTATTGGCTTTATCCGCCGCTTCGGCCAGTGTTTTGCTTATCCGGTCGGCTTCGTTGTAATTCAGTACGCTGTATGTTTCCGGGCTCAGTGCTTCGGGCTTACGTCGGCCGTTTTGGAGCGTATAAACTGTCAGTAATTCTGCAATGTCATTGGTAAACTGGCCATTAAACTGACTCGCCGCCCATTCCCGGGTAAACCGTTTGGCAGACTGCGCGTTAAACGCTTCCGGATCCCAGGCCTGCGCCAGGAAAAAACTGATAGGTAATTCCATCGGCTTTAAGTCGCCTACGTTGGTGATCCAGATTTTATCTGCACCATATTCCCAGGCGAGATTCATTTGCTCCCAAACCTTACCCAGCGGCACGGTATTGATCCACCGGTAAGACCGCGGGCCGCCCACATAATCGAAGTGATAATACACCCCGGCACCGCCGCTACGGCCGCGCTCAGCCTCGGTTGGCAGGCGTCGAATATTGCCGGCATTATCATCAGACCAAAGTAATGTCACATCATCCGGCACGCGCATACCGCGCTCATAAAAGCCCTGCACTTCTTTGTACAGCGCCCACACCTGAGGTACCTCAGTAAGTGGCTTATCCATTACATCCGCAAGAATTTCGCGTTGGTCGTGAACAATTCTCTCCAGCAGACCGATATTTTCACCTTCGCTCATGGGCGTATCAGCCTGCCCCCGCATTCCCAGGGTAAAAATACCCTCTTTATCTTTGTAACGTTTAGCGCCTTCAACCCAGAATTCGTAAAGCTTTTCAGGGTTAGTAGAATATTCCCAGGGGCCACTGCCATAGCGGTTCCACTCTTTGTCGGCGCGCATCATAGGCTCGTGGTGTGAAGTACTCATCACTATGCCCATATCGTTGGCCAGATACGTATTTTGCGGATCGTCATCGGCAAACGCATTGTTCCACATCGCCGGCCATAAAAAGTTAGACTTCAGCCGCAACAGCAGCTCAAAAACATGCTTATAAAACTTCGCGTTATAGCCACCGAACTGCTCGTGCACCATACCGGTAAGGGCCGGGGCTTCATCGTTAAGGAAGATCCCCCGGTATTTCACCTTGGGCGCATCGCTAATGTGGGTGTCGGCTTTAATAAAGAGCTTGTCATGGGTGACTACCGGCACATCGGCCCACCAATACCAGGGCGACACACCGATTTTTTCGCTCAGGTCATAGATGCCAAAAATCACGCCCCGGCGGTCATTTCCGCTAATCACCCAGGCCTGTTCAACGCCAGGGAGCGGGCTCGCCACCGTATCGAGCTGATAACCTTCCCACTGCCGGGCTTTTGCCTGTACGGTCAGTTGATTACTGCCAATCAGTTTATCCACCAGCGCAGCCTGGCCGCGCTCGCCAATAATGATCACATGGCCCGACAAACCTTCTGTGTTGCTGGTTAGGCGTGGTTTAAGACCGGTGACCCGGAGGATATCCTGCTGCAGCGATTCAGCCGCCATTCTGATCCCCGGATTGGCTTTCCTGTCTACCCAAATAGTCGCCGTTTTTTCTCTGGCGCTGTCGGCCACCACGAAATCGCCTGCCGCAAACTGATGGGCAACATACTCACTCGCCAGGGCAGGTGTACAGAGACACAGCAGTAAAATACTAACAAAGCGCTTTAACATGCCTTTATCTCTGATTATTTTCTGGCGTGCGGGCCAATAGTGGTGCCAACAAAGCCACCCGCTTTTTGTGTACTCAGCCAGGTAGCATCCTGCGGTTCGCCAACCGCCAGCCACTCACCTTTCTGTTCAACAGCAAATTCGATTAATGCTCCCTCGCCGTGCACTTTCACTTTTACAGGTTCACCTACTTCGGTTGTCAGCGCCCGGCGGGCAACGGTGGTTACCTTGCCGTCAACCACCTGTTCAACAAACGCCTCATAGTGACCTTGTTCACCACGTACCCCAAGAAAATAGTGGTAGGCGGCACTTTGAAAAGCCGCCAGACCGGCCTCTGCAGTTGAGGCTTTGGCTATGGTCACTTCGGTGCTGGCCGCAAACGATGCTGCAGCCTGGTGGGAACCCACATAACTAACCATCTCTTTGGTATACAGCGGGTTTTCCAGTGGCGACATGGCCAGTACACCATTTTCTATACTTACCCAATGGCGATCGAAATCCCTCGGCGTTTGCCATCGCACGCTGAGCTGGTTGCCGTTGAATTCATCTGACCAATCATAAAAGTCGGTCCCCTGCTGTTTGCTTAAACCGGCCGGACGCGGACTAGTAGGTGGGATAGGCGTTTTTGCCGGTAGTATATGCGGCCATTCGTTACGCCACTCCACGGGCAGTAAAAAAGTATCCCGACCGGTATTATACAGGAAGTTCTCATAAGGCCGGGTGCCCAGAAATACTGCCCACCACTCACCGGCGTCAGTCTGAATCATATCGGCGTGACCTGCAGTATCCACCGGATTGGGTCGCGGCCAGCTAAGATCCCGCTGGGTCAGAATCGGATTATTTTCATAAGGAATAAAAGGCTCATCCAGAGAACGTGTGCGGAATACCACCTGGGAGTGTTGTGGCCCGGTGCCACCCTCGGCACAGGATAAGTAATACCAGTCGTTCACTTTGTAGATATGCGGCGCTTCAATCCAGATCGGCTCCTGGCTGATATCTACACCGCCATTCACCAGCAGTTTACGGCTGTCGGGTAACACCTTCTGAGCGGCGGGATCGTACTCCCACATCCAGATTGCCCGGTGGCCGTTATACAAAGGTTCGCCAGGAGGGGCTTCATTATGAGTGATGTACACACGGCCATCGTCATCGAAGAAGATGTCCGGGTCGATACCACCGACTTCCTGTAACCAGATGGGTTCAGACCAGGGTCCAGCCGGATCGCTGGCAGTAATAATGAAGTTACCGCCATTGTCTATTGCGGTGGTAATGATATAAAACAGGCCATCATGGTAGCGAATGGTCGGCGCAAAAATGCCACGCGATATACGCGAACCGGAGAATTCCATTTGCGCTTCGCGATCCAGCGCATACCCCACGAGTTCCCAGTCGGTTAGATTCTTACTGCGCAGAATCGGCAAACCGGGGGTATAACTAAAAGAAGACGTAGTCAGGTAGTAGTCTTCTCCTTTTTTTGTAATCGACGGATCAGGATAGAAGCCAGGCAAAACCGGGTTGGCAAATTCGCCGGCGGGTGCCGTGGGGCGGTTATTCGGCGTAGCATACTTAAACCAGTCAAAGGTCACTTCTGCAGACATCGCCTCTGGCTTAGCCGCTGCCTGCTGTGCAGACCCTGAGGACCCAGGAGAATTACACCCGGTCATCAACAAACCTGTCAGTAACGATAGAATAACACGCTGCTTCATAAACATTCTCTGTGTACTAATGTGACTGGCATTTAACGTTAAAGCCAGCAAGGCTTCAACGCGTTGGCGTTATGAAAAATCTCAACCAGAATTGCGTTTTTTGTGAACCAAATGTAAATAAACAAAGTCTGGGCAGAGACCAGCCGAACTGGGCTAAGCCCCTGATAAAAATAGAGGTTCGCAGTGTGGGAAAGATCAGTAGTAAAACTTGCGGAAGCAGGTGATATTACTCAAACCTGCTTCCTGCTTTCACTTTCAGGAGGCCTTTAAAGACAGGTCCTGTTCTTCGCTATCGCGCCGGGCGTCACGATATTCCTTGGGCGTTTGATCAAAGTGCTTCTTGAATACCGCATACATATATTGCAGCGAAGGATAACCGCAGATCTTGGCAATCTGTGAGGTTGCTTCGTCAGAATTCTCCAGCATTTTACAGGCACGGCTTAGTTTTTCGTTGTGGATCTCATTGTGAATACTGTGGCCACGTTCTTCTTTAAATCGGTGTTCAAGGTTTGAACGGGAGACCCCTACGTAGTCGAGTACCTGATCCACCTTAATACCACGGCAGGCGTTCTGCCGGATATAATGCATGGCCTGCATTACGTGTGGATCGCTGATGGCTTTAAAGTCGGTAGACTGACGCTCAGCAACACATTCAGGCGGGATAAGCACAGGTTTACGTGGCTTATTATGGCCTTTAAGGATCCGGTGCAGGGTTTTAGCCGCCTGCACCCCCATTTCAAAACACCCCTGACGCACTGAGCTCAGGCTCACCCGGCTCAGATAACGGGCCAGTTCATCATCGTCTATACCAATTACCGACATCTTATCCGGTATAAGCATACCGATATGGTCACACACCTGCAGTAAGTGGCGAGCTCGCGAGTCGGTAACCGCAATAATCCCCACCGGTGTAGGCAAGCTTCTCAGCCAGTCGGCCAGACGCTTGGTTGTGTATTGCCAGGTTTCGGGTCGTACCGGGTGTCCACGGTAAACATGACACTCGTAACCCTGTGAACGGGTGATCTCTAATACCGCATTTTCACGTTCCTGAGCCCAGCGATGATGCTCATTCACCGGAGCACCATAAAAGGCAAAGCGCTGGATACCTTTTTGTCTGAGGTGCTCAAAGGCAGCCTGGATGAGGGCGTAGTTATCGGTTGCAACATAAGGCACATCGGGATAATCGGCCGGATTCTCGTAAGAGCCGCCTATGCCCACCACCGGTACATTGGCCTTATGCAGAGCAGCCTGAATTTCCGGGTTATCATAATCGGCGATAATGCCGTCACCACTCCATTCATCCAAATGGTCGAGTCGCGCCATAAAGTCTTCTTCCAGATACAGATCCCAGTCAACCTTTGAGGTTTGCAGGTAGTCACCTACACCCGCAATAATGCGTCGGTCATAAATTTTATTGGCATTAAATAAAAGCGTAATACTGTGTTTATTCTCAAACATGAACTGCTCCGTGCTAGCCGATTGTGCCCATAGTGATTATTGTTTTGCCCGAAAGCTGTATACCAATTAACCACTTTATTTAAATTAAATAACTTTTTTTTACGATATTTCTTGTTTCGGAGCATACTAATACACCTTGTTCGAATTAACAAAAAAGTAACAAATTTTCGTAATTGCGATTTAGTGATTTCGCAATCAGCATAAGCGCCTAATCTTTCCGGTGAGAGTAACTATGTATATTGGTATTGATCTTGGCACATCAGGTGTCAAAACCATTTTGACCGATGAAAGCGGTAAAGTGGTGGACTCAGCGTCTTCTTCATTAACGGTAGCCATACCGCAACCGCTGTGGTCTGAACAAAATCCAGAGGATTGGTGGACAGCAACCTGTGCAACACTGGATGAATTAAAGCAGCGTAACAACTTATCGGTTGTTAAGGCGCTGGGTCTGGCAGGGCAAATGCACGGCGCTACCCTACTGGATAAAGCGGGCCGGGTGTTACGCCCGGCGATATTATGGAATGACGGTCGCAGTGAAGAGCAGTGCCGAACGCTGGAAAGCACTGTAACAAAAGCACGGGTAATCACTGGTAACCTGGTGATGCCGGGATTTACTGCTCCCAAATTATTGTGGGTAAAAGAAAACGAGCCGGACATTTTTAAACAGGTGGATAAGGTCCTGCTACCGAAAGACTACCTGCGCTATAAACTCACCGGTGAGTTTGCGTCTGACATGTCAGATTCGGCCGGTACAAGCTGGCTGAACACCGGTGAGCGTAGCTGGAGCAAATCCATGCTGATGGCCTGTGGTTTAAGTGAGAAGCACATGCCAAAGCTCTATGAAGGTAACGAGATCACCGGTTACCTTACAGCTGAGACAGCCAAACGCTGGGGCATGAATGCTGTTCCGGTAGTGGCAGGCGCCGGCGATAATGCAGCAGGAGCAGTAGGCTGTGGCATTGTTGATGCCGGCCAGGCCATGCTGTCGCTCGGCACCTCCGGGGTTTATTTTGCGGTGACCAATGATTACCGCAGCGATCCGGAATCGGCGGTACACAGCTTTTGTCATGCCGTAGGACACCGCTGGCACCTGATGTCGGTAATGCTTAGCGCAGCCAGCTGCCTTGACTGGTTTGCCAAAAACTCTGGTTACAGCTCCGTTGCCGAATTGTTTGACGACGTGGTTAACAATACCCGGCCGGATGATCCGAATACGCCGTTCTTTTTGCCTTATTTAACCGGCGAACGCACACCACATAACAATCCCAACGCCAAAGCTGGCTTTTTTGGATTAACCGCTTCCACTACGCGGGCGCATATGGCCCAGGCTGTGGTGCAGGGCGTCTCTATGGCGTTGGCCGACGGTATCGACGCGGTGCACGGCTGTGGCATCCAGGTAGACGGGATTAGTCTGATTGGCGGCGGAGTTAAAAGCACTTACTGGCGTCAGTTGCTGGCCGATGTCAGCGGCATTGCCATGAATTATCGCAAAGGCGGTGATGTAGGGCCGGCTTTAGGTGCAGCCAGGCTGGCACAGCTGGGTGTTTCACCACAAACACCGGTTAGTGATATTTGCCCGGTACCAGAGCTGGTTGCCAGCTACGAGCCTGATTCTGCGCTTAAAAACTACTACGATCAGCGGCGCCAGCAGTTCCGCGAGCTATACTTTTCACTTCATTCACATTTTTAACAAAAAACACAAAAGTCGATGAAGTTTACATAATTGTCGAATACACGCCGATTGCACAGTATTAGCAATCATCAAAATAACGGGCCATTCGGCCCACTCAGGAGTTAACTATGGCGGATTTTTTCCAGGACATCAGCCCAATCCAGTACGAAGGTGCTGAGTCCACTAACCCACTGGCATTCAAACACTATAACCCCAAAGAAGTGGTGTTAGGCAAAACCATGGAAGAGCATTTACGCTTTGCTTCCTGTTACTGGCACAACTTCTGCTGGGATGGCGCCGATGTGTTTGGTGGCAATACCTTCGACCGTCCCTGGTTACAGCCAGGCGATGCTATGGAGCGGGCAAAACAAAAAGCGGATGTCGCCTTTGAGTTTTTCAGCAAACTCGGCGCACCGTACTACTGTTTTCACGACGTTGACGTAGCGCCAGAAGGTGACAGCGTTAACGACTATATTCGTAATTTCAGCGAAATGACGGAAGTACTGGCGGCCAAACAGGAAGCCACCGGCATGAAACTGTTATGGGGCACTGCTAACGTCTTCAGTCACCCGCGTTATATGTCAGGCGCAGCGACCAATCCGGATCCGGAGATCTTTGCCCGCGCAGCAACTCAGGTATTTCACGCCATGAACGCCACTAAAACCCTTGGCGGTGCTAACTATGTACTGTGGGGTGGCCGTGAGGGTTACGAAACGCTGCTCAATACCGACCTCAAGCGTGAGCGTGCTCAGCTTGGCCGCTTTATGAATATGGTAGTGGAGCATAAACACAAAATCGGTTTTGACGGTTTGCTGCTGATAGAGCCAAAACCTCAGGAACCAACTAAACACCAGTACGATTACGATACGGCAACCGTTTATGGCTTCCTGAAAGAATTCGGCCTGGAAAAAGAGTTCGCGGTCAATATCGAAGCCAACCACGCAACGTTATCCGGCCATTCCTTCCACCACGAAATTGCCACCGCATTTGCACTGGGTGTGTTCGGTTCGATTGATGCCAACCGCGGTGACGCACAGTTAGGCTGGGATACTGACCAGTTCCCTAACAGCGTGGAAGAAATGACACTGATCTGTTACGAAATTCTCAAAAACGGCGGTTACACCTCAGGTGGCTTTAACTTCGACACCAAGTTACGCCGTCAGAGTATTGATGCGGCAGATCTGTTCCACGGCCATATTGGTGGTATGGATACCTGTGCTCTGGGTCTGAAAAAAGCCGCAGCAATGCTTGAAAACGACTTTATTGCCGATGCGAAAGCCAAGCGTTACGCAGGCTGGAACGGCGAGCTGGGCGAGAAAATCCTCAACGGTGCTTTCTCTCTGGAGTCACTGGCCGGCTTAACCACTGAGCAGCAGCTTAACCCAAGACAGGTGTCAGGCAGTCAGGAACTGCTGGAAAACCAGGTTAACCAGGTTATCTTCCGCTAAGTCGTTATTTTTACTTAAAAAGTGCAGACAACCTCTGCACTTTTTTTGTTTCTGAAGGAGACATAATTTGATTCGGTTACTTTTGCTATGTACCTGTCTTATCGCGCAATGTGCAGGGGCTGCCACCACATTACACCGGCTTATTTCAGACAACGCGGTGTTACAACGCAATAAGCCTGTTCCGTTAACCGGCACCACAGACTCAAAAGCACCGGTTCAAATCTTCTTTAATGGCGAACTGCTGGGTGAAACCAGCGCAAGCAACGGCAAATGGCGCTTTGAGTTGCCAGCCCAACCCGCCGGTGGCCCCCATCAGCTTGTTATCAAAAGCAACGACACCCTCACCGTTAATAACCTGTACTTTGGTGATGTGTGGCTCACCTCCGGGCAGTCAAACATGGAGCTCACCATGGCCCGTGTTGAAGAGGCCTACCCGCTCGATGTAGCCGAAGCCGACTTTCCGCTTATTCGCGAGTTCACGGTGCCCGATATCTATCGTTTCGATGGCCAGAACAACGATTACAGCGGCGGTCAGTGGCGTAGTGCCACGCAGCAAAACATTCGCCATCTGTCAGCCGTAGCTTACTACTTTGCCCGCCAGATCCACCTTGATCAGAATGTGCCCATAGGCATTGTTAATGCGTCGCTGGGCGGCTCGCCGATTGAGGCCTGGATGCACAAAGACATTCTAGCCCCCTATCCGGATAAAATTGCCGCCGGTGAACGCTTTGCCGATCCGGCAGTCGACGAGCAAACCCGCAAAGAGGATAAAGCCCGTTCAGATGCCTGGTATGCAAAACTCCATCAGTCCGATAAAGGGTTACAGTCTGATCCCACCTGGTATGACCCGAGCCTCGACGACAGCGACTGGCAATCAATCACCCTGCCCGGCAATCTGCCAACTAACGGCGAAGGCTTTATTGGTGTTTGGTGGCTCAGAAAAACAATTCACCTGGACGAAGTTCCCGCGGAGCCTGTCACACTCCGATTAGGACGCATTGTTGACGCCGACACGGCGTATATCAACGGCCATGAAGTTGGCGGCACAGGTTATCAGTACCCTCCACGGCGCTACAATGTTACGCCGGACATGCTTAAAAAGGGCGATAATGTGATTGCTATTCGCATTACTTCCGGCGGCGGCTCCACCGGTTTTGTGCAGGATAAAGCTTACTTTTTAGGCACCGACAAGGCGCGTTACCCACTGGCTGGCGAATGGCACTATAAGGTTGCGGCCGAAATGCCCCGTCTGAAAGGTTCCACCTTTATCCGCTGGCAGCCAACGGGGCTCTACAACGCCATGATAGCGCCGGCGACCCGGTTTCCGATTAAAGGCGCCTTGTGGTATCAGGGCGAATCGAACAGCGGCGCACCCCATGACTACGCCGACAGGCTCACGGCTATGATTAATCACTGGCGTGGCCAGTGGCAACAGCCAGACATGCCTTTCATTATTGTTCAGCTAACCAATTTTATGGCTCGCCGGGCTCAGCCGGTTGAAAGTAACTGGGCAGTTCTGCGAGACCAGCAACGCCAGGTTGGAACGCTTGACAACACCGCTTCTGTGGTCACCCTTGATGTGGGAGAGTGGAACGACATCCATCCGGTCAATAAGGCTACTGTAGGAGAACGGCTTGCACTGGCTGCCCGTAATATCGCCTACGGCCAGGACATTGCTTATCAGGGCCCAGTACCGACTACAGCAGAGCGACAGAACGACAAAGTCATTGTGCACTTTAGCCATACCGGCGAGGGCCTGACTGAAGCATCCCCCTTAACGCAGAGCTTTGCTATTGCCGGCGCTGATAACCAGTACTACTGGGCTGACGTACGCATTAGCAACGACAAGGTGATTCTATCCAGCGCTAAGGTCAGTCAACCGGTTCACGTTCGTTATGGCTGGGCTGATAACCCCGAACCCGGTTTGTTCAGTAGTACCGGGCTTCCCGCAGCGGCTTTCAGTATGGCCGTCACCAGCGCAACCAATGCTGATTAATCTTTGTTTCAGGCCGGAGTAAATATGAGCACTAAACTAAATTCATTCAGCAAGCTGGCGATGTCTTTATCACTGGTTTTCGCAATAGGAGCCTGTACGGGCGTTAACAGCACAAGCAGCACTGCCAGCTCCGCAACCGCCGATAGCGGTTCGCAGCCCGTTGAATTCTATGCCAATCAGGTTGGCTTTTTGCCGCAGCAGCAAAAGCATATCGTAATAACAACTTCGCAAGCGCTTTCTTATCGGGTAACCAATACCGCCAGCGGTCAGGTAATTCTGGAAGGCACTACCAGTTCACCGAACTACTGGCCACTGGCAGATCAAACCGTGGCTATAGCAGACGTGAGCAGTATTGCTACTCCCGGCCTTTACCGGCTGTCTGTTGGCGACAACGACTACACCACGTTCAGGATTTCTGCCCAACGTGTAAGTGCCCTGCATGACGCTGCGATTAAAGCGTATTATTACAATCGTTCAGGCATGGCACTGGACCCGGCCTTTGCCGGTAAATGGCACCGCGAAGCCGGTCACCCGGACACCCAGGTAATAAACCTCAACCAGCCGCAGGTGAGCCTGGCAAGCCCCCAAGGCTGGTACGACGCTGGTGATTACAATAAATACATTGTTAATTCAGGCATATCGACCTATACCCTGATGCGGGCATACCTCGACTTCCCGGATTTTTATGCACAGCGGCGCTGGAATATCCCGGAGTCCACTAACAACCAGCCCGATTTACTCGATGAAGTCAGCTGGAACCTCGACTGGATGCTAACCATGCAGGACAGCGACGGCGGGGTTTTTCATAAGCTCACCACGTTAAATTTTGCCCCGGCAGTAATGCCGGCAGAGGCCACAGAGCAGCGTTATGTGGTGGCCAAGGGGACCGCCGCGACACTCAATTTTGCAGCGGTAATGGCAACAGCCGCCAGAGTGTATCCGCAACAGCAAAGCAATTTTCTGGCAGCAGCGAAAAAAGCCTGGCAGTGGGCACTGGAAAATCCACAAGTAGCCTATAAGAATGCAGAAATCGTAAAAACCGGGGAATACGGCGACTCATCGTTTAACGATGAATTTGCCTGGGCCGCCAGTGAGCTTTTTGTTACCACCGGCGAGCAGGACTATCTTATTGAGGCGCAGCGTTATCTGGGCTCCCCGTCCACTCCGGGCTGGTCTGATACTATGGGATTAGCTTATCTTTCATTACTCTCTGAACAAGGCCAAAACGCTCTTCCCGCCGAGCGCTACCAGGCGTTAAAGACGCGCTTTCTGGACTACGCTGACGCACTGGTAGAAACCAGTCAGGCATCACCATTCAGAACAGCCATGACTGCCAACGATTTTGTGTGGGGCAGTAACGGCGTTGCCATGAACCACGCTATGGTTTTAGCCAGCGCCTACCGGATGAGCAATAACCCCGACTACCGTCATACCTTCACCGGCCTTGTGGACTATGTACTGGGGAAAAATCCGGTGGACTACAGCTACGTCACCGGGTTTGGTGAAACATCGCCACGCTTTATCCACCATCGCCAATCCCATGCCGACGACATTGCCGAGCCGGTACCGGGCTTTTTAGTGGGCGGCGCCCAAAACGGCCAGCAGGATAACTGTCAGTACAGTGCTTCGTTGCCCGCAACTTCATACAAAGACAACTGGTGTAGCTACTCTACCAACGAAGTCACTATCAACTGGAATGCCCCATTGGTGTATTCGCTGGCAGCAATGCTCACCCTTACAAAATAAGTATGTTGGGGGATAACAAATGTTAATCCTTTGTTACTCCCACATCTTCATAAAATTTGCATTAGAATAGTACAAACAAAGTCGATAAATCCCATAAAATAAGACTATTAGATATTACCTTTACGGCTTTTTGTTAATTAGATGTTGCGATATATGGTTTTTAGATTGTGATATTTTAACATCCCATTGATAGTTATGCCGGCTTCAACGAGTATTCTCCCACCATAATTGGCTTTCAAAATAGCGGTCACCAGCCGGTCAGCTTCAAAGCCAAGTAAATGGGTAACAATAACTCCATTCTATCTCAGCGGAGAAGTACACATGGCTAGGATTCGGGCACACAAATCTAACCGATACGCTACAACCTTTAATAAATCCCTCGTCGCACTAACGATCCTTTCTGCCCTGCATGGCGCGAATGCCCAGGAGCAGGATGATCAGGAAAAAGCGGCATCGAACGAAGAAGAAGTCGTAGAAAAAATTGAAGTTAAGGGGATCCGCGGTAATCTCCTTAATGCACAGAACCTCAAACGTTATTCGGATACGGTAGTGGATGCCATTACCGCTGATGACATCGGCACCCTGCCAGATCGCAGTGTTCTTGAAGCCATTCAGCGGTTACCCGGTGTATCCATTGAACGCTTTGCAGGCCCCGATGACCCAGACCACTTTAGCGTTGAGGGCAGTGGCGCCATTATTCGTGGCATGACCCAGACACGAAGTGAATTTAACGGGCGTGACTCTTTCACGGCTAATAGTGGTCGGGGCCTTTCTTTTCAGGACGTTTCGCCTGAGTTAATGGGTGGCGTTGATATCTATAAGAATCAGACCGCCGACATGATTGAAGGCGGTATTGGTGGGACAGTAAGCCTGCGAACCCGCAAGCCATTTGACTCAGAAGAGCGGGTCATTGCTTTTGGTGGTGATTATTCTTACGGTGATGTAGCCGAAAAAGGCAGTCCTACTTTTTCCGGCCTTTACAGTGACCGTTATGACCTCGATGGTAACGGCGAACTTGGTTTTTTAGTCAACTATGCTAACTCTCAGCTGTACGGTGAATCACACGGTATTCAGTCAGACGCTTACGTACAGGTGTACGCTCGCGAACTCGCGGGTGCTGAAGCTTTTACCGGGAGCGATAATAACGGTACAGTGTGGATCCCAAACGCATCGAACCTGTTGAAAAAGTTTGATGATCGTAAACGGGAAGGTTTCGCCAGCACATTGCAGTGGGAAAATGAAGACGAAACACTGCTGGCCACTATGCAGTATATTCGTTCCGATGCGTCCCTTTCATGGCACGAACAGGCTGTAAAATATCAGGGCGGCTACTACGGTATAGATAACCGCCGCACACGTGCGCTGGAAGGCACCGAGTTTGAATTCGATGACAATGGCCTGTTTGGCTCCGGCACCATGGTGCAGGGTGTTGACGGCTGGCGCGCCGCCGACGGCAATAACGACCGGGTAATCCGCTCATGGGAAAGCGGCGGGCGCCCGCAATTTGGCTATCCTTACCAGTTTGATTCGCGTGTCAAACAGACCGATACCCTGGTTGAGGATCTGTCGTTTAACCTTGAGTGGATGGCCACTGATGCGCTGGAACTGGAAGCTGATGTACAGTACATCAAAGCCAAAACCCGCGACGACGATGTGGTGGTTCATACTGCCGCTTTTGCCGGTCAGGCTTATGACGTAACCGGCAGCACACCTACCATGACCCTGATCGAGCCCTACTTCGGTTACCGGGATGCAAACCCCGACGTTTATGCCGAAGGGAATTATCCAGGCTTCACCGGCGACCCGGCTGGCGACAGCAACTACTTCCAGGATCCTACGTCTTATTTTCTACGCAGTGCCATGGATCACTGGGAACGTTCAGAGGGTGACTCTTTCGCCACGCGTCTGGATGCAACTTATCACCTCGACAGTGACGGCATTTTCACTTCTGTTCAATCTGGCGTGCGCTACGCCAAACGGGAACAAACCGTGCGCTCAACCAGCTGGAACTGGGGGGCCTTGGCACCTGAATTTAGCAGTGCAGCACCGGCTGGCTGGCTTGATACCATTCCGGTGGATAGCAGTAATTTTGAACTGGTAGACTGGTCTGATTTCCACGGTGGCGGCATAGCTAATATTCCAGGCAATCAAACCATTCACGCTACCGAAGCTTACGTACGTTCAATTATTGCAGGTGCGCGTCCGTATATGTCGGCAGGTGGTTCTTGGGAGCCTTATCCTGATCGCGCCGGCGTCGATGACAAATACGGTATCTTTACGCCCGGCGAGGTCAACGTCACGACTGAAGAGAATAAGGCGGTTTATGTACGGGTTAATTTCGAGGGCACCGGTGAACTGCGCTACAGTGGTAACGTCGGTTTGCGTTATGTTCAACTTGACCGTGAAGCCATTGGCGCGATTACTTTCCCTGATTTAGTACCTGACTTCCCACCACCGGAAGACTTACAAGGTGCACCTTTAACGGCTGAAATCGTGACCAACTGGCTGAATGACCAGATCAGTGCCGGCAACTACGCCGATATCGAAGAGGCCCTCGAGGCCGAAGAGAACCGATGGATCGGCGAACAGCGTAACTATTTGTCTACTGCCGAACGGAACTTTGGTAATGATGCTGAAGAGCGACTCGCCGCAGAAACCGACTTCGATATGTTATTGCCCAGTTTCAATCTGAAGGTTGAAGTCGCCGATGACCTGGTCACGAGATTTGCTTTCTCCAAAGCGGTTGCGCTGCCGGATATGTCAGAAATCCGTAACCGGGCTACGCTCGGCACTGAGTCAATTCAGGCTGTTCGTCCCATTACTAATCCGGATCCGGAAAATCCGCCTGAACCAGGTTCAAATCTGATTCAGTCTGCCTATGTGCCGGCCTGGACAGGTTCTGGGGGTAACCCATACCTGAAACCAATGGAGTCTACCCAGTACGATTTAGCCCTGGAATGGTATTTCGCCGAAGTCGGCCAACTAAGTGTGACCTACTTCCACAAAGACCTGAAGAACTACTTTATTCAGGGTGCAGCCGTACAGGAATACACTAACCCAACCACCGGTCAGGTGCAGTCGGCGCTGGTAAATGCCACCACCAACGGCGGCAAAGGCAAAATGGACGGCGTAGAAATCGCCTATCAGCAATTCTACGACATGTTACCAGCGCCCTGGGACGGACTGGGTATACAGGCTACCTACACCTACATCGACGCTTCCGGCGTGCCAAATAATGAGGTCGACGTAGAAGATGAAAGCTGGCTGGGTGATGACTTTACCGATACCGGGATCCGGGTCAGCCTCGACAATGTGCCGCTGCAGGGCCAGTCCAAACATACTGCCAATCTGGTTGCCATGTACGAAAAGAATGGCTGGAGTGCGCGACTGGCTTATAACTGGCGCTCGCGTTATCTGCTGACCACCCGTGACGTTATCTCTAAAGCACCGCTTTTTTATAACGACATCGGTCAGTTAGACGGTTCCATTTTCTACAACTGGAATGAGAATGTGACGGTGGGCCTGCAAGGTACCAACCTGACAAACTCACAGTCTGAAACCATTATGGTGTTAAATAATGAAGGTCAGGAAGCCGGACGTTCATGGTTTAAATCAGACCGTCGTCTGGCATTTGTGATCCGAGCTAACTTTTAACAGCCACATTGCAACGTGAAGGATCAGGCCCTGGCTCAGGGCCTGATTTTTTGTTTCAGGGGTAAAAATGCAAACACCGTTAAAGAAAATCATTGTGCTGGGCGGCGGCTCAGCCGGCTGGATGACGGCCGCTGCACTGGGTAAAGTTTTAAGTAAACATCCCTGCGATATTCAGGTTATTGAATCAGAAGATATCGGTACCGTAGGCGTCGGCGAAGCTACAATCCCGCAAATCCAGTTGTTTAATGATTTAATCGGACTCGATGAAGATACCTTTCTCAAACGCACTCAGGGTACCTTTAAACTGGGGATCCAGTTTCAGAACTGGCGCAAACCGGGCCACAGCTATTACCACGCGTTTGGTGAAGTCGGCAAAAACATGGAAGGCGTACATTTTTATCAGTACTGGCTCAAAATGCGCCAGCAGGGTAAAGCGGCTCCCCTTGATGAATATACGTTGTCATCGCTGGCGTGTAATGAAAAACGTTTTATGCGCCCCTTTGAAGCGGGCAACTCGCCGCTATCGAACATCGCTTATGCTTTTCATTTCGATGCGGGCCTGTATGCGAAATTTCTGCGTGAGGTAGCCGAGAGCCATGGTGTGCAACGGACCGAAGGCAAAGTCACTGAAGTCCGTCAGCATCCGGACGGTGCCATCCGCTCATTGGTTCTGGAAAACGGCGCTGAGTATGACGCCGACTTCTTCATTGACTGCTCAGGCTTTCGCGCACTGCTCATCGAGCAGACCCTGAAAAGCGGTTACGAGGACTGGCGTCACTGGTTACCCTGCGACCGGGCGGTTACCGCTCCCTCGGCTCTCACCGAAACACCCTGGCCCTTTACCCGGGCTGCGGCGCAGCAGGCTGGCTGGCAATGGCGCATTCCCCTGCAGCACAGGGTGGGTAACGGCCATGTTTATTGCAGTGAATTTATGACCGACGAGGAAGCAGAAAAGGCCCTGCGATTGAACATTGAGGGCGATCTGCTGGCAGACCCGAGACAAATTCGATTTATCACCGGTAAACGAAATAAGTTCTGGCACAAGAACTGTCTGGCGGTAGGCTTATCCGGCGGTTTTATGGAACCACTGGAGTCTACCAGTCTGCATCTGGTACAGGTGGCTATTTCTAAGTTTTTCAGTAGCTTCCCGTCTCAAACGCCGTGCCAGAGCGATATTGATCAGTATAACGCCGAGATGGACTTTGAATTTACCCGCATCCGGGATTTTCTGATCCTCCACTATCATGTGACCGAACGTGAAGACACTGAATTCTGGCGCTACTGTAAGCATATGGCTATTCCTGACACCTTGCAGGAAAAAATAAACCAGTTTAAGGCCAACGGCCGTATCAGCCGTTTCAATAACGAGTTGTTTAATGACCTGAGCTGGTTTGAAGTGATGTACGGTCAGGGCCTGCGTCCCGAGGGATATCACGCGCTGGCAGACATTTTTCCGGAGGAGGAATTGGCCCGTCGCCTGGAAGGGATCCAAAGAGTGGTGAGAAAATCCGTGGATTACATGCCCGGCCACGCCGAGTTTATTGCTAAAACCTGTGCCGCAAGCCGTGACTAATGTGAGGATGCTGCCGGTACCTGGCAGTAGCTATCAGGTATTGGTGATAGACGATTTTATGCCTGCTCCGCAAAAATTAATCGATTACGCGGTTGCCCGGCAACAGCCTCCTAGTGAATCGCCGGTGTACCCGGGTCTGAGGGCGCCAGTACCGCCCGGCTATCTGAAATACGCCATAGCCGCCATAAACCGGGTATTTCAGCGCGAAAAGGTCACTGCAAGGGTGAGTGATGGTGAAGCCTACTTTGCCATGGTAACCCGTACTGCTAAAGAGTTAACGCTTGAGCAATCTATTCCCCACTGTGACCGACCGCTGCTCAACGAGTTCGCCATTGTTCATTACTTGTGTTCACCCGCGTTTGGCGGCACCAGTTTTTACCGATACAAACCTACCGCTCAGGTGGCGATAACCCGGCCAGGCCTTCACGCTTATCAACAGAACCTGGCGCAACACCTGCAAACCTATCCTGCTGAGCGCGGCTATATAAATGGTGATACGCCATTATTTGAACGGGTATTGCAGGTGCCCTGTGAATTTAACCGGGCGGTAATTTACCCCTGTGCGCTGCTTCACTCGGGGGATATTTCAAAACAGTTTAAAACGGACCTAAACCCGTACACCGCTCGCTTTACCGTTACCGCCTTTTTACGCTAGTTACTCCGGTGTAACCAGCTCGGCCACGGCCTGATATGCCGCTTTGGGCTTGCCCTCGCGGTCCAGCAACAACGGATAATCCGTACGCCCCCGGATAGGCCAGTTGTTACGCCAGGAATCACCGTCGGTACTGCCCCAAAGCGTGACACGACTGATGTGTCCGGCGTGTTGCAGAAAGAGACTGAACAAGTCTTTATATTTGTCGGCCAGCAATTGCTGCTGCTCCTCGGGTAGACCATCAACATAAGGGTCATAAACCGGGTGCGCGGTAAAGCTCTGGGTAATATCCGCGCCAGTATGGGCATTTTCCGGTAGCGGTAACACGGTAACGTCCAGCTCGGTAATGGCTACTTTAGTACCGGCGTTAATCAGCGCCGCAATGCTTTGCTCAACCTCATTAAGGGACGGGTAAAACAACGAATAATGGCCCTGCATGCCCACGGCATGTACTTTAATCCCTTTGCTGGCCAGTTGTTTAACCAGCCGAACCGCTCCCGCCACTTTTTGCGGCTTATACATATTGTAATCGTTGTAGTATAGCTCGGCAGAGGGATCGGCCTGCCTGGCATATTTAAAGGCGTATTCTATGTAGTCATCACCGATGATGCGTCGCCAGGGAGTATCGCGTAGCGAGCCATCTTCATTAAGCGCTTCGTTGACGACATCCCAACCGGTCACTCGCCCTTTATAGCGGCCCACTACAGTGAAGATATGCTCGCGCAGGCGGGCGAGTAATGCCTCCCGGCTAATCATATTGCCCGCGTCATCCTCAAATACCCATTCCGGTGTTTGCTGGTGCCACACCAGGGTATGGCCAATCACTTTGCCGTTACATTGCTCAGCAATGCGGATTAACTGATCGGCCATGACAAAGGAAAAAACACCCGGCTCGGGTTGAATATGTTGCCATTTCATCGCATTTTCAGCGGTAAAAGCATTAAATTCGCGACAAACTGGTGCGTCTTTAGACGGCAGCGTTGACCGCAGCTCGCTTGATTTTACCGCGGTGCCAATTAAAAAATGCCTGGTATACTTGTCGGCCAGACCGGCGGCCGCATTAGCGGCGCAGCCAGTGAGAAGACAAGGCAGAACTAAGGAGGCAGTCAGGCGGCTCAACATCATCAGGCTCCTCTACTGCACATCAATACGGGTATGGGCAACTTTTTCCGGCTTACCGTAGCCTGGCTGACCATCGCCCATGTATACATCGAGCGCACCGGTATAAGGGACTTTTTGCCCTTGCTCGTTGATATAGACCAACTCGTCTGCACTCAGCGTAAGTGAAACCGTCTGCGCTTCACCTGCGCCAATCTGCGTACGGGTAAAGCCTTTAAGACTAAGTTTAGGTGTATCTACCGGAGCATCCGGCATGCTCACATAAACCTGAGTAACCTGACTGGCAGCCTGTTCCCCCAGGTTGCTAAGCTCTACCTGCAGCGTTAAATCCTCACCAGAAGCCAGCGATTCGGGGGCTTGTAAGTTGCTATATTGCATGGCGCTGTAACCAAGGCCATAACCGAAAGGATAAAGTACATCGCCTTCGAAGTAACGGTAGGTCCGATTCGCCATGGCATAATCGTCCAGCGGCGCAAACCCATCAAGATTCTTGTAGAAGGTAACCGGCAGGCGACCCGAAGGATTCACTTCCCCCCACAGAATTCGCGCCAGAGCTGTACCGGTAGCTTCACCCGGATAGAATGCCTGAATGATCGCATCAACATTTTGCTGCTCCCAGTTAAGCGCCATGGCACTGCCACTGAAGTTAACCAGTACCACCGGCTTACCGAGTTTTTCCACCGCTTTGATCAGAGCCTGTTGCTCTGCGGGTAGAGCAATACTGGTGCGATCGCCATAGTTAAAGCCTTCCAGCTTAACCGGCATTTCTTCCCCTTCAATACGAGGAGAAATCCCCACCGCCATTACTACCACATCGGCGTTGGCCGCTTTAGCAAGAGCTTGCTCCTGCAGCGCCTGGCTTTCATTCACCCAGCGCAACTGCCAATCTGCCCGCAGACCGCCAGCGGTGTTACTAACCGGATTGGATACCACCCTATGACTAACCTTAAAGTCGTAGCTTTCGTTTGCCTTAAGCTCCACCGCGCCGGTTACCACTTCACCGTTAAGCGTCACTTCACCCGGCCCATCGAATCGGTAACTGCCCGACTCCTGTGGCACCAGCTGGCCACTCGCCACCATAGCAAAGTCATCCAGCCACTTACCGCTAACCGGCGAACGCAGGTTACGCATTTGCAATTTATTCAGTACCTCAGAATGTATTGCACTACCGGTTTGCCTGGCTGGCACCCTTAATGAAGAGAAATCGGTGATAGCTTCACGCGCGACCGCATAGTATTCCACCTTCACGCCGGGGCTTAATTCACCAGATTCATCGCGGTGGAATAACACTGATTCATCGAGGATTTGCCAGTGGCCGTAAATGTCGTCAATCAGGGCACTGCCGGGAGCATAAGGCACCGCTGCATTGCCTGTGTAGTTTTTGATGCCCTGAAGTACGGTAACCGGATTAACCGGCAGACCATTGTAATTACCCAGCAGCACATCCTGATTATCCGCGTTGGGCCCAATCACTGCCACTTTAACGCCCGGCTGAAGAGGCAACACGCCGTTGTTTTTCAGTAATACCAGGGAGCGTTCCGATGCTTTTTGCGTAAGGGCCAGATGCTCTTCTGTTCCCACTACCTCCAGCGGAATATCAGCAAAAGGAACGCTACTATCCGGGTCGAACATGCCCAGTTTAAAGCGGGTCATCATCAGACGGCCTACAGCCTGATCTATCAACGACTCCTCAATAAATCCTTTTTGTACGGCAAAGGTAAGGTTGGCATAACTGCTCAGGCGTCCGGTGCCGCAGTTCAGATCAGTCCCACTCTTTACTGCCCAAGCTGCGGCAGCAGCAGGCGAGCGCGTTACATTGTGGGCTTTAGGATCGTAAAAATCGGCAATTGCGCCACAATCAGACATTACATGACCATCAAACTGGTAACTGCCGCGCAGAATATCTTTGAGTAAGCGGTCGGAACCACAGGCCGGGGCACCGTTGACCCGGTTATAGGCACACATAACCGCCTCTACATCGGCTTCCACTACCGCCTTCTCAAAAGCCGGTAAGTAGGTTTCGAACAGGTCTTTATCCGATACCACATAATCATCGGAATGGCGTGAGACTTCCGGCCCGTTGTGCACGGCAAAGTGCTTGGCGGTGGCAGCCGTTTTTAGATAGGTGTCATCATCACCCTGTAAACCATTGATGAACGCCACGCCTAGTTCCCCGGTCAGGTAAGGATCTTCACCATAGGTTTCCTGACCTCGTCCCCAGCGCGGATCACGGAAAATATTAATATTTGGCGACCAGTAAGTTAATCCGGTATAGCGATAACTCAACCCACGTTCCTTGAAGGCATGGTGCTTTGCGCGGCCTTCATCAGAAATGACCGTGGCAATCTCATTTAACAGCTCCCGGTCCCACATTGCAGCCATACCAATGGCCTGGGGAAACACCGTTGCCTCACCCGCCCGGGCTACACCATGCAGGGCTTCATTCCAATAATCGTAGGCCGGTACATCGAGCCGTTCAATCGCCGGTGCATCGTTGTACATTTGGGCCACTTTTTCTGCCAGTGACATTCTGCCCACCAAATCATCGACCCTTTGATTCATTGGTAACGACGTATCCTGATACGGCAGAACCTGTTCAGTTTGTGAGTCATTACTCTCGCTATTACTCATTGTATTATTGCTTTCGTTACAAGCAGTGAGGGTAAGCGCCAGCGTCAGCCAGGTTGCCAGCCGGCATTTGGCCAACAGGTCGATATTGCTTTTTTTGTGGATGGGTAGTTTCATCAGATGCCTCAACAATTGAATTAGAGGCACCATACCTGATGGGGTATCAGGCACAATCGAAGGACGGCAAAACGTAAACAAAAAGTTAAAAAACGCTAGACTTCAGTTTGAGTTGTACTTCATCCAATTTGCTTTTTACTGGCACACATCAGACGTTTTAACAGTGATAATGAAAACGTCGGTTGAATGGACTTTTATAACCACTTAACTCGATTAAGTATCGGTTTTAAGCCCGGTTTACGTTACACTGTGCTCAATTTTGCAACTGGTAAGATGACTGTAGTGAAAACCCTATTACATAGCCTCAACGGCGCGCTGTCGGCGCTACTTTATGGGCTCAACACGCTATTCTGGGTACCATTGGTATTAGCCCTGGCGGTGTTAAAGCTTGTTGTTCCGCTTAAACCCTGGCGGACTTTGATGACCTATCTGCTGGATGCCTGCGCCGTAGGCTGGATAAGCGTTAATAACTTTAATCAGCGACTATTCAGCAGAACAACGCTGGAAGTCTCAGGGCTGGAAGGCCTGGCCCGGAATGACTGGTATCTGGTAATCGCCAATCATCAGTCCTGGGTCGACATTTTATTACTTCAGCGAGTATTTAACCGCGAAATCCCGTTTTTAAAGTTTTTCCTTAAACAGCAACTGATCTGGGTGCCCTTTTTAGGTCTGGCCTGGTGGGCGCTGGACTTTCCTTTTATGCGCCGCTACAGCAAGTCGTTTCTGGCCAAAAACCCGCATTTGAAAGGAAAAGACATGGAAACTACCAAAAAGGCGTGTGAAAAGTTTCAGTACAAACCCACCAGCATTATGAACTTTGTGGAAGGCACACGCTTCACCAAAGAAAAACATGCCCGTCAGGCATCGCCCTTTAAGCATCTGTTAAAACCCAAGGCCGGCGGCATTGCTTTTGTTCTTAACGCCATGGGCGGTCAGCTTCATCAGTTAATTGATGTCACCATTTTTTATCCCGCCGGTACACCCTCTTTCTGGGATTTTATTAATGGTTCGGTCAGTAAGATAAAATTGCACGTAGACGTGAAGCCTTTGAAAGGTCTGTTTCCGGAAGATGTAAAGGTGATGGACTATTTTGAAAACCCCGAGCAACGGGCCCGTTTTCAGCAATGGCTCAATCAGCAGTGGCAGGCAAAAGACCAACGCCTGGAAAACTGGAAGACGGTGTAAGTAATGCTTAGAGTAGTACTGGCACCACTGATATTCGCAATCCATTTGCCGTTACAACTGGCCAACCTGGCCCTGTGGGGCGGGCTGGTTATTGTGTTTGGTTTACTGCGCTTTTTACTGCCGATTGGCGCAGTGCAACGAGCGCTGGCACCGCTGATGAACTTCTTTATGCTGTGTTTTGGTAAATGCAGTTTAGCGCTGATCCGGCTGTTTAATCCGGTCATCCTTGATTACCGGGTGCGGGGTGAGCTAAGTAAAGAAAACTGGTACCTGATAGTTGCCAATCACCTGAGCTATCTGGATATTGTCCTGCTCATCGAGTTTTCGGCCTTTCGGATCCCGGCACCCAAGTTCTTTCTGAAACAAGAACTGATCTGGTTACCCTTTGTAGGTCTCGCAGCCTGGGCGCTGGAAATGCCGTTTATGAAACGCTATTCGGCAGCCTATCTGAAAAAATACCCGCACAAACGGGGCGCCGATATCGAAACCACCAAACGCTACTGCCAGAAGTTTCGCCATAAACCCACTACTGTGATCAACTTTGTGGAAGGGACCCGATTTACCCCGGCCAAGCATGCCAGTAAACAAAGCCCCTACCAACACTTGTTGCCGCCAAAGGCCGGCGGTATCGCCTTTACCCTGGCAACCATGGGCGAGTTGTTCACCAATATTCTGGATATCTCACTGCTGTATCCGGATAATCCAAAGCATCCGATGCTGGCCATGTTAAGCGGTCAAATGCGACGAATCGTTGTAGATGTTAATGTGGTTGACATTCCGGCCGAAGCCATTGGCGATTATTATACCGATGAACAGTTTAAAGCCGGTTTCCAGCAATGGGTAAATACCCTGTGGCAGGACAAAGACCGCAACATTGATTGGATTAAAAAAGGGTAACTAAATGGTCACAGCGGAAACGCTTCGTGAAAACTTCGTTGAGCTGCTCAGGCAGGTGGATACTGATATCGTATTAAACGGTTCGCTGTATAACAGCTTTTCGTTATTGCTGATATTTGTGCTGGCTATCACCGGCCTGTTAGTTAGCAGAATCGTACTGAACTCGGTTGTTACCCGCTGGATCCTGAAAAGCAAAACCCACTGGGATGATGCGCTGCACAGCCACGGTTTTTTCAAACGATTAATTCACCTGACTCCGGCACTGATTATCTTTGCCAGCACCCACGTACTGCTCACCATCGACAGCCTGCTGTATACCGTTCTGTTGAAATGCTCACTGCTGTACCTGATGACCGTAGCAGCACTGTCTGTCAGCGCTTTACTCAATACATTTGAAGACTGGTATAACTCTACCCCTTTTGCTGCACAAGCCTCGATTACCGGCTTTGTGCAGGTGGCCAAGCTGGTACTGTTTATTGTACTGATGCTACTGAGCGTATCGCTGATTGTAGAGCGCAGCCCGCTGTTGTTGCTCTCCGGCTTAACGGCTATCGCCGCAGTATTGCTGCTGATATTCCGCGACACCATTCTGGGTTTTGTGGCAGGTATTCAGATTACGGCTAACCGGTTATTTACCAATGGCGACTGGATCCAGGTTGATAAATTTGGCGTTGACGGCGAGATCATCGAACTGGGTTTAACCAACGTTAAAGTAAGAAACTGGGATAACACTATTTCCACTATCCCTACCTACTCACTAACTAATGAAGCGATTAAAAACTGGCGTGGTATGCAGGAATCAGGCGGGCGACGCATCAAGCGTGCAATGTATATTGATATCCATTCTATCTGCCTGTATGACGAGAAAAGCCTGCAAAAAGTAGCCAAAATCCGCTTTATTGCCGATTACATCAAAAGCAAAATTGATGAATTACAACGCTACCATAAAGATAATTCCATTGATGAAGGCGACTTGCTCAATCGCCGCGCATTAACCAATATCGGTACTTTTCGCGCCTATCTGGAAGCCTATTTAAACAAACACCCAAAGATTAACCAGGACATGACGCTGATGGTGCGGCAGTTGCCGCCTAATGAGTTAGGATTGCCCTTAGAAGTGTATTGCTTTTGTAGAGATAAGTCCTGGGTAGCCTATGAGAAGGTGCAGGCTGACATTTTCGACCACATTATGGCGATGCTGCCCTTATTCGACCTGAGAGCCTACCAACGCGACAGCCATTTAGCGGCACTGTCTGGCCCTGCACCTCAAAGCCAGCCAGATGAAGCACCTGAGGCCATAAAAGACTGACAAAAGCATTCACCTTGTAAGATAAGGGCTTTAAATTGCCTATGCCAAGGACTTACTTTGTTTGAGTCGAAGAAAGACTAATAATTTCGCCCTTCTTCAGTGTTGTCATCGTCACTGGAAGACACAACAAACTAGAAGAATCATCATGGATGAGGATTCAGTTGATGCGGCACATGGATGTGCCGTCATTGACGGTCTAGTTTGTTCTTCCAGTGACGATGACGCTTTTCACTGATAAGGGCCGACAACGATCTTTATACACCAGTCTTAGCTAACTCCTTGCTTCACTTTCAAATCGCCATCTTTAAGATAAAAACCAACCGAGTAGGCTATTTATTCTGAAAACAAAAAAGCGCTCAAGTGAGCGCTTTTTGTTTACCGAAAATCGGTGAGCTGTTAATTAGCCGATTACGTAGAGCATCAACAGGCTGACTACCAGGCCGCTAACGCCCAGGTAACCCATCTCAATACGCTCGTGAAGGGCTTCGCTGCCCTCTTTACCAGACATAAAGCCCATGACGATGCTGCTCATGCCTAAAGTAAACGCTACTAACGCAACACCAAATAAAATTGCATCAATCCAGTCACTCATAATCTTTACCCTATAAAAATTCTGCGCGTATTATGCACTAAGGAAACAAAAATGAACATGCGCAAAATCAATATTCCGCTGAATAATGAACATGGTCAAATACGCTAATAATTAGTGTTACTTCCAAAACAATAGGGAATAAATATGTAGCTTTAAAACCAATAAAAACATAACCCATTGTTTTGTATAAACTTAACAGATTGGCCTGTGAATTGCGATACGACATTCGTATTGTTTAAAAGCATAATTTAGGATAACCATGAAAACTGTTGCTGCATCATTGATTTTAACCACTGCTTTTATTGCCCAACCTGCGCTGGCACACGTTGAAGTCGATAATCAATGTAATATGGAACTGCACGGCTCGGTAACCTTTGACCATGGCGATCTGACCATTACCACCGAAAGTGGCGAAAAGGTTCTGATCACGCCAAGTCACCAGTTATATGTAGATAACCAGGCAGTTAATCTGGATAACGACGAACAACGCTGGGTGTCTGATTATTACAGCAGTATTGAAACCGCTATTCCTATGACAGTTGAAATTGCCCGCGACGGCATCAAGATTGCCAGCTTCGCCATTACCGAAGTATTCACTGAACTGCTGGGTGAAGATAACGACCTGGCTGAAGATTTTGATACGCTGTTTACTGACCTGTCGAATGAGATTGACGAGCGCTTTTACGCTGCCGACGGTACTTATAAGTTCGACAGCACTGGCCTCGATGGCGACTGGGCCGATGCCGCCTGGAGCGAAGAGTTTGATGACAAGATTGAATCGCTGGTAGAGCGTTCTACCGGTCACCTGTTAATGGCGATTGGTCGTCAGATGCTGTTTGAAGACGGTGATATGGACGCCTTTGCTAACCGTATGGAAAACTTTGGCGAAATGATTGAGCAACGCGTAGAAGGTGAAGCGGATGCGCTGGAAAGTAAAGCTGAAGCATTATGCACCGTGCTGGCTAAAGCAGACTATGCCGAATCACGCATGCAGAAGAATATCGCCGGATTATCTGGTCTGGATTTACTGGAAACCACCGGCAAATCGACCCTGAAACAATAATGAAATCGCTACCGGAAGTGTTAAGCTTTAGCAAAACAAACACCGGTAGCGTAAATGACATCTCAACAGGAAAATAAACTAATACTTTGTGGTTGTGGCTGGCTGGGAGGTTATCTCGCCAGCCATTTTCGTTCTCAGATGACTATCTACGGAACCACCCGCAGTGAAGACAAAGCCCGGGCATTAAGTCAGCAAGGTATTCAGGCCATCCCTTATACGCTGGGAGATAATCCTCAGGACCTGCTTGCGGTAGCCCCCGACAGCACTTTTGTTCTTAATATTCCACCAGGCAGACGCAATACCGATTTAAACCAATTTACCTCAGCCATGCAGCAACTGATATCGGCGTTGTATAACCAAGCTCCTCCCAAACAGCTCATTTTTATCAGTACCACATCGGTTTATGGCGATCAGGAAGGTGATATCACCACTGGTACCGCGCCAGCCCCGAACACCGCCTCTGGCGAAGCCCATGTTGAGATTGAGCAATGGCTTCAAAACACTGCGCCGGACTCGGGATACATATTGCGCCTGGCCGGTTTAACGGGGCCCGATCGGCATCCGGTAAAGACCCTGGCAGGCCGGACACTGAGCGGCGCAACTCAGGTAGTAAACCTGGTTCATGTTGATGATGTGGTAAAGGTGATAGAGGCGCTCTTAGTGCAAAAGCCCGCTAACAAGCTCTGGCATTTATGCAGCGATGAACACCCTATGCGCGGTGATTATTATCCGCAAATGGCAAAACGGCTGGGGTTACCAGCCGTTGAATTTAGTGACGAATTAACCAGCGCAAGCGTGCCTTCAGGTAAACATATCAACCCCGGGGCAACCCTTACCGGCCTGGGGATAACGCTTAATTACCCCACCCCCTGGACAATGCAGCCGGCCTGATGGCCGGCCTGGCCTAGACTATCCAAACAGACTGACACCGAAATATTTCAGCGCCACGGTATTAACGAAGATCACCGCCAGGATAAGCGGAATAAACGTACCTACCGAAATATCCACATAGCGTTCGACCCAGCTACCTTTGTAGTTGGGGGCGCCAACCTGCAATGCCTTGTTAAAGTTATGGCGTTTCCAGCGATACATCACAAAAATACAGATCAGTAATCCGTTGAGTGGCAAAATCGTGTCGTAGAACACGTCATATACGACATCGAAGAAAGACTTATCCGCTCCCGCATAGGCGGTGAATGAAGTCAGAGCCGGCACAAAGCCAAACGACAATGCACACAGCGCGGCGAAGATAACCAGCAGAGCGCCTAGTACTACCAGCGACTTGCGACGGCTGTAGTCTTTTTCATCCATTAACGCAGCCACGGGCACCTCAAAGATAGAGACCAGGGAGGTTATGGCGGCAAAGAAAACCAGCAGGAAGAATATGCTGGCCACGATACTGGCGCCAATAAATCCGATGCTGGTTTGCAGTGCCAGAAAAATCTGCGGCAAAAATGAGAAAATCATACTAATTGATGACTCACTCAGCTCGTTAGGATCGATATTCGGATTAAACGAGAATATCGCTGGCAGGATCATCAGACCGGCGGTAAACGCCACCGCGGTATCGGTGATAGCCACCAGCTTGGCCGAGTTAGGGATGTCAGACTGGTTATCTATGTAACTACCATAGGTAATCATGATCCCCATGCCCAGACTTAATGAGAAGAAAGCCTGCGACAGGGCGCCGTTGATAACCGAGGCATTAATTTTGCTGAAATCCGGTACCAGATAAAAGCTCACACCAGCCATAGCGTTGTCGCGTGTCAGCACGAAAATCACCAGTAAAACCAGCATCACAAACAAGGTGGGCATGAGTAGCTTGGCCGCTTTTTCGATACCTTGCTTAACACCGCCCTGTAAGATGCCGTACATAATGCCCAGCACCGCAGCCATGTAAGCGAATATCACCGGCGAGTTGATAAAATTACCAAAGGTACTCGGATCGGCGAGTAACTCTAAATCGCCGGTCACCGCATAAAACAGGTAGCCAAATATCCATACCGTGATTACCAGATAAAACACGGCAATCATAAAGGGCGTAACAATGGATAACCAACCGGCTATCTTCCACTTTGCCGAGTTGCCGGTAAGATCAGAATAGGCTCCCAGCGGATCTTTCTTGGTATGCCGTCCCACCGACATTTCAGCCATCATTACCGGTAAACAAATAGCGAATACAAAAATGGCATACATCAGCAGGAATGCGCCGCCACCATTTTTTGCAGCGCCTACCGGAAATCCCACCAGGTTGCCAATACCTACCGCAGAGCCTGCGGCGGCCAGAATAAATCCAAGGCGCGATCCGAACTGTTCTCTGGTCCCGCTCATATAAGTTCCTCTTGTGATTTTTATTGTTGCTTTATTTCGGAACGGTGCGCACAACTTCTTTTATTGGTAATGACGGTTGGCTGCGTCCTGTCGTCCGATTTTTTCCAATTGGCATACTATCAATACCCTGTAAAAAAGTCTTGGGTTTCATCGGAAGCAATCAGCCAGCGGGCGGGTAACGCTGTACGCGCAACTTACCAGGGGATGGGTTTGTTGTCCCAGTCGAGGAAATAAGGACTGTGTTCTACTTTGCGTTGCTGAATCATGGCAACCAGTTGCTGCGCAGTAAACTCAGGCGTAAACAGTTTTTCAGGTTTTACGTTACGCTGAAAAGGCTCGGATAGCTGCGAGTCCACCGTGCCCGGATGATAGCAAATCAGACTGGTATGTTTGGCTCGCCGCTTATATTCCACCGCAGCGGTTTTAACCAGCATATTGAGCGCCGCCTTTGAGGCCCGGTACCCGTACCAGCCACCGAGGCCGTTATCTTCGATACTACCTACCCGGGCGCTCAGCACGGTTAAAGTTGAATGCTCAGAAGGAAAAAAGCCTACCAGCTGTTTTATCCACAGCATCGGCAGCACAGTGTTAATGGCAAAGTAGTGTTGCAGAGCCTCAGACGTGATGTCTTCAAGCCGTTTTTCCGGCTGTACCTCGCTGTCGTGCAATATACCGGTGGTACACACCACATGGTGAAACTGCATGTCGTGTTGCTTACATTCTGCCAGCCAGTCTGCAATCGCCTGCTCATCCGTTGTATCCAGCTGTACTGATTTGAGGTTTGCCTGCCCGTCGTCACTCTCCTGCGCCTGACGTGACACCGCGTAAACGGTAGCCTGTGGAAATACCTTGTGCATTTGCTGCGCAATGGCCTTACCTATAGCGCCGCTACTGCCAATCACTAATACATTCATGTTTTTTTAAGCTCACACTGCTGGCAACGTTTTTGCCCGGTTAATAAGTAAGATATGCGGTAACGGTGTTTGGCAAACCACAGGTAAAATCGGTCAGCAAGCGGCTTTACCAGTGGCCAGCGCAATGGCGCATACAACCAGCCTTTTCCTACCAGCCGCCAGGCTTCATAGGTGACATCCAGGCCGATAAGCATGGTGCCATCAGCCCGCATAGCATGGATGCGGTCGTTCAGGGCCTGCCAATCAAGCTCGGGGTAGCGCTGATCAAAGTCCGCCGCCATAATATCGACAAAGCCAAGTTTATTATCTTGGTTAAGGCGTTTCAGATGGCGCATTTCTATGGCGCACAGCGGGCAACCGCCGTCATAGAATATGGTGAGTTGTGGAGTTGTATTTGTATTCATGCCTGCTTATACGCACAAATTTATCGCCTGGATGACTTGAAGATCACGCTTTGCGCCACCACACTTCATGCATAACAAAAACGCGGAGTTTTTATGACAACCACAGCGACAGAAACCACAGCAACTGCCACCCTGGCCGGCGGCTGCTTCTGGTGTATCGAATCAGCTTTTAACCAGGTTCAGGGCATTAAACTGGCAACTTCCGGCTACGCCGGCGGCCACACTGATTCACCCAGCTATGAGGCCGTTTGTAAAGGTGATACCGGCCATGCAGAAGTAGTACAGCTGACTTACTATCCTGACCAAATCAGTTATCGGGAAATACTTGAAATCTTTTTTGCACTGCACGATCCAACCCAGTTAAACCGTCAGGGTAATGATGTGGGCACGCAGTATCGCAGTGCGGTGTTCTATCATGACGAAGAACAAAAAGCCGCAGCAGAAGCCATTATTCAGGAAATGACAGACGATAAGGTATGGCCGGATCCCATCGTGACCGAGGTAGTACCGTTATCCAACTATTCGGCTGCAGAAGATTATCATCAGTCTTATTTTAAAAATAATCCGCAAAACCAATACTGCGCAATGGTTGTCGCGCCAAAACTGGCAAAATTTAAAAAGACCTTTGCCGAGCGCCTGCGCTAATCAATTCGGGCTGGTTAAAGCCAGCCCGCTATATCTTTTCCTAATTAAACCAGCTGGCATCCAGCGGCATGCTGAACAACAGCGGTGCCATCCCCTCGTAACGACTACGGTTAGCCTCGCACTGCAGGTTCTTCATATAATTTACTTTCCATGGATCGTTTACCAGCCACAGGGTGTCACCAATCACCGCCAGCCCTTCGATTGAGGCATTGTCCATGACTTCCTGTGCAGCGCAGTTCTCCGGGTCGCCACCAGGCGCGGTAAATTGCAGGGCGATTTTCCGGGTGGGCTTTTCAGCCGCCGTATCAATGACCCACAACTCGTTATCGTTACGTGCCGCAGCAAGTAAAAAGCCGCTGGCTGCACCAGCAGGCTTATAATATTCCAACCCGTTGATTGGATGGCGACCACTGTCGAATGCCGGAACCTGCAGGCCCGGATCGGTGACTACGGCAAAATCAGTGCTGTCCCAGAAGCTATCATCCAGGGTCACCGAGAACACTCTGGGGTTGCCGGCATTATCCCGCTCAAGAGCCAGGTACATTGTGCGGTTCTGGCCCAGTGCCATGCCTTCAATGCCATCATTAGGAAAGTCTCCCACCGCATACTCGAGCGGAAACTGCAGAGGGCGCACATGTGTCATGGTAGCGTTGCCGCTATCGTGCTTTTCAATACGCACTAATAATGTGGGGTAATCGGTTGAACCGGTTGCCTCATAGCGCTGCTGGCAGCGGTCAGACATCGCGCCGGTGCGCGTGGCATCCTCAGTAACGGTGTAAAACACATTGGGTTGTTCGGGGTCGGCCACCAGCGCTTCTAAATCAGGCTCATCTGCCAGATACTGAGAGAAACAGCTGCGGCGAACACGGCTTGCCATGCCCATATCGTCCGGGCGCGGCGCCAGGGTGGCACTGGCAGGATCGATTCTGTGTAAACGACGGCGCTGGTACTCTTTTGCGCTACCATCGGAAATAGTGTAAAGCATCCCATCAACATGGGTCAGGCCGGAAGTTTGCGGATCCAGCATAACACCGCCGGCGGCCTCCATAATCCAGGCACCGGCAAGCACATGCTCCTGCGGCGCCGATTTTAATTCGTTTGTGGTTTCGGTAGGTTGCTTGTCGTTACTGCAGGCACTTAATAAGCCGGCGGCTAGCAGGCTTAAAAACCAGGCTGATTTCATTGTCAGGTCCAATCCATAGTCATTTTGCGCTTATCGTCGCTTACTGACTCACCGTGGTCAAGCCCGTTGAGCAAACGCCCTGAGCCGTTGAGCGCACTTGCCTGAAGCCAACCAGCACCGTATAGTCTGGCAGTAACTACTACAGGAGCAGTTTTGACCTCATCACCCCTTCCTCTTGTTATCGCCGGCCCTGTTTTAAGGCATACGCAACAGGCTGGTTTTACCTTATGGCTGGTTACGTCAGAACCGGCCGATATTGATGTATCCCTGCATCAGGCGCAGCAGGCACAAAACAGTAACTCTACCGACCGCGTTATTCAGGTGGGTGAAAAGGCTTTTATTCATGTACTGACCTGCTCACCACAAACGCCGCTGGCGGCAAACACGCTGTATCATTACCGGCTTAATTTTAATCACACTGAGCAACAGCAACGCTGGCAAAACGAGTTACCTTCGCTGTGCTACCCGGGCCAGAATGACCTGCATTTTCGCGTGCCCGCAGCGCTATCCAATGTGCTGCATGGCAGTTGTCGCAAACCTCATCACCCGTCAGAAGACAGTCTGGTGAGGGTTGATGAACTCATTCATCAGGAGTGTGAGGGCGGCGCGCAAAGACCAGACCTGCTGCTGATGACCGGCGATCAAATCTACGCTGATGACGTAGCCGGACCCATGCTGCAGGCGATAATGCAAACCATCAGACGACTGGGGTTATTTCATGAAGATCTCGATGAGGCAATTGTGGATTCAACAGCCCAGCTTGATGGTCACCCGTACTGCTATTATCACCGCCAGCAAATTCTGCCTCAGGTAGCCACCAATACGGCGTTATCCAAGCTCTTTTTTGGCGCCAAGAAAAAACCGGTGTTTACTTCGGTTAACGCGCAGAACCACCTGATTGGGCTGGCCGAAGTGATTGCCATGTATTTATTGGTGTGGTCGGAATCGCTGTGGGCCGATATCTCGTTTACTGCCGATGAGGTCGACCCGGACCATCAGGCCTTATTTAACCGCGAAGCTGACATTATTAAGCGGTTCAGCCAATCCCTCGGGCAGGTTCGCCGGGCGCTGGCACACATTCCTACCTACATGATATTTGACGATCATGATGTCACCGACGACTGGAACCTGACCCGCGGCTGGGAGCAGGAGGTTTACGGTCATCCGTTATCCCGGCGAATGGTGGGCAATGCGCTGGCCGGTTACTGGCTTTGTCAGGGCTGGGCAAATCAACCCGACAGGTTTACCGCTATCGAAAAACTCGCCAATGAGAACTTTACCGCTAAAGGCATGATGAACCACCCTGCTTTCATCGACGCGTTATTCGACTGGGAACAATGGCATTACCAGCTGGACACTCAGCCTCCGGTACACGTACTGGATACCCGAACCCGACGTTGGCGCAGTGAATCCAGTCTTAATAAACCGTCGGGTCTGATGGACTGGGAAGCCTTGTGTGAGTTTCAGCACCAGCTTATCGGTCAGGATGCCGTTATCGTTGTCTCCGCCGCGCCCATATACGGCGTGAAGTTTATCGAGGTGATCCAGAAACTCTTCACCCTGGCCGGCAAAGCGTTAACCGTAGACGCGGAAAACTGGATGGCCCATAAAGGTACTGCCAGTGTTATTCTGAATATCTTCAGACACTACAAAACGCCACCGCACTTTATTATCTTATCTGGCGACGTCCATTATTCCTTTGTTTACGATGTGCGTTTGCGGTTCAGGCGTAACAGCCCTGAAATCACTCAGTTTACCTGTAGCGGTATTAAAAACACCTTCCCGGATACGCTGATCCGCTGGCTCGACCGTTTCAACCAGTGGTTTTACAGCACCCGCTCTCCGCTCAATATTTTCACCCGACGACGCAATATGTCGGTGCACGACCGCCATCCTGACAGCAACGACAGTATCGCACTGCTTAATCAGTCGGCCATTGGCCAGATGCTGATTGATCCCGAAATCGAAAATGTTCGTTGTATTGCCTTGTGTAGTAATGGTGACACGGTAGAATTCCCCCCGGAACTGTCGGATGACGAAACACCAGCAAGAGAGCAGTAAATGAGTGATACCGGATTAAAAATTGGCCTGTTTTATGGCTCAACCACCTGTTATACGGAAATGGCGGCTGAAAAAATTCAGGACCAACTGAATGCCTTATTCGGCGAACCGGTTGTGGAGCTGCATAACATACAGGATGTATCACTGAGTCAGACTGCCGGTTACGACATTTTAATTCTGGGTATTTCTACCTGGGACTTTGGTGAACTGCAGGAAGACTGGGAGTCGAGCTGGGATGACGTTCATCAGCTCGACCTGTCGGGCAAAATTGTTGCTCTGTATGGTTTGGGCGATCAGCTGGGCTATGCAGACTGGTTCCAGGATGCGCTGGGAATGCTACACGACGCCATCGCGCCAACCGGATGTCAGTTTATTGGTTACTGGCCCAATCAGGGCTATGAGTTTGCCCAGTCCAAGGCACTTACCGAAGATGGCTCCCATTTTGTGGGACTGTCGCTGGATGACGAGAACCAATATGACCAAACCGATGACAGGATCCTGACCTGGTGTACCCAACTGGTAACCGAACTCAGTGAGCTCTGAGGGTAAAAGTCCTCCTCCTGCCGGACGACTTCACCAACAGTACTACCGCAACGGTCAGAGCCATCGTGATGGTGCCGATGTGTCTTTTCAGGATATTCGCCGCCTCTTTGGCTTTCAGTCTATTACGGTGGGCCGCTGGGTAACCGCCGCAGAACAACAAATAGCCGCTAACCTGTTCTTTGATGCATTATATGATCTAATTGATATATTGCAGATCAACGAGCGGGTAGTGTCGCTGAATGGCTCACTGTCTCTTGCCTTTGGCACCGGCGGACAAAAACACGCCAATGCCCATTATCATCCCGCTAAACGCCAACTGGCACTGGCTAAAAATGCCGGCGGCGGCGCGCTGGCCCATGAGTGGTTTCATGCCTTCGACCATTACATCAGCCAACGCTTTTTAAGCGCTCCCAAACCCTTGCTTTTTGCCTCCCAGGCCTGGCTTGATGATGCTGAACTGGTCGAACATCCTTTGAATCTGCGCCTGGCAGATTGCTTTCAACTGATGTTTTTAGATAACGATGGCAGCGCCCCAAACGATTATGTTTTACGTTCAGTTGAGGCCGATAAGGCATTGAAAAGCTTTTACTTTGCATCTCCTCCGGAAATGGCGGCGAGAGCCTTTGAAGCGTGCATTCAGGATCAGGACATTAAGAACGCATTTTTAGTGCAGGGGACAAAAATGTCGGTAGAGGCTAGACTTGGCATTTATCCTCATGGTATTTTGAGACAGCAGCTAAACGAAGCATTTAAGTTGTATTTTTACCAACTGGGTGTGGCGCTGTCCGCAAAATGATGTTGCTTTCTAACGAAAGTGAACGATTAAGTCAGTAAGTTTATCGCTTTTGGTAATATTGTTTGTACAAATTACTACATATTTTTGTTACAAACAGTATACTAGGCAGACAAGTGTTAGAGACAAGAAAACGAAATGAAAAGAAAAAAGCATACTTCTGGGGATGACGAAGCCCAGGTCGACATGACGCCCATGTTGGACATTGTGTTCATCATGCTGATCTTCTTTATCGTAACGACATCATTCGTTAAAGAGAAAGGTCTGGATGTTAATCGCCCAGAAAACAAAAACGCATCAAACCAGCCAAGTAAATCTCTGTCTATTCGTATCGATGAGACAGGTACGATTGTGATGAATGGCCGTGAAGTCGACATCCGTCGTGTTATCGCGAACATTCAGACTTACTTAGCTGAAAACCCAACTGACACTGCAGCTATCCAGGCTCACGAAAATACTGAGCACGGTGTTGTGGTAGAAGTAATGAACCAGGCGAAAGAAGCAGGTATTGGTAAAGTATCTGTACTGGTTAAGTCTTAAGTCAGGGCTTAAGACAAGAAAAAAAGCGCGTCCATCGCGCTTTTTTTGTGCCTGTAGCTTTTCAAAAGTTCAGGTAAAAGTCTGCACATAGCTGTTTATATTCAGCCGTATACTGATTTTCGCCGGTTCGGATGGTTAGCGTTTCTACTGCTACCGATGCTGGTACACGCACAAAGCAATACACGCCGAGGTAGGGCGCAGAACTGGCGTTATGCCGTACGCTAAGACTCTGCTTTACATGCCAGCCTGATTGCAAGGCACTGTTAAACACCACCGCTTCCCTGGCAATTGGATACATACAGTAAAGCCTGCTCCCCGCATGGCTAAGTACGGCAGTTTGTGCAAAAAAATCATCAATACTCAGCGTTTGTTCCGTGCGCGCCAGCCCCCTACTCTCAGACATAGACGCATAAGCGCGGGTGGGGCTTACGGCATCCGCAAAATACGGCGGGTTCGATACTATCAGGTCATATTGCTGCTGATGATCCATCTCCTGCAGCGGGCTTTGCTCTACCCGAACTTTTTCTGGCCACGAACTGTTAGCCGCGTTGTGCCTGGCCTGAGCAATCGCCCCCGAATCGATATCAATGGCAGTAATGGCAGCATCAGGCGCACTTTTTTGTGCCATCATCAGCGCCAGAATGCCCGAACCTGTCCCCACATCCAGCATAGAGCTGGCATTCGTCGTATCAACGAAGCTCCCCAGAATCAGACTGTCGGTAGAGACCTTCATGGCGCACTGGTCGTGGGCGACAAAAAACTGCTTACACTGAAAACCTTTGGGTTGCTTAGAAAGCTTACTCATCAGAAAGTCTGGTGGCGCATCATTTCTCTGGCCACCTGGTGAGGATATACCGCACGGTATTTTTTAAGCCGGCCAACCAGCAGTGGTTTCAGCAGTTGCATTATGCTTGCCCCAACCCGCTCCAGCGGGCGATTATCGTTAGCCCGTTCGCCAATTAACACGCCCGGCCTTACCGCAGCGGCATTGGGCAACTGCGGCATGCGCATGATGGCGTTTTCCAGTTCCCCTTTCACACGCAGGTAATAGTTTTTACTTTTAGCATTGGCACCTACCGAGGAAATCCACACAAATCCGCCAGCCCGCTGTGCCCTGGCTAACTGGGCCGCGACGTGAACATATTCAAAATCCACCTTACGAAAGGCGCTGATGTCACCGGCTTTCTTTAGCGTGGTTCCCAGGCAACAGTACACATGATCAACCGAAAAATAACCCTGATACTCATCCAGGTTATCAAAATCAATCACCACCGGCCGCAGCTTGTTATCGGGATCCTGATAGTGTTGCCGCCCCAGTGGACGCCGGACCAGGCAAGTGACCGATTCATAGCGGGGATCGAGTAACAGCAGCCTCAGCAGGTTCTGCCCTACCAATCCACTGGCTCCCAGGATAAGTGCGCTTTTTAATACTGCCAAATTGTGTCATCCTCTAGCTTTAATATGGAGCCCGCACACTGCCGGGTTCTCCTGTATAACAACAACTTGTTTATACGTATTTCAGAGCAAATACGTGCAGTAAGCAAGCCCTAATAACGACAGATAATAGCGTATCCATGAAAAAAGCTTTAATACTTGGAGCCCTTATGCTCACAAACACGGTAGCCGCTGAAAAGCTGACCATCGAACGGATTTATGCGTCGCCGTCACTGGACGGTAGTTCTCCCAGAAACCTGCAGGTGGCCCCCGACGGCCAACGCGTGACCTACCTGCAAGGAAAACAATCTGACTACGAGCGCCTCGACCTGTGGGAATACAACATTGCCTCAGGGGCCTCGCGATTGTTGTTTGATTCCGATGACTTATCCAGTGGCGAAGAGACTCTTTCTGACGAAGAAAAAGCGCGCCGTGAGCGCATGCGCTTATCCGGCAGCGGAATTGTTAGTTATCAATGGTCGGCCGACGGCAAAGCGCTGTTATTCCCTATGGGCGGCGATGTATTTTATCACCAGTTAGGTAAGCCCGGTGCCCGCCAGTTACTCGATACCGAAGCCTTTGAAACCGATATTAAGTTATCGCCCAAAGGTAACTATATCTCGTTTATTCGCGACCAGAACCTGTACATCAAACATATCGGGTCAGGCAAGGAAACGGCGATTACCACTAAAGGCGGTGGCAACATCAAATACGGTATGGCCGAGTTTGTTGCGCAGGAAGAAATGAACCGTATGACCGGCTACTGGTGGTCTCCGGATGAGTCTTACATTGCCTTTACCGAAGTGGATGAAGCGCCGGTTGAAGTGATTACCCGCTCAGAAATCTATGCTGACGAGATCAAGATGATCGAGCAGAAGTACCCCAAAGCGGGGACGCCTAATGTCACCATCAAACTGGCTGTACAGAACATTGAAAGCGGCGACCGTCAGTGGATTGATACCGGTAAAGAGCAGGATATTTATATTGCCCGCGGTAAATGGATGCCCGACAGCGAGCATTTTACTTATCAGTGGCAAAGCCGCGACCAGCAACAGCTGGAGCTGCGCAGTTACAACGTAAATAACCAGCAGCAGAAACTGGTGCTTAAAGAGCAGTCGGATACCTGGGTTAACCTGCATGACGACTTTACCTTTTTAGCCGATGGTAAACATTTTATCTGGGCCTCGGAGCGCGACGGCTTTAAACATCTTTATCTGTTCAGCAATGAAGGCAAGCTGATCCGTCAGCTGACTGCAGGCGAATGGGTAGTGGACGAACTGGAAGCGGTTAACGATAAAACCGGCCAGGTATACTTTACCGGCCGCATGGACACTCCGCTGGAACGCCATTTATATGTGACTGATCTTGAAGGCAGCAAACCACAGCGCCTGACCGATCGCGACGGCATGCACGGCATCAGTTTTAGCCGCGATGCGTCAATTTATGTGGATAGCTCTTCTACCGCAAACCGTCCTACTCAGGTAAGTTTGCACAGCGCCGACGGCAAGCAGCTCACCTGGCTGGAAGAAAACGCGCTGGATGAAAACCACCCGCTTACGCCTTACCTTAGCGACTGGGTAGAGCCTGAGTTTGGCACCATCACCAATGACGACGGCATTGACCTGCATTATCGCCTTTACAAGCCGGCAGAGCTGAAAGGCAAGCATCCGGTGATTGTTTACCTGTATGGTGGTCCTCACGCGCAGGTAGTCAATAACGCCTGGGGCGGCAACCGTGGCCTGCTGATGCAGCACTGGGTAAGCAAGGGCTATGTGGTATTCAGCATTGATAACCGTGGCTCAAATTACCGTGGCAAGGCGTTCGAGGAACCTATCTACAAAGCGATGGGCAGCGTAGAAGTTGACGACCAGGTAAGCGGCGTTAAATTCCTCCACACCCTGCCCTATGTGGATAAAGAACGCATCGGCGTATACGGTCACAGCTATGGCGGTTACATGACGCTGATGAGCATGTTTAAGGCCGGTGATTACTTTAAAGCCGGGGTATCCGGTGCACCAGTGACCACCTGGCGGTTGTACGACACGCACTACACCGAACGCTATATGGGCAACCCGAACACCGATAGCGATGCCTATGAAGCGTCATCGGTATTCCCTTATGCAGAAGGACTACAAGGCCCGCTGCTGATTTATCATGGCATGGCCGATGACAACGTATTGTTTACCCACAGCACCAAGCTGTATAAACACCTGCAGGATGCCGCCAAACCTTTCGAGGTGATGGACTATCCTGGCAAGAAACACAGCATCCGGGGTAAACAAACAGGTATACATTTGTATCACACCATCACTAATTTCTTCGACAGACATTTTGATGTGAAGTAAAAAACCCGATAAGTGACAGGGACTTCCTGTCACTTATCACATCGTCCCGGCACACACAGGGATGAAAAATTATACTTATTAACTAAGCTATTCACTTGCACCCGCCAAATAAATTTCATAATTTCAAATAAGGCCCTGGGCCTGATAACAATAAAAACTATATTAGCCGAATACTATTCGGTATCTCTTTTTTAGTAGCACAAGTGAATAATAATATGTTTAAAACAACCCTAAAACCTACACTGGCAGCAGTCCTGCTTGCCGTTAGCGGTTCTGCCCTTGCGGCAGACGACAGATACATTATCCAGGTCGATAACAACTCCAAAGGCATAATCAAAGCACTGGCTAAACAGTCCGGCGCAGAGATCCACATTGATGCTGACGGCTTTATCGCCGCAACATTCACAGGCAAATCACTCGATGAAGTAAAAGGCCTGATGAATAATCCTCATGTCAAACTGGTAGAAGCCGATCAAAAGCGCTACCCCACGGCTCTTTTCAATGACGACACTGGTAGCCCGATGCAAACGCAGATCACCCCGTATGCGGTGTACCAGGCGCAGGCTGATCAGGTAACGTTTAACCCTAACGCCGGCATGAAAGTCTGTGTTATCGATTCTGGTCTGGACGACTCTAACCCGGATTTTGTCTGGTCTAACATTACCGGCGATAACGACCCGGGCACCGGCAACTGGTTTGACGCTGGCGGCGAACACGGCACTCACGTAGCCGGTACCATTGGCGCTGCCGACAACACTTTCGGCGTGGTTGGTATGGCGCCAGGCGTGGATATGCACATCATTAAGGTCTTTAACGAGTCTGGCTGGGGTTATTCGTCCGGCCTCGCTCAGGCAGCCCAGCTTTGTCAGGCGGCCGGCGCTAATCTGATCAATATGAGTTTAGGCGGTGGTGGTGCTTCCAGTACCGAGGATAATGCGTTTGCAGACTTCACTGCTGCAGGCGGTCTGGTGGTAGCGGCAGCCGGTAACGATGGCAACTCAGTACGTTCTTATCCGGCAGGTTATTCGTCGGTAATGATGGTTGGCGCTAACGATGCCGACAACAACATTGCCTCATTCTCACAGTACCCGAGCTGTACCAGCGGTCGTGGTAAGCGAGCCACCACTGACGAAACCATCTGTGTGGAAGTGACCGCCGGTGGTGTGGATACGCTGTCAACAGTACCAGCGGGTTTATCAACCGCATCGGGCCTGCTGGCCGATGGCAGCGGCTTTGCTTCTTCCGGCATGGAAAACATGGGTAGTGCCGCTGGTAGTACATATTTTATGGGCACTGCCGAGTCCGTTGATAGCGGTGCAGCTGGCAAAATTTGTGTTATCGACCGTGGCGTAATCAGCTTCTTCGATAAAGTGGCTAACTGTGAAGCATCTGGTGGTGTTGGTGCGGTAATCATCAATAATGAAGCTGGTATGTTGTACGGTACGCTGGGTGACACCAACACAACCTCTATCCCTGCGGTTGGCGCAGCGCTGGAAGATCGTTCCGCATTGCTGGCCGCAACAAGCATGGAGGTGTCTGTTGAAGCCAGTGATTATGCTTATCTGAGCGGTACTTCAATGGCTACACCTGCAGTTGTGGGCGTGGCAGCACTGGTGTGGTCGAATCACCCAAGCTGTAGTGGTACAGAAATTCGTGAGGCGTTAAAAGCGACCGCACTGGATGGTGGCGCTGCCGGTAAAGACGAGTATTTTGGTTACGGTATTGTGCAGGCAGCCGCGGCAGATACTTACCTGACCACCAACGGCTGTGCCGGCGGTGACAACGGTGGTGGCGACAATGGCGGTGGCGACAATGGCGGTGGTGACACCGGCACAGATCTGACCCTCACGGCATCCGGTTACAAAGTGAAAGGCTCTCAGGTAGTCGATTTGAGCTGGGCTAACAGTACTGCCGATATGACTATCTACCGTAATGGCAGTGAGATTGTCAGTGTAAGCGGCGTAACGGCTTACACCGACGCACTTAACACCAAAGGCGGCGGCGTCTATGACTATCAGGTTTGCGAAACCGGCACTACTACCTGTTCGGCAACCGTTACGGTAGTTTTCTAACGACACCGGGATAACGAAAAAGGGCTGTGATCACACAGCCCTTTTTAAATCACACCACGATAACTCAGGCTTCTTTGGCAAAGCCCCTGAAAACATACCCCAGTGCATCACAAGCCCGTCCTACCGGACAGTCTTCTTTATGCACTATATCCAACCCCACCTTTACTGCTTTTTCTTTGCACACACTGCACTCACAAGCCGTGTTAAACGACTCGTCACTGATAAACTGGCCAGCGTCGAGCAAATCCATAATGATGATCTTGAGATCTTCCCGAGAAACGTCCACTTTCGTCTCCTGCATACGATAAATTTCATCATTATTATATTTGCAGTGGCCGGAAGAGGTGCATATTGATACGGATAATCAGGTATAGTCAGACAAACTCTGACTTATTGAACTTAAGTATAAATAACTTAAAAATTCTCAGAAAATCAATGCACCAACTGTTCACGGTCAGAGGCGTGCCTGATTGTGACATCGACGAATAATTCCTGCTAACATAACAACAAATTTCCTGGCCAGATACGATTGTGAAAATACTTGTTATTCCTGTTACCCCGTTTGCTCAGAACTGCTCATTAATCTGGGATCCCGACACCATGAAAGGTGCGCTGGTCGACCCGGGCGGTGATGAAGAAAAGCTTTATAAAGCGGTCACCGAGCAACAGGTTACCATCGAAAAAATTATTCTCACCCATGGGCATCTCGACCATGTTGGCGGCACTACCGCTGTGGCCGCCCATTACAACGTGCCAATCATTGGCCCGCACATTGGCGACAAGTTCTGGCTAGATGCGCTGATGCAACAGAGCCAGATGTTTGGCTTTCCACCGGCCCAGCCTTTCAGCCCTAACCAGTGGTTAACCGAGGACGATACCATTTCGGTGGGCAACCTGAAGCTGGAAATTCTGCACTGTCCCGGGCACACCCCAGGCCACGTTGCTCTGGTTGAACGCAGCAGCAATAAAGTGATTGTGGGCGATATTATTTTTGCTGGTTCAATTGGCCGTACTGACTTCCCTCAGGGCAACCACCAGCAATTAATTGAAGCGATCCGTGAAAAGCTCTTCACACTGCCAGATGAAATGACGGTATACCCCGGCCACGGCCCAACCACCAGCATTGGGCACGAACGCTCAACCAACCCATTTGTGGCAGACGCCAAATTTGGCTAACGTCTACCAGAAAAAAGCCGCGGTCAGCGGCTTCTTTCTTTTTTATCAGCTTTACCAGGTGGCTTTAGCGTCGCTTTTATAGGCACGCCAAACAAACCCGACACCCACACTATAGGTCACATCTTTCTCAAAAAGCGGACTTTTTTCATTCGCAGAACCACTATTAAATTGTACCGATGTGGTTAGAAAGCCCCGCACGTTTTTAACTACCGGGAAGGCCAGTCCTGCCGACAACTCTGCGCCCAGGTAGCCACTTTGCGCATCGTAGGCAGGCCTGACCGTTGTGGCATATTCCGGCGTTACCTCATAGAAGTAATCATGTAACTTTTCGGTGGCCCAGGTTGCTCTGAGGGCCAGGCTAAAACCTGTATCTGGCAGGAAAACGCCCCGTTGCTGATAGGTCAGGGTCGGCTCAAAGACAAATCCTCTGCCATCAAATCCGCCAAAATCGGTAGAGAAGACGGCACGAGCCTGAAGCCGGGCATTCAGGCGCGAGTTACCGCCCCCGCTAAAAGAAAAGTCTCTAATTTTGTAGATCAGCTGCGGGCCAATCTCAACCAGATAGTCGAGCTCAGGCATGCCTTCGCGAACGGTATTGTCATCGCTGTCTGCTGCAAAGGCTCCGCCAAAACTCATGTCCAGTTCCAGCCTGTCATTTTCGAGGAATACGGCTCTTGCTCCCCCTCTTCCGCCAACACGAAAAATATCACCGCGATAAATCACATAAGGTAATGCCAGAGCTACAAAATTGCGCTCTGATGAGGCCGGATAATTCGGTGACTCTATCATGCCGCCGCCCACCCCCGCTTCCCAAAGGGGGAGTCGCCCATTCAGGCCCTCAAAGCCGGTTAAATCACGATTTGGCGAGTCTTCGATAGCGGCATCTTCAGACGCGGCCAGGCCTCCATTGCATAGCAACGTCAGCAAAATCAGCCCGCCAAGTTTTTTAAAAAAGTACATGGTGTAATCCTAAACAACAAAAATAGAGTCCATAAGACCGATCATAATCTGGCATAAACGACTCTTTATACTCAGTAAATCACGTCAGGGATGAAAAAATCACCAAAGAGAGGCAGCAAGCTACTAACCTATGGGCAGTACCGCATAATTAAGGCTTTTGCTCAAGGCAATTTGCGCTATGATGCCATTACTTCAGACTAAGAATCTTTTCTGATGGGATTGCCGGACTTTATAAAACAATGGTTTCGCCCTGCCCCGCTCCCTGTGATTGCGGTAGGTACTGATATCGCCTCTTACCAACTGCTTGAATATCTGACCAACTCACCAAAGTTCGCCCCCTTATACGTACTGAACGAAGAGCCCTGGCATCACCGTACTTATATGTTTGGTGCGCAATTGCGCTATGCCAGTGAGCTTCTTGCTCTGGTCGAAAAGCATCAAATCAAAAAGATTTATTGTGTCACGGCGGAAGACTACGCCAGGCTCGAGAGTGAGTACGCTAAAGCGTTATCGGTAAAAGACTGTGAGCTTTGTTTGCTGGGTAAGGGGGAGTTACCGCAAAGCTGAACCGCTCAGGTTCAAAAACAAAGGCTGACCGTTTTTAACGATCAGCCATTAGCCCGCTAAGCTTGTTCGTAGGGTTCGTTGTCTTCCAGCACATTCTGATTCATGGAGTCGCAGGGTCGCGGACAACAGGGACGGCCCACCACTTTGGCCGGTACACCTACTACCGTAACATGAGGCGGAACATCGTTAAGCACAACACTGCCTGCGCCCACTTTTGAACCTTCGCCAATTTCGATATTGCCCAGCACCTTAGCACCAGAACCAAGCATGACGCCCTGACGAATCTTAGGATGACGGTCGCCGCTCTCGTTACCAGTACCGCCAAGCGTAACGTTTTGCAGAACCGACACGTTATCTTCGATCACTGCTGTTTCGCCCACCACAATACCTGTGGCGTGGTCGAACATTACGCCCTTCCCAATGGTGGCCGCCGGGTGAATGTCCACTGCAAAAGTTTCGGAATTACGGCTTTGTAAAAACAATGCCAGTTGCTGCCGGCCCTGCTGCCACAAGTAGTGCGCCATACGATGCACCTGAACAGCCTGGAAGCCTTTGAAGTGCACCAGCACATTAAGGTAATTGGTTACCGCCGGGTCACGGGTGTAAATGGCGCGAATATCTTCGATAGCCGACTCAACGATGGCCGGTTCCAGCAAGTAGGCTTCGTCCAGAATTTCTCTGATAGTCAGCGCTGGCATCACATCGTCTGCCATTTTGTTCGACAAAATAAAGCTCAGCGAAGACTCAAAGTTATGATGGGTTAAAATGCAGGCATGAATAAAACTCGCTAACAGCGGTTCTTCATCGACAATTTGACGCGCTTCTTTTTTTAGCTGCAGCCAAAAATCAGCGGTATCGGTCAGTGCATGCATGGGCGTTCCTAATTAGTTTGCTGTGCGGGTAAGGTTGAACAAGAATAAACCAGCCAACGCGCGTAGCGGTAACATAATGGTTTATGGCTTCAATTCAAGAGGTAACCCGAAAAAATTGCGATAGCCGGAGAATTCAGCGCGGTCTGCGACACCGGAAGGTTAATACTACCTTATATCCGACCGGAGTTCGCCAGGATCACTTTCATTAAGTTGCTACGGGCAATAATCCGCCATTATTGTGCAAGCGCGGTTTAACGCAGTAGGCTTTAATGGCATACTTTGCTTTTTATGGCCTGAATAAAAATACAGGTGTTTTTGTATTGTTATGGATGTTTCTGAGTTACTCGACGAATTAAACGATAAACAGCGCGATGCCGTGGCCGCACCGCTGTCTAATATGCTGGTACTGGCGGGTGCTGGTAGTGGTAAAACCCGTGTACTGGTGCATCGCATCGCGTGGTTAATGCAGGTAGAGAATATCGCCCCTTACAGTATTCTGGCGGTAACCTTTACTAACAAGGCTGCGCGGGAAATGCGCGGGCGTATTGAGCATGTAATGGGCCGGCCATTAAATACCATGTGGATAGGCACCTTCCATGGCCTGGCGCACCGTTTGTTGCGGGCTCATTACGCGGAAGCCAATCTGCCGGAAAATTTTCAAATCCTTGACTCAGACGACCAATACCGACTGGTGCGCCGGGTGCTTAAGGCCATGAACCTGGATGAAAAACACTGGGCGCCACGGCAAATCCAGTGGTACATCAACGGTAATAAAGACGAAGGTCTGCGCCCCCAGCACATTGAAACCCACGGCGATCATACCCAACAGAAAATGCGCGATATCTACGCCGCGTATCAGGAAGCCTGCGACCGCTCCGGACTGGTAGACTTTGCCGAGCTATTGCTGCGGGCCCACGAATTATGGGTTAAGAATCCCGATGTGCTGGCTCACTACCAGCGCCGTTTCCGCGCCGTGCTGGTTGACGAATTCCAGGATACCAACAATATCCAGTACGCCTGGTTACGCCTGCTGTGTAATCAGGACAACAATATTATGATTGTGGGTGACGACGACCAGTCTATCTATGGCTGGCGTGGCGCGAATGTAGATAACATCCAGCACTTCCTGAAAGACTTCGACGGCGCATCAACCATTCGCCTGGAACAGAATTACCGGTCTACCGCGACCATACTTAAAGCCGCCAATACGGTTATCGATAATAATCAGGGCCGGCTGGGTAAAGAATTGTGGACCGATGGCGACGATGGCGAACCGATTTCGATTTATGCCGGTTTCAACGACCTCGATGAAGCCCGCTTTATTGTTGCGCAGATTTCCGACTGGCATAACCAGGGTAATCAGTTAAAAGAAGTGGCCATTTTATATCGCAACAACGCCCAGTCGCGGGTACTGGAAGAAGCCTTGCTGCATCAGAGCCTTCCCTACCGCATATACGGCGGCCTGCGCTTCTTCGAACGGCAGGAAATTAAAGATGCGCTGGGCTATATGCGGCTGGTTAATCACGCCCATGATGACGCCGCGTTTGAGCGGGTAGTCAATACGCCCAGTCGCGGTTTGGGTGAGCGCACGCTGGCCACCATTCGCGAGCAAACCCGTTTGCAGGATTGCTCTATGTGGCAGGCCAGCTTACAGCTATTGCAGGATGGCAGCCTGAAAGGCCGCGCCGCCAATGCGCTGAATGCCTTTATTGAGCTTATCAATAAACTGGCCGACGAATTTGAAGGCCAGCCGCTCGAAGAACAAGCCAACAAGGCCATTAATCAGTCAGGCCTGTATGCCATGTACCAGGCTGAGAAGGGCGAAAAAGCCCAGGCCCGCCTGGAAAACTTAGAAGAACTGGTTACCGCCTGTAAGCAGTTTGTGATCCCCGAAGAAGCAGATGAAATGACCCCGCTGCAGGCTTTCCTTGCCCACGCTTCACTGGAAGCCGGTGAGACCCAGGCCAGCGGCGATCAGGACGCAGTGCAGCTAATGACCATTCACACCGCCAAGGGTCTGGAATTCCCGTTGGTCTTTATTGCCGGGGTGGAAGAAGGCATGTTCCCCAGCCAGATGACCAACGACGAGCCTGGCCGCATGGAAGAAGAGCGCCGCCTTTGTTACGTAGGTATGACCCGGGCAATGAAAAAACTGTATATGACCTACGCCGAAATGCGCCGGGTATACGGGCAGGAAAAATATCACACAGCGTCACGCTTTTTACGGGAAATTCCCAGCGAATGTGTGGAAGAAATCCGTCTGACGTCTACAGTATCAAGACCGGTAACAAGTCGTTTCAGCAATGCAGCGTCCCATGAGCGGATGGAGCAAAGTGGTTTTTCACTGGGTCAGCGGGTAAGACACCGCAAGTTTGGTGAAGGTGTAGTGCTAAACTATGAAGGTAGTGGCGATCATGCCCGGGTTCAGGTGAATTTTGATGAATTCGGCAGTAAATGGCTGGTACTGAGCTTTGCCAAACTAGAGGTGATATAGGACGCATTAATGCAGCAGAAGGTGCTGATAATTGAAGACAGTGCGAGTACTATCAGCCTGCTGACCAAGCTGGTTGAAATGGCGCAATTAAAGCCGGTACTCGCCACTTCACTGACTGCAGCCAAACATATTTTTATTCACAGCGACCCGGAAGACTATCTGTGCGCCATTGTCGACTATGACCTACCAGATGCTCCCAACGGTGAGGCCATCGACTTCGCTGTAAAAAGTTACCTGCCCACCATTGTTACCACAGCCAGACTCGATGAGGACATTCGTAAAGCAGTGCTGTCGCGGGATGTAGTAGATTATATTCCCAAAGAAAACGCGCAGATTTTTGATTACCTCATGCGGCTGATTGGCCGGCTTGAGAAAAACAAAACCACCGGTGTGCTGGTTATTAATCCCAAACGCAATGAGCGCTCCGCCATGGCAGCCCTGTTGCGCCGGCATAACTTCATTACCTATGAATGTGCCACCGCCGCTCAGGCGGAGACCCTCCTCGATGAACACAGTCACATTAAGCTGGTGTTTGTTGACAGTGATATTCAGGATAAGCCGCCTACCCAGTTTGTTGCCTGGCTGCGCAAGCAATACAGTAAGGAAGATCTGGCGATAATTGGTATCGCTAACGATCGCAACAATCTGCTCTCGGCACGCTTTATTAAAAGTGGTGCCAATGATTTCGTGCGGAAACCTTATCACCTGGAAGAGTTTCTTTGCCGGGTAAACCAGAACATTGAACTGCTGGAAAATGTAGAAACCATCAGACGCACGGCGAATACCGACTACCTCACAGGTTTACCTAACCGCCGCCACTTTTTCTATACCGTAAATAAAATGCAGCGCAACCAGCCAGCCAATCAGGCGCTGGCGTTACTCGATTTAGATTTTTTTAAAGCCATTAACGACACCCATGGCCATGACGCCGGCGATGAAGTGCTCAAAGTGGTAGCCAACCGCCTCGCGGTGATGTGTGCAGATGTGATTATTGCTCGCTTTGGCGGCGAGGAATTTTGCCTGTATTTGCCCGACACCACTCCTCACAACGCAGTAAGCCGACTTAAAGATATACGTCATAACATCAGTGAACACCCGGTTAAATTCGGCGAACTGACCTTAAACGTAACAGTCAGCATCGGACTTACCACACGAAGTGATCATAATATTCAGGCCATGCTCACCACCGCCGACAAGCTGCTCTATCAGGCCAAACACAATGGCCGTAACAGAGTGGAGCATGATGCAACAAATCTGAACTAACTATGCGTGAAAGAGAGTAGTAGTAATGTTAAACAAGGTTGTCTTTACGCGCGTTGTTGCTACCGCCTGAGATTATCCAGTTAACCAACAATAACAATTACTACCAGCATCACATACCTGCCATTTACGTATAAATAAATATACATAGTTATTTTTTTGCACAACAAATCCCCATTCAGGCTGGTCTAGGGTAAAAAAGTTTGTACAAAATATCATCGGAACATCTGATTATCTAAAAAACAAGGCTGTAAAATATGTCGTTACTCCCTCCTCAGTTAAAACCAAAATCCATTTTGCCATGCATATTGCTATCACTTTCTATCGGCGGATGCGGAGGAGGTGGCAGTGATGACTCTTCCGGCACTACCGCACCACCGCCTAGCACTGGTGGTAATGAAACACCTGAATGGAGTGCGCCGCAAAAAGTATTGTCATCACTAATGATGGATGCAAATGGTGACGGCCACGTTGATATTCTGGTCGCATCCTATAGTGATCAGGGCTACAGCACACCGCTGCTATTAGTAAATGATGGCAATGCCAGTTTTGCTGAACTCGACAACGCAGTGGAGTGGGCTGGTGCTTCTGAAAGTCAACAGACCATCCACATGGCACAGATAGACGCAAATGGCGATGAATATGCAGATTTAATCGCGGTGGTTACCGAAGCTGATTACAGCTCCTCATCGTTCAAATTATTACTGGGCTCTGCCAGCGGTCAGTTTACCGAGCAGTCTGGTAATATCGCCGATGACACCTTTACTGGTTGGGGTGAGGTCATTGTTGCCGATTTTGATAACGACACTAATCAGGACTTTATCTTATCCTACAATCCAAATGGTGCGAGCTGCGAAGTACTGCAATCAGAGAAGAATGGCTGTTTGGGCGGTACGATTTATCTTAATGATGGAAACGGTAGTTTTACGCCGGCCACTATTCAAATCACTGATACGCTCGACAATAATCAGTACGCCAGTAACACACTGGACTTCTCAGACAAATCCAATGGCTTCGTAAACGGCAGCTCGGCTGCCATCTGGCGGGTTGAAGTGGGTGATTTAAACGTTGATGGCTTGCTTGATGTTGTCTCCCCGACCTTTGGCGAACGGGAAATTCCTACCTTTGTTAACGAAAGCTCGCCAGGCCAGCTTGCATTCAGGGTGATTTACTCTGATATTCCGCTCTCCGCCGGTGGCGGCAGCCAGCTTCTGGATATTAATCAGGATGGCATTAAAGACCTCGTGATGTCTGAGGCTATATATAACGGTGCGGAAGTTCAGAATGAAGACATGACTACTCCGGTCTACCTTGCAATCAATGATGGCAACGGTAATTTTACCCTTGCCAACGATCTGTTTGATGGTGCACAACCCACAGTACAACACGCCAGAGCCTGGATAGTAAAAGACTTTGACCAGGATGGCAGTGACGACCTATTCGTTGCCGATCACGGCTATGACTTTTCGCCATTTACGGGTTTCCGGAATTTACTGTTATTAAATTCTGTTGAGGGATTGAGAGATGCAACGGAAGCGTCTTTAGGTTCAGAAAATACCTTTACTCATGGTGCCAGCGCAGGAGACGTGAACGGTGATGGATTTCCGGATCTGTATTTGAACAACGATTTACAGCTTACCGATACAAATCCTGACGCAGCACAAGCTATTCCTCGCCTGTGGCTCAACAATGGTGATGGTACATTTAGCGCCAGCGCCCAGGATTTATAGCCTTACCGCAGTAACGACAACCGTCGTTACTGCCCTTTCCAACGTCTGAACTATGCCGCCCTTAGTACTTTACGCTGCTGCCGGTAGGTTTTCAGTGAGTCGAGACTAAATAACACCAGACCACACCACACAAAGCCAAAGGTAACGAGTCTGGCGGGTTCCAGCGGTTCGTTGTACATCCCTACTGCAAAGATAAACATCAACGTTGGGCCGATGTACTGAATAAGCCCGAGCGTGGTAAACATGATGCGTTTAGCCGCCGCATTAAACGCCAGCAGCGGCAGTGTGGTAACCACTCCGGCAGCCATCAGCCAGGCATTTAACGACCATTCGTTGGTTAGCATATTGGCTTCAGCAGAAGCAAAGTACACCCAGTAAAGTGCTGCAAACGGCAACAACACCAGAGTTTCCATAAACAATCCCGGCAGTGGCTCTACGGGGATTTGTTTACGTAACAGGCCATAGATAGCAAAACTGCCCGCCAGTAACAACGCCACCCAGGGTAAGGTACCGTGGGCAATAATGATATTCGCCACCCCGATGATCGCCAACACCACAGCGGCTTTTTGCATGGTGCGCAGCCGTTCATTTAAAAACAGCCGGGCCAGAAACACATTAAGCAACGGGTTTATGTAATAACCCAGGCTGGCTTCGAGCATCATATCGGCATTGATAGCCCAGATAAATAACAGCCAGTTTCCCCCCAGCAACACGCTGGCCACAGCAAGCAATCCCATTAAGCGTTTGGAGCGGAAAATGGCTCTGACCTTGGCAAACTGTCCTAAACCAAGCAGCAACAATGCCAGTAGCGCTGCTGACCAGACAATCCGATGCATCAGAATATCCGGCGCCGGTACACTGGCAATTTGCTTAAAATATAATGGGGCAATGCCCCACATGGTGTAGGCCGCCACCGCATAAAGTAGACCGGCGGTGGCCTGGCGTTGCGTAGCCTCAGCGTTCAAAGCATTTCCTTTTCATTACAGTAAAAACAGGCTACCCAGGCCCAGGAAGGCCACAAAGCCCACGATATCGGTAACAGTGGTGAGGATCACCGAACCTGAAAGTGCCGGGTCAATTTTGAGTTTTTCGAGGATCACCGGTAATACCACGCCGGCCAGGGCTGCAGCCAGTATGTTCACGAAGATAGCCAGGCAGATAACCAGCCCCAACAGCGGATCGCTAAACCACATAAAGGCCACAATGCCGATCACCAACGCCCAAATCACACCATTAACACCACCCACTTTGAGCTCTTTGGTCATCAACGCTTTTAAGTTAGCACTGGTGATCTGGCCGAGGGCGAGGCCCCGCACAATCAGGGTTAAGGTCTGGCTACCGGCGATCCCGCCCATACTGGCCACCACTGGCATCAGTACTGCTAACGCAACCACTTGTTGCAGAGTGGCTTCAAACAAGCCAATAAACCACGAGGCCATAAACGCGGTAAGCAGGTTGATACCTAACCATAATGCACGGCTACGGGCACTTTTTGCCACCGGGGCAAATAAATCCTCGTCTTCATCCATACCGGCGGTTGCCATCACCTGACGTTCGTAATTTTCGTTAACCAGCTCACTGGCACTGACAATATCGTGGCGACCGAGCAGTTTATTGTTGTCATCAATCACCGGCAGCGCGGCATAACCACTGCGCTGCACCAGCAGAGAGGCCGTGGTTGAATCATCGGTACCTTTAATGACCGGCATGGACTCTTCGGTCAGCTCTACCATGGGCAAATGTTCGGGAGCACCAAATACGGCAGTGAGTTTTACGGCAGCCGAGAACTGGCCGGAGCGGTTGACCAGGAAAATGCTGTCACAGTGAGCCGGTACATTGCGCCTTATCAGACGCAAACCATCGCGTACCTTGGCATTTAATGGCAACACCAGCATTTCATGAGATATCCAGTGCCCGACCTGCTCATCGGGAAACTGGGTCGCGTCGCGGAAATAGGCCTGTTGTTGTTCATCCAGTGCCTGAATCGCCAGTTCCAGTAGTTTGCTGGGCAGGGAGTCCATCAACTCGAGTAAGTCCTCAGCATCGATGCCGAGTAAAATGGCACTCCATTTATCGTCCGGCGTAGCGGAAATCAGCACTTCCCGTGGATCGCTCCGCATTTCTACCAGCACGTCTATCTTGCGCACATCCGGCAGCACTTCCCACAGCGACATCCGCTCTTCTACGGGGAGTGACTCTAACAGTGTGGCTATTTCGACATCTTCAGCCGGTAACAGCTGCTCAGCCACAGCCTGAAAGTCGTCGACACCGTTATCGGCAACGATTTCTTCAATGAGATCGGGTAAGGGTTCAGCCATGAGTTCCACCACACAACAAAATTTGGCTCATAATAACACTGTTGTTATCGCCGCAGGAATGACTCTGTCGCGGTACATCAGTCAGTTATGGCAAGACGCAGAAAAAGTCGGGCAAAACCCGTGAACCTCAGGCAAAAAACGCGTAAACTCTGCGACTCATGACTGCAACACCAGATACCCCCACCGCCATCGACGAAAACGATAGCCAGCCTGCTATCGTGGCAAGTGCTGCGCAGCCCGCAGACAGCCGTAACGCTCAGCAAATTCTTGAAGATATTTTCGGTTACAGCGAGTTTCGCTCCGGTCAGGCTGAGGTGATTGATCACACCATTAATGGCAAGGATGTGCTGGTATTACTGCCTACCGGGGGCGGTAAGTCGTTGTGTTATCAGATCCCGGCCATGGTACGCGACGGTACCGGTATTGTGGTATCGCCTCTTATCTCGCTGATGCAGGATCAGGTAGAACAATTACGCGAGGCAGGAGTGAAGGCTGCGTACCTGAATTCCTCGTTAGATCAGGACGATTACCAGGCCACCGTGCAGCGTCTTCAGGAGGGCCACTATGACATTATTTATGTGTCGCCCGAGCGCTTGTTACAGCGCTACTTTCTGAACATGCTGGCACAAACTAAAATCGCGCTGTTTGCGGTGGATGAAGCGCACTGCGTGTCACACTGGGGGCATGATTTTCGGCAGGACTACCGGTCTTTAGGGCAGTTAAAACAACGCTTTCCGGACATCCCGGTAATTGGCCTTACGGCAACCGCCGACACCACCACAGAACAGGATATTCAGGTACAGCTCGGACTGGACAACCCGCTGGTATACAAAGGTTCCTTCGACCGGCCAAATATACGCTACCGGGTAATGGCCAAGTACAAACCCTTTGAGCAGATCGTTACCTACATTCGTCAGCAGGATGGCAGCGGCATTATTTACTGTAATTCCCGGGCCAAGGTTGATGATCTCAGCGCCAAATTACACCGCCAGGGCTTCAAGAGTGCCGCCTATCATGCAGGTATGGATGCCGACGAGCGGGCCTACGTGCAGCGCCAGTTTATTACCGACAAGATTGACGTGGTTGTGGCGACCGTGGCCTTTGGTATGGGCATTAATAAATCTAACGTGCGCTATGTGGTTCATCACGACGTACCGCGCAGTATCGAGAGTTACTACCAGGAAACCGGCCGGGCTGGCCGTGACGGTTTGCCCGCCGAAGCATTATTGTTGTTCGACGAAAAAGACAGCGCCCGGGTAAAACAGTGGATTGATCAGGGCTCAATGGCCGACCGTAACGCCATAGAACTGCAAAAATTCGCCGCCATGGAAGCCTTCGCCGAAGCGCAAACCTGTCGCCGTCAGGTATTACTCAATTACTTTTCGCAGTTCAGCGATACTGCATGCGGTAACTGTGATATCTGCCTGGATCCGCCGCGTCCCTTCGATGGCCTGGAAACCGCTCAAAAAGTGCTGAGTTGTATTCTGCGCCTCCAGCAGCAGGCCGCCACTCAGTATGTGATTGATGTACTGCGCGGTAAAAACCTTAAACGCCTGCAGGAAGCCGGGCACGACAAGCTGTCTACCTGGGGAATAGGGAAAGACCAGAGCGATCAGTACTGGCATAACATTATCAATCAGCTCATCCACCGCGGCTATATTCGGGTGGATATTGCCAGCCACGCAATGCTGCGCTTAACCGAGGCTGCCCGCCCGGTTCTGAAAGGAGAAATTGGCGTCGAGCTGGCTACACCACGGCTTGAAATTAAAGCCGATAAACCGGCAAAAACTGCGCTTAAAAACTACGATAAAGCACTCTTCGCCCGGCTTAAACACTTACGCAAAGTACTGGCGCAGGAAAATGACGTACCGCCGTTCGTTATATTTAACGATGCTACGCTGGCCGAAATGGCCGCCAGCAAACCCACTGATAAGCAGAGCCTGCTGGCAGTCAGTGGCGTAGGCTTAACCAAGCTGGAACGCTACGGTGTGCCTTTCCTGCAACTGATTAACGACTACCTGGAGAGGGACGACGAATAATCGCTCAGGCGTAAGCGTACTCACCGCCTTTTTCGAGGCCACGCAGGTAAGCATCGCGGCTGTGGATTTTATTTACCCAGGCATCAATAGCTGCATACTGCCCTTTACCAACCCGCCCCTGCATGGCTTCCAGCGGAAAGCTCATCTGAAAATCTGCACCGCTTAAACATTCCCCTGCAAACCACTCATTCTCTTTAAGATAACTATCAACATAGTCGAGACTGGCTTTTAAGTTTGGCCCGTAATAGGCACTGGTGATGGCATCAACCACCTTAGCCACCACGGGTTTCATAAAAAACGGGCTGGCCTTTTCTTTGGCTTTACTCATCACCAGACTGGCTACCAGCGGGGGCATCAGGCTACCTTCGGCAAAGTGCATCCAGAATCGATACTGATTGAGCGCGTAACGGCTGTCAGTGGGTTTAAATTGCCCGCCAAACTCGTCTATCAGGTATTCGATAATAGCACCGGACTCCGCCAGTGTGGTATCACCGTGGGTGATTATGGGCGCCCGGCCCAGAGGATGAACCGCTTTCAGACTTTGCGGTGCCAGATTGGTTTTGGCATCACGCTGATAATGCTTAATTTCGTAGTCCACCCCCAGCTCTTCCAACAGCCATAAAATACGCTGCGAGCGGGAATTATTAAGATGGTGCAATACGAGTGGAGATGCTGTTGTCATAAAAAACCTTGTGGGCCGTATTTCCATATCCACGGCCATAAAAAACAATAAGATGAAACTAATACGCAAAAAGCCGGAGTTGGATTACATTTTTCTTAAACACGCAGCGAAATGATGTTTACACGCTGAGCACAGGGGTTGCATTAATCACCGCAAACCGATGATAACCGTATTAAAGCAGTCATCGTTTTTGGAGCAAGCCGGGCGCAAACTTACCCCGCCCAAACCAATAATGGATTCTCATCCGACAAACAGTAATGCTATGGTACGCGCTATACCTTTCAGTCTTACTTAGTCATCAGGGGTAGTTGGTATGGTCGAAGTCACTAAGGCGTCATTCATCTTCGGTTTGTTAATGACTGCATTGTTACCCACAATTGCCCGCGGTGAAACCAACGCGCCGGAAGCCTCTGTGCCCTGGCGCTATTACAACGGCGACCAGCAAGGCCAGCACTTTTCTTCTCTGACTCAAATTAATAAACACAATGTGAGTCAGCTTGAAATTGCCTGGCAGATGGATATCACCGGTCAGGGCGATCCCCAGACGAACCCATTAATTATTGGTGACAAGCTATTTGGCTTCACGCCCGGATTGACTGTTTTTGCCGTCGATGCCACTAACGGCAAAAAACTGTGGGAGTTCAACCCTAAACTAAAAGGCAGCAAGTTACCCAGTGGTAAACTATTTACCGGCCCGTCACGCGGGTTGGCCTTTTATGAGGGGAAGGAAAAGTCTTATCTGGTTGCCGGGGTAATGAACTACCTGTTTGCCATCGACAAAGACACCGGTGAACGGGTCTCTTCGTTTGGTAACGATGGCGCCATTGACCTGCGAAAGAATCTCGGCGGTGATTACACTAAACATTATGTATCTCTGACAACCCCTGGCGTCATCTTTAACGACCTCTATATTGTGGGTTACCGCACATCAGAGAATCCCCCCGCCCCCATTGGCAATATTCGCGCTTACAACCTGACAACGGGAGAGTTGGCCTGGCAGTTCAGAACGATGCCAGACAACACATCGCCTCACGCTGCCAGCTGGTCAGATCCATCTTATGCAAATACCGGTGGAGCTAACAGTTGGGCCGGTATGGCCCTGGATGAGGAAAACGGCATCGTTTTTGTGCCTACAGGCTCTGCCGTGCCAGACTTTTTTGGTGGTTCGAGGTTAGGTGATAACCTGTTTGCTAACACCTTGCTGGCCCTTAACGCGCGTACCGGCGAAAAACTATGGCACTTTCAAACGGTACACCACGACATCTGGGACCGCGATCTCCCCTCACCACCATCGCTGTTAACGGTTCGCCATAAAGGTCAGGTCCGGCAGGTAGTGGCCCAGCCTACCAAGCAGGGCTTTTTATTTGTGTTCGACCGTTTAACCGGTGAACCTTTATTTGATATCAAAGAACAGGCATTCCCACCTTCTGCATTGGAGGGCGAAGTCACCTCTCCTACCCAACCAGTGCCTGTGCTGCCTGAACCCTACGCTAGGCAACACCTCACTGAAGCACTCCTCACCGACAGAACGCCGGAGGCTAACGCCTGGGCAAAAGCGGAGTTTAACAACATGATCAGCGAAGGCCTGTTTGTACCATTTACCACCGACCAGCCTACCGTAATCTTCCCGGGCTTCGATGGCGGTGCAGAATGGGGCGGCGCGGCAGTAGACCCTGACCAGGGCGTGATATTTATAAATTCCAATGATATTGCCTGGACAGGCTCGATGGTAGAAGCCACGCAGCATGCTGATAAAGGGCATAATTTATATGCGCAAAACTGTGCAGTATGCCATGGTGAAGACAGAAGCGGTTCTCCGCCGGCGTTTCCTTCGCTCATCGATATTGGCAATAAACTCGCCGACCATGACATCAAAAATGTTATCAAAAACGGCCGGGGGAGAATGCCCCAGTTTGCCGGGCTAACAAAGCAAGAGCTTACCGACCTTACCAGCTTCCTGACTGATGAAAAGCCTCCATCCAGCGAGGAACCCGCCAAGACCGGCGATAAAGTAGAAATGGTTTCCCCGTTTAACAGCGCCAAAAATGCGCGTTACTACTTTTCCGGCTACCACAAGTTTTTGGATCCCGACGGCTACCCGGCAGTCAAACCACCATGGGGCACTCTGAACGCAATCGATGTAGCAACCGGTCAGTATTTGTGGCGTAAGCCGCTGGGTGAATATCCCGAGCTCGCCGCCGCAGGCCTGACTAACACCGGTTCTGAAAACTATGGCGGTGCAGTAGTCACAGCCTCTGGCTTATTGTTTATTGGCGCAACCATTTACGACCGCACAATTCGCGCCTTTGATACTTCAGACGGCAAAATTTTATGGCAGGCACAACTGCCCTATGCCGGTACGGCCACACCAGCGACCTACATGGTTGATGGGGTTCAGTATATCGTCATCAGCACCAATAACGCCCGTAATCCTAAGGGGCAACAAGGGGCGGCTTACGTAGCCTTTAAACTCGCGAATTAATGGCTGGTAACTATGGCGTCGGATGACTGCAACATTATCCTGCGCCCTTCCCCATCTACACTATAGTTCAGGCAGGTGTTACACTTTTCTTCCTGTAGTTTATTGAGAGTCCAATGCAATTACACCATCGCTACGCTACCGAATTAGCCGACACAGTCAGCGCAGTAAAGCCGCAGCCTTTGAGCGAAATGAGCATGCCGATGTACAACCGCGAGCTGGCAGCACAGTTTGAACTGCCGGATAGCGACGCACTGATGTCGGCGATATTTGATGAAGGCGGTGAGCTGGCGACTAACGCCGTGGCGCAAAAATACGGCGGCCACCAGTTTGGCCAGTGGAATCCTTTTCTGGGCGATGGGCGTGGTTTATTACTGGGTGAGGTAAGCGATGACCAGGGCACTAGCTTTGATCTGCACTTAAAAGGCGCCGGCCAGACCCCCTATTCCCGCCATGCCGACGGGCGTGCCGTGTTACGCTCAACCTTGCGGGAATACATTGCCTCAGAAGCACTGCATCATCTGCGCATCCCAACTTCCCGGGCGCTGTGTTTAATGACCAGTGAACAATCCATTGTGCGGGAGTTGCCTGAGCCTGGCGCCATGATGATCCGCATGGCCCCGAGCCATATTCGCTTTGGCCACTTTGAGTTTTATTACCACAATAAACAACAAGACACGCTGGACAAGCTGATGCAGTACACCCTCACTCATCACTTCCCGGAGTGTTTACAAGACGCCAATCCGCATAAAGCGCTGCTGACAGCCATTACATTACGCACCGCGCGCATGGTGGCGCTTTGGCAGGCATACGGCTTCGTACACGGCGTAATGAATACCGACAATATGTCAATCCACGGTATTACCTTCGATTACGGGCCTTACGCCTTCATCGAACACTTCCAGTCTGATGCAGTATTTAACCACTCCGACTACGAAGGCCGCTATGCCTTTGATCGTCAGCCCGGAATCGCGCTGTGGAACCTTAACGCGCTGGCCTATGCGTTTTCTGGTCACCTGAATACCGATGATATCCGCGCCTGCCTGACGTTATTTGAGCCCACCTTTTTAAGTCAGTACCATCATCAGATGCTCAGCCGCATTGGCCTTGAGGATAATGCAGAGAACGAGCCCTGCCTGAATACCTGGCTGAGTTTGCTTAACGCTGAGAAACGCGACTATACCCAAAGCTTCAGGCAACTCATTATGACCGACCCACAGCAGGAATCAGTGCCGTTACGCGATCAGTTTGTTGACCGTAACGCCTTTGATAACTGGTGGCAGGATTACCGCCAGCGCCGCCTTGCTGCGGGTGTTGCAAATGATGCGCTTTACCCGCTTAATCCACTGGTTATCCCACGTACGCACTATTTACAATCGGCTATCGACGCCGCCGAACAAGGTGACTTCGGGCCGGCGCACAAGCTGATGGAAGCCATTCGTCAGCCATTTGATGATAACGAGATAACCCGGGAATATTCCCAACCCGGCGCTGCCAGTTCGCAAGGGAGTCTTTCATGCAGCAGTTAACCCCACCCGCTATTGCCAACTTGCTGGTATGCGAACCCGGCATTATCCGCTGGACCGGGCCGATCCCCGCTACCCAGCAACAGGCAGTGGGTCTGTGCCACAATATTGCCCGTTTACTCAATGCCCGCCAGGGCGAGAATGACTGGGGTGCTGACAGGTTACAGGTGCGCCTGGTGGCCGATGATTTTGAGCTACTGTTTAACGTGGAATGGCTGTGCGAAGCGGTTTGGCTGGAGCCGGTAGGCGCCTCTACCGCCCATATCAGCAAGGCAGACATGCTGCAAAACGTACAGCTAAAACTACAGCAAGCGCTGGAGCAGGCGGATCTTTAGTATACCAATTTAGTTCGGCCTGAATATTAGACCCGTGCCCTGATAGGCGGTATAATCGCCGCCCCTGAGGGCTTGTAAACCTGTGTTCCTGCCCTCATGTAGTGGTACTTATTAGGCAGTTTCTACATCAACCCGGCTCGAGTTTCATGACCAGTAAATCCCAGCAATACCGATTTGTCAGCGCAGCAAAGCTTCCTACCCGCAAGGGAGAATTCACTATCCATGGTTTTGTGGAAGAAAACTCGGGTGTAGAGCACGTTGCATTATCATACGGTACCTGGCAGCCGGAAGACGTGGTGCCTATTCGAATCCATTCTGAATGCCTCACCGGCGATGCGCTGTTCTCTACCCGTTGTGACTGCGGTTTCCAGTTAGAGCGAGCGATGGAAAATATCGTCGAAAACGGCTGTGGCGTACTGCTGTATTTGCGTCAGGAAGGGCGTGGTATCGGCCTTATCAATAAAATCCGTGCCTATCATCTGCAAGACCAGGGCATGGATACCGTTGAAGCTAACGAACATCTGGGTTTCGATGCCGACATGCGCACCTACGAGATGTGCAAGGTCATGCTGGATAAGCTGAATGTTAAGAATGTTGAGCTGATGACCAATAACCCCCGTAAAACCGCGGCGCTGAAAGATCTCGATATTAACGTGGTGGCCCGCAAGCCCATTGATCACGGTATCACCAAAGACAACAAAAACTACATTAAAACCAAAACCGAAAAACTCGGCCACGCCTTCGACCCACATATTCTGGGTGACTAAGCTTTATTTGCCAGCAAGCTGAACAATTGGTTCAGCTTGGTTCAGCCTGAATTAATCTTGCCCTTGCTATAACGATACAAACATCACACCAAGTGCCCTGTGGCACAGGAGAGTTTGTATGAAAAAGCGATTAATACTGGCCCTGTTTCTGCCGCTGGTCTACGGCGGTCATGCACTGGCTACCACGGCCCCCGAAAATCAACCAACATATAATGCGCAGCGTCTCAGCGAAGAAACGCTCGACACCCTGTTGGCGCCAATCGCGTTATACCCCGACACGCTGGTAACCCATATTCTGATCGCCAGTACTTACCCGTTACAAGTGATAGAAGCCGACCGCTGGCGTCAGGATAATCAGTCGCTGGAGGGTGACGCACTGGAGCGGGCGCTGGAAAACGCCGACTGGGATCCAAGTGTAAAGGCTTTGGTGCCGTTTACCGATGTCCTGCGTCACATGAGTGATGACCTCGGCTGGCTGCAAAACCTCGGCGACGCGGTGATCACCAATGAAGACTGGGTGCTCGACAGAGTACAGGCGCTGCGTTTACAGGCGCGCCAGAGTGGCAACCTGCAAAGCAACGATTACCAGCAGGTTTCCACCGAAGATAAGATCATTGTGATTGAATCCCGCCAGCCCGAAGTGGTGTATATTCCTTACTACGACACCCGCCATGTCTATGGCCACTGGCATTACCACAGCCAGCCGGTTTTCTGGCCCACCAGCGTACGGATAGCCCTGGGTCATCGTATTTACTGGGGCCCGCGGGTAAGCATTTCAGCCGGCTTTTACTTCGGTAATATCTGGTGGCCTGAACGGCACATTATTATTCGTAGTACCCCTTCACGTCGTTATGTGAGACCACACTATCCGACCAAGCGTTATTCTGTAAAAGAATACCATCGCTGGCAGCATAATGTGGGCAACCGCCATGCCCGTTATTCGCAACGGGTAGCGACCCACAAACCGGCCATCGTTAAGCAACACCGATCATTAGATAATGCAGCCAGACATCGCGAACTGTATACCCGAACCCAGGCTGGCAATAGCTATCGGATAGATGGCGGGAAACAGGGTAAACCATTACAGCGCGAGTCCAAAGGGCAGAAACCTGTGAAATACAGCCAGGACGCCAAACAGTTAAAACAGCGCCTGCAAAGCCATGAGAATAACCCAGGTAATCGCAGCCTGCCCAAAAATGTGGTGAGAGCGCCTAAAGAACAGGCTCATGGCGGTAAGCCGGGCTATAAACAGCGGGAATTTGCGCCAGCTGAACGGCAACAGGTTCGTCAACAACCTCAGGAGCGTACGGTACACAAAGAGCGCAAGTGGGTAAATAAAGCGCCGTCGCATTCACAGCGTCCGCAGCAAGCCTACTCTAAGCCAAGCCAGCAGCGCCCGGTTAAGCAATCACATAGTCGCCCGGCACCGCGGGATAATGCTCAGAAACCTCGGGTTAAGCGTGAGCATTAAGATAGCGAAGGTAGGCGTTAACAAACCGCTGGGGTGACTGTTCATCCAGGTTGAAATAGAGTGAGGGCTCAATGAGCTCGAGCTCTATGATGCGCCATTCATCGGCAAACCATAATAAATCAACCCGCGCATACAGGTAATCATCAGGCATGGCATTCAGCGCCGCCTGCGCATTTGCCAGCATAGCGGGTTCCGGCGTAATCGCCTGCAGGCTGCCGCCATGCTCTTCCTGCACTCTGAAATCCCCTGCTTTCGGCTGCTTGAGTATGGCATGACTCAGTTTGCCAGCGAAATAAAACAAAGACACCTCGCCTTGTTCGGTAACACTCCGTACAAACGGCTGAACCATACACTCGCGCCCGGCAAAACATGTGGCCAGCTCAGCAGCGGTAGACGTCAGCTTAGCTGGTGTTAAGCGAAAGGTATCGTCGGCATTAGCACTTACGCAGGGCTTAATAACCAGTTCATCGCAGGCAAATTCGCTAAACGCCTCGGTAATAGCGCTTTGATCAAAGCCGCAAAGCCAGCGCGTGGGCAGCACAGGTACGTCAGCAGCTTCCAGATCTTTAAGATACTGTTTGTTTAGATTCCACATCATCAGTGACAACGAGTTCATCAATCGGGATTGCTGATCAATACGCTTCAGGCAGGCGACAAACTCAGTTTCATACTGTTGGTAATCCCAGGGGCTGCGCACAATAACTGCTTCATAGCTACTGTAATCCACTTCCGGCTGGTGCCAGGAAATCGTATCCACTTCATACCCCAGCTCGGCAAAAGGCGCCAGCAGCAGCTCGTCGTAAACAAAGAAATCCTGCAAATCGTCCATCGACAGAAACGCGAGCTTTTTCATAATCATTCCCGAGGTAATAACAGATTATATTTCGATGAGAAGACCCTGACTGGTTATGTCGATGCGTTTGGGCTTTTGAATACCAAACGCCGCCATATCCAAATCGTCGAAGTCTAACAGCAGGATCACCGGCACTCGTTTACCTTCAAGACGCTTTATGCCATTAACCAGGCTATCGGATACTACCGCCTGATTATCCAGCACTTTTAGCTTATCCAACCGCGGCTCAATAAGGCGCAGTTGCGCCAGTTGATGGTGGTAGGCAATGCGCCCGGAAATCTCCGCCTTGGCTTGCAACCGTTGACCATTTTGCTCTGCCAGTACGGTGACTTTCACGTTCACTTCATCTTCCAGTGGGTCAAGCTCAACAAAGGGGTCAGAGAAGGTAAACACTACATCGTCAAAGGTGCGCTGCTGAGGAAACACTGCGGTCACCATAGTATTTAACTGGCTTTCCGAAAAGGTCATGGTGAAAGCATGCGCGGCAGGCATACCCACCAGCAAAGTAAACAGGCAAATCCAGAGGCGGCAAAGATACTTCATGGGACAACATCAGTTGATTACTATCTGCTAAGGCTACCAGATTTTTAGTATGCAGGCACGATACTATCATCCAGTTATCGTGAGGACTTATAGTTTTGATCTGCCGTTGCTACGGCAGCTTTAGACAAGGAACGGACTAACGTTGCCGCGCAGCTGATGTGGCCTTGTTATGCCCAATTCATCTATCTTGTGGATCTATTTATTGGCGGCCGGTCAATTATGGCTCCAGACTATCAGCATCAGGCAAAGGTGTGTATTTGTATCCAGTCAATACCCAAACTCCATTTATATAAGTATAAGTCCACTCCCTGGTTCCATCGGCTCTAGTCTGTTTGACTGTTTGCTTATCACCTTCTTTCGGTGTTGGGTCAGGATCCGGAGCATTGTTAAACGTTTCAAAAGAACTTTCGGATCCTATATTAGACTTACCTACCCCCGTACAGAAATGTTTCTTAGTTATCAAAGTATAAGGTTCGTCAAGGTCAAACGTGTTAGTGCTAATTGCTTCATACATTGCATCAATCAGCCCAGGACTGAGAGCCGGGGTTCCTTTTTCCTCTACCACTTCAGTACTACAAAACGTTTTTGCTAAAGTAGAACCGGAAAAGATAATAGATGAAACCACAAAGAATGATACATAAGTACCTAATTTGAATACATCTGACGACTTAAAACGTACTCGATGGCGTTTAATCGATAATACAGAATTATGAATATATTTAAGCACCTTAATAAAATCTCCTTTTAATTTTAATTGTGAAAGTCCAAGTCCACAATTAAAGCCTAGTCGTAACTCATGCAAGTCACAAGACGCATTAAATCAAACCTCGAAGATTAAATGCATGAAATTACGAGTAAAAGAAAATTTACGCTATGCACTACCCACTGTGTCAGCTTTATTTAAGGCTAGTTGCACGTGTGTCAAATGGATAGTTTTCAAAAGTCAATGAAGTAGTTGTCGTCAAGATAGGCAATTAAATTGGTCTTTGGTACTGAAGTACACAATGAGATATGTGAAAAGCCCTGATCTCAACATTTTGCATATTCAAGTGATGGTATGTTTTTATGCTTCATGCGCCAAAATCGAAGTCGCGTTAAATGTCTCGAATTCAGATAATAAGTGTACCACTCATGGTTAAATGGTAACGTTTGTTGAAAGGTAACAACCTTTACTTCCCATGGTGACAAATATGACTCCCGCTCCTAGCTGGTGTAAAGCACTACAACCGTCTGGTATATTCAACTCTCCGGTAAGAAGCGCCAATTCCTCTTCACTTACTTTTACCACATCAGCCAATGCAAAAAACGCGTTACATTTTGCTTTAAACTTATCCAGTCTGCTTTGCCAAAGATCAACACGGTAATTAGGGTCGAATCAAACAATACTGCCGTTGTTTTGACAGCGTTCAGCCATGCACGGCAGGTACAGCCCGTAATGAAAAAAGACAAATCCAGAGGCGGCGAAGAAACTTCATTAGGCGACAGCAAGGTGATCCTCTGTTATTAAATAATTGCCGCTTAGCAATGTTAAACTTAAACCAGTCTGTTTTTATTGAGAGTTACAGTGGCCATTTATTTGTTTCCGGTTCTGGCGTTGTTGATAAGCGTGTTTGCTTATCTTTTTCCTGCTTTATTGGTTGGTTTAAAGGCGTTTATTGTGCCCTTGCTGGTTGTGGTGATGCTGGCCATGGGGCTCACACTGCAGTGGCGGGATTTCACTAAAGTATGGCAGTACCGCCGCATAGTCGGGGCCGGCGTGGCTATTCAGTTCATTATTATGCCCTTTGCGGCCTGGCTCATTGCTTTGCTACTCGGGCTGTCAGAGGCGTTAATTACCGGCATGATGCTGGTCGGCGCTACCGCCGGCGGTACCGCATCGAACGTGATGGCTTATTTAGCCAAAGGCAACGTAGCGCTATCGGTTAGTATGACCATGATATCGACCCTGGTGGCCGTAATCCTGCTGCCTTTACTCACCTGGTTATATTTAGGCCAAAGCATCGAGGTACCTGCCTTGTCGATGCTGGGTATGCTGGTTAAAGTCATTTTGCTGCCGGTGGCTGCTGGCATGCTGCTAAACCACTTTTTTAAACATAAGCTGGCTGGTATAGCGCCAGCCTGCTCGGTATTTTCCATGGCTGCCATACTGCTCATCATCGCCATTGTGGTTGCGCTTAATAGTGACAACCTCAACACCGTGGCCTGGCAGGTAGTGAGTGCTGTTATCCTGCATAACCTTATTGGTCTTGGCTGTGGCTACGGGCTGTCCCGCAAACTGGGTTACGACTCGGTAATTGCCAGAACGGTAGCGATAGAAGTAGGTATGCAGAACTCCGGATTGAGCGTCGCCCTGGCTTTAAAGTACTTCTCGGCGGCGAGCGCCCTGCCCGGCGCAATATTCAGTATCTGGCACAACCTTTCAGGCGCTCTGTTTGCCAGTTTCTGGGCCAAACGCAGCAGCCCCGGAGAGGGCCAGAATCAGGATAAACAACCCGGATAGCGGCATGTCATTTTTTATATCAATATTTTTCATCGTAAGGACAAAATTAAAGCGGGCTTGTTTTCACCTAAGTTATTTGCATTAATCAATAGCACACTTATTATGAGCGCCTCCGATAAATAGGGATAAGACCCGTGGAAGAAACACTACAACAAGTAAAACACTTTCTGTCGCAAGACCTGTTTACGCTGTTTGATATTACTTTCACCAGCGGTGATTTAATTGCTGTACCACTGATTTATGTGGTGGGTATCTGGCTGATGAAGAAGCTCGCACATATTGCGACTTACCGGTTACGGGCATCCGGTGCCAGCGCCGACACCATTCATTTGTTCAAGCGGCTTTTCTATATTATCGCCGGCGCGATTTTAATCGTGACCACGCTGGATGTCATGAACGTGCCGCTCACGGCTTTTGCGTTTTTGTCCGGTGCCGTAGCCATTGGTGTGGGCTTTGGTGCTCAGAACATTATTAACAACTTTATCTCCGGCTGGATTTTAATGTGGGAGCGACCAATCCGTATCGGTGACTTTCTGGAAGTAGATGGTGCCCGTGGCAGCGTTGAAACCATTAATACCCGGTCTACCCGTATTCGCCGGGTCGATGGCGTGCACATGCTGATCCCCAATAGTAAGTTACTGGAAAACACCGTGGTAAACTGGACCCTTATTGACAACCTGACCCGCACATCAGTGCGGGTGGGGGTGGCTTATGGTTCTGATTGCAAACTGGTTGCGCGCCTGATTGAACAGGCCACCCAGCAACAGGAAGACATTCTGACCGAGCCAAAACCGGTAGTTATTTTTGATGATTTTGGTGACAACGCCCTGATGTTTGAAACCTTCTTTTGGGTAAATGCTACCAAAGAACGTGACCTGCGGGTGATCCGCAGTCAGGTACGTTTCACCATAGATGAGCTCTTTGCTGAGCATGACATAGTGATAGCCTTTCCGCAGCGTGACGTTCACCTTGATGGCACTTTGCAACTGGTTAAACCTTCCAGGAATTCGTAATGGCAAAATTAAACGATGCTTTTTTATGGGCTTATGATATTAATCCATCAGGTGAAACCGAATCGCTTGATGCAAACCAACTGACTTCACCGTTTCCGGAACAGGGCTACCGTTGGGTGCATATGCAATCCGATGCCCCTGAAGCTGAAGCCATGCTACAAGCACTGGGTTTATCTGAAGAGGTCAGAGACAGTCTGATGGCCCAGCAAACCCGGCCCCGGGTGATCCCGGTGAACCGTGGTGCCCTGGTCTTTTTACGCGGCATTAATGTGAATCCGGGTGCAGATCCGGAAGACATGGTATCACTACGCCTGTGGATTTCTGGCTCCCTGATTGTCACCTTACGTCGCCAGGACCGCAAATTAATGAGTGTGCAGGATACCCGCACCAGCCTTGAGCAGGGCGACGTGCCCGCAACTACCACTGAACTACTGATAGCTTTGTTAACCCGCATTGCCGATCGCATTCACGATAAAGTGGAAGACATCGATGAATCTCTCGGCGATTACGAAGCCCAGGAATCACTCAACAAACACGATCGTAATCAGCTGGCCATGTTACGCAGGCAGACTGCCAGCATTCGTCGCCACCTCGCGCCACAGCGCGACGCGCTGGAAACCCTGGTGCGTGTGCCGGGTTTAATTCCCGACACCATGGCGTTTGATCTTCGCGACCAGTCAGACCGTATGACCCGTTCGATTGAGGACCTGGATCTTGCCCGTGAGCGCGCCATTGTGTTGCAGGATGAACTACGCAACCAGATTGCCGATAAGCAGAACATCCGCATGTACGTACTATCTATGATAACTGCAATCTTTTTACCTTTATCCTTCCTGACCGGAGTATTTGGTATGAACGTGGCCGGTTTACCAGGCACCGAAACGCCAAATGCGTTTACCCTGCTGATGTCTTCTATGGGCGTGCTGGCGGTGTTAATGCTAATCGCCATGCTCTGGAAAAAGTGGCTGTAAGATAAAGGAAATTTCTACTCCGACCAGATCATCTATAACACTAAAGATTGATCTGGTTTACTGGCATGATCCTGTTCCTCGCCTACACTTATCAAAAAATTCCGGAGTTTTTGCTATGTATTCATGGGTGTCCGAAGGGCATAAAATATTTCGTGGTGTTTTAGTCGCCCAATTGGTAGCAGCCATCATTATCGGTTTGGTCACCGGGGAACTATTTATAGCCTTCTGGTTAGGTATCCCCATCATCGCGCTGCCATTGTTCTTGAGCTTTAACCAGCCTGAAGCCGAAATTAGCGCGCATGCAATGGGGATAGGCACCCAGCTAATGACAGCGCTACACATTCACCAGGCGTTTGGGCTAACCGAAGTACACTTTGAAATTTTCGCGTTACTGGCTGTTTTAGCGGTATTTCGTAACTGGAAGGTTATCGCTTCAGCAGTTGCTGTTGTCGCGGTTCATCACATTGGTTTTTTCCTACTCCAGGTAAATGAAGTTGCAGTGTATGTGTTTGAGGAAGGCCACGTCACCTTTGTGATATTGGTGCTGCATGCATTATTTGCATTAGTAGAAGGCGGCATCCTGATGTATATGACCAAACGCAGCCATGATGAGGGCGTTGGTGGCGCAGAGCTGGACGCGGTAATCAACAAAATTCTGGCCGATGGACAACAGCTTAACTTGCGCGTGGAGGTCGATAAGTCCATCCCTATGCTAAAGCGCTTCGACGAACTGCTCGCCTCACTCCGACAGTTGGTACATGATGCTTCGTCGCTGGCTAATGATGTGGCCAGCGCCAGTGAGTTTATGCAGTCATCCACCAAAGAATTAAACGAACACGTGCAGCAAAGCAGCACGGAAATTGGCGCCATCTCGGTTGCTTCAGAGGAAATTGCAGTCACGCTGCAAGACTCCTCGGAACGCACTACCGCAGCCAACGACATTACCAAAGATGCACGCCACACTACCGGTGAATCCCGTGCTGCGGTGGAAAGCGCTACCGCCACTATCAATTCGCTGCGCGACCGGCTGAATAACGCTGCCAGAACAAATCAGGAACTTAACGAGCGTTGTGCCAACATTTCTGATGCTATGCGCTCTATTACGGCGGTGGCAGAACAAACCAACCTGCTGGCCCTGAATGCAGCGATTGAGTCGGCCCGTGCCGGCGAGCATGGCCGCGGTTTTGCGGTTGTTGCCGATGAAGTGCGCACGCTCGCTATACGGTCCAAAGAAAGCGCCGATGAAATCACCACCATTACCGAGCAATTGGTATCGAGTACTGCCTCATCGGTTACACAGATGAATCAATGTATTGAATTGGTTGATGAAGCGGTTAACACCTCTGACAATGCCGCCAGCTTTATGAACAGCATTGAAGAAAAAATCCAGGCCGCCAGCGACAACATGATGGAAGTCGCCACTTCGGCGGTTGAGCAGGAATCGGCTTCAAGCTCAATTGCCCAGAGTACGGCAACTATTCATGAACTGGCAAACCTGGAGGCGAGGACTGCCGAGGCACTCGAAGCCAAGTCAGTGCAGCTGGCCGAGATGTGTCAGCGTATGCTGCAAACCGTTAAACGCTTTGTGGTGTAATGAGCCAACGCACTATCGTTCTGCTCGTTGTGGTATGGGCGCTCGGCATTCTGAGCCTGCTCGGCTTTGCCAGCATTAATCAGATAAAACCCTTCGATCCATCCATGTTACTGGCCCAGGCGGCCAGTAACCCGCAATTTGATAACGACTTTGCTGAAGCATTAGGCCAGGCTGGCGTAACGCCGGGTACGCTGGTGCATATGGTTTCCAGCGGCAATTGTTATTGCGATAAACTCACCGAACCACATCGGCAGGAGCTATCCGGTGAATTGGCAAATGAAGGTTATCAGCTACAACGGCTGTCGTTAGCCGAACACCCTGCACTGACAAAATTTGTCGATCATTACCCGGCCCTGGCCGTAGTCGATAACGCCGGACAGCTGCGCTACCTTGGGCCCTATGCGGTGGGTTACGGCTGCTTTACTGGCACAAACCTGGTGAGCCAGATTAAACAAGCCGCCACCTCAGCCGAATACTACGGCGCTAGCATTAACAGCGATGTAAAAGGCTGCTTCTGCGCCGTATAAGCCGTGTATCAGTGACTCTGTTCGTCACCGTGTAACCCTTTGATATGCGCCACCACACTGCGCCCTAAAGCACTCTGGTTGTAACCACCTTCCAGCATACTCACTATTCGTCCGTGGCATACGTCATCGGCTACATTACGAAGTTGCTTGCTCACCCAGTGGTAGTCATCTTCGCGCAGGCGCAACTGCCCCATGGCATCCTCAGCGTGGGCGTCAAATCCGGCGCTGATTAAAATGAGCTCCGGCATAAAATTACGCAACGCATCAAACCAGTAATTTACTTTTTCACGGAACTCTTCACCGGTTGCGCCAGCTTTCAGTGGCGCACTGAGTATATTGCTGGCCGATACCGGATGACCAGAGTGCGGGTAAAACGGGTGCTGAAACGAGGAACACATTAAAATTTGTCTGTCCCCGGCAATGATATTTTCAGTGCCGTTACCGTGGTGCACATCAAAATCGATAATGGCCACGCGCGACAGTTCGTAATGCTTAAGGGCATAGCGAGCCGCCACAGCAATATTGTTAAACAGGCAAAAGCCCATAGCATTGTCGTATTCTGCGTGATGACCCGGCGGTCGCACGGCACAAAATGCCTGACGATCTTCCTCTTCCATAACCCAGTCTACTGCATCGCAGCCGGCACCAGCGGCATATAAAGCGGCACTTAAGGTAATCGGTGTCATGCCGGTATCCTGCTCCAACCAGATTACGCCGGTGCGCGGCGAGCGCTGGAAGATACTATCAACGTAGTAAGGGTCGTGAGCCAGCGCTAAATTTTCCCGTTTCACCTGCTTAGCATCACCGTGCTGGCAAATCATTTCGAGGCCGGAAGACAACAGCTGGTCGTCGATGGCGTACAGGCGGTCGGGGTTTTCCGGGTGCTCAGAAGACACATCGTGATGCACGCAATCTCTACCGCGATAAATTTTAATGGTCATTTTCTGTCTCCTGCTCCGCCCCTTCCGCTGCTTCGGGCTCCTGCAGCGGCAATTCCAACTCCACCTCACTGGGGTCGCCACTAAACAGGCGCTTGAATCCGTGATGTTCGAAAATGGCAATCATGGGTTTATTATCGGCCCGGCAAAACGCCAGCATCTTGTTGATTTTTCGTTTACGGGCAATATCGATAAGCTTGATCAGCAAACGGCTGCCCATCCCTTTACCCTGCTGCGTTTCGCGGGTAACAAAGGCCGCCTCACAGGAGTTATCGTGCTCGTTATAATAAAAACGCCCCACCGCATGGATGGTGATCCGCGAGCCTTCCTGACGCACAATACACAAGGCCGCGTCGGAGTTCTGATCGACGCTGACCAGGTTACAGGACTTCTCCCGCGACATTTGTTTGGGGTCGTAGTTATAGCGTAAGCGCAGGGTTTCTTTGGTATGCGAATAGAAAAACTCCTGCAAGCGCCGTTCATCGGCCGGATTTAGCGGCCGCAGGTAAAAGGTCTCGCCCTGAATAACCATCTTTTGCAGCTGGATTGCGCCCAGCTCCGGAATATCCGTGGGGTATTTTTGCTGAAAATGCGGTACCCAGTAATGTTTGCGCACCTCAGCGAGCAGATGGGCGCGAAACTTGGGATGGGCCACACGGATCAGCTCCAGCGCCCGCTCACGAATACTTTTGCCGCGCAGCGAGGCAATACCATATTCGGTAACAATGTAATGCACATTGCCTCGTGATGTGGTTACCCCTGCGCCTTCGGCAATGCATGGAACGATACGCGAAACGGTTTCATTCTGCGCCGTGGAGGGCATTGCAATAATGGGTTTGCCGCCTTTACTCATCGACGCGCCCGACACAAAATCCACCTGGCCACCAATGCCACTGTAAAAGTCATAGCCCAGCGAGTCGGCCACCACCTGCCCGGTTAAATCCACCTCCAGCGCACTGTTAATGGAAATCATATTGTCGTTTTTAGCAATATTGGTGGGTTTGTTCACATAGCTGCTGGGATAAAATTCGATGTGCGGATTATTGTGGACAAACTTATACAGGCGCTCACTGCCCATACAAAAACTGGTCACGATTTTGCCGGGGTGAAAGGTTTTCTTGCGGTTGGTAATAGCGCCTGATGCAATGATATCCATAATGCTGTCTGACAGCATTTCACTGTGAATCCCCAAATCCTTATGGCGCTGCAGGTACTTTAATGTGGCGCTGGGGATCTTCCCCACCCCAAACTGCAGGGTGGCGCCGTCTTCTACCAGCATAGCTACGTACTGGCCAATCCGCTCAGTCACGCTGTCGATAGCGGGTGCCTCAATGGCTTGCAAGGGTTCATCGGCTTCGATACAGGCGGTAAATTCGCTGATGTGAATAAAAGAGTGGCCAGCAGTACGCGGCATTTGCGGATTTATCTGGGCAATGGCAATGGTGGCGTTACGTACTGCCGACATGGAGATGTCTACCGACACGCCTAGCGAACAATAGCCAAACTCATCCGGCGGACTTACTGTCACCAGCGCAGCATCCAGCGGTAAGGTACCGTCGCTGAACAGGCTCGACATTTCCGATAAAAACACCGGCGTATAATCGGCCCGGCCTTCATCCACTGCGCGGCGAATTTCATCGCCCTGAATAAAAAAAGTATTTACCTTAAACAGCTGCCGGTATTCTTCTTTTGCCCAGCGCGTATCGCCAAGGGCCAGCATGTGCACCAGTTCAATATCACTGAACCCTTTACTGTGCTTAATTAAATCATCAATGAGTGCATAGGGCACTCCGGCATTCCCACCAACAAATACCCGGCTACCTGACTTGATCAGATGCGACCAGTCCGGTCGCGGCGGCAGAGCAACGGTCATAGTTCCAACTCCCAATCTCAACTCACTTCATAATGCCACAGTTGCCTGTAGTTGGTAGAATCAAACCGCGGTTATTTGATCTGGTTGGACTTTGCGGGCTGAATTTCATGCTGATGCTACCTGGCGCCAGAAGTAAAGAAACCCCGCTCGGAGCGGGGTTTCTATAGTAGCAAGCTGTAAGTTTAGCTTTCTTTGCTGTCTTCCTCGTGTGAATGACGTTTAGCGCCAAACCACTTAACCACCATCACGTAGAACATGGGCACGAAGAAAATAGCCAGGAAGGTTGCGGCAAACATCCCGCCCATCACGGCTATACCAATAGCGTTCTGACTTTCAGAACCGGCACCGGTAGCAATTGCCAGCGGCGTGACACCCAGAATAAATGCCATTGAAGTCATCAGGATTGGCCGGAAACGCTGCTCTGCCGCTGTGATAACCGCTTCAAATATAGGTGTACCGTTGTCGTAGAGTTCTTTGGCGAATTCCACAATCAGGATAGCATTCTTGGAAGCGAGCCCCACGGTAGTCAGGAAGGCAACCTGTAAATACACGTCATTCGGCAAGCCAAAGATATAGGCAGCCACAACCGAACCGAAGATACCTAAAGGCACCACCAGTAATACGGCAAAGGGTACAACCCAACTTTCATAAAGCGCTGCCAGACACAGGAACACCACGATAATAGACAGCGCATAAAGCATCGGTGCTTGTGAACCTGCCGCCTGCTCTTCATAAGACATGCCGGACCATTCCAGGCCAAAGCCCGGCGGTAACTGACCTACTAAGCGCTCGGCTTCGGCCATGGCTTCACCGGTAGAAATGCCTTCAGCCGGGCTCCCCTGGATGTTTACGGAAGAAATACCATTGAAACGCTCAAGCTTGGGTGAACCGTAGTTCCATTCAACGGTAGAGAACGCGCTGAACGCCACCATGTCGCCTTCGTTATTGCGCACAAACCACTTGTCCAGATCTTCCGGATCCATCCGGTACGGTGCATCAGCCTGCATGTAAACCCGCTTAATCCGGCCTCTGTCGATAAAGTCGTTTACGTATGCAGAACCCCAGGCAATGCTCAGTGTATTGTTGATATCACTCAGTGACAGCCCTAACGCAGACGCTTTCTCATTGTCGATATTGACCTTAAATTCCGGCACATCGCTCAGACCATTAGGACGCACACCCACCAGCTTCGGATTCTGTGCGGCCATGCCAAGGAATTGATTACGCGCATTCATTAATGCCTCGTGACCATTACCGGCACGGTCAACTAACTGGAAGTCAAAACCAGTTGCGTTACCCAGCTCACGAATAGGCGGCGGTAAAATAGGAAATACACTGGCATCCTGAATTTGCGATAAGGCCCCAAAGGCCTGGCCGATAATCGAGAAGGCACTCTGTGATTCGTCACGTTTTTCCCAGTCAACCAAATGCACAAAGCCCATACCGGAGTTTTGTGCCGCCCCGGCAAAGCTAAAGCCAACAATGGTAAAGATGTCTTTTACCGCTTCACCTTTTTGATCAAGGAAAAAATCCTCTACCTGTTTGACTGATTCCAGGGTACGACCAGCCGTGGCACCCGCCGGCGCGTTGACCAGCACCATAATGTTGCCCTGATCCTCATCCGGCAGGAAAGCGCCCGGCAACTGGGTGAAAATAGCGCCCATGCCCACAACCAACAGACCATACACCAACAACGAACGTTTTACGCGATGCGCAATACCGGTAGAAACTTTTCCGTAGGTATCACGGCCTTTATTAAACACTCGGTTAAACCAGCCAAAGAAACCTTTATCTTTTTTGTTTTCCACATCTTCTCTGCGCAGTAGCGTCACGCAAAGCGTTGGAGACAAAATAATGGCGACCAGCACTGAAAATGTCATGGCGGATACAATGGTAATCGAGAACTGACGATAAATAGAGCCTGCTGAGCCACTGAAGAACGCCATGGGTATAAATACCGTAGACAGTACTACTGCGATCCCCACCAGCGCGCTGGATATCTGTGTCATTGACTTTTTAGTCGCTTCCTTGGCGTCGAGACCTTCTTCTTCCATTAACCGCTCAACGTTCTCCACTACCACAATGGCGTCATCAACCAGCAGGCCAATGGCCAGTACCATGGCAAACATGGTCAGTACGTTAATACTGAAACCAAAAGCATACAGCACGGCAAAGGTGCCCAGTAAAACTACTGGCACAGCAATAGTAGGTACCAGCGTGGCGCGCCAGTTTTGCAGGAATAACAGCATTACAAAGAATACCAGTACCACCGCTTCTACCAGGGTTTTAACCACCGAGGTAATCGACAATTTAATAAACGGCGAAGAGTCTACCGGATACACAATTTCTACACTGTCGGGCAGGTTAACCGCCAGTTCTTCCACCCGCTTTTTAACCGCTTCGATAGTCTCTAACGCATTGGCACCACTTGCCAGACTGACCGCCATACCCGCTGCTGGTCGGCGCTTATAACGGGCAATAAAGCTGTAGCTCTCAGAGCCCAACTCCACTTTGGCAACGTCGCCTAAACGCACCTGAGAGCCGTCGGTATTCACTCTCAGTACAATATTCTTGAAGTCTTCAGCGGTTTTTAACAACGACTGAGCGGTAATGGTAGCGTTGATTTGCTGGCCCTCAACCGCTGGCATACCGCCTAGCTGACCAGCCGAAATATCGGTGTTTTGCGTTTGTACTGCGGCCCGCACATCCACCGGCGTGAGGTTATAACTGTACAGTTTATCCGGGTCCAGCCAGATTCGCATGGAGCGCTGCGCACCGAACACCCGCAAGTTACCCACGCCGTTGACCCGGGCAATCTGATCCTGAAACTGCGACACCAGCATATCACTCAGATCAAACTGCGAGAGGCTGCCGTCTTTGGAATAAAAGCCAACGACCACTGCGAAGGCATCATTGGACTTGTTTACGGTTACGCCCTGTTGTTGCACCTGGGTTGGCAGCAACGACATGGACGACTGTAACTTATTCTGCGTTTGCACCTGCGCGATATCAGGGTCGGTACCCGGCTCGAAGGTCAGGGTAATCGACATCCGCGCATTTTCACTACTGGAAATGAAATAGCGTAAGTTGTCGATACCGGTCAGACTCTGTTCGATGACCTGGGTTACCGTATTTTCGATGGTTTCGGCCGAAGCCCCGGGATAAGCGGCGCTGATCGTCACCGACGGCGGCGCAACCTTGGGGTACTGCTCAATGGGAAGCCCGCTAATTGACAGAATACCCGCCATCATAACGATGATAGCAAGTACCCAGGCAAACACCGGGCGGTCTATAAAAAAACGTGCCATATAAGATGATTTCCTGAATTAGTTAACGCGCGTTAGCCCTGAGGCTGCCATGGCTTGGTATTGACCTGAGCACCCGGTTTTACCTTCTGGTAACCGGCAACAATCACTTTATCGCCAGCTGCGACACCACTGGTTACGATGTACTGATCGCCGTAACTACCGGCAATGGTAATGGTGCGCGCTTCAACTTTATTCTCAGCATTAACAACCATCACTGAAAGCGAGGTGTCAGGCTGGCGCGTAGCGGCACGCTGAGGCACCAGTATCTCCTGGGTATTGGAGATATTCACCCGGGCTTTCGTAAACATACCTGGCATTAACAGTGAGTCAGGGTTAGGGAACTCGGCACGCAGAGCAACTGCACCGGTGGTTTCATCAACAGTCACTTCTGAAAATTTCAGTTCGCCGGTGTGCTCATAACTTTCGCCGGTCATGTCATCTAGCACTAAAGTCACTGGCAACGTGCCACTTTCCTGCATGGCGCGACGCAGTTTTAGAACACCTTTACCGGATTGCTGCATATCCACATAAATGGGGTCTAACTGGGTAATAGTTGCCAGTTGCTGCGTCTGGTTAGAGGTCACCAATGCACCCACTGTCATGTATGAACGGCTAATCTGGCCGCTGATCGGTGCATACACCTTAGTGAAATCAAGGTCCACCTGAGCAAGTTCTACCGCCGCTTTCGCCACGCTGATTTGCGCATCGGCCTGCTCGGCCTGGGCAATGGCATCGTCATACTCCTGCTGACTTACTGCGTTTTTGTCCAACAGTCCTTTATAGCGTTCTGCCCGGGCTTCCAGCGTTTTACGATTGGCTTCGGCGCTTTTAACGTCGGCCTTAGCGCTGGCTAACTGAGCGGCGTAGCGTGAATCATCAATCTGATACAACTGCTGGCCTTTTTCCACAAACGCGCCTTCTTCAAACAAGCGTTCGGTGATAACACCTTCTACCTGTGGACGCACCTGCGACTGCCGCAGCGGGCTTACGCGACCCGGTAAAGTAACGGTATTTTCAACGGGCTGCAGGGCAACCTCGAGAACAGAAACAGTAGGAGGCGGCTGCTGGCCACCACCAGCGGCTTGAGGAGCAGGTTCCTGTGAACAACCTGATATTGCAATAATCGATATTGCTGCTATTACCAATTTTTTGATCATAAATACTTTTACTTTAATGGTTCCTGAGGACTACTTGACAGGAATACTGGACAAAAGGCTCTTTAAGTTATAGTTTAAAATACATTCATGTATGTATGTTGTCAATCAGTCCAAAAAGTCAGAATATGCGACGAACGAAAGAAGAAGCCGAACAAACCAGAAATGCCATTCTGGAAGCTGCAGTAGACGTCTTTACCGAAAAAGGCGTAGCGCGGGCAACGTTAGAACAAATTGCTAAAGCAGCAAATGTTACCCGGGGCGCCGTTTACTGGCATTTCAAAAACAAAACTGACATCTTTATGGCCCTTCACGATGAGCTTCATCGCCCGTTTATACAAGACTTAGTAGACGGGCTGGAGAATACCGACGATGACCCGCTCGAAAGTCTCAAAAGCTACTGCATTGAGATGGTCACCCGTTTGGAAGATGACCTGTATCTACGCCGTGTGCTTTCACTTTTTTTACTGAAATGTGACTACACCGGCAGTCTGCAGGTATGCCAGGAACGAACCATTGACGCCCGTCGGGAAAAGAGTGAAGTCCTGTCAAAATTTTTCGAAAAAGCACAGTCCCGAGGCACCTTATCGGCTGACCTGGATCCTAAGACACTAACTCTGGCACTCAGTTGTTTCATACGCGGTATTGCCATGGAATATCTGGAAAACCCCGACAGCTTTTCTATACGTGAGGAAGCCCCGAAACTGTTCAATGTTTTTTTCAGAAAGTGGAATTAACCGGCTTAGCGGGTTTTAGATAATGCAGTTAGAGGTTGGTAATTGAGTCAGGCAAAAAACGCCCGGATCTGTTGTGCATCAGCCGCAAAATCTGCTTGGCCGGCAAGCTCAATCGCCATATCCAGTTCAGTGACATACTCCACACGGATATTATAGGGCTCGTAGAGTTTTTTGATTTGCCTTACGGAGGTGGCCGCCGTCCGTGACTTTTCGGTAACAATATAAACCTGCACGAGCCCGGCGGCTATTGCTCTGCCGATACGCTCAGTGAGCGCGCGCTCTGCTTCCGGCACTAACAGGCTTTCACCATCAAGCACAACAATGTCGGCCCAGCGTAGCATGCCACTTTTATACACCGTGCCGGCATAGGTCAGGCCGAAGTTTTCCACACACTCGGTGTTCCATGGACCCTTGGCATTCACCAACACAATGTCATTTACCATGGTTAAGGCAAAATCACCGTGCTGTTTAATGTACCTGATATCCATATTGTCACTCCGTAAGCGAACCTCCTTCCAGTTTAGCAAAAACATGCCTGCCGCGACACAGGGTTGTCGCGAACAGGTAAGGAATGATTAGGCGGCAATGATATGTGAAAGTGCCGCAAAGGAAGGCTGGAATTGAATATCCAGTGGGATCCGCAAGATGCGGGCGATGTCGCTCACGCTGATTACACCACGAATTTCATGGGCCACCTTATCAATCACGAGGCAATGCATCGCACCATTCTCGCGCAAGGCGTTCACTACGTCAGACACGCTCGACAGTTTAAGCTCGTTGTAGTCGAATGCCTGCAATAGGGATTTAGGTTGCATCATATCCACCACCAGCAGCTCTGACCGGGGTATTCCCAGTTGCACTACCCGCTGCAGAATTTTTTGCTCGGTGATGTCTGCCAGGGTAACAATACCAACAAACTGTTGCCGCTGATCGAGTACCAGTTTCATTTTAACGTGAGACTGACGCATCAGTTTTTCCAGCTCTACGGCTTTTACGTTGCCATCAATCACCAGCGGTTGGTGATCATGAAAATCGGTAAAAATACTCAGCGCGGAAGATGCTAACTCAACATGCTCATAGATATCCGGATGAGCGAGCGTATCAATAGATTCGGTTTTGCACAGAGTTAAATTATGCATGGATTTATCCTCTTTAAATTAATTTCTATGCGCCTGAATGCACCATTGCACGACGCAGATATCGGTGAAATTAACTTACTGAGGGAGGCGCTCTGATACCGTGGTGGGAGCGATAGGCGTGCTTGTTTCGACTCTGATAAGTGAATGCAGAATGGAACAGATGAACTTCAGAAGTCGAAGCGGACTGTGGCAGGTAGCCATCAAAATCGGTGTCGCTCTCATCACTGATTTCAATGCTATCGGGGGCATTAGAATCAACGACAAGGTCGTGTAAATCAACACGCTGAACTCCGACGCTGTGATCATCATGCAGCACAGTGCTAACGGCGGGACAGCCCACCATTGCTACCATTACCACTAACAATCTTAACCAGTTCATCTGAGTACCACGAGTTAAGGGATATACACTAATAGACTTACAATGGTTCGTATTAGTTCCAAAGGAAAGTCAGTTACCGACCAACTGATGCTATTTTACGCCGAACTGCCAGGCTGGCGGCAAAATGCGGTAGCGCAGATCACGCCTTTGCTACCGCCCAGAGTGCTGAGGATGTGAAGAGAAAGCACTCTGTGAAAAACTATTTAGCCTGGGCTTCGGTGGTCAGGCGCAGGGTAATTTCATCGCCTACGTAAGGTACGTACTGGTCGATACCGAAATCAGAACGCTTGATAACCGTTTCTGCATCAAAGCCAATGGCTTGCTTCTTTGACATAGGGTGTTCGCCCATACCGTTCAGAGTCGCATCCATAGTGACTGTTTTGGTAGTGCCCTTGATAGTCAGATCGCCGGTAACAGCAAATTTGTTATCGCCTTTTGGCACAACTTTGGTGCTTACAAAAGTGGCTTTAGGATACGTCGCTGCATCAAACCATTCTTCGCCAAGAAATTCCTCTGTCAGCTTGTCTACAAAAGTATCAACCGTCTCGATGCTTACAGAAATGGCGATATCACTTTGAGCAGGCTTTTCGGCATCGTAAGTAATGGTGCCTTCAGCACCCGCAAATACTGCGGTAGGCGTTGAAAAGCCGAAATGGCTCCACGAGGCTACTGCAAAAGTGTGGGTCGGATCCACTGAATAGCTGGTTGGTGCTGCAAAAGCTGATACGCTGAAAAGCGCGCTAAGTAGAACGGCTGAAAGTCGTTTATTCATCACAGATTCCTTTTGTTGTCTGAAAGAGTAATTGAATTGCGGTTATTCTTACGCGTATAAAGGAATTTAGCTCTATCTATTAATTAAACGATTCATTCTGATTTATAGAATAAGTACAGCAACCAAACCGCCAAAAACCATCCTAAGCCCGGTTTGATACCTTGCGTAGGCGCACGGGGTTTTCATTTACGCATGATTCGGTAAACTACATAGCGAATCTACTTCTCCTGGATCAGCAGACAGGACATAACTGAGCTGGCATTACCATTAACTTTATTATTGGAGCCATTGCTATGTCTGCAGAACAGCGTATCTGGATAAAATCGCCGTTATTTGTTTTTGCCCCTGACCAGTCGCAACCGGTCACAGGTCTGGTAATCAATAAGGGTAAAATCGAAACCCTGCTATTTAATCACGACGCCCCTGAATCGCCCTGCGATGAGGTTTTCGATGCGTCCGGCCTGGTGATTTTGCCAGGACTGATTAACACCCATCATCATTTTTACCAGACCCTCACCCGTGCCTGGGCACCGGTAGTGAATGAGCCTTTGTTCCCGTGGCTAAAAACATTATATCCGGTATGGGCGCGACTCACGCCGGATGCCTTGCACCTGGCCACCCAGGTCGCGATGGCAGAATTGCTGTTATCCGGCTGTACCACCGCCGCCGATCACCATTACTTGTTCCCCCAGGGACTGGATAACGCCATCGATGTTCAGGTTGATGTAGTCAGGCAGCTGGGCATGCGCGCCATGCTAACCCGTGGCTCAATGAGTCTTGGTGAAAAAGACGGCGGCTTACCTCCGCAGCACACCGTACAAACCGGCGAAGCCATCATTCGCGACAGCGAGCGCCTTATTAGCCAGTACCACGAACGTGAAGCAGGCGCGCAAATTCAGATTGCTCTGGCCCCCTGTTCGCCGTTCTCGGTTACCCGCGAAATTATGCAGGAAAGCGCTCAACTGGCTAAACGCGAAGATGTGCGGCTGCACACGCATTTGGCCGAAACGCTGGATGAAGAAGACTTCTGCTTGCAAACCTTCGGCATGCGCACCGTGGACTATCTGGAAAGCGTGGGCTGGTTAAACGACCGCACCTGGCTGGCGCATGGTATTCACTTTAATGAAGAAGAAATTGCCCGGCTGGGCGCCGCAGGTACCGGTATTTGTCATTGTCCGGTGTCGAATATGCGTCTGGCTTCCGGGATCTGCCCTACACTTGATCTTATTGAAGCCGGCGCACCGATTGGCTTAGGCGTTGATGGCTCGGCGTCTAATGACGCATCCAACATGATGTATGAAGCCCGTCAGGCGCTGTATCTGCAGCGCTTAAAATACGGTGCAGAAAAAATCACGCCGGAAGTGGTATTACGCTGGGCAACCGAAGGCTCAGCCAGCGTGCTGGGGCGCACAGATATTGGCGCCATTGCCGAGGGCATGCAGGCCGACCTGGCCATGTTCAGCCTGGATGACATCCGCTTCAGTGGCTCCCATGATCCGCTCGCTGCATTGATCCTGTGTGGCGCAGAAAAAGCCGAGCACGTTATGGTAGGGGGCCAGTGGCGGGTTAGTCATGGCCAGATAAACGGCCTCGACCTGCCTGCTCTGTTAGCGCGCCACCGGACTGCCGCCAGCAAACTTATCGCCGGGTAATCAGCCTGCCCCAGACTCTGTGGCGGCCACCACCGCCACCTGCTACTTAGGCATCAATCGGGCAGTACTTTGGTAGTAATAAGGCCGGTAATTCACTCCTCGAAGCCTTTAAACGAGTGAAAATTGTTTGTTAAACAGTCTTTACTGAATTGGCAAACAAAGTACATTATTTGAGCAATCAGAGCCGCCATTTTTCACTTTTCAGCGGGTCAAATCGGCTGGCTGTTTGTTACAAAAATCACATTTTTTTAACTGTGGTCAGAACGACCAGAGGCAGGATTTACCCGGTAACGGTATGCCGTTACCGGGTAACATAACTCAGTGAAGTTTTAATTTAGGGGTAACCAGGTTACTGACTTTGCGCATCAGCAGCATTAAAAAGCCCTTAAACCAGCCATGCACCGCAAACAAATGCATATTATACAGCGACACATACACCATCTTAGCCAGTCGCCCTTCAATAAACATGGTGCTGTTGCTGAGTTTGCCCATCAGACTACCTACCGTGGAGTATTTACTGAGGTGCACCAGCGAGCCGTAATCGGTGTAGGTATAGGCCTGCATCGGTTTATGCATAAACAGGTTTTGCAGGTTTTTGGCCAGTAAACTGGCCATCTGGTGCGCCGACTGCGCCCGTGGTGGTACCCAGCTACCGTCTTTCTGGAGCACTCCGCAACAGTCGCCGATAGCAAAAATCTTATTATCCACAGTACTTTGCAGAGCAGGCGTTACCAGGATCTGATTAGCTTTGTTAAGCTCGAACAGATTTAAATCGGTCAGAAACTCGGGCGCCTTAACCCCGGCTGACCACACCATTAAGTCGGCTTCAATCAGCACGTCTTCGGCGGTGACAAACCCTTCTTTATCCACCCTTTGTACCCGCGTATTCTCGCGTACTTCAATGCCTAGCTTGGTAAGGGCACGACGCGCAGAGCCCGCAATTCGCTCGGGTAATGCAGGCAATATCCGTGGCCCAGCCTCGAGTATCGACACCTGCAGTTTGTCGGCCGACATTTCAGGCATACCGTAGGCTCTGGCCAGGTTACTCACGTGGTGTAACTGCGCTGCCAACTCGGTGCCGGTTGCCCCGGCTCCCACAATCGCGACGTGGATTTTTTTCTTGGTCACACCTTCCTGATTGATCTTCAGTAGCTGATTTAACAGCGCGCGATGAAAACGTTCGGCCTGGATAAGTGAGTCCAGGCAATAACAGTGCTCACTCACGCCAAGGGTACCGAAATCATTGGTTACACTGCCGATAGCCATAACCAGATAATCATACTCCACAGTACGCTCCGGGAGGATTTCCAGGCCGTCTTCGTCGTATAACGGGTCGAGGTAGATACTTTGGTTGTCACGGTCGATATAGCTCATATTGCCGAGCTGAAACTGGTAATGGTGCTGGGCGGCGTGCATACGGTAGTCAACGCCGTCTGAGGCTTTATTAATGACCCCGGCAGCCACTTCATGAAGCAGGGGTTTCCAGACATGCGTGCGGCTACGGTCAACCAGTATTATCTCGGCCAGCTTGCGCTTACCCAGTGTTTTACTTAGCCGGGTAACCAGCTCAAGACCACCGGCACCACCGCCTACAACTACGATTTTTTTCATAACAGACCTACTTATTAAATGTGAATTGGTCTGCACAATGCACTGATGTGCACAGATCAATCGACACTCTGGGTCTTATCAACCACTAGCAGCTTACGCCTTTTACCGGTGAGGTAAAGTCAGACTCTGCCAGTGTAAAAGTATTTTATGTTAACAAAAACGCTAAAAAATACTCTCTGAACTGCCACTTTGCGCTGGCTTTTAGTAGCACTTCAAAGCAGTGCCAAAACCGCCCCTCCAAACCAGCACTTTGGTAGTAGGACTTTCGGAGAATTTCCGCAGAGGACTAAAGTTGAATTCAAAAGGCTCCATTGAGGAGTACTCAAAATCCGGCCGCTCAACAATACTCAATGCAAAAGAGCAACGGCAAAGAATCGTTGTCAATTAACGTGAGTGACAGTGGGACGCAATAAAAGTGTTACTCCACGCAATAAACACAAATATGAGGGTTACACATGAAAAATAATAAATTTGCGTGCAAACCGCTAGCCGTTGCCTTACTTGCACTCTCTTCAGCTTCAGCCAATGCCGCAATCACCATTTACGACGATGCCGAAGTGGCTACCGTATCGGTTGACGCGTCATTCAACACATTCTACACCACAACGTCTGTTGATAACGGTCCAAACGGTGACCGTGACCAATCCCGCGTTAAAATGGGTTTCCTGCCTAATTGGCTGGGTATGAACTTCAGTAAGCAGATTGGTGACATGAAAGTGGGCGGTCGCTCATCTTTCTGGGTAACCATCAACGATTCTAACAGTGGTGTTACCTCAACCGGTATCGATGTTCGTCAGTTTTACGCGACGCTGGATGCCGACTGGGGTCAATTACTGATTGGTAAAGATTTCACACTGTTTAACCGCAGCAACGTTTTCTTAGACGAAGTCCTGCTTGGTTACGGCAATGTCAATGATACGCTGGGACTGGTTGATGGCCAGGGCGTATCATTCGGTAACCTCGGCAGCGGGTACACTTATCCGTTCCCAGCGTCGCAAATACGTTATACCTCGCCGTCTTTCGGTGGTGGCTTCAAGGTAGCCGTTGCGGCTGTCGATCCTTCGCCAGTGAATGGCGATGCTGACCGCGAAGAATCTGCACCTCGTTTTGAGGGTGAAGTGACCTACAGCGGCACTTTCGACGACGCATCAGTCACTGCATGGGTGGGTTTCCTGTCGCAAACCTCTGAATCTGATATGGGTGACGTTGACTCAAACGGCGCTTCATACGGTGTAAAAGTAGGCTTTGGTGGTTTATCACTGCACGCATCAGGCTACAGCGGTGAAGGTATCGGCATTCTGTTAGGCCCCACAGAAGCAGCACTGGGTTTAGCGCCGATCACCATGTATGACCCAACTACCTATAACGCGCTCGATAGCGAAGGCTACATCCTGCAGGCCTCTTATAAGATGGATGCGAATCGTTTCGTACTCTCTTATGGCGAGAACGAAATCGAAGACACCGACTACATCGGTCACGAAGGTATGCAAGCTGCCTGGTTCTATGGCTATAACAGCAACGTCACCTTTGCAGTGGAATATTCGACCAGCGAGTTCTCTGGAATTCTGGGTCAGGAAGAAGCTCAGACTCTTGCCGTTGGTGCCATCGTAAACTTTTAGTAACTGACTGTTTCCTTGCCAGAAAACAGTCTTGTCTTACGGCAGTCGGTGCCGGTCAGGGAGCTTAATCATGGCTCCCGCAAAACCGACAATCTGGCAACGCTTTTATAATTGATTACCGGAGTAAGCAACATGATCTATGCAGCACCTGGAACAGAAAATTCTGTCGTCTCATTTAAATCACGATACGAAAACTTTATTGGCGGCGAGTGGGTTGCTCCCGTTAAAGGTCAGTATTTCGATAACGTATCACCTGTTAACAACGAAAAATTCTGCGAAATCCCACGCTCAACGGCTGAAGATATCGAGTTAGCGCTGGATGCCGCTCACAAAGCAAAAGCAGCCTGGGGCAAGACTTCAGTAGCAGCACGCTCTAATATCCTGCTTAAAATTGCCGATCGTATCGAAGCTAACCTGGAAGCCCTGGCAGTAGCGGAAACCTGGGATAACGGTAAAGCAGTGCGTGAAACCCTGAACGCTGACGTTCCACTGGCCGCCGACCACTTCCGCTATTTTGCCGGTTGTATCCGCGCTCAGGAAGGTGGCATCAGCGAAATTGACGAAAATACCATTGCTTATCACTTTCATGAACCGCTGGGTGTTGTAGGTCAGATTATACCGTGGAACTTCCCACTGCTGATGGCAGCGTGGAAGCTGGCACCTGCACTGGCTGCCGGTAACTGTATCGTTCTGAAGCCTGCTGAACAAACCCCTGCGTCTATTCTGGTACTGATGGAAATCATCGGCGATCTGTTACCGCCGGGTGTACTGAACGTCGTAAACGGTTTCGGTAGAGAAGCGGGTGAAGCACTGGCAACTAACAAGCGTATCGCAAAAATTGCCTTTACTGGTTCAACTCCCGTGGGTGCTCACATCCTGAAATGCGCTGCAGACAACATCATCCCATCGACTGTAGAACTGGGTGGTAAGTCGCCAAATATCTATTTCAGCGACGTAATGAAGCATGAAGACGAGTTCCTGAGCAAATGTGTTGAAGGTACTGTACTGGCATTCTTCAACCAGGGTGAAGTTTGTACGTGTCCATCACGTGCGCTGATTCAGGAAGATATGTACGATGACTTTATCTCGCTGGTTATCGCTCGTACACAACAAATCAAACGTGGTAACCCACTGGATACCGATACTCAGGTGGGTGCACAAGCATCTGCTCAGCAGTATGAAAAAATCCTGGGCTATCTTGAGTTAGGTAAGAAAGAAGGCGCCGAAGTGCTTATCGGTGGCGGTCCTGCCAACGTTGAAGGCTTCAGCAACGGTTTCTATGTACAACCTACCCTGCTGAAAGGTTCTAACGACATGCGCGTGTTCCAGGAAGAAATCTTCGGACCGGTTGTTGGCGTAACCACCTTTAAAGACGAAGCAGAAGCACTGGCTATTGCTAACAATACTGAGTTTGGTTTGGGTGCGGGTGTATGGACTCGTGACACTAACCTTGCCTACCGCATGGGCCGTGGCATTGAAGCCGGCCGTGTATGGATGAACTGCTACCACGCTTATCCTGCACACGCAGCATTCGGTGGCTACAAGAAATCAGGTGTGGGCCGTGAAAACCACAAAATGATGCTCGACCACTATCAGCAAACCAAAAACCTGCTGACCAGCTACGACATCAACCCACTGGGCTTTTTCTAAAAGCGTTGCCATAACTGGCGTAAGCGAGGTTCCCGCATCTGCGGGGACCTTTTTCCTTTCGGCTCACTACAATTTAAAAAACGAAGGATTTGTCTGCCATGCCAAAATTTATTATCGAACGCGAAATCCCGGGCGCCGGCGAACTCAATGCCGAGCAGCTGCAAAATACTTCTCAACAGTCCTGCTGTGTATTACGTGAGGCCGGCCCGCATATTCAGTGGGTAGAGAGCTACGTTACCGACAACAAGATTTATTGTGTTTATATTTCACCTGATAAACAGGCCATTATGGACCATGCCGAACAAATGGGTATCCCGGCCAATCAGATTAATCAGGTTAGAACCATGATCGACCCGACGACCGCCGAATAACACTCATACCATGATGATTAGAGTTGTACTGAGTTGTATCATCCTGTGGTGTAGCGCGCTGATATCGTGCGCAAGCGCTGACGAATTGCCAGAAATCCGTGTCGGCGTACTCAAATATGGCACCCTCAACTGGGAGCTTGATCTCGCAGAAGCGAAAAATTACCCGGAACAATACGGCTTTAAGCTAACCCGGGTTGCCCTCGGCTCACCGCAGGCACTGTCTGTTGCCCTGCAAGGCGGCGCCGTAGACATGATTGTAGGCGACTGGCTATGGGCTGCTCGTCAGTATGACGAAGGCCGGCTGTATCACTTCTATCCCTACTCTACCGCGGCGGGCGAACTGGTTGTTCACAGCTCAGACAACGCCGCAAACATAGGTGAGTTAAAAGGCAAAACTATTGGCTTCGCCGGCGGTAAAGGCAACAAAAACTGGATCCTTTACAGTGCCTATGCAAGGCAACATTTCGGCCTTGAATTAGCCAGTCAGACAACCGTTAAATTCGCCGCGCCCCCTATGCTTAATCAGCTTATGCTGCGCGATCAGCTCGACGCCGTCGTCAATTTCTGGCATTACGCCGCGGAGCTGAAAACTCACGATAAACGCTCGCTACTAACAATGGATGAAGTGCTTGGCAGTTGGCAAATCAGTGCCGACGTACCGGTGATTGGCTGGTTATTTAAACAAAGCTGGGCAGCCGAAAATCCGGCGTTGGTAGACCAGTTTTTTGCCATGTCATTTGCTACACGGGCCCAAATGAATAGTGACGATAATCTGTGGCAAATTATTCCTTCTTTCACGCAAAAGTATTCCGCCGAAGCCCGGCCAGTGCTTATTGAGCACTACCGCCAAGGAATTCCGACCCGCTTTGATGCCGATATTAAAGCCGATTTACAAAAGCTGTTTAAGGTACTTAAAGCCAATGAGGGAACTACTGGCGTAACCGGTTCACTGCAATCTCTGCCTGACAGCCTGTTCTGGCATAGTCCGGCGCTGGCAGGACAGTAAGCACTGATGCACAGTCATCCGGCACTAACCCGCATGCTGTCGATGGTGGTTTTTATTCTGCTATGGCAGGCCGCTGTGATGCTATTTACTCCCGACTTGTTACCAGCTCCCTATGCAGTGCTGACTAACCTGATGGGTCATGTCGACAGCGGCGAGTTACCGCACCACCTGACCATTACCCTGCGCCGTATTGCCATTAGTTTTCTGTGCGCTATGTTACTGGGCAGCTTACTGGGGCTGGTTATTGGCCACTTTAAGCGGCTTGATTTATGGCTCGACAGCGTCGTGACCCTGGCGCTGAACGTGCCGGCGCTGGTAACGATTATTCTGTGTTTTATCTGGTTTGGATTAAATGAAACAGCCGCGCTAATTGCTGTTATCGTAAATAAAACGCCCAATATCGCGGTCACTATGCGCGAAGGCGCCAGAGCCGTGGATAAGCGCTTGCTGGATGTGGCCAAAGCCTATCAGGTACCGGCGGGGCGCACTTTTATAAAGGTTTATTTGCCGCAACTGTACCCGTATTTTCTGGCCGCAGCCCGCGGCGGTCTGGCCCTGGTATGGAAAATTGTGCTGGTAGTTGAATTGCTCGGCTGCAGCGATGGCGTGGGCTTTCAACTGTCATTGTTCTTTCAGTATTTTGATATTACCAGTGTGCTGGCTTATACACTGGCGTTTGCCTGTATTATCTTTGCCCTGGAAGCCGGCGTTTTACGCCCCTGGGAACGGCGGGTACTGAAGTGGCGATGACTTACACAGTAGATATTATCAACAAGGCATTTGTAAACGACGCGGGGATTGCCACCGCCGTTATTCGCAACCTCGGCCTGACTCTTAGCAACGGGGAGTTTGTCACCCTGCTCGGTCCATCAGGGGCGGGTAAAAGCACACTGCTCAACCTGATTGCCGGCCTCGACAACGACTTTGAGGGTGAGATTCGCCTCAGCAAACCAGACGGCAAAACGGCCAGGGTGTCGCTGATGTTCCAGGAACCCAGGTTGATGCCCTGGCTGAGCATTTGCGAAAACGTGATGTTGGTATGTGACGGCAGCACATCACAGCGCCGCTCCAGCGCTTTACACTGGCTCAGTCTGGTGGGTTTAAGCGGCGCCGAATATCAGTATCCAGCCCAACTTTCAGGCGGTATGCTGAAACGGGCAGCGCTGGCCCGGGCGTTTGCCTGTGAGCCGGATATTCTGCTAATGGATGAACCTTTTTCGTCGCTGGACATTCCCGCCGCCGACTCGCTCAGACAACTGCTCAGTGAACTGTGGCAAAAACGCCGGACTACCGTAGTTTATGTGACCCATGATATAACTGAAGCACTCACCTTATCTGACCGTATCCTGCTACTCAGTAGTCATCCTATGCAGGTGCTGGAAGATGTCCGCTTAACCTCACAACGCCCCCGTAATCCTCTCGAAAATGAACTTTTAGCCCTCGCCGAACGTTTTAAACAGTCGTTAGCTGATCCGGCCTGATCGTTAGTTGTATGACCAACGGCCCAATTTATGCTACTAATGGCCGAGTTTTGTGCGTAAATCACTCTTGCTAATCTTGTTAAACAATTGTGAATTATATAGAATCGACAGCGGTGAATTGGTATCTCAGCCCTTTGGCACAGCGTAATGCAACCAGTCACCCGAGTTTAGGGAGTATCCATGCTGTCGCAACAAATTAGTCAAACCGTTGAAGTTTTCGACTCACCTTCTGTGGCCAGAGCCGGATCGGAAAGTCTTGACCCTGTCATTGCAGCACGGGACATCTACAATGCACTGGCGCCATGTGAAGCAGCATGTGTCGTTTTTTATTGTTGTACCCGGTATCCGCTGGAACAACTGTCGAAAGAATTAAACCGCTATTTTGGCGACATCCCGGTAATTGGCTGTACTTCTGCCGGCGAAATAACGCCCGATGGTTGCCGCAAGCACTCCATCTGCGCCTTTGCCCTCAGTAAACAGCACTTCGCCGTAGAAACCGTGCTGATCGAAAATCTGGCGGCCTTTTCAGAGCACGATGCCGATGAACTGGTTAACTCCATGCTCGACAAGCTGCGCAGCAAAGCCGTATCCCCCGGACCGGTAGAACAACATTCTTTCGGCATGACCTTACTGGATGGCTTATCTATTCGGGAAGAGCTGGTTATCGATGTACTCAATATGAGTATGCAGGATATTCCGCTGGTAGGCGGATCAGCCGGGGATGATCAGCACTTTGTCGATACCCAGATTTATTGCAACGGTCGCTTTTACAGTAGCGCAGCAGTTTTTATGCTGATTAATACCAACTGTTATTTTGATGTATTCAGCCACCATCATTTAGCGCCCGAAAACGACAAGCTGGTGGTTACCCAAACCGCACCGGGACAACGGGTGGTGGAAGAGTTTAATGCCGAACCGGCTGCGCTGGAGTATTGCCGCATAAACGGCTTAAAGCTCGAGGAACTAACCTCAGAAGTTTTCGCCATGCACCCTCTGGCAGTGCAAATTGGCGACCACCTGTATATCCGCAGCATCCAGCAGGTGAACGATGATTTAAGCCTGACTTTTTTCTGCGCCATTGACGCCGGGATTGTGCTGACCAAGATGAAATCCAGCGGGCTGCATGCTCACTCCACCATGATCCTTAATGATATTCGCCGCAACGTAGGCGAGATTGATTTACTCATTGGGTTTGACTGTACTCACCGCCGCGCTGAAATCGATAAATACCAGTTGGAAGATGCCATGTCAGAGCTTTACCGTGCCAATCATATGATCGGATTTAATACCTACGGTGAGCAAATAAATGGGTTACACTTGAACCATACTTTTACTGGCGTAGCGATTGGAGCGCCCATTGAAACCGACCTCAAGTCCACTGACGCCTGAAGTAGCCGTTGAGTCGCCGGAAATAGCCGGCGAAGATGAGCTCGAACGGCTGCGCTACGAAAACGAGAAGCTGCAGAAAATAAACCGCGTGCTGATGCGTCGGGTAGAAATGGGGTGGGGCAATCACAGTGATGCCTATCAGTCTTTTGAAGGCGCAGCCATGCTCGCCGATAAGGTAAAAGAGCGCACCTACCGCCTGCAGCAAACCCTGCATCGTCTGGAAGAGTCCAACCAACAGCTCGAACTGGCCCGCCGGGAAACAGAGAAAAGCCAGATTCAGGCCGAACAGGATCGTCAGCGTCTGCGTGACGCTATTGAGAGTATTTCCGATGCCTTCGCCCTGTTCGATGCAGACCGCAAAATGGTAATGGTAAACAGCCGCTGCGCCGAATTCTGGCAACAGCACAATATTACCTACGAATTGGGCAAAACCTCTTTTCAGGAAATCACCGCCGCCTCGCTGGTACTGGTTGATCACAAAGCCAAAGCGCAGAAAAAAGTGGGCGTTTATCCCGATCCGATTGCCCAGACCATCTTTAAATTGCGCGATGGCACCTGGATCCAGATGCAGGAGCGTAAAACTAACGATAACTGCCTGGTGGTGGTGTATACCGATATCACCAATATAAAATTAGCCGAAGAGGTCCGCTACGAGACCGCCATGACCGAACAGGCTGAGCTCCTCAAAGCCACCCTGGAAAACATGAGCCAGGGCGTTGTACTGATTAACGCTGACAGGCAAATCGAAACCTGGAATCAGCGCTTTTTCGAGCTGTTAGGCTTGTCGGACAGCGGTGTTCAACGCGGCGATGTATTTGCCGAACTCATGCAACAAAACGTGTTTGCCAAAGCCCTGTTTGACGCCATTTCCTTTGATGTGGCACCGGATAAGGACTTCCTGGAAGTCGAGATGATGCTCGATGAAAACCTGGTATTACTGGTGCGGCGCAACCTGATCCCCGGCGGCGGCATACTAATCACCTTTGCCGATATTACCGAACGCAGTCGCAATCAGATTGCCCTGCGCGAAAGTGAACAGCGTATCCGCCTGATCACCGATGCCATGCCAGCACTGATTTCCTATGTTAACAAAGATCTGTGCTACGAATTCGTTAACCGCGAGTTTGAAAAGTGGTTTAACCGCTCACGGGACGAAATTATTAATCATCACCTCAGTGACGTGCTTGGCCATAAAGAGTATCAGACCCTCACCATCCATATTGCCCGTGCCATGCTCGGCCAGGCGGTTAACTTTGAGCTCGAACACAGCCGTGATCCGGATAACGTGCGGATCTCAAACAAAACCTACATCCCCCATTTTGACGAGCAGCGCAACGTCATTGGTTTTTTTGCTCTGGAGCAGGATGTTACCGAGCAGCGACGCACCGCCCGGGCCCTTAAGCATGCCTATGATTACATGGAGCAGCGGGTAAACCAGCGCACCAAAAAGATTTCTGAAATTAACCTGCAGTTACGCAACGAAATTGAAGAACGACAACTGGCCGAAATTAAGCTGCTGGAGGCAAAACGGGAAGCCGACCAGGCCAATGAGTCGAAATCGAAATTCCTCGCCGCCACCAGTCACGACTTGCTGCAACCCATGAACTCAGCCCGTTTATTTGCCGATGCCTTAAACGATCTGATACTTGGCGAAGAAGCACAGAAACTTATTCGTTCATTAAGCTACTCACTGGAAAACCTCGAGTCGCTAATCAGTGCGCTGGTAGATATTTCAAAGCTTGAGGCCGGATTGATTGAACCGGTTCTGGATGATTTTGAAATCGACGACTTAATTACCAATATGGTGAATGAGTTTACCCCTCAGGCAGAGGGTAAAGGCCTCAGGCTGAGAGTAAAGACCACTCAAACACTGGTTCATTCAGATACTTATCTGCTGGCGCGGATCCTGCGCAACCTGCTCAGCAACGCAATTCGCTACACCAACGAAGGCAGTATTTTAGTAGGCGTAAGGCGGCGCAAGGCAGGCTTACAAATTCAGATTTTTGATACCGGTATTGGTATCCCGCAGGACAAACTGAGTGAAATCTTCCACGAGTTTAATCGCCTGGATGCCAAGAAACGCCGTCATGATAAAGGCCTCGGTTTAGGCCTGGCCATTGTAGAACGGCTCGCCAGTGTGATGAACCATACCATTAATGTTCGTTCAGTAGAGGGCAAAGGCTCCTGCTTCAGCATCACCCTGCCCTATGCAGATAAGCTTGCCCAGCGGGTTAAACCGACTCCAGCACCGTTAATCGACCGCTTCAACGATCAACTCGAAGGGGCGCGAATTTTACTTATCGATAACGACGATGAAATTTGTAAAGGCATGGAAACGGTGCTGGGCAGCTGGAATTGCAACATTACCTCGGTACAAACCCTGGAAGAATTGCAAGAACCGGAGTTCTTAACCGAGCTGGACCCTCAGCTTATCATTGCCGATTATCACCTGGACGATGGCGATACTGGCTTTGACGCACTGGAAATTACTCATCAGCATTTAATACCGCACCCACCGGTTATTATGATCACGGCCAACTATACCAATGAGCTGCGCCAGAAGGTACGGGAAAAAGGCTATTCGCTGCTTAATAAGCCCGTGAAGCCTCATAAGATGAAGCTGGCGTTATCTAACCTGTTATCAAACGCAAAAACCTGATTGTAAGTACTCACTACCACCATACAGCCGATAAAGTAAGACCAAGCAAAACAACATATGGATACATTACTGTCGGCCTGAGGCACTGTTTGAGGTACTCTTTAATCAGGCCCAGACCGCTGTTAGCGGTTTGCTGATATTGCTGATTAAACTGGCAGCCGGTTTCATTATGATTGGCAGCCAAAGCAGCCTCAACAATTAGCAAACGGGTTTCAAAACGCCCCTGAAAGGTTTTCCAGATACCGTCCTGCAACCAGAATACCCCAACCATTAACACCGGTACTATCAGGTTAAATTCAAAGCCTAATGCAAAAGCCGTTGTAAAAATAGCGAGCAGCTTAATGAGCAAACTGTATTTCTCATAGCTATCGAACTGATTTTGCAGAGTCTGCCATTCCAGCGACAGGTAATCCGTAGTCATTGGCTAATTCTAATTCCAAAGAGTTGATGATCATCAATTGCTTAGCTTAACCAGTAAAGCCTCTCCGCGCGACTAAAATCATCATACATAGCATCGAAGGCAACGCCTGGTTTTCCTTGCCTCGTCGTCGAATGCATCCGCCAAATCATGCAGTTAAGCGGGGGTTCTAGTGATTAAGTACTTCCATAGCGTGCTTGGGGTCAGCATCTAAGATTTTAAGCAAAGCACGAGCAGGACCTGTTGGATGGCGTCGGCCTTGTTCCCAATTCTCCAATGTGCGTTTGCTCACACCCAAAACGTCAGCAAAACGGGTTTGCGATAATCCCGTTTTTGCGCGAATGGCTTTTACCTGAGGCTCAGCAAATTCAGTTGCACGGAAAGGCTTTGCCTTACCTTTGATAATATCGTCTGCTTGAGTCACGCTCTCTATCAATTGTTCAAACATGTCGCCATTCATTCTGACCACCTCTCTACGATTTTCTTCAGCGCTTTAAGCTGTGCGTCTGTCAAATTATCCTGCACATTTTTTGGGTACGCCAACAACATATAAAGTTGGTCGTTGTCGGTCATCCAGTAATAGATAACTCTTGCTCCACCACTCTTACCCCTTCCTTCCAGCGCCCAGCGGACCTTCCTTAGACCACCACTATTTTTGATGATTGCGCCCCTATCTGGCCTGCTAACAAGTGCTTCCTGCAAGTCTTTGTATTCATCATCATTCATCAGCTCTGTTATGAGCTTGGTGAATATGGGTGTTTCAATTATTACCATTAGCTAACTATAACATTAATATCAATGTACGCCAAAGGCGTATATTGGTATTTAAAACTACCGTAATGAAGACCAAATTCCTTGGGTGGTAATTAATAAATCTTATATCCTGGAAGTACGGATGAATGTCTTAATCTTTCCAGTTATCAGCGATGGGTTGGCATCTGAAACAGTGCCGGTTACTTTAAAAACCGGATACTAAGCGGATAAACCCACAACTCGCCATTATTGGCTTTTAGTGCAGCAATAATAGCAAAGACAATATTCAACAAAGCCAGAATCCATATGGCAACTACGCCGATTAGTATGAAAATGAGAATAAAACAAATCGCATAGTAGATAACCAGGCTTATCAACCAGTTTACAGTCACTTTGCCATGCTGGTCTATGGTGTCACTTTTATCTTTATTTACCACCCACATCACGATAGGCAATATAAAACCAAGCCCGGGAATGACAATACTGCTTAGCTGGCTCAAATGCAGCAGCATGCAGTAAGTGTTTAGCGGCATCCCCCAGTATTCTTGTTGATTGTCTTGCATTGGTTTCTCCTTGTCGTTCAAAACGGCCGTCCATAGACGTAAGAATTACGACTCTATCTTAAGATACTTATGTTTACCAAATGTCACGTAATAAAGCGGAAGTAACAGCGCTTTAAGTGGGTTAGAGGCGAATGCGTTTTTGACTACGATGCGGCTGTCCTGAATATCACTAACCGCAAAGTCCGGGCTGTAGCACCAATCTATGTAAGCCGTGAGTATTTTACTGTCGGGCGGCAGAGTAACCTTTCGCGTGGTCCCGCGTTCGATTAACGCCACTTCCTTGCCATCGGCAAGCAAACGGTAGCTGCGGGTAAAATCGGTGAATTGTTTTGGTCTGGTAACTTCGATATCCATATCAACCTTTGCAAATCTGGCGAGCAAGGCCAAAACAATACTTAATTTTTAGTGGTTTTTAAAGCACTTGCAATAAAAGACCGTCACAGGTGGGAAGTCGGCAGGAAGGAGAATCACTCACGCCATGGGCAACAGGATACCCATGGCTTACAAAGCATTATCAATCACTAACCGCTAATTGCGCATCAGATACTGGTTAAAGTCGATACTGGCCGCACAAAGCGCTGCCTGGATGCGGTTATGTACATTCAGCTTAGTAAGAATAGCCGACACGTGAGCCTTCACTGTGGTTTCGGCAATATTCAGCTCATAGGCAATCTGCTTGTTAGACTTACCTTTGGCGATACACTCAAACACCAGTAACTGGCGGCGGGTTAAAGCGCCAATCAACTTAGGATCGATTTGCTGTTGAGCGGAGTCTTCCTTGGGCTTAGTGCTTCCGCCATTGCGGATGATATCCGGCGGCAAATATACCTGACCGGAGAGTACCTGCTGGAGCGCACCCACAATCTGCTCACAGCTGGAAGACTTGGTGATAAACCCTACCGCGCCATAGGTAAAGGCCTGCAGCACGACATTTTTATCTTCTTCTGCCGACACAATAACAATAGGAATTTCAGGGAACTGATTACGAAAACGCACGATACCGTTAAGGCCATCCATGCCTGGCATATTCAGATCGAGTAGCACTAAATCAATGTTGGGGTTTTCTTCTGCTGTATTGAGTGCTTCTTCAAGGTCGATACAACTGATGGTTTTAGTGTCCGGAATATTACGCTCAACGAAATCGGTGATTGCATATTGAAATAAGGGATGGTCATCAGCGACGAGAATTTCTACCATTTTTATCACCCTGTAAATGCTCTGTAAGTTATATTAGTGGATGTACTGTCATTCAGCCAGCCTTTATTTACCGCGGCTATCAGGATAATCCATCCGTTTGTTAATTCAGCGAGCTAACCGCCCACCTTGCGTTTTACCATGCCCCGTTTAGGGTCATAGCCCCAAATAGCCAGACTGGTAAAAATCAGCGTACAAACACCGGTTACCAGCGCTGCCTGCCCGTTAAACTGGCCATAAAGCGCAAAACGAATCAGTTCTACCGCGTGAGTGAACGGATTAAACTGGCATATCCAGTAAAGCCATTCGCTCGACTCGCGCATTTTCCACAACGGGTATAACGCCGAAGAGAGGAAAAACATCGGAAACACCACGAAGTTCATCACCCCGGCAAAGTTTTCCAATTGCTTGATAAAAGACGACAGCAATAGTCCCAGCGCTCCCAGTAATAAGGCGGTTAGGAGTAAAGCCGGAATAACCAGCAAGTAACCCATTGGCTCAGCTTCCACCTCCAGCAACCAGGCGATGGCGAAAAAGGCATACACCTGTAACATGGAAATACAGGCACCGGCCAACAGCTTACTAACCAGCAGAAACGGTCGGGGCATGGGGCTGGTGAGAAGCACCTTCATGCTGCCCATTTCCCGGTCGTACACCATAGAAAGCGAGCTTTGCATGCCGTTAAACAGCATGATCACGCCGGCCAGCCCTGGAATAATGTAAACCTCATAAGTGATGTAGGTTTCATAGGGAGGAATAATCGCTACCCCCAGCGCAGCACGAAAGCCCGCCGCAAACACCACCAGCCATAATAAAGGGCGTACCAGCGCGCTTATCAGCCGCGAGCGCTGTTGCCAGAATCTCAGCAGTTCCCGTTTTAATACACCAACAAAGCAGGTCCAGTACATCTATTGCTCCCCCTGCTGATGAAAGTGTCGGTAAAGCGCCTGCACCGAGTCCAGTTGCTGGGCCTGCATGGCCTCCTCACAACGTTGCTGCAGTTGAATCTGACCTTTGATCAACACAATCAGCTCGTCATTGGGGCGCACTTCGTCAATCAGGTGGGTCGACGACAAAATTGTGATACCAGAGTCGCTACACAATTGGCGCAGGTGATCGTTAATCGTGTCACGGGTGGACTGGTCCAGGCCCACGGTGGCCTCATCCAGCAACAGAATAGCCGGTTGATGCAGCAGCGCTCGAGCTATCTCTACACGGCGGCGGTGACCGCCATTGAGTGAGCGGACTTTATCTTTGCGTCGATCGCTTAATGCAAAACGCTGTAATTCTTCATCGATCCGCTGTTTTGTGTAGGCGCTCGATAAGCCGTGCAGACTGGCGTGATAAGCCAGGTTCTGCTCAACACTCAAATCTAAATCCAGGGTGGGTTGCTGAAACACCATACCGATTTGCTTTAACACCTGACGCGGCTTTTTCGCGGCATTGATGCCATTAACTGTTACCCTACCGGTTTGCGGCTGCAGTAACTGACAAAGAATCGAGAACAGCGTGCTCTTGCCCGCGCCATTAGGCCCAAGCAAGGCATAATACGCCCCCGGCGACAGTGAAAACGTCACCTCAGACAGTGCCTGTTTAGCGCCGTAGTTAAACCCTATTTGCTCTACAGCTAATACCGGATCACTCATGGTTTAACCACAACGCCCCATGGATAGCGGCCGGCTTTAATCGTTTTAATGACTTTCAGATCTTCCACATCAATCACCGACACATCGCCGCTAACACCATTAGTGGTGAACAATAAAGACTGTTCTTTGGCAAAAGCTAACTGCCATACACGACGACCTACCAGCAAATAATCAAGCACTTCATAGGTGCTGGCATCGATTACCGCCACATGGTTTGCCGGACCAAGTGCCACAAAGGCATATTTGCCATCATCGGTAAGTTTAATGCCCACCGGCTGTATTTTATCGCGGTGTACGCCAGGAATTTTAAAGGTGATCTTTTTAATCAGCTCCCGGGAGGCTGTATCAATAACGTCGACGGTGCCGCCTATTTCAGCCGACGCCCAGACCTTTTCGCCGGACTTGCTGAATTCCACATGGCGCGGACGCTGATCGACCAGGGTGTTATCCACCAGCTCGTGGGTACTGGCATCAATCCAGTGCAGCATGTTGGTAGTTTCCGAGGTATTGATAACCCATTTTCCATCCGGGCTCACGGCCATACCTTCCGGCTCAATACCCACATCAATTTGTGCGATAACGGTACGGTCTACGGTATCGACAACGGTAACCACTGCACTGTCTTCATTAGCAATATACAGATGACGGTTGTTTGGATGCAGGGCGAACTGCTCCGGATCTTCACCGGAAGGCAGATTGTGAATCACCTTGTGGGTGGCCAAATCCATTACCTGCACGGCATCAGATTCGCTGGCACAAATATACAGGTATTTATAATCCTGGCTGAAGATAATGCCGCGGGGGCGCATTCCTACCTCCAGCGTATCGATGACTTCCAGTTTATCCACATCGATGAGGGTTAACGTATCGCTCTTTTCATTGGAAACGTAAGCCACCTCAGCCTGACTCACCAGTGCCGTTAACAAGCCGGCTGCTAAAACTAATAAACGCATACTTCTACCACCTTTTAGTAAGCCATATCACAGCGTGATTCTGGCTTGTCGAATCCCAGCGTATCTAAGTCAGTGCTTGGGTGAAGATACCCTTCCTGCGGCGACAGAGAGGTCAAACCTTTCGGGTGCACCAATGGAATCGGTTGCCGCAACTGGCCGTTCCAGGGCCGAAAGCTCAACTTTCGGCCCTTAAACGCGGCCAGCTCAAAATCATTGCTCATCAGATACGAGTAAAGGGCTTTAGGGTCATTGGATTGGGTGCGGGTAACCGCTTCACTGATACTCCGCACTGCCAGCCATCCTGCATAATCTTTGTCGAGCATTTCGCGCCCAAATTGTTCGTAAAAACGGTTTTGTAACTGGGTAGCGCCCCACTGCTCAAGGGCCCAGTGCCAGGTTGTTGGGGTTAACCCATGGGTGCCCGAAACCGGTCTGGGTAACCAGGTATTGTTCGGAATATAGTTGCCGAACAAATCAGACTCATCGGCCACCAGCACAACATCATAATCTTCGCCCTGAGTGAATAGCGGCACCTCGCGCTGAGCACTACGGCGCAAATCGGTATCGAAGCTCCAGGTTTTCTGCTCGGTTATCTTTGCACCAAAGCGTTTGGCTGATCGGTTAATTGACTCAGCATAGGCTTTGTCGGCGTCAGATTCACCACTGATCACAAACCACTCCCGCCAGCGTCTGGCCATAAAAAACTGAGCCATGGCATCGGTTAACATAGCGCGACTCGCCAAAGTGTGTAACAGCCCACCACGGCACTGAGATACACGTAAATTATTGTCGGCTTCACCGGCATTTATGATCACACTGGAGTTGGCGAGTGCTAAATCAGCTACTACTTTCAGCGTAGTCGTGGGCAGGTCTGTGAGGAGGATAGCCGGCTGTCCGTTCAGACGTTGCTTAAGGGCCGCTACAATTTCCTCGCTGTTATCGCCGGTTACACCAGAAAGACTGTATTGATGTTTTAAAAAACGCCCCGTGGTATTGCTGTCTTTTATGGCCAGTTCCGCACCAGCGATGGTGAGATTGCCGGGCGTTTTTTTAAGTAATAAGGGCTGCGCAGCCTGGTTTGATGATTGCTGAACATAAATCACATCTATATTTAGTGCCTTGGCATTAGCCACTGCAGGCATCAAAATCCCACCTACAACAAACGCGATCAGGACGCGAACGTGCTGCGAAAACCGCGTTAAACAGGTGTAAAATTTGTAACCTATCCGTTTTTTTATGTTCAAAAACAAAACCCTTTTTTAACCTTATGGTGCAATAGTAGAGCATGATTGTACACAGTTGAAATGAGCAAAAAGGATGAAAGGTTTACTACCTAAGTACAATTGGAAGGAAACCCCAGATCTCCTAACTTTCACCCTGTGCTTTGTTGTAGACATGAAAACTTATTGATGACTATTTTTACTTTCCTGCAACATTTAACGGCATGACAACTCAATGTGGCAGCTTTTGGAGAAACCGAGATGAAGATGTATTTAACTATTTTGCGCAGCGCGATGCTGGCGGTACTGACCCTGGTAACCGCTAATGCAATGGCTCACGGTGATGTAACGCCGCAAGCAGTAGATACCAGTGAATTACCACAATTAGGTGATGAGTGGCTGAAGACTAACCCTTACACTGGCAATGAGCTGGCGATTAAAATCGGTGACTCAGCTTACAACCAGAATTGTGCCCGTTGTCACGGTCTGGAAGTTATCTCTGGCGGAATCACGCCTGATCTGCGTAAACTAAACGATGAGTTTGAATTCTTCAGCCAGGAAGAAGCCGACGGCTGGTTTATGACACGTATCCGTAACGGTGCTGTGGTTGATGGCCGTGTTTACATGCCTCCGTTTGAAGGTATTCTTTCTCAGGAAGCAATGTGGGCAATCAAAGCGTACATCGAAACTCGCGGCGTGCCAGAGTAAGCCGCATACCTGATCAATACATAGTTAAGGGGCAGTAATGGTAGTAAGAGTTGTTCTTCTGATTTGTAGTTTAATAGCCACGTCTGTTATGGCTAAAAGTTATGAGGATATTCTTGAGCAAGGCCAGATAACCATTGCTGTCTACAACAACTTCCCCCCGTACTCCTATCTCAAGGACGGCGAACCTGCCGGTGTAGATATTGAGGTAGGTAAACGTATAGCGGCGGGACTGGGCGTTGATCTGGAGTGGATGTGGATCAACGCTGACGAAAACCTCGAGGATGACCTGCGCAACGCGATCTGGAAAGGGCATATTATTACCCGCCAGAAAGCCGACTTGATGCTCCGGGTACCTTACGATCGTAAGTTTGCCTACGCCATTGACGGTTACGGCTTGCCCAAGAATGACCTGGTAGTGATGTTCGGCCCCTATCAACAGGAAAGCTGGGCACTATTGCGTGACCACGAAAAAACCAATGATATTCGCACCCTGGCCATATTCCAGTACGAACCGGTTGCCGTAGAGCTTGATTCACTACCCAGTTTCTTTCTCGGTGCAACCCTTGGTGGCCGCCTGCGTGACAAGCTGGTTCATGTGGACTCGGTTTTTGACGGCATCAAACTGCTGCAGGAAGGTAAAGTGGCTGCAGTGGCCGGAATGAAAGGTCAGTTGCAATGGGGCATGAGTACCTCGGGAGACGTTAACAAAACCGAATTTGCACCGCTTCCCGAGCAATATGACATCAGTGCTGACGGCCTGGCCGCTATGAGCATTAAGTCTTGGGATATTGGCATGGCAGTTAAGACAGATTATCGGGAGCTGGCTTATGCAATCCAGGCAATCACCGAACCGATGATTAAAAACGGCGAAATGGAAGCACTGTTTTTAGAGTACGGCCTGAGCTACGAAATCCCCGATTACCATCGCACCGAATAAGCATTACATTTTTTTTACAAGATTTCGAAAGGCCGCTATTTTTCACTTTAAAATTCGGCCTTTTTTATTATTTATCGCTCCTCTCATACACCGCCAAAGCCACGAGATATAAGCCCTTCAGCGAAGTATTACTACCAACGAACTAAAAATGATAACCCAAGGTTTAATGGTTGTTAACAAAATGATGACTGATACTAATTCTGAGGACTCTTAGGTAAGTATGGTGTTCTATACTCACCTAGTGGACGAAAACAACACTCAACAGTCGCATGCTTTTTGATGAACAAGCCGCGGACGTTGTAACAAAGGGTACCAAACCCCGTTGAAACACTGGAGAAATCTGATGAAAAGTAAAAGAGTTTCAGGCCGCTTACTCAGCTCTGCGTTCTGTTTAACCCTGTCACTAGGTGCTATGACTGGCATGGCCCAGGCCAAAGTGACAGATAAAGATATCGTCAATGACCAGGCAACCCCAGGTGACGTGGTCAGCTATGGCCTTGGTCCACGTGGACAGCGCTTTAGTCCAATCGACACAATGAACACTAGCAACGTTAAGAAGTTGAGTCCGGTTTGGGCCTTTTCTTTCGGTGGTGAGAAACAACGTGGTCAGGAATCACAGCCACTGGTTAAAGACGGCATTATGTTCGTTACCGCTTCTTACTCTCGTATCTACGCTATCGACGTAGAAACCGGTGACGAATTATGGCAATGGGAAGCTCGTTTACCAGACGGTATCATGCCTTGCTGTGACGTAATCAACCGTGGTGCTGCACTGTACGGCGATTTAGTTATCTTCGGTACCCTGGATGCAAAATTGGTTGCATTGGACCAGAAAACGGGTAAGCCAAAGTGGCGTAAAACGTTAGGCGACTATAAAGCAGGTTACTCTTTCACAGCTGCACCGATGATTGTTAAAGGTAACGTAGTTACTGGTATCTCTGGTGGTGAATTCGGTATTGTGGGTAAAGTTGAAGCCCGCGATGCAATGACCGGTGAACTGGTTTGGTCTCGTCCTACTGTTGAAGGCCACATGGGTTACCTGAACGGTAAAGAAAACGGTATTACTGGTGGTAAAGCCAACAAAACCTGGACCGGCGACCTGTGGAAAACAGGTGGTGCAGCAACATGGTTAGGCGGTACTTACGACCCTGATCAAGACCTGATCTTCATGGGTACCGGTAACCCGGCTCCTTGGAACTCTCACTTGCGTCCTGGTGATAACCTGTACAGCTCTTCGCGTCTGGCTATCGACCCTGACACTGGCAAAATCGTATGGCACTTCCAAACCACTCCACACGATGGTTGGGATTACGACGGTGTTAACGAGCTAATCGCGTTTGACTATAAAGATCGCGGAAAAACAGTTAAAGCAGCAGCTACTGCTGACCGTAACGGCTTCTTCTATGTTCTTAACCGTGAAAACGGCGACTTCATCCGTGGCTTCCCATTTGTAAGCGGTATTACCTGGGCGAAAGGTCTGGATAAAAACGGTCGTCCAATCTACGACGAGTCAAATCGCCCTGGTAACCCATCTGATAGCGAAGATGGCAAAAAAGGTAAAACTGTATTTGCCGTACCTTCTTTCTTAGGTGGTAAAAACTGGATGCCTATGGCATTTAGCCAGGACACTGGTCTGTTCTACGTACCTTCAAACGAATGGGGCATGGTCATCTGGAATGAGCCAGTTAACTACAAAAAAGGTGCTGCGTACATGGGTTCTGGTTTCACTATCAAACCTATCTACGACCACATCGGTTCACTTAAAGCCGTTGACCCTAAAACCGGTGAAATTGTTTGGGAATTCAAAAACAACGCGCCTCTGTGGGGCGGTGTGTTAGCCACTGCAGGTAACCTGGTATTTACTGGTACACCTGAAGGCTACCTGTACGGCTTCAACGCCAAAACTGGTGAAGTGGTTTACAAGTTCAATACTGGTTCAGGCATCGTTGGTTCTCCAATCACTTGGGAACAGGACGGTGAGCAATACCTGAGCATCGTATCTGGATGGGGTGGCGCCGTTCCTCTGTGGGGTGGTGAAGTTGCCAAGAAAGTTAAAGACATTAACCAGGGTGGTACTGTCTGGACCTTCAAATTGCCTCGTAGCTAAGAGGCACCGCGACAAACCGTTTTAGTCCCACCGGGTTTGTCGCGTTTTTTCTCCTCGGGGCGGGTAGTTTAGTCATCGCTACTTGCCCCACCCATTGCAGGGAGCCCAATGAAACGTTTCGCATTTGTTCTCGGTATTTGGTTAGTTATCTGCTTCAGTATCTGTTCTGTCAGCCACGCTGAAGAAAGTATTACCCCGGAACGCATTCAGCAACTGTTTCCCAAAGCTACAGTAATTGGCGAAAAGCAAGCTGACTATCCCGTTTACCCCGTTTATCAGTTACAGGAACTCCTCGGTTACGCCTTTCAAAGCAACGACCTGGTAGAATTACCCGGTTTTTCCGGCGACCGCATTAACCTGCTGATTGGTATCGATGTGCAAGGCAACATTGTCGGCATCGATATTCTGCACCACCACGAACCTATTTTTTTACACGGCCTGGGGCCAGAACCCATGCTGAAATTTCTCGACCAGTACATTGGTCAGAATGTGTCTAACCGCGTCATAGTCGACAGCGCGTCTAACGACACTAACCCGAACGACAACACCGTACACGTAGACGGCGTTACTAAAGCCACCGTGTCGGTGATTGTTATGAGTGACACGGTGTTACTCTCTGCGCTACAGGTTGCCAGAAACAAGCTCACCGGCTTTGCCAGCGCCCCTGCGGCCACCGCTAAGCAGGACAATTACGAGCCCCTTACTACGGCCCAACTGATCGATAGAGGCTACCTGAAAGAGTGGCAGATCAGTCGAGAAACCTTTGAGGATGCACTCGGCAGCGATCTTGATGACTATCCGTCTGAGACCTTTGACACCGATTTTAACGACACTTTTACAGTGTATTACGCATACCTTAATTCACCGCTTATCGGTCGTAACCTGCTCGGTGACGACGCCTTTAATCGTCTGCAGTCCATGCTAAAGCCTAATGAGCAGGCGTTTATGGTGATGTCGGAAGGCTACTTCAGCTACCTCGATGCCGACTTTAAGCCCGGCACAGTACCCAGCCAGGTAAGTCTGACGCAAAATGAGCTGCCGTTCGCCATGCGCGACCTCAACTTTTTTAGTTTCGAGCCACAGGCGCTGGAAGGTGATATTGCCGCTACAGAAGATTTGCAGCTGTTCGCGGTTAATACACAATCAGGCTTTAACCCCAGTGTGCCAATGCAACTGAATCTGAATGTCGAGGTGGCGAAGAACCACCTCATCAAACAACAAGCGCAGTTTTCCAACGACTATGCCCTGCCAGAAACCCTGTTTGATATCGCCGAAGTAGAAGTAATGGAAAAGCCACTACCGGCATGGGTCAGAGTATGGAAGATGCGCTGGCATACCATTACCATTTTAGTGCTGAGCCTGATTACTGTTACCGCCATCTTTGCCTTCCAGCACAAGCTGTCTGCTAATGAAGCACTATTTCGTAAGGTGCGCTGGGGCTTTATGTTTTTCACCCTGTTCTTTATTGGCTGGTATGCCCAGGGGCAGCTGTCGATTGTAAACATCTACCCCATTCTGCAAAGCTTTATCAATGGCTTTGATTTGCAGGTGTATCTGATGGATCCGGTGCTGTTTATCCTGTGGCTGTATGTGTTTATCAGCCTATTTGTTGTCGGGCGCGGGATTTTCTGTGGCTGGCTTTGCCCCTTTGGTGCCCTGCAGGAAATGGTCGGCTGGGTCGCTAAACGCTTCCGCATTCGCCAGTACAAAATATCCTTCTCCCTGCACCGCCGCCTGTGGTGGATTAAATACGCCATCTTAATTGGCCTGGCCGGTACCTCATATTATTCTCTGTCGGCTGCCGAAGTGCTCTCCGAAGTAGAACCGTTTAAAACCGCCATTACCCTGCATTTCGTGCGCTACTGGCCATTTGTGCTCTACACCCTGGTATTGCTCGGACTCGGTTTGTTTATTAATAAATTCTATTGCCGTTACGTGTGCCCGTTAGGTGCCGGACTGGCAGTACTTGGCTACTTCCACAAATTTGAATGGTTAACCCGCCGCAAGGAATGCGGTAAGCCATGTACCATGTGCTATCACAAGTGCGACATCAAGGCGATTACACCACAAGGCAAAGTGGACTATAACGAATGTGTGCAGTGTTTGGAGTGTATTGTTTATTACAATAATGACGACTTGTGCCCGCCACTAAAAAAAGCCAAAAAGACCAGACGAGCCAAACCGGATATCGCCGACTCGCTGGCCAGGGAAGTAAAGTAGCTCCCTTCAGGGAGCTACTTTAAGCCTTACTGACCCACCTCAGCACCGCTGTTTAAGTACTTAACCGTAATGGTATGGGTATCTTCCAGCGCACCCAGGAAAGCCACAATTTCAGAGACTTCCTGATCACTCAGCTTACGACCTAACTGCATCCATGCCATTTGTGCAACCGCCTCGTCCAGCCCGGCTACCGCACCATCATGAAAATAGGGCGCGGTTTTAGTGATGTTACGCAGGCTTGGTACCTTAAATACATATTTATCAGCCGGGTTGTTGGTTACCGCGAAACGTCCCAGATCGTGGGTGTTTTCGTAGGCGTTAATCAACCCCATTTTCATGTACATGGAACCACCAAACAGCGCACCATTGTGACAGGAAGCACAGCCCGACTGCACAAAGGTCTGATAGCCCTTCAGTTCGGTTTCGGTCATGGCGCTATCGTCGCCGGCCAGGAACTTATCGAAGCGATCCACGGTAATAAGCGTACGCTCAAAAGCGCCAATGGCTTTAGCTACGTTGTCGTAGGTAAGCGGCTCAGCTTCGCCTTTGAAAACTTCTGCAAACAGCGTTTCGTAGCCTTCCTCTTTGAGATTATTAACCGCCGTTTTCTCATCCGGCACCGCCATTTCTACCGGGTTCAGAATAGGCCCTTTGGCCTGAGCGGCGAGATCAGCAGCCCGACCATCCCAAAACTGCGCCACATGAAAACCAGCATTCCATACAGACGGTGAATTACGATCGCCACGAGACCCTTTCACGCCAAGTGAGGTAGCTTCGTTATCGACGCCGCCCCGACCACCATCGATGCGGTGGCAGGTATTGCATGACTGGCTGCCATCGGCTGATAACGCCGTTTCGAAGTACAGGCGCTCACCCAAATCGATTAGTGCCGGCGTATCCATCTCAGCGCCAGGCATGGTTGCCGGGATCGGTCCGTGCATCATTTTAGCCTGAGTACGTACCGCGTTTTTATCCACTGCCACAGCTGTGGTGGTCACGCCGCCAATGATGACGGCCAGGACGAGTTTTTTAATATCCATAGTATGAGTATCCGAAAATGATGAAGAAGAAACACATACTACTAAGCAACCTTTATGCCTGTTCAAGGAAAACTAAAAGCAGCTTATATTTTTGGTATAAAGTCCCTGTTTTGGCTGATTTCAGAGTAAAAACTGCCGCCTTATCAACATTTTATTTACATCTGCACGGAAAGTTATCTGTCAATAATGGCAAGCAGCATGACAAGTTTGTCAGGCTGCATTATTGCAGTGCATAGTAGGTTCCCGGGGGGCTTGTTGAGTGAGACTATCGGGGCAAGTATTTTACTCTTCAGTAGTCAGTTAGCTTCGGGCCAGCTAACGCTCATGCGAAAGTAACTTACCCCTGATTTAACAAACTCACGGCCTTCCACTGACAGTCCAAACTTCTGATAGAAAGCCGTTGCCGTGGTTCGGGCGTCACACCAGAAGCGTTTGATATTTTGGTGTTTGAGTTGTTCTATGGCCTTTGCGAGAACCTGTCTGCCAATTCCCCTGCCCTGATAGTCTGGCAGTGTCGCAAACTTTCTTAGCCTGGCGCTATCCTCGCTCAGGTAAATCGATGCCACACAAACCAGTATCCCATCGGTGAATGCCCCGTAGTGGGTAGCGGTTTCATCTCCATCGACCCGGGAAAACGAGACGGGTTTATCGGGCCACAGCACATGATGCCTGACTGACAAGGTATCCTGCCAGTCAATTTCGCGGATGGTTAGCGCCATACTTTAGTCGTTGCGATACAGGGTTTTTATCAGGTGATAACCAAACTTGGTTTTTACCGGGCCGTGGATGGTGAGGATGTCTTTTTTAAATACCACGTCGTCGAACTGCTTTACCATCTGGCCACGCTTAAACTCACCTAAGTCACCGCCGCGTTTGGCGGAGGGGCAAATTGAAAACTTACGGGCCAGGGCGGCAAAGTTTTTACCCTTGGCTTTTTTGAGCTGGGCTAGAAGTAGTTGCGCTTCTTTTTCGGTTCTTACCAGAATGTGTACTGCGGCGGCGGTGGCCATAAGGAGTCCTCTAAAACAGGTTTGACGGCATTATACCTGTAAGCGTTGGATATTTGGATACAGAGTCTTTAACGTCGCCGGGCTTGTACTAATCCACCAGCACTATGCCTAAGGACTCCAGTAAATGCACTGCCTCGAAACTGGAAAAGGTGGCACCTTTGAGCTCGTTAGCCAGCACATCGATGGAACATCCGGTAGAGTCGCTAAAATCAACGCGCTCAAGATTGGTGTGCATAAACAAGCTGCGATCAAAGGTACAGTGTGTCATCTGGCTGTCGGTAAAATTGCCTTCGCGAAAGTCTGCATCATGCACCTTGCATTCATCCAGCACCAGTTCATTCAGGGTGAGGCCGTAAAAGGATGCGTCGTTAAGTAAGCAACGCTGAAATTTAAGCTCAAAATCACGATAGTATTGCGGCCAGCCAGCTTTCGTCCAGTCGACGCCCACCAGTTTGCAATCCTTAAACGTCAGGCCGTATAACTGACTGTTGGCCATATCCGCCAGGCTAAGGTTACAGCGGATAAACTCACATTGGGTAAATTTACAGCCCTGAAACCGGCTATCGGAAAAGTCACAATCGATAAATTCGCATTCTTCAAAGCTTGTGCCGGATAGCCGCTTTTCGGTCCATATCAGTCCTTTAAAGGTTTCTTCGTAATAATCGCCTGTGTCGGTTAATTTATCCATATTATTCCGTTTGCATGGTATAGCTGCCGGTAAGCAGGTGGAGTGGTTTATCCCAAATGGGGGAGGCATTATGACTGCTGCGCTACGCGAATCAAAGCCTGATTACCTAATCCGCGCCAACTCACCACCCTCTAAACTGCCAACCGTCTGCTTATCTGTGATATAAAAGCGAAACTGTGCGCTTGAATTAAGAAAAGATGGAAGCTCTGATCCCCTCACTGTCGACCCTGATTGAAATTGCCGTTGCCCCGGTATTTTTACTGGCTGGTATAGCCGGTTTTCTAAACGTCATGTCCGGACGTCTAGGGCGTATTACCGACCGGGTCCGTTCAGCCGAAAAAGAAATGAACAGTCAGACAGAAGCTGAGCAAAACACCCGCCTACGCCGGGAAATCATATTGTTGTGGCGCCGGGTTAAGTTAATTAACTGGTCCATCGGTTTTTGTACTGCTTCGGCGGTAATGGTGTGTGGCGTGATAATGAGTCTATTTGCCGGGGAGTTATGGCAGGTCAAACTTAATGTACTGGTTGTCACCCTTTTTATTCTGACAATGTTATTGTTAATTTCAGCACTGACGTTATTTCTTGCAGAAGTGAAACTGGCGACTGCCACCATTAGAGTCATTAGGACAATTAAGTAAACAGTACCCAACGGAGAGAGCTTTGTTGCGATTTGGTTGTTTTGTCTTTGCTGCATTGGCGCTGTTTAGCAATCAGGCTGCTGCCCAGGCTACAATTTCCCACTGTTTAGCCGCGCCTCAATTCGCCAGCCATTTAACGGTCGCGTTGGACTCTATGAATCTTAGCGAAGTACAGGCAATCAACACTGATATTGCTCAACATTGCGCAAGCACTCTCTCGCCCGACATTGATGTTATTGCCGACGCGGCAACCTTGTTTACTTTCATCCATCGTCGTAGCAACGGGGATTCAGCCCAACAGTCGTTTAACCGATTACTACAAAAGGATTTCTCTTCACTGTCTCGCCAGCAACAGGCGGCTTATTACCACCTGATGGCCCTTTATTCATTGCATACCGGCGAATACAAACAAGCCTTGTCGATAAGCCACATTATTAGCACAGAACTTCTTCCCGCGGCTGTAAACGCCGCCGATGATATGGCGGCTATTAACCTGGCGGTTGCAGATATTCACTACGAGATAGAGTTTTATCAGTCGGTGAGGGAATTACTGCTGCCATTGCTTACGCATCCGGCTCACTACATTCGGGTTCGCGCTGCATCGCTGTTATGGCATATCCCGCAAACCCAGCAACAGCTTGCAGACACCCTTGCCGTCCTCGATGATTACTCAGCCCTGCCGCAAACGCTGGTCAAACTGCATGCCCTGGAAGCATTAGTTCGCCAGGCGCTGGAAGAGAATGACCAACCGGCTGCTCAAGCGCTGCTCGAAGAGGCATACCTGTTAGCTGAAGCGTTAGACGCCAAAGCAGTATTGATTCGTTTATACCTGCTGGAAACAGACAACCCGCCTTCACCACATGCTGTAGAACAACTATTGGCTTTTTCTGCCAATCAGCTCAGCCTCAAAGAGCAGTTACCGGTACTTAAGTTAGAGGTCGAGCGAGCCACTGTCAGTCAGAACTGGCAGCAGGCTACTGCAACATTGCAGCAGGCCCTCGCGCTGAACCAGGAACTGGCCCGCAATAATGCGCTGGCCAGAGAGTATGCCGGCTTTCAGATGGTTAGCCAGGCCCGGGAGCTTGAGCAGGCACGCCAGCAATCCCGTTTACAGGCACTGGCAGCTGAGCAGCAAAATCAGCAGCGACTTATCTACCTGCTGGCACTGGTTTCAGCCATTCTGGCATTGGCAGTACTCACCTTATTGTTTGTAAAAAAACGCAAGGCAGCAGTGCATTTTGAAAAACTCGCCAATACCGATGGCCTCACGCAGGTATTAAATCGCCGGGCGATCCAGCTGTTTGCCAGACAGGTGGCAGACCGCAGCAAACAGCTTGGCCAACCTTTTGTGGTGGCGCTGGCCGATATCGATCACTTTAAGACAATCAATGATACCTACGGTCATGATGCCGGCGATATAGTATTAACCGAATTTGCCCGGCGCACCAATACGCTGATCCGCCAGCAAGACAGGCTCGGGCGCTGGGGCGGTGAGGAATGGCTTATAATAATGACCAACACCCGCCTCGATGCCGTAGACGGGTTGTTTAGCCGTATGCAGGAAGAAATTCGCGACATCACCGCCGGTGAACATAAACTTACCGTCACATTTAGTATGGGGGCAGTAGCCGGTAACGGCGAGCAGTCTGTTGAGGCGCTGGTGCAGGCCGCTGACGAACTGCTCTACCAGGCAAAGCAGAGCGGCCGTAACCGCTTATGCAAAGGCGGGGGCTAAGGCCGCCCCATAAAGAATTTTGCCTCTGCCGACACACCAAAATAATCGCCGGGGCCACCGGCCCGCATAATCGAATTAGCCCCAGCCGTATCAAACACGCCGTCGTTTAAATACGCTTTCTGAATATGGACCGCCACCACCTGACCGAGCACCAGCCAGGTATCGCAAGCCTCACCGTGCATGTCATTAAGCTGAATGATTTGGGTCACCTTACACTCCATGGAAGCCGGGCTGGCGGCAACATGAGGCACCCTGACCAACGTGGATGACCGCTTTTGCAAGCCGGCCAGCTCAAATTCATCTATCTCAGGATCCACGCCAGCACTGGAGGCATTCATGGCATCAGCCAGCTCCCGTGTTGCCAGGCTCCAACAAAATTCACCGGTCGCCTTAATATTACTTACGCTGTCTTTAAAGCCTACGCTGGCGAAACCAATAATTGGTGGCGCACCGTTAAAGGCATTAAAGAAACTGTATGGCGCCAGATTGGCAATACCGCTTTGGTTTTCAGAGGCAATCCAGCCTATAGGTCGCGGCGCTATAATGGCTTTAAAAGGGTCATGAGGCAGCCCGTGGCCGTTACTTAACTGATAGGAATAAAATGTATCAGACATGTGCATGTCTCCTTTAGTAAACCCAGCCGTCCAGACAATTTGTTGGTTCGCCCAGTTCCTGTATTTCGCTAATAATGTCGTCGATGAATGAGGCTTCATCGGGCTCATTTTGCCTGGCCTTATTAAGCCATAGCAGGGCTTGTTCAGTATTTCCCACACATGCCTGGTAGTTGCCATACCAGCGCTGGGCAACAAAACTGCCCTGCTCCGCCGCCTCGCCGAACAAGGTTACGGCTCTTTCTCGGTCAGTAAAGCGCAGGCTGTCGGCCAGTTCGTATAAATCACCGGCCGTGTTGGTCTGTTGATATACATACTCCCGGAGCGCTACCGATTGCGGGTAATCTTTGGTGATCTGATTAGTAAAGGCAACCATGCTGTAGCGGTACATGCCACTTTCCAGCGCCATGGCCAGGCCGCGTACTTCGGCTACCGATAACTGCTGATAACGTGCTAGCTGATGAATAAACACTCTCACCAGTTGCTCTTCGTCTGGTTTATCCCGGGATATGCCCAGCAAATCGGGCAATTCGGTTAATTGCTCAATGGAAGGCTGCAACATATTTTGCAGCATCCCGGCAAACCACCGCTGAACCGCGCTCTCTTCACAGCCACCAATATCGCTGAGGGTGCTGCTCATCAGTTGTTTTACCAGCTTCGCTTCCTGAGCGGGGTCGCTAAACTGCTTACGCCACTGAAAGAAGCTCATATTGGTTTGCATCCGCAACGCGTAATCGATAGCCGAATAAGACTGGCTGGGCATGGCAACTTTGGTATCACACTGCTCTGTCATCGCCGCGAATAACTTATCGGTTAATGCCAGCCGACCGACAATTTCGGCGTAACTGCGGGCCAGCGCCTGCCTTCCGCCTGGATTGCCGACCGGATTGCCGACCGGATTGCCGACCGGATCGGTGCTTTGTGCGCTAACTACCACCGGGGCCATGGCGCATATCCATACCAACACAGAGCAGAACAGGCGCTTCATTATTGTGCTGCCAGCTCGTCCATCACGGCGAACAACACATTAGCGCCCACCCGCGAAACTTCTTTATCGTAAATATGCTCTACGTTAACGCCCTCCTGACCACCGGCCAGATCGCTGATGGCGCGGATAATCACCCAGTCGACTTCATTAACCGTACACACCTGGCCAACCGCGGTGGACTCCATTTCAGTAACTTCGGCATTAAACACTTCGCGGGTCCATTTACGGTATTCACGGTTATCGAGAAATACTGAGCCGGTAACACCGTTACCACCAACGCTTAACTTCGCTTTGCGTTCACCGAGAATCATTTGTGCCGGCATTTTAGCCATGGCACTTTTCGCTGCGCTTAATAAACGGGGCGATGCTGAAAAATACGCAGTATCCTGTGGTTTATCCATGCCGTCTTTGATAATTAACACTTCGTCGGGATGCACAAAATGGAACGGCTTGTAGTTTGGATAATGCGGATCAGCCGCTTTACGAGCCGGTTGCTCGGCCATAAAGCGCGCATAATATGCTGGTAACACTGATTCGCCGGGATTGTTCGGTTCCGGGTTCGCATACACGCTTTCGTCGTGGTAATACCAACGCTCAGGCACAATTACGTCACCGGGCTGCCACTCTGGATTCACTGCCCCGGCAATCCCCATGTACACCACCTGTTTAACCGGGAAATAATCAAACGCCATTTGCATACTCATCGCCGCATTGGCAATGCTCATACCGGTAGCAAAAATCAGAATCGGTTCATCATGATATTTACCAATGCGGTACTTAATCCCCTTGTAAGTCACCATTTGCGTGATACTGGCATTGGGATCGGCTTCGATGCGCCCCAGAATGCCTTCCATCTCCGGTGCATAAGCCACCACAACCGCGGTAAAGCCCTGATCATGCTCAGCAAACTTTGGCCCGTAAGCAGCGGCAGTAGGCGACGACGTACTCTGACACGCCGTGGTAATCACCAGCAGCACAGCAACAATGACCAGGCGAACCGATTGGACCTGGCGGGTAAAAGGTCGGTAAGACATGTGATATCCCTTAAACAAAACGACTTAGATAGGTTAATACTGACCATGCTATCAGGCTTTGGCCTGAAGCAGTGAGGCCCTTTCTCGTAGGGTTTGGCAAACTGGTCGAAAAAAATTTAAATTTTTGCCTTGAATAAATTTAACCCGGCCCTACTTTAGAATTGTCGGTGCTTAACAGTAAGGCCGACAACACCGCCGCCGATTATCGGGGCATTTAATTTTTAAACATATTGCTTAATAAAGGATATGACTATGCGTTCTATCGATCTATCTCCACTTTACCGTTCATTCATTGGTTCTGATCACCTTGCATCGTTAGTTGATGCTGCCAGCCGTGCTGAAAAGCAAAGCACGTACCCGCCGTACAACATTGAATTACTGGCGGAAGACAAATACCGAATTACCATGGCGATTGCCGGTTTTAGCAAAGACGACATCAATATTGTTGTAGAAGACAATACCTTGTCGATCACTGGCACTAAAAACAGCGACGCCGATAAACAAGAGCGGAAGTTCCTGCATAAAGGTATTTCCGAGCGCAACTTCGAGCGCAAATTTCAGCTTGGCGACCACGTAAAGGTACTCGCGGCCGACCTGGAAAACGGCTTATTACATGTTGATCTGGAAAGAGTGATCCCAGAAGCTAAGAAGCCACGTAAGATAGAAATAGGTGGGCGCTTATTCGAGAGCGAATAACACCTCCCTCACCTTGTGTTTTCATGTTCGGCGCCTTTTTGGCGCCGCTTTTTTATGTAGCGTATACCACATACTCCTAACACCATCGCCTGGTACGTGTAGTCAAAATCGCCACCAGTTATTTTACTTTTTTTTTACAAGAAATGTACGATACTCAATCTTAAGCATTGTGCTTTTTTTGGAGTTAGAAAAATGAAAAAAATAGTATCACTTGGCGCTTTGACCTTTACTCTTTCGCTCGTCAACTTTTCAGTTGCTGCAGCGGATATTGAAAAAGGTAAAGCTCTGTCAGGACAATGTGCCGCCTGTCATGGTCCGGCGGGGATCAGCCCCAGTCCTATGTGGCCTAACCTGGCCGGTCAGAAAGCCGCCTACCTGGAAAAACAGTTAAAGGATTTTCGTGCTGATGTACGCAAAGATCCCATGATGGGCATGATGGCCAAGCCGCTATCAGATGAAGATATTGCCAATCTTGCCGCTTACTTTGCATCATTGAAATAAAATCTTTTACGGGCCTTTACCAGCGTAGGCGGCCCGTAACACACCTTTTCTGCCTATTGTTTATTACCCTCTGCACCTCACAGCCCAACTATTAAACATTTTACTTTCCATTGCTACTTGGGTAGCCTGCGCTGCGTTCTTTATCAATGATTCATAGGGATATAAATGAAACGTATTCTCGCACTGAGTGCTGTTTTTACTTCTTTAACTGCAAGTGTCGAAGCGCTAAATGCGCCGCAAAAACTGGACTTTTATGTTGGGGCCGACGCCCAGGCTACGAGTGTTTCGCTAAACCCCGTTAACGCCGACGGGCGATTTGCTACAATGGGTTTGCGCGCTGGAGTTTATCTTTTTAAAGGTGTTGCTATTGAAGCGCAAACGTCGACGTCAGTATCGGACGATACTATAGCCAGTATCAACACCGAGATGGATTCTTCTCACGCCGTGCTTATTCGCCTTCAGACACCCAGACAACAAGGTTTTCTTTTTGATCTCGGCCTGGGTTATGCTTCAACAAATTTAACTCTTGTCGACCCGGAAACACAAACACACGAAGAGTTAACCGAAGATGGGTTTGCCTGGTCAGCCCGAGTAGATTATGCCCTCACTTCTCACTGGCGAGTAGCTTTTGACTACACGGCAAGAAATAACAGTAACACTACCGACATCGACAGCTACGGATTAGGTGTTAGCTACACTTTTTAACCAGCCGCTTGATCCCCAAAAATGCAACGACTATTCTCACTCCGGTTATTACCGGGGTGATTTATGGATCCTAACTGTAAGAAAGCACCTACTCTGCCTTATACTTCCCGCCTTTTATAAAATTCTGAACCTCTTCACAGTCTGACCGTACAAGCTTAAGGACAACCATCCAGACCACAAGGACTTATGCATAACCGAACAACGCCAGTCAGCGTGAAGCAATACTGCTGCGCCGTGGCCACCACCAGTGAAGAAATTCACGAATGTGAGAGTTTTCTTGTAACCCGGCGTAAACGCGGGCGAGGGTTTCAGTATTTGCTGACTGATAACGAAAAAGTTACCGAACAAACGTTGCTCAAGCGCTTCAGAGGTTTGGTCATTCCCCCTATGTGGCAGGATGTTCGCATTAGCTTGTGTGAACTGTCTAAGGTGCAGGCTTTTGGTTACGACCAGCGTCAGCGCAAGCAATATATTTATCATCAGCAGTGGGAAGCTCAGCAGCAGGCTGAAAAGTTCGCCCGTCTGAAACAGTTTGCCCGGGTACTGCCGCAGATCCGCCAGACCTATGTGCAACACTTAAATCACGAAAAGTGGGATTTACAGCGCTCCTGCGCACTGGCAGTTATGCTGCTCGACAGAACCGGCATTCGCATTGGCAATCGCGCCTATCAGCAGGAAAATGGTACGGTTGGCCTGACAACGCTCCGGCGCAAACATATGGAACAGGAAGGCGAGGAACTTGCCTTTCACTTTACCGGCAAGCATGGCAAAACGCGGCATATCGATATTAGCGACCCTACCGCCTCACAGCTGATTTGTGATAGCGCAGCCCGTCCCGGCTATCCGGTTTTACGTTACAAGCAAGGCGGGCAATGGAAGGATTTGCTCAGTGACGACGTCAATGAGTACCTTCACTCACTCACCGAAATAGCTGTCTCTGCCAAGGACTTTCGTACCTGGACGGGCACTAGGCTGGCGGTACAACAAGCCCATGAAGCTGCAGCGCTGGTTGCTGAACACCCGCGCCGAAAGTTTAATGCTACGCTGGTAAAACTGGTGGCAGAAACACTGGGGAATACCCCGGCGGTGTGTGAGAAATACTATATCCACCCCAAAGTACTCACCGCCCTGACCGAGCGTTTTGAGAGAAAAAGCTCCCTGCCCAATTTTGACGAAGATAGCGACTGGCTGTCATCCGATCATTCTGATTGCGAACAAGCCACACTAAAACTGCTGTAAAAGGCACTTATCGCTAAACCTGAGCCACAGTGCTTTTTATCCCTGATTTTCGACAACTGAACGCTTTATGTACGTTTCATCGTCACCGGTTATTTGCCGGATTAATCACTCCTGAAACCGCAAAAACTGGTGCACCAGCTGCACTTTTTCAATTTTTTGTTCACGCCCCGTTTATCTCTTAAACCATTCAGATCACCCAACTACCTGATTTACGCCTTTAAATCGCCCTATTGCATCAACCTCAAATACCCTTTAATGTGGATACTCCGTATACTTTATATATTGAAGACAGAGTGACCTGACCTATGAAATCTGATATCCAAAACATGCCACCAGTGGATTCCTCACGCCGTAAATGGTTAAAAGCAGTTGGACTTGGAGCCGGTGCAACAGCCCTGGCCGCCTGCGTAGATTCCGGGGTTAAAGAACTCAACGCAGCGGGCATGAAGACTGAACACTTTCCGTCTGCCACGCCCAATCTGAATGATGGATTAATCAGATTATCGTCGAACGAAAATGCCTTTGGCCCGTCTGCCAAAGCGGTAGAAGCCATGCAGGGCGAACTTTATAACCTGTGCCGCTATGCCGATCCCACCACGTCAGTACTAAAAGAAAAAATTGCCAAACAAGAAGGCGTTTCGGTGGATCAAATTGTAGTGACTAATGGCTCATCCCCAATCCTGTTTGGCTATGCCGACTGGATCACACAAAATGGCGGCAAGCTGGTTACCTCAATGGCCACCTACGAAGGCGTGCCTCGTGGCGCGGAATTTATGGGTGCCGATGTGACTTACGTACCACTGGATGCCAACATGGATTTCGACCTGGACGCTATTGAAGCGGCTGTTACCGAAGATACCACTGCGGTCTATATCTGTAACCCGAATAACCCAACAGGCCGCGAGCTGGATCCTGCCAAACTGAACGCATTTGCCAAACGCGTATCGCAAAAGACTCAGGTATTCATTGATGAAGCTTATATCGAAATGTCTGCGGGATACCCTGGAAATGTTCAATCGAGCCTGGCTGCTGAAGGTTACAATGTGGTTATTTGCCGTACCTTCTCAAAGATTCACGCGATGGCGGGTCAACGTCTTGGCTACGCCATTATGCCTGCCGAACAGGCTCAGGTTATCGGCCGTAAACTGCGTATGGGTGGGGTTAACTACCTTGGTCTGGTTGCCGGTATGGCAAGCATGGACGACCACGAAAACCTTAACACCATGCGTGAGCGCGTAGCGACCGAGCGCGCCAAGCTAACTGCCGTAGCAGAAGAGTTAGGCCGTCCTTACGCGAAAAATCCACAGGGTAACTTTATTTACGTGGATACCGGTATGCCACACGATCAATTTGCCGCCAAAATGCGTGAGCAAGGGGTCAAAGTGGTAGGCAGAACCTGGCCTGGTTATGACTCGTGGTCACGCATCAGCGTGGGCACTCCCGACGAAACTGATGCCTGTGTAAGCGCTCTGAAAACCGTTTTAGCTTAATTTTCAGGCTATACCGGCTCTGTTCCTCCAGGTCAGAGTCGGTATCACCTCCCCCCTGTTACTCCCGGCCCCTCTTAAAATATGCTTTAATTAGCCTTATTATTTCCCTTCAGGGAGAAGTGCATGGCTATACAAGGCAGTTGTTTATGTACAGCGGTAACCTTTACGGTAGCCGACAATTTTGACCACTTTTTTATCTGCCACTGCCAGCATTGCCAGAAAGATAGCGGCTCTGCATTTGCTGCAAATTTGTTTATCAACGCAGACGCTGTTACCTGGCTCACGGGTAAAGAATATATTCGTCATTTCCAGCTTCCTTCAACCCGACACGCCAGAAGTTTTTGTACAACCTGTGGTTCTGCGCTGCCTTATATAATGACAGACAGCCTCACCGCTGTAGTGCCAGCCGGCAGCCTTAACTCGTCTCCGACTAAACAACCCGACGCGCATATTTTTACCGCCAGTCAGTGCCTTTGGGAGTCTTCTCTTGCCAGTATTCGCTCGTTTAAACAATTCCCTGAAGAATAGACAGAGTTGATCTACGTACCGACCGTCACCAGTACAAAGTACGGGACATTACTTATTTTTAACCAAAATGGACACCGTTTATGACACTGAATGATATCGACATCTTTAAACAAGCCTGCCTGATCAACGGAGAATGGGTGACGACATCAGACAGTCTGGAAGTGGACAACCCGGCCACGGGAGAAGTGATAGCAACCATTCCACAGCTGGACGCTGATGCGGTTAATCAGGCTGTAACGGCAGCCAACGATGCCTTCAAGCTGTGGCGCAAAAAAACACCCGCTGAGCGTGGCGAGCTGGTCCGCAAATGGTACGAGCTCATGGTGGAGCACACCGACGAGCTGGCCACTATCATGACCACAGAACAAGGCAAGCCGCTGGCCGAGGCAAAAGGCGAAATTGCCTATGCCGCCAGCTATGTTAAATGGTTTGCCGAAGAAGCCATGCGCATTAACGGTGAAATTTTGCCGGCCGGTACACCCGACACGCAAATTCGGGTTTCCCGCGATCCGGTAGGCGTGTGTGCAGCCATTACGCCGTGGAACTTCCCCGCGGCAATGATTACCCGTAAAGTAGCGCCAGCTCTGGCGGCCGGCTGTACTATCATAGTCAAACCGGCCAGCCAGACGCCTCTTACGGCTTTGGCCCTGGGCGAACTGGCCATTCAGGCTGGCATTCCAAAGGGCGTAATTCAGGTAATTACCGGCAAGGCCAGTGTTATCGGCGATGCGCTGTGTGAGAACAGCACGGTACGCAAACTTACGTTTACCGGTTCTACCGAAATTGGCTCGCAGTTAATGAAAAAATGCGCGCCCGATGTGAAAAAGCTGTCACTGGAACTCGGTGGTAATGCTCCCTTTATCGTCTTCGAGGACGCCGATATCGACCTTGCCGTGGATGGCCTCATGAAAGGCAAGTTCCGTAACGCCGGGCAAACCTGTATATCACCCAACCGGGTCTATGTGCAGCGCAGCGTGTTAGAAGAGTTTCAAACCAAACTGGTCAAAAAAGTAGAAGCACTCAAAGTAGGTAACGGCCTCGACGATGGTGTGGATATTGGCCCACTGATTGACGCAGCCGGTGCCGACAAGGTGACCGAGCACGTGGACAACGCACTCAGCAACGGTGCAACACTGCTGACCGGAGGCAAACGCCTGCCAAACGGCGACAACTGGTATACCCCAACGGTGCTAACCAATGTGCCGCCGACGGCGCAGTGCACCTGCGAGGAAACCTTCGGCCCGCTGGTACCCATTATTCCTTTCGATACGGAAGAAGAAGTGATCGAATACGCCAACGATACGCCGTTTGGACTGGCAGCTTATTTCTTCAGCGACGACCTGCACCGTGCCCAGCGCGTGGTAGACGCCATAGAATCCGGCATGGTAGGGGTTAACACCGGTGCCATCTCGGCGGCAAACGCCCCCTTCGGTGGTGTTAAAGCCAGCGGCCTGGGCCGCGAAGGCGCCCATGCAGGAATCGAAGAATACCTGGAAATGAAATATCAGTGTTATGCAATTAAACAGGCCTGAGCCTGTTTAATTGTCCCGGAAAGTCCAAAGGACTTATCCGGGACCTCCATAACAGTCTGGCTACTCATTTACCGTCACAACACACAGGAATAGCGAGGAGATCCCGGATAGTTTCTCCGAAACTTACGGGATGACAGGTTCAAATTCCCGTCGTCCCGGAAAGTCCGAAGGGCTTGTCCGGGACCTCCATAA
>NZ_RCUA01000007.1:0-98 GCF_003731635.1 Marisediminitalea oceani | reverse complement strand
CAACACACAGGAATAGCGAGGAGATCCCGGATAGTTTCTCCGAAACTTCCGGGATGACAGGTTCAAATTCCCGTCGTCCCGGAAAGTCCGAAGGGCTT
>NZ_RCUA01000069.1 GCF_003731635.1 Marisediminitalea oceani | reverse complement strand
CAAATTAATGTTCAACATGACTTTATTGATGTGATATTTCTGACTGTGAGTGCAGTCCTTTCTGGAGCAGAGGGTTGGAGCGATATAGAAGTGTTTGGTCGAGATAAACTTGATTGGTTGCGCCAATACCGTCCCTTTGAAAACGGCATTCCTGTTGACGATACCATTGCCCGAATTGTTCGAGTAATATGCCCTGAACAATTAAATAAAGCCTTTATGAATTGGGTGAATGAAGTGCGTGTTGAAACGGGTAAGCCTCAAATTGCCATCGACGGTAAGACACTTCGTCATTCCTACGATGGCGATAAGCAAACGGCATTACATAGCATTACCGCCTGGAGCAAAGATGCAGGTTTAGTGCTTGCGCAACTGAAGTCATCGGGCAAGAAAAATGAGAATGCTTCGGTATTGGACCTACTCGACACGCTTAATATTAAAGGCGCTCTTATCAGTGCAGATGCCATGAACTCTCAGAAAAAGATAGTCGAGAAAATCAGCTCGGAGAACGCAGATTATGTGCTCTGCATCAAAAACAACCACAAACAACTACGCGATGAAATTGCCGCCTATTTCCATAAGGTAGAGAGGGATAATCCCGCTTGGATTGCCTGTAATGAACAGACTGATTCTGGCCATGGACGAATTGAAGTACGCCGGTGCCAGCAACTAAGAGTCAGTGAGTGGATAAGTGAAGCACAGCACTGGAAAGGTATACGCAGTGTTATCAAAATAGAGCGAGAGCGCCACCTTAAAGACAAAGAGGTGAGCACTGAAACGCAATATTACATCAGTTCACTGGATATTGACCCCGTTGCGGTCAACCAGGCTATCCGAGCACACTGGGAAGTCGAAAATAAAGTCCACTGGGTGTTAGACGTGACGTTCAAAGAAGATGATAGCCGAATACGCAAAGAGGACGGAGCGGAAAATGTCGGAGTGATTAGGCGGTTTTGTTTGAATATGGCTCGTTTACACCCCAAGAAAGCCAGCATGAGAAGCAAACTCAAAATGGCTGGCTGGGCCGATGAATTCAGAGCAGAGCTTATTTTTGGGTAAAAGTATGCGGTTGCCCTGAGACCTACCGTGAAACCGTAACGTTTTTCAGTGTAGTTACCGTTGTCGATGTCGTTACCTTCGATTGAATCGCCTTTAAACGAGTCAGAAGTGAAATCGTAAAAAGCAGAACCGTGGACTTCGTTAGTACCTGACTTGGTTACGGCGTTGATGTTACACGCTGTAAAACCGCCGTATTCTACGTCGAAAGGTGCTAACTCTACTGCAACCTGCTCAATTGCATCGTATGAGAACGGGATGCTTTCAGTTGGGTAACCGTTTGAGTTAAGACCGAAGTTATCGTTCAGACGCATACCGTCCAGCGTTAAGCTGTTGAAACGAGGTGATGCACCGGCACACTGAATGCCGTCTGAGAAAGTTTCGTCGATATAAACACGTGGGTCGGCACGAACCAGGTCTTTAATATCACGGTTAATAGCAGGCGCGTTTTGCAGATCTTCAAGACTGAAGTTTGAAGAAGGACCTTTCTGGCCAAAAGCAATAGAAGCAATTTGTGAAGCAGTTACTTCGATGCGCTCAACGTCAGCTTGTGCACCCAGTGCAAAGTTGTTCAGGTTTAAACCGCTGTCCAGAGACAGATAAACATCTGAAATAGTAGCATCTTCGAAAGTGTCAGAATCCATTACGATTTCGTAAGGACCACCAACACGAAGACCCGACAGGTTGAACTGACCGTTAGCATTAGCAGTAACTGTTTTAATACTTCCGGTTGGAACGTGCTTAACAGTAATTACTGTACCCGCTGCAGGTGCGCCCTGTGGACCAACTACGCGACCAGTGATTTCTGAAGATGTCTGCTGTGCCATAGCGGCAGTAGACAGACCAACAGACATCGCTACCGCAATCGCTACGCGATTAAGCTTCGATTTTGTCATCATTAGTGTGTTTCCCATTTATTTTCATAAGGCGTTTGTATTACCCCCGTTAACAAGAGATAGAACAGTAACCTGTTGCTTCCGGCAGTAAAGGCAATTTTTATGTTCGGTCACCATAGCCGTTATTGGTGACAGTTCCGTTTTTCTGAAACAGCGTAAATCGGGCCGAGATTGTTCATTATTATTGTTTCAGCAATATGACAAATTCGCTCTGGTTGAACTACTTTAAAAAGTTGACAACGCTTATTATTTTTATATTTTCCTGAACAAACGGTCAGTTATTTACCTAAATTATTAGAACTCCCGGCCCTGCTCACAAGCCCAGCTATATTCTTCGCATAACCACAATGAATAAACAGCGTTTAAGCAAATTCAAAGTTACTTAATGAATTAAGCTTTTTTTCAACGACTTACGCACTCAAAATAAACTTACTTATTGCATTAAATAAGTTTAACTGTTCAAATTGGTCAAACAAGTAAAACTAACTCTAAAACACTTTGCACCGTTTACGACTGAATTCAACAACACGATGGCTGATTGTTGCTGCTATTTTTATTTTTAGCGGCGTAGTGGGCTTCGTGCAAAATTCACAAAAAATAAATGACATCTCACCGCAAACTACCAGCAAGTTGCAGTGCGATGCCCCGTTGTCGCAAAACAGCAAGGTCTTTAATGTATACCTCACTGAGCAATCCATCGCCGAAAAAGCACTACCCTTACTGTGTGATAATAATGTAGTGCAACGTCAATTTGGTGATGTACAGGTGATTATCGGTCGTAACGATTTTGATACCTTCCGGTTTGTTAATCACGGCGTGCCGGAATTAACCCTGGTAAAGAGTAATGTAGTAGACGCTTTCGGCGCCGACCGCATCTACCACTACGACAGCATAGCAGCTCACCCCGATTACAGCGCATATTTTATTGCCCTGCGTGAAAAACCGGTACTCAGTAAGGAGTATCTGCTGGGCAAGCGCATCGGTATACTCGATTACCCGAGCAGTCGTTCAGGCCATATAGTGCCGAAAACAGTATTGCAGCGGCTGGGTCTTAACGATTCTAACATTAAGCTCTACTACTACAATTCGCATCAGGAACTGCGCCGCGCACTGATGGCCGGAGAGGTAGATATTATCTCCAGCTACTGGGGTAAGGCCGATGAACAAACGTTGTCGCGTAATTACATTACCTCACTGGAAAACAGTGTGCCTGGCATGCGCTGGTATTTAAAGATGCAGGATAACAACACCGATTTACGCTGTGCTATTCAGCAGGTTATCACTGAGATATCCAATAACCACCCACGCAAGTACTACCGCGACGTGGTGCTAATTAACGAGTGTAATTCAAATGAAAACCTATGATATTACACCCAACGACTGGCTAAAGGGCGGCCTCGTCACCCTTCTGCTGTTTGTTATCTTCCAGCTAGGTGCCCTGGTTGGCCAGACCAGTGCCCGGTTATATGCCGAACATGAAGCTGTCGATAAAATAAAAGCGCGCATTAGCCTGGATCTGCAGTTTCTCGACGTGGGCAACCAAACGTTAAGAACGCCGCCTAATCAGGATACACTCAAGGCTTACCTTAATCGCATTAATACCATATTAAGCGAACAGCAAACCGGTGTATGGCTGGTATCACTGCAATCGGTTACTGCCAATGCTGCGGGGCAGCCTGAAAATGCGCGTTTAACCCAACTGGTACTGGAAAACTCCGAACAAACCGTTAACGTACAGCTGGCCACTAAACCGCTTTATCGCTACCTGTCATTCAGCCCGTTAGCCCTGCTGGCAGCCCTGTTGGTATCGCCGGCATTTGTTAAGGTACGAACCAGCCAGCGCCGCGCAGTAAAAGCAGCAGTCCTGGCGCAACCGGTTCCAATAGTAAAAATTACGCCTAAGCTGACCGTTAACCTCAACGAGAAAACCCTCGGCAATGGCGTTAATGATGTCACCGTGCAGCTACAAAATAAACCGTTGTGCTTCTACACAGCTTTGCTGCACTACTGTATCGAAAACCCCAACGCGGTATTACTTCACCACAAGGATATCCCACCAGAGCTGACCAATCTTGCCAGTAAAGTGTTTACCCGCTTGATGGAATTAGGCCATACCAAACGTAAACGGCCTGATTTTAACGCTAATCTGGATAAAACCCTGAGTGAGATCCGGGCCGCCCTCGATGAGGTATTTGCCGGGTTCAGTGAAGAGAAAACCCGCTATTACCCTCCGCGCGCTCAGGGTGAAGGCTCACGCTCCAAGCAACACTCCTATGCCCTGCCGGTGCTGCATGCCAGCGACATCGACATTATTGGCGAATAGCGAGAATTGTAATCAGGCTTGTACAGCACAGGTATGACCCCCTGATGACAGACAGTTTGCAAGCCGGGAAAACAATGGTAACCTGAACAAATGGTCAGCATTATAATGCAAAGACTCACCATTTGCCGGGATGTCAAAACACCCCCGAACGGCGCTATCTGATTTAAAGCCTATACTGTGGGATTGATTCGCACGGTGCATTTGCGTATCTTTGCTATAACTAAAAATACGTTTTTCCCACTATGCAAACACCCCTGATTATTGCTATTTCCGGTGCTTCTGGCTCCGGTAAGTCGTTGTTCACCGAGAACCTGATTAATGCTTTTTCTGAGCAAGGTCGGCCGGTACAGATCCTCCGCGAGGACCACTATTACCGTGCCCAGGACCATTTACCCATGGAAGCGCGGGAAAAAAACAACTACGACCATCCTAATGCCTTTGAACACGAATTACTAAAAGCCCACCTCGGTGCCTTGCGTAATGGTGAGCCCATTGACTACCCGCATTACTGCTTTAAAACCCATACCCGGTTACCTAAAACCGAGCGGTTGCAGCCTGCCCCGGTAGTGATCCTCGAAGGCATTATGCTGCTTGCCAGAGTAGAGTTACTGCCTTTATACGATGTAAAAATCTTCATCGACACACCGCTGGATATCTGTCTGATGCGCCGCATGATGCGGGATGTTAAAGAGCGCGGGCGGACCATGGATTCAGTGGCCAAGCAGTACGAAAAAACCGTAAAACCCATGTACCACCAGTTTATTGAACCCAGTCGCTTTACCGCCGACGTAGTGGTCACTCAGGGTGGCAAAAACCAAATTGCGCTGGACGTAATAAAATCACACATACAACAAGCTATTAAGTAAAGGATTACCCCATGATAAGTTTACTGGGCGTCGCCCTGCTGTTATGTATTGCATTCGCTTTATCAAGTAATCGACGTTCCATAAACTGGCGCACCGTGGGTGGCGCTTTCGCCATTCAGGCGGCCGTGGGCGCGTTTATCCTGTATTTTGAACCCGGTATTCAGCTGTTACTTAAAACCACCGAGTTTGTGCAGAACATTATCGACTACAGCCAGGCCGGTATCGATTTTGTGTTTGGCCCGATTGGTAACAAATCCCTGGGCTTTATTTTTGCCTTTAATGTATTGCCCGTTATTATCTTTTTCTCTTCCCTGATTGCCGTGCTGTATCACCTCAAAGTGATGAACATTATCATTCGTTTGATCGGGGGTTTGCTGCAAAAAGCCCTGAAAACCAGTCGCCCGGAGTCGATGTCGGCAGCCGCCAACATTTTCGTCGGTCAGACCGAAGCACCGCTGGTAGTTCGGCCATTTATCCCCAACATGACCCGTTCTGAGTTGTTTGCAATTATGGTGGGCGGGCTCGCTTCTATTGCCGGTTCGGTAATGGCTGGCTATGCCGGCATGGGCGTTGAGCTTAAGTATCTGCTGGCTGCCAGCTTTATGGCCGCACCGGGTGGCCTGCTAATGGCTAAAATTATGCAGCCGGAAACCTCAGAGCCGCACAACGAGCTGGAAAAAACCGAAGAAGAAAAAACCCACTATGCAAACGTGTTCGACGCCGCTGCCAGCGGTGCTGCTTCCGGTTTACAACTTGCTCTGAACGTAGGCGCGATGTTGCTGGCTTTTGTGGCCCTGATTGCCATGCTGAACGGCATCATTGGCTGGGCTGGCGGTCTGGTTGGTTTTGAAAACCTCACCATTCAGCAAATTCTCGGCTTCCTGTTACAGCCTCTCGCCTGGACGCTCGGTGTGCCCTGGTCTGAAGCGCAGATTGCCGGTAGCTTTATTGGTCAGAAGATAGTGGTTAATGAATTTATCGCCTACCTGGACTTTATTGCAGCACAGCCAGAGCTGTCTCCAATCAGTCAGGCGATTATTACGTTTGCCTTATGTGGTTTCGCCAACCTCTCATCCATTGCCATTCTGATGGGCGGTATTGGCGCCATGGCCCCCACCCGGCGTAAAGAAATCGCTCAGTTAGGCCTTAAGGCGGTTTTTGCTGCCACCTTATCCAACCTGATGAGTGCAGCACTGGCCGGCTTTTATCTGACACTGGGCTAAACTTTCGGCCGTAATCAATCCGGCTTGATGTGTATCAAGCCGCCGGCATTTGCAGTGCCGCAAAGCCACATTATAATTTGTAAAATCAGAACGACAGGAAACCCTAATGAACTTAGTTGCCGTAGATTATCAGGCAGACAACGCTGCCGAGTTATTTGCTAAATCGCTGCACGAAACCGGCTTTGGCGTATTAAAAAATCACCCTATTCAGAAACAACTGGTAGAAGATATCTACACAGCCTGGCAGGCGTTTTTCGACAGCGAAGAAAAGTTCGACTACACCTACAACAAAGGCACTCAGGACGGTTATTTTTCAAAGTCAGTATCCGAAGTTGCTAAGGGCTTTAAGAAAAAAGACATTAAGGAATATTTCCATTACTACCCATGGGGTATGTGCCCGCCGGAGTTAAAGCAGCAATTGGCCGACTATTACGCCAAAACCACCAGCCTGGCCGCTGAATTACTCACCTGGGTCGAAGACAATGCACCAGAAGACGTTAAGGCCAATTTTAACGAGCCGTTGTCACAAATGATTGATGGCAGTGAGCAAACCCTGCTACGCGTGCTGCACTACCCGCCACTGGACGGCAATGAAGAGCCGGATGCTATCCGGGCAGCAGCCCACGGCGATATTAACCTGCTAACCGTTTTACCGGCAGCTAACGAGCCGGGCCTGCAGGTACAGCGTAAAGACGGCTCCTGGATGGATGTTCCCTGCGATTTCGGTACGCTGATTGTGAATATTGGCGACATGCTGCAGGAAGCCAGTGGCGGTTATTACCCATCTACCATCCACCGGGTCATTAACCCCGATGGTGCGGATATGACTAAGTCACGTATTTCCCTGCCGTTATTCCTGCACCCGCGTCCGGACGTTAAATTGTCTGACCGTTACACCGCCGAGGCGTATTTACAGGAACGCCTGCGTGAACTGGGCGTAATCTAAGGCTTTGAAACGAATATCCAGCGGAGCAATAGCTCCGCTTTTTTATGCCTGCTCGTCAGCTTTAGCACACAAAGCATCCAGCTTTTGCAGGTATTGCCAGGCAATTCTGACCGTTTCGCCATAGAACGATTGATTTACCCGGGAAGCGGTATCCCTCGGCGTGTGATAGTAGTTATGCCTGCCCACACCCAGAAACAAAAACGGGATCCCCTGTTCTGCAAAAGCGGCATGGTCGCTCACCTTACGGCGGTCTGCCAGGCTCGGGTAGCGGCCGACACGACGTTTTTCATCGGTAGCAATCATGGGCATGTTGCTGGCCAGTTCAATATTTTCTATTAGGCCATTAAACGCCGGATGGCTGAGATTGCCACTCACCAGTACCTCTTTGCGGCCACCCGGTTGCGAGAGCATATCGAGGTTGAGGTTTACAAAAATCGACTTTGCTGCCACCACGTCGGACGACACAAAGGCTTTGGCGCCAAGCAGTCCATGTTCTTCGGCATCCGACGCTAAAAACACCTGGTGACACTGTCGCCCGCTTTGCTGACTTTGCGCGGCAAGATACAACATAGCCGCCACGCCACTGGCGTTATCATCTGCTCCGTTAAATATACGCCTTCCCTTCCGTCCGATATGGTCGTAGTGAGCACTTACCACAATATATATATCCAGAGCGCCTCTGAGCTGACCAACCACATTGGTGCCGGCCAATGGCTTATTTTTGCGGATGGCTGAAAATGGCTGACCAAAGTCGTTAAGTGCCGGCAGTGGCTCGATGCCAATTTCGGCATAGCGCTCCATCAGGTATTCGCGGCTACGCTTTGAGCCTTTGCTACCCACTTCACGGCCTTCCATCAAATCATCGGCCAGCACATTGAGATCCTGCATCCATACCGGCTCACTGGCGTTCACCAGTGCACACCATCCTACCCCCCAGACTGCGATTAATAGGGATAACTTCATTACAGCTGTTCCTCATGGTAATGACTCAGTACGGCCAGTTTGGCGGCATAGCGCTGTCGATCAGCCGGCAACTCGGCGCGCTTAATGGCGCGCTCCAGAAAAGTTTGTGCATCGTCTGTTTCACCCGTCGCCAGCGCAGTTTTGCCCAGGGCAAAGAGGATCAAATGATTCGTTCTGTCTAACCGGTAGGCCCGGCGGTAATAATTATGAGCCAGGGTGAAATCGCCCTCTTCGAAAGCTTCATCGCCGCGGATCAGATGGTAATAGGGATTAGCTACCCGCAGTTGATGTACCTCTTTGGCCAGCTCGTTGGCCTTGGAATCACGGCCGGTCAGGCGAAACAATATCGCCAGATTTTCTCTGGCTGTGAGATTCTGAGCGTCAAGCTGAAGGACTTTCTGATAAGCCTCTTCGGCGTAACGGTAATTCTCGGTAAATCGGTACAACACACCGAGATTGATCCACGCAGCGGTAAACTGATCGTCCTGTTTAAGGGCCGCACTGAGATATCGAAATGCGACAGGGAAATTGCCGTATACCAGTGCATTAGCCCCCTTATTGTTGTAGAACATCGACAGTGCTCGGTTTACCGACATAGTCTCTGATTTAAATTGCTGGCCCTGCATGCGGGCGTCAAAGTCCACCAGTCTTGGCGTAGCAAACAGATCCCGCTTGTCGGTGAGCAGCACATTTACGTGGCCATTGAGCAGGCTAAAGCCTTGCTTGCGCGACCAGTATTCAGGAATAAACACGTCCTGTAAGCTGGCATCAAGCCCCAAGCCCTTTGCCAGTGCGTAAGTCATCAGGGTGAGCGACAAACAGTTGGCCTGACGGTTTCTGAAAGTATCTGCCACCGTGGAGTTTGCATCGCTAAAGTAACTTAAACCAAGCTGTTGCTCAGCAAACAGGCTGTTTACCAACTCGTCTAACGGCGTAGTTTGCTTTTGCTCCGCCGTCACCTTAATTTTCGTTAAAAACCGTTTGGCCTCTTCAGGCAGCGTGAGGATTTGGGCTGGCGACTCAATGTTTACTGATCTGGCAGCGGGAAATGCGTCGGTATAAACCGGGTGTAAATAATTACCTGTATCGGGCTCGGTACTGGCGCATCCGCCAAGCAAGATGAAGCTGCAGAGTACGACAACCAATGCATAAACTTTCATAGGCAGGCCGCTCCATTAAAATGGCTTATACAAGTCTAGCCCACTTCACATATATTTAACATTTTTTAAACACTTTAATCCGTTACTTTTCGGCAGGGATAACTTATGCTGAAAGCGTCGATTATTTATACAGCAAGTCCTCATCTCATCGACCGACGAGGAAACAAAGGGAGTCACATGAAACGGGTGGTATTCAATCAAAAGGGCGGTGTTGGCAAATCAACCATCAGCACCAATCTCGCAGCAGAAAGTGCCTTAAGAGGATATAAAACCCTGTTGGTCGACTTAGATGCACAGGGTAACAGCACCCACTATGCAGGCATCGATATTAGTGAAGACACCCTCACCGTGGCCGACATGTTTAAGCAAATTGTCGGTTGGTTTTCCAAGCCCCAGCCGCCTAAGGCATTTGTACAGGAAACGGCTTTCGAAAACCTTTATGTCTTACCGGCAGACCCAACTCTCGCCACTATCGAGCGAGAACTGGAATCACGCTACAAGATGTTCAAGTTGCGCGAGACCCTCGAAGCGTTAAGCGAAGAATTTGAACGCATTTATATTGATACCCCGCCCAATTTTAACTTTTACTCCAAAGCGGCCCTGATTGCTGCCGATGAGTTTCTGGTACCCTTTGATTGCGATCATTTTTCTGCCCAGGCCATTGAACGCTTGCTGGAAAATGTCATGGAAATCAAAGAAGATCACAACCAGTCACTGGCATTGTCTGGCGTGGTGATCAATCAGTATAACGCTCAGGCCAAGCTGCCAGCGGCGCTGATTGGTGAATTACAGGAAAAAGGCCTGCCCTTGTTTGAAACCCGCCTGAGCAGCTCTGTGAAAGTGAAAGAATCGCACTCCCATCGCACACCGCTACCATTTTTAATGCCCAGCCATAAGGTAACCAAGCAAATTGCGGCGCTGTTCGATGAGGTGGAAGGCAGTTAAGGTTGGCCGGCTGACTAAACCGTTGCTGTCTGGCCAAAGTCCAGCAGCAGGGTGGCGCCTAAGCCAAGAAAAATCAGCCCGACCAGTTGTTCCTGACGCACCGCAATACGCGGATTCTTTGCCATCCAGCGCCCCAACTGATGAGACAGCTGCACCACCAGCAAGTCACAACATAACGCGATAGCACTGAACAGTAGGCCGAGGACCAGCAAATCGGTGATCAACACATCGCCCGTTGCATGGGTAAACTGCGGCAGAAAGGCAATAAAAAACAGCGCGGTTTTAGGGTTACTCAGTTCTACCAGCAGGCTTCTGGAAACAATCCGCCGGGTCGATGCCTGAACCGGCTTGCGCAGATGCGGCGCCGCAGCAAAACGTAACGCGGTAACACCAAGATATATCAGATACAGCGCGCCCAGCACCTTTATCACCGTAAATACCACTGGTACATACGCTATTACCGCAGCTAGTCCAAAAGCCGTGCCAATGGCATAACTGGAAGACCCTACAGCCATGCCTAGTGCTGCAGCGGTACCGCCGGTCCGGCCTGAACCCAGCGTGCAAGCCATAATGTACAGATTGGAGGGGCCGGGCGACAAACTGATGATCAGCGTTGCTACCACAAAGGCCATAAGGGTATCAGGCGTTAAGGTCATGAAATGAATAACTTATTATCTTTGAAAAATGAAATGTGTAAGGTGAATACGTTATAGTTTATCAACAAATTCAGCCAAAAGGAGTGTCCTAATGTTCACCCTGTATCAATATTTACACTGCCCGTTTTGCGTACGCGCCGATATGGTAGCCAACTATACCGGTGTTCCTCACAAGAAGGTACTGCTGCTTAACGACGACGATGAGACCTGCCACAAGCTGATTGGCAAAAAAATGGTGCCGATATTACAACCCGACGATGGCACTGCAATGGGCGAAAGCCTGGACATCGTTGATAAAATTTTGTCTCTGGCTCCGGCTGATAAACAGTTACAGCCAGCAAAGCAAGCTGAAAGTGTTACCACTCTGCTAAGCGAATACAGCAGCGATATGAACGGTTTGCTATTCCCGCGTAATATCCTTATCGACCAACCGGAGTTTGCAACCGCCTCGGCCCGTGACTATTTTCAGGCGAAAAAAGAAAAAGTGATTGCCATGACTTTTACTGAAGCCATGTCAAAAACAGAACATTACATTGGCCGGGTAAATGACATGCTCAGCAAACTGCCGCCGCTAAAGGTCTCTTCCAGCCTGGGCATGGATGATGTGCTTATCTTCCCATTCCTGCGTAACCTGACCATGGTAAAAGGCCTTGAGTGGCCGCAACCGGTGAAGCAGTACGTAGATGACATCGCCGCACTAACCGATATTCACCTTTACTGGCAGCAAGCCGTTTAATCCTTAACAGCCAGTCCGTTACGGGCCTTTGGGCCCGCTACCCATGCCGTTCGATCAAATCCTCGCGAAACATAAAACTGTAACTATACTTTAGTCCAAGTGACGGGAAATAAACCAAAAGATTCCCCTCAGACACCGCTGTTATAAGCCTAGTTAACCAAGATACCTCTGAGTTATGTAGTCCAGAGACTTTCTGACGAGCAGACTATGAATGGATTTATGCGTTTATCGATAGTAAACCTGACGCTACTGTGTATCGGCCTGATTGGCGGACTAATGCTGGTGATGACCGGCATTGCAGTGAACAAAAGCCTTACCCAGTTAAATCAGGCTGAATTGGAAACCCGCATGGTAGAACTGGTCGATGCGGTAGAAAAAATTGCCCATAATCACGCGGTAGAGCGTGGACTAACCGCCGGCTTTCTGGGTTCAGGCAGTGAACAAGCGCGGGCAAAAGTCCTCGAACAACGGCAAAAAGCCAGCGCATCGGTAGATACGCTACGCCAGCTTGCTAACCAGGACTGGCCTGACTCACTCAGCATTCAACACAAGCTCAGCAGTCTGTTTGCTATGCTGGACAACAAAAATGCCATTCACCAGCAAGTCGACCGGCGTGAAGGCAGCAAAGCTTTCGCTTACTACAGCAAGGTCAACCGTATGGCGCTCGACACCGCTAATACGCTGGTGCTCAACATTGCCAACAGCGATGTGAGTAATACCGTGGCTCACGCGCTAACCTACGCGTGGCTAAAGGAGCGTCTCGGCCAATTACGCGGCAAAATTAATGGTGTACTGACCAGCCAAAGCATTACGCCACGGTTAGCCGACGACCTGTCGGAATACCACGACAGCATTAACTATCTTATTTCTGTACAAAAGAATGCCTTAACCGGCCAGGAACTGGCTGACTTCAATGCCGTTGCCGGCTCCTCTCAAAAAGCGTTTATGGATAAGGTTTTCCGCGCATTGCTCGCCGAATCAGTGGATTTTTCACAACTTCCGACCGCATCCGACTGGTTTGGTCAGGCCACAGCCCAGATTGGCCTGGTAAAAGGGTTACTGGACGGCACATGGCTAGAGGTAAAAGCCAGTGCCCAGGCTGAATACCAGGCAGAGCTCACCAGCCTGATTGTGCTGGTTTCAGTAACCGGGGCGGTATTTGCAGTAGTTATTTTACTGGTGATCACTTTGGTCAAAACCCTTAATTCCCAGCTCTCCACACTGACTCACAGGCTCAACGATATCTCGCGCAGCGGCGATCTCACCATTAACGTTAAACTCAATAGCGACAATGAACTTGGCGTTATCTCCAAAGCGGTTAATCAAACCTTAATGGCGATCCGGGATCTGATTACCGGTCTGGCCAAATCGGTAAATACCAGCACCCGGCTGGGTGACAGCGTAGCAGAGTCGGCCGATACCATTCACAGTGAGTCAGAGCAAACTCAACAACGTGCCATGAGCATAGCAACCGCCATTGAGCAGATGACCCAAACCAGTAAGGAGATTGCTCAGTCGGCTTTTAATACCCTGGAGTCGAGTCAGGCCCTCGACAAACTGGCCGACGAGGCAACCCAGGCCAATAACACCATTAAAACCTCGATTCACAGTCTGACAGAACAAATGCAGGACGTGGAAAACAGCGCTAAAACCATGGGCGAACACCTAAGCGAAATCAGCGGCATTCTTGATACTATCAACACTTTATCTGATCAAACCAACCTGCTTGCGCTCAATGCTGCCATTGAGGCTGCCCGGGCCGGGGAGCACGGCAGAGGTTTTGCCGTAGTGGCCGATGAAGTGCGCCAGCTGGCCACAGCCAGTCGCGGCTCATCCGACAAAATATCATCGCTACTCGATACCCTGGCGCAAGTGAGTACCAAAGTGATTAACGGGGTAAGCCAGAGCGCAGAAGCCGCACGTACCTCACTCAATCTCACCGAAAGCGGTGAGCGCACCGCTAATACCGTTCGCGAGAGCGCCGGTAACGTGGAAATACAGGCCAATGCGATGTCGGCAGCGGCCGAGCAGCAGTCGGTTACCTCAGATCAAATTGCTCAGGATGTGATTTCAGTCCAGGACGCCGCCACGCATCAGGTTTCTATAGCCGACGAACTTAAAGCACTGACAACCGACCTGCAAACCAACAATGCGCTGCTTGAGCGTACCATGGGTAATTTTAAATATTAGGCTAATGTCCGCTTTGTGACATACTGAGAATAATAACGACAAAAAGGATGAAACATGCGAAAACTGATTGTTTTACTAACACTTACAGGTTTGGCTGCCTGTAGCGGTGAGGCACCTGTAAGCTCAGACACAACGGCTTCACAGAGCCAGCAACCACAGGTTGAAACCGCCAGTTACAATGTACTGTTTGGCGGTACCGATGTGGGCGATATGACCATCAGTCAATCCGGCACGCTGATTGATATCAGCTATGGATTCAGCAATAACGGCCGTGGTGCCAGCAGCGAAGAAACCCTGTTACTGTCTGAAGCTGGCTTGCCAATCAGCTGGAAAATCACCGGTAAAACAACCTTTGGTAACCAGGTTAATGAAACCTACGAGGTAAAGGACGGCCAGGCCAGCTGGACTTCTGCCGCAGGCAGTGGCGAAGCCGATGCCAGCAACAAGCCCATCTATATTGCTCAGAATCCCAGCCCTTATGCGCTGTATACTTACGCGAAAACTGTTCTTGACGCCGGTGGTGAGCCCTACCCCGCCTTACCGGCGGGCCAGGTAACAGTTACGCCGAAAGAATCTCTTACCTTACAGGGTAAAGACGGCGAACTGGCAGTTACCTTGTATGCCGTTGGCGGCATCAACCTTAACCCCAGTTACATTTTACTTGATGAACAACAGCAGTACGTAGGCACCGTATCGCCACGTTTTGCATTGTTAAAAGCAGGCTTTGAGGATGAAGACAGTCGACTGCGCGAACTAACGGCCACTCTCAATACCCAGCGTTATGAAGACATCGCCAGCAACGTTACCCATGAGTATGAGCAACCGGTGCGGATTAACAATGTGCGCATTTTCGATCCGAAGTCACTAAGCCTGACCGATCCGGTATCGGTGGTCATGACCGGCGATACCATTACCGCTATTGAAGAGGTTCGTTCAGCCCCTGGCGCTAATGAAGTATTTATCGAGGGCGAAGGCGGTACACTGGTAGCAGGCCTTTACGATATGCACGGCCACGTGGGCGATAATCAGGCAATCATGAATGTCATGGCCGGCGTTACCGGCATTCGCGATATGGGTAATGAAGACGACGTGCTGTCAGACCTGATAGACAAAATTGATCGCGGCGTGCTGATTGGCCCTACCATCACCAAAAGCGGCTTTATTGAAGGCGTAAGTGAATTCAGCGCAGCAACCGGAGAGCTGGCAGACAGTAAAGAAAAAGCGCTGGAGCTGGTCAGAAACTACGCCGAAAAAGGCTACTGGCAAATTAAAATCTACAACTCCATGAACGGTGACTGGGTTGAGGATATGGCCGCTGAAGCCCATCGGCTGGGTATGCGGGTAGCAGGCCACGTTCCGGCGTTTTACCGCGCCGACCAGATGATTGAGGCAGGTTATGATGAACTGACGCATATCAATCAGATTATGCTGGGCTGGGTACTGGGGCCGGAAGAAGACACCCGTACTCTGTTCAGAATTACCGGCATGAAGCGCTTTGTTGATTTAGACCTTAACAGCGATAAAGTGCAGCACACATTAAAGCTGATGGCCGATAACGATATCGCCCACGACCCAACGGCTGTGATCCACGAATACGCCATGACAGGCCGTAACGGTATTACCAACTTTGCGGTGCGTGATTATATCGATCACATGCCTATCAGCGTGCAGCGTGCAGCCAAATCCGCCATGCTTAATGTGGCTGACGAAGCCGAGGATGAAGCTTACCTTGCCGCCTATCAGAAAATTCTCGATACCCTGGCTTTAATGCACAAACGGGGCATTCTGTTGGTGCCCGGCACGGATATGGGCGGCGCATTTTACCTGCATCGTGAATTGGAACTGTTTGAAAAAATTGGGATGACGGCAGCCGAAGCGCTGCGGCGCGGCTCCTACGATATGGCGCAGTACCTTGGGCATACAGAGCGCGGCTCTATTGAAGTGGGTAAACAGGCCGATTTCTTTCTGGTTCCCGGCGACCCAACCGAGAATCTGAAAGCCATTAAAACCATCGCCATGGTTGCCACTCAGGGACGCATTTACTTTCCCACCGAGGTTTATCCTTCGTTTGGCATACAGCCATTTACCGAGGTACCTGAGGTGCATATTCCCGATTAAACCGGGTCGAATTTAACCCGTTAACAAACATTTACAGTTTTGCTGCCGCCAGTACTTTAATTACTGGCGGAATGTTTTATGTTTAGCATTGGCATAATACCAATCCGGGCGATAATCAACGCTAATAAAAAGATTAAGGATGACATTCATGACAGTAATCAAGCACCTCACCAAAGGCCTGAAACTAGGCGTTGGTGTGCTGGCACTCAGTGGTTTATGTATAACTGCTGCGTTTGCCAAAGACGACATTAACATCGACTACGAGAAATTTACCACCGATAACGGCCTTACCGTTATTGTCCATGAAGACCGCAAAGCGCCGGTAGTAGCGGTAGCGGTATGGTACAAAGTGGGCTCTAAGGATGAGCCGGAAGGAAAATCAGGTTTTGCTCACTTATTTGAGCATCTGATGTTCAACGGCTCTGAGAACTATGACGACGAATGGTTCGGGCCGTTACAGGAAGCCGGGGCAACCGGCCTCAACGGGACCACAAACTTTGACCGCACCAACTATTTCCAAACCGTTCCTACCCCAGCCCTGGAGCGGATTTTATGGATGGAATCAGATCGCATGGGGCATTTACTCGGTGCGGTAACCCAGGACAAGCTCGACGAGCAACGAGGCGTTGTACAAAACGAAAAACGTCAGGGTGAAGATCAACCCTACGGCACCTTGTTTAATCATGTAGTTGAAGCCCTGTTTCCCAGCGGCCATCCATACAATCACACGGTTATCGGCTCGATGGAGGATCTCAACTCGGCCTCGCTGGATGATGTGAAAGGCTGGTTTAATCAGTATTACGGGCCTAACAATGCCATTTTAGTGCTAAGTGGTGATATAAACGCCGCCGAGGCCAAGCCTCTGGTCGACAAATACTTTGGCGATATTGAGCCGGGCCCGGCCCTGGCCAAATGGCAATCCTGGGTACCAGAGCGTAAAGCCAATACCCGCGAAATTATTCAGGATAAGGTACCGCAAACCCGCATCTACCGTTTGTGGGTGTCGCCTGAAAATACCAGTCCAGCCGCCACTGACCTGTTTATTGCAGCAAGTGTGTTAGGCGATGGTAAGAATTCACGGATGTATAAAGAGCTGGTTTACGATCAGCAAATCGCTACCAACGCCTCCGTGTTTAACTATGAACTGCAGATGGCTTCGATTTTTGGTGTCAGCGTTGACGTCAAAGCCGGTGAGGAGCCGGCTAAAGTTGAACGCGAAATGGATAAAATCATCGCCGAATTCTTACGTAAAGGCCCCAGCCGTGATGAGGTAGAACTGGTATCCACCAAGCGTCGCGCCTCGATTATTCGTGGCCTTGAGGAAGTTGGCGGCTTTGGCGGTAAGGCCGATACCCTGGCTACCGGCGAATACATTGCCGGCGATCCCAATTACTTCAAAACCGAACTGGAAGAACTGGCTAATTCAACGCCTAAAAAGGTTAAAGCGGCCGCTCAGCAATGGTTGGGAGATGGCTGGCATCAGATTACCTTTGTGCCGTTCGAAGAGCATACCGCCAAAGCAGAAGGCGTTGACCGCAGCACTGGCCTGCCATCGATTGATGCAGAAACCCAACTAAGCTTCCCAGAAGTGACTGAAACCGAGTTATCGAATGGCATCAAAGTGGTATTTGCACAACGCTCTACGGTACCGTTAGTGAATGTAGCAGTGCAGTTTGATGCCGGTTATGCAGCAGATGCAGGCGGCAAACTGGGCCTTGCCAGCTTTACCACCCGCATGCTGGATGAAGGTGCCGGTGACTATGACGCACTGGAGCTGGCAGCCGAGCTGGAGCAACTGGGTACTAACTTAAACAGTGGCTCTAATCTCGACACTACCACCGTCAGCATGTCGATGCTGAAGGAAAACATGAAGCCATCACTGGCCTTACTTGGTGATATCCTTAAGGAGCCCTCCTTTGACAAGGAAGAGATTGAGCGTCAGCGTGCGCTTATCCTAAGTAATATTGCTCAGCAAAAGACCCGTCCGGTAAGTATTGCCCTGACTCTGCTGCCACCACTCATTTACGGTGACGACCATGCCTACGGTATTCCGTTTACCGGCACAGGAACGGCTGAAGATGTACAGGCAGTGACTCGCAGCGATCTGGTTACCTTTAAAAACACCTGGTTACGCCCGGATAATGCCACTATCTTCGTGGTTGGTGACACCACCTTAAACGAGATTAAACCGGCGCTTGAGAAAGAGTTTGGTAAGTGGAAAGTGTCGGGTAGTAAAGGCAGTAAGCAAATCGCTCAGGCCGAACTACCTGAACAGGGCCAGGCGATTATTATTGACCGTCCGGGATCGCAGCAGTCGCTGATTCTGGCTGCTCATTTAGCACCGCCCACAGGTATCGACAACAACATTGCCATTGAGGCAATGAACCTGACCTTAGGTGGTGCGTTTACTGCCCGGGTTAATATGAACCTGCGTGAAGATAAAGGCTGGTCCTACGGCGCTTATACCTTCCTTCAGGATGCCCGAGGTCAGCGTCCGTTTATGGTGTATGCACCGGTTCAGACCGACCAGACCGGCCCGTCCTTACTGGAGCTGAAGAAAGAGCTGAATGGTTACTTAGGTGACAAGCCGCCGATGGCCATGGAGCTGGAACGTGCGCGTCTGGATGAAGTACGCTCGCTGCCGGGGCAGTTTGAAACTGCCGGTTCGGTGCTGGGCAGCCTGCTTTCCAGTAGCCGTTTTAACCGCCAGTATAACTACCCGGAAACCCTGGTAGAAAAATACAACGGCCTCACCCTGGACGACCTTAATGAAGCTGCTGCACAGGTTATTCACCCGGATAAGCTGACCTGGCTTATCATTGGCGATGCCGAGAAAATTAAAGCTGAAGTTGAAGCCGCTGACCTTGGTCCGGTTTCGGTACAGAGCATGAACAGCCTGTAACCTCTGTCTGCCAGCGGCCTCTGCCGCTGGCAATTTTACCCGGTTGTTTGACCCCGCCTTTACCCCCTGCCCGCTAACATACTGTTTTTACCTTTATCAACAGGCCTGTTATGCACAAAATCATTCACCTTTGCTTACTCCTTATTCTGCTGTTATCAGCCAGACCCGTACTTGCCACGGTGGTTGTATTTGAGGCCGGTTTTGGCCAAACAGCACAAAGCTGGGCGCCGCTGTTAAAACATCTTCCAGCCGACTATAAAGTAATAACCTATACCCGCCCGAGTATTGCGCAAGCAAATACAAAACCCACCAGCATTGCCGAGGACGTGCAGTATCTGATTAGCCAGCTTAAGCCTTTTCAGGGTGAGCAGATCGTTCTGGTGGGACATTCTTATGGCGGGCTGATTGTTTCGCAGGTCGCCGAGCTTACACCCGAGTTAATCGACGGTGTGGTATTACTCGAGCCTACCGTACTCAGCCAGCGACGCCAGTTTAAAGCCATTGATAGCCGGCGTATTGCCGCAGATGACAAGCTGATGCAGCAGTACCTGCCTGCTCACCTGTTGGCCCAATATCAATTACTGATTCAACAACTCGACGATGCCGCTATCGACACTTATCCACTGCCCGCACAGTTACCCGTCGCTTTGTTTACTTCCACCCGGCGCGCAGCAGACCCCTTGTTTTTTGAAGAAACCGAGCAAGGTAAACAGCAGTGGCTTGCCTTGCATCAGGCACTGATTTCAAATTCAGAACAGGCCTGGCATATCCGCTCAAAACAAATTGGCCATCACCCCCATAAAGACCAACCAGCTCTGGTGGCACAAGCAATTACCGAACTTTTATCGCACAAAAATTAACCTGAGCCATGCACAACGGAGGCAGAGTTTGTTAATCTGCCAACAGGTTCCCCCGTATAAGGAAATACTTATGGCAAAGACCAAATTGATCATGCTGGCCGTGGCAGTATTGTTGCTTACTGGTTGCGCTGACCAAATGACCTTTGAGCAAGCACAACAGGCCGATAAAGTGGGCTTTTTACACGGTTTATGGCATGGGCTAATCATTATCTTTTCCTGGCTCGCCTCATTGATTTTCGATGATGTAGCAATCTATGCCATATACAACAATGGCGGTTGGTATGATTTCGGGTTTGTACTTGGTGTAGGCGGTCTTAGCTTTAGTTCCGGTTTATTTAACAGCTCAGAATCCTAAACAGGTAATTTGCGACTTAGCGGTTATCGACTCGGTGCGAAATAATACTTTTTAAGCGGTTTACCGTAGTTATTAAACAGCAGTGCAGGGATTTCATCGCGAGCATTGTTTGCCGTTGCGTATTTTGTAGTAGGATGCGTATAACTCATTAGATAAAGGGAAGCGTAATGAAAAAAGTTATTATCATTTTATTGGTAGTGATTGCCGCCGTTGTGGGTGGCGTGGTGTATCTCGCCAGCGGTGCCAATGAATTTATCCGCTCGCAGATAGAAACCCAGGGAACTAAATATTTAGACACCCCGGTGAGCGTGGCTTCGGTAGATTTGTCTTTCAGTGAAGGCCGCCTGACCATTAACGATATCGACGTGGAAAACCCGGATGGTTTTAGCGACGAAGATGCCCTCAGCCTCACCGGTATCACCCTGGACTTAGCAGGTTCTACCGAAGAGCCTTACCGTATTCAGGAAGTCACCGTTGACGGTCCGGAAATCCTGTATGAGCTGGATAGCAAAGGCCAGGGCAACCTGGTAGTACTTAAGAACAACCTGACCGCCAACCTGCCTGAAGGCGGCAATGAACAGCCCGCCGACCCTTCATCACCGAGTCCGAAACTGATTGTCGATCAGGTTACCGTTAGCAACGCTAAACTGGTGCTGAACTTTGAAAACCTCGACACCGGGGAATTTGAGATTGATAAAAAGGCCTATGAAGTTACTTTGCCTACATTTAACGCTGGTTCAATTGGTAAGCCCGACGGTTTACCGGCCGACCAGGTTGGTGCCGCTATTGTGCAGCAAATGCTGGATAACGCTATTAAACAGGCAAAAGCCGAAGCGAAGAAAGTGGTAGCCGATAAAGCCAAAGAAAGACTTGAGGAAGAAAAAGACAAGTTAATGGAAAAAGGCAAAGACAAACTTAAAGATCTGTTTAACTAGCAGTTTTCCTGCTGCACAGTAGTGCTAGACGGACGTTTCCGACGTCCGTCGCTTACCGCCTCTACATGTGCTGTTCAATGGCCACTTCAACACTTTCTGTAACGTCCGGCCCTTCGATAGTCAGCCACATCTGACCGTCCTGCACGGTCACCTGAATTTGCATAGAGCGTTGCACGACCTTCTCCAGCGTGGAAGCCAGTGCTTCAGGCACCGTAAACACAGAGAGGTTTTTGCGGGTTTGCAGCTTGTTTTGTTCCTTTTTCCACCAGGCATCAAAGCTGTTATCGGCGTAGGAGTAAATCATCATCTGCTGGCTTTGATTACAGCCTTTCTTAATACGTTGTTCTGAGGGTTGCCCTAATTCAATCCACAACTCAATCTCATCACTGAAGTTCTTTTGCCACAGGTCCGGCTCGTCATCATCGGATAACCCCTTAGTGAACTGCAGTCGTTCATGAGCATTCACAATGAACGCAATAATTCGCAGCATCATACGCGCATCATTTTCAGACGGATGCCGGGCAATGGTGAGGTTGTGGTCGTTATAGTAGTTGCGGTCCATATCGGTGATCGACAGGTCTGCTTTAAAAATGGTTGCTTTAAGTGCCATGGTGATCCTGAATAATGAACAATAAGAACGGCAGTGGGCGCAAAAACAAATGTCGCCGGATAACGAGGCGCTATATTAGCAGCTATTCTGCCAGGGCGTACGTTACGCGGATTAAAATATATTGAAAACGCATTTGGTTACGCATTGCTTGGCTCGCGACTGAACGACGAAAATCTGTGATTTTCGGCTGGGTGAGGAGTGACCGTTATGCCAGTGGCATAACGCAGCACGAAGAACGACACGCCCGGATGGCGTGGCTGGACGATGCTACAGGGATGTAATACACATATGAACTGTTAGCGGGAGCTTTATTAACAAAACAGTCATTAACAGGTTTTGTTCTGTAGATTTTTATATCGGGAATTTTATTTTTGAGAGTCTTTCGAGGAATGGTGCCCAGGGGTGGGTGAAGCTGTACGTTTTATGCGAAGCACTGCTTCGCGTACGGATGAACGACGAAAATCTGTGATTTTCGGCTGGGTTAGTCCGCCGACTCGATAAAAGCTTGAATTTATTTAGAAATAGGAAGTTTAAAATGTCTTTCGAGGAATGGTGCCCAGGGGCGGACTTGAACCGCCACGACCGTGAGGTCACTAGCACCTGAAGCTAGCGTGTCTACCAATTTCACCACCTGGGCCTTTGCGTTTAGCTCGTTGCTCAACGCGGGCGGAAAGATACGCTCTTGGGCTATTCTTGTCAATCAATTATTCGAACTTTTTCCTAAATTTTTGCATCCGACCGCCTGAGTGTGAACAATATCCTGCAAACTCATCTTTCCGCCGGGGTCCATGCTGTAATATTGCGCAAACCACAGCTGTAAAGTTGCCATCGCATCATCAAGGGCGTTGTGCGCAGGTGCCAGCGGTAAATTTAATCGCTGCCGGCAAACAGTCAGGGTGGCGCTGTTAGGCGGCAGCACGTCGTGCTGCTTTTGCAACTGATATACTGCCAGCTTCAGCGTATCAAGCGTAATCACCTCTGGCAGATACATATCATTAGCGGCCAGTACTTTATCCAGTACGGCTAAGTCCAGCCCGGCGTTATGAAATACCCACACATGCGTTTGCGCATAAGGAATCAGTTGCTCAAGCGCCTCTTTAATATGTGCTCCCTGAGCAATTTCATCGGCTGTCAGGCCATGGATAACCGGGCTTTGCTCCAGATCGCCAGATGCCCTGACCACAGCATAATAGCAATTGCTCAAAGCTATGCTGCCGGCCTTCCCTTCGGTCCAGCCAATCGATGTTATCTTAGCTTTCTGTGGGTCCAGCGAGGTCAGTTCCAAATCTACCGCCAGCAGCGGGACATCCCTGAGCATTTGATGTTTACGACTTTCTGGAAGCGCTGAGCCGCCGCTCAGCCACTGTTGTATGCGCCGCCAGATGGAAGGCTGTTGCTGCGCTGGCATATCAGGACATTCCACCGGAGAACTTCATAACAGCGGCCTGTTGAGCTCGCTCTATGGCCTGAAAGGCCGCCTTGAGCTGGTGTTTTTCAATCGAAGACAAATCGCTCACCGACACCAGATTATCGGTGACTTTATTATGTAGCTGATGACGCCAGCGCAAGCGGTTTAAGAACAACCAGATATCCCGCAGGTTATCGGCATCGCGGCTAGATAGTCCGGCGCCAGCGGGCAGTGCGGCGAGTCGCCCAAGGGTGGATGGCATGGTCAGGCCATTTGCCAGCGCATAAAGCCGCACCAGGTTATTAATAATAGCAATAGCGCGGACTTTCAGGTCAATGGCATCTTTAACGGTGTGGCCCTTCTCATAAGTGAATTTCTTAAACATCGACAGGGGCACCGAGGCGTCATTGGCCTGTCGGGCCAGCGCAGCCAAAAACATTGGCTGTTTTAATAAAGGCACCCGGGCCATCTGCATTTTCCTGAATAAATCCACATCACCGGCAGCCGCCCGGGCATCCAGGAATATATTAAAATACATGATGGCTTTATTGGTAGGCTGAGCTACCCAGCCTTTCGCTTCATCTACCGCAGCATCCAGCGACAGCCTGAGATCCGGGTTACTGGCCATAATATTGCCCGGGCACAGTTTTATTCCACACTTGCCGAGCCCGTTACATACATACTCGGCCATACCAGCAAAATACTCAGCTTCCTGCTGATTAGGCTCGCGTTCCAGTAACAAGCCGTTATCCTGATCGGAGCCCATGGTCTGATCTTCCCGGGCCTGCGAACCATACACTATCCACGCATAATCAAGCGGCGCCGGGCCGTGCTGCTGCTGATAATAACTAATCAGCTTGCGGGTCATGATATCGGTAGCTTGTGCCAGTACTTTACCGGCAATGTCAAAGTCGCCGGGCCGCTTGGCATGGGTGGCAAAGTAATGGGGCATTTGCCACGACAGACGGGTAAGTTCGTAAAGGTTTTCGGCCTTAGATAGCTCACCAATCACAAACAACACATTACCCTTTTGATGCCGTATCACATCGGATGCGGTAACCATCCCCACTGGCTCCCGGGTGGTGCGATCGACAACCGGCAGGTGGTGAATGTTACGCTCGGTCATCAGTGCCATGGCATCAAACATAGTGCGGTTCTGAATAATCATCGCCGGTTTTTCTGTCATGATAGATTTAACCGGCAGACCAACATCCAGGCCGGTGGCCACTACCCGGTTACGTAAATCACGGTCGGTAACAATGCCGGCCAGTTTGTCATTCTCAGTGATCAGCAACGACGACACATTACTCTCTGACATCACCTCGGCAGCCTGCTGCACAGACAGGCTCACATCAACTTTTACCGGTGCACGCTCAATCACTTCAGACAGGGCTTTATACAGCCACATGGAGTTTGAGTCCTGCACCGCCTGATTTTGCAGGGCCTCACTTTTGGTGCCCTGAAAGAAGTTGGCGATTTCCGGCATCTCCAGAGCTTTTTTAAACGCAGTTTCGCTAAACGAATACACCAGCCCCGGCGAGTCTACCTCTACTTCCAGTGGGTAGGTCACACCATCAATCAGAGCGTGGAAACCAAAATAGTCACCTTCACTTAAGTGTCGCTGGGGGCCGTCACTGTCTTTCACCGAGAACTGGCCGCTTTGAATAAGAAACAGACGACCGGCATTTTCTTTGAGAAGTGCTTCCTGGTTTTCCTTTGCCAGGTAGATAAGCCGCGCTTTCTGGGCCAGCTCTTCACGCAATTCATTTTTCAGCTGGTCAAACGGTGCTGACGTTTTCAGAAAATCAATAACTTGCTGTGGCGTGGTACTCATAGGCTGTCCCCGGTCGCGTTTTTCTCTCTTAATAGATACAGCATAGCGGGTTTTAGCCAGTGATAGACTGTGCCAGATCAACCCTGTTTATGCCTGAGTTGCCTGCTCAAAAAGCAACTCAGGGATAAATAAAGAAGGCCCACCATCTGGTGAGCCTTTTCTTATCTTAAGTGTCAGTTGTGCTTAGTGAGCTGAGGCTTCACCCGCACCTTTCGGGAAGCGGATACTTTCAACCATTTCCTGGATTTCCTGCGGTGCTTCATCAGTCATCTTGAACACGCCGTACGCTACTGCGAAGTTCACCAGCATACCCAGGGTACCGATACCCTCAGGTGAGATGCCGAACCACCAGTTTGCAGGCACGTTAGCCGCCGGGTTCACAAACTTGAAGTAGATGATGTAGGCGGCGGTAAACGCGATACCCGAGATCATACCTGCCACAGCACCTTTATCATTCATACGCTTGCTAAAGATACCCATAATGATGGCCGGGAAGAAGCTCGAGGCCGCGAGACCGAACGCGAAGGCGACCACCTGCGCTACGAATCCTGGCGGGTTAATACCAAAGTAACCTGCGATAACGATTGCCACACCGGCTGCCAGTCGGGCATAGCCCAGCTCAGCTTTATCGGAGATGTTTGGCGCAAAGTTACGTTTCAGTAGGTCATGCGATACCGAGGTAGAGATTACCAGCAGCAGACCCGCTGAAGTAGACAGTGCCGCGGCTACACCACCAGCTGCCACCAGCGCAATTACCCAGGCCGGCAGATTGGCGATTTCAGGGTTAGCCAGTACCATGATGTCACGGTCAACTTTTACTTCGTTTGCACTGTTAGGGTCGGTAATGCTACCCGCTGCATAGTACATGTTGCCATCACCATTCTTATCGTTAAATTCGATAAGGCCGGTTTTTTCCCAGTTTTTAATCCAGGTAGGCGCTTCGGCATAAGGCGTACCCGCCAGGTCCGGACCATTGATGGTTTCAATCATGTTTACGCGGCCGAATGAAGCCAGTGCCGGTGCAGTGGTATACAGGATAGCGATGAAGACCAGCGCCCAACCCGCACTCTTACGTGCATCACGTACTTTAGGTACAGTGAAGAAACGTACGATTACGTGAGGCAGACCCGCAGTACCTACCATCAGAGCGAAGGTGATAAAGAATACGTCAATCGTGCTCTTCGTACCGGTGGTATATTCAGCAAATCCAAGCGCCACGGATATCTGGTCGAGTTTTTCCAGCATGTACATCCCGGACCCGTCAGCCAGCGTCGCACCGAAGGCAGTTTGTGGCAGAATGTGACCAGTCACCATTACAGAAATAAATACACAAGGTACTAAGTAAGCAAAAATCAATACGCAGTACTGGGCAACCTGAGTGTAGGTAATGCCTTTCATACCACCTAATACGGTGTAGAAGAATACAATTGCCATACCGATAACCACACCGGTTACGATATCAACTTCAAGGAAGCGGCTGAATACTACGCCAACACCACGCATCTGACCGGCAACGTAAGTAAAGCTTACGAAGATGGCACAGAATACCGCCACAGTACGTGCGGTTTGTGAGTAGTAGCGATCACCAATGAAATCCGGTACAGTGAATTTACCGAACTTACGTAAGTAGGGCGCAAGACATAACGCCAGCAGTACATAACCACCGGTCCAGCCCATCAGGTAAACAGCGCCGTCGTAACCCATAAAGGAAATCAGACCGGCCATAGAGATAAATGATGCGGCTGACATCCAGTCCGCTGCGGTTGCCATACCGTTAAGGACAGGTGGAACACCACCGCCGGCAACATAAAAGTCGTTGGTTGAACCAGCGCGGGCCCAGATCGCGATTGCGATATACAGGGCAAACGAGGCGCCAACGATGATAAAGGTTAATAATTGTACATCCATTGGATTACTCCTCGTCTACGCCGTATTTTTTGTCTAATGCATTCATTTTGGCCATATACACAAAAATGAGTACCACAAACACGTATATTGCACCTTGCTGTGCAAACCAGAATCCCAGCTTAAAGCCAAAGAATTGGATTTCGTTTAGCACGTCTACTAAAAGAATGCCGCAGCCAAAAGACACGACAAACCAGACTACTAACAATTTGGCGAGGATGGAGAGGTTCTCCTTCCAATACGCCGTTTTGTCGTCATCACTTTTAAATGCCATCTTTCCGTCCTCATCAACAGGTTAATTCGATGTTCTATTTTTACATTTTCCTAACGGAGAGCTTCTCAGGCGACTTTAGCGCTTACCCTGGCAATCCCAAACCGCCAAAATCGCCTAAAAACCGCATAATTAGGAGCTTCGGATATACTCTAGACGGGCATGTCAATTCAAGAAATGAGACCATGGTCGTAGGTCAGGCCTTAGGGGGTTGGTTATAATGCAATCAGATTTGTTAAAAACCTGTTAGGACAAGGCATGACGTTCGGTTGGGTTTCGCTCGCACTCGTTTATTTATTTTTATTATTTTACATCGCCAGTTGGGGAGATAAGAATTCTCCCACTGCCAGATGGATAACCTCACACCCGGTGATCTACTCGCTGGCACTGGCCATTTATTGTACCGCCTGGACCTTTTTTGGTGCGGTGGGTCAGGCTACCCGGGACACCTGGATTTACCTGCCAATTCTGCTCGGGCCGGTACTGGTATACATTCTGGGCTACCGGTTTATCTATAAACTGACGCTGGTCAGTAAAAAACAACACATTAATACCATTGCCGACTTTATTGCTTCCCGCTACGGCAAACGCCAGGCGGTTGCTCTGCTGGTAACCATTATCGCTCTGATGGCTACCATTCCCTATATCGCCCTGCAGCTAAAAGCCATCGGCGCAACCTTTAAGCTGTTAACTAATCAGCCTAACAGCCAGTTTATTATTGTGCTGGCCACCGCCTTTATTGCTCTGTTTGCCATCTATTTTGGTACCAAACAAACCGACGTTACCGAATACCGTCGCGGTCTGATTCTGGCCATTTCCTTTGAGTCATCCATAAAACTTTTGGCGCTGGTTCTTGTTGCTATCGTCGGCTATCAGGCCTGGTATGAGCAGGAAACACGGCCGATCCTGGAAGACTTTCTAACAACAGAAGCATTATCTCAGTTCTCCTCCTTTACCTTTTTTGCCCAGGTGATCATGGCCGCCGCTGCGGTGATTTGTTTGCCCCGTCAGTTCCATGTAGCCATCGTCGATAACCTGAGCCTGAATCACCTTAAAACAGCGCGCTGGTTGTTTCCGCTGTATCTGGCGATTACCGCTGCTGTGATCCCGATTATAGCCATGGCCGGGCAATCAGTTTTTGCCGATAACCCCATTGAGCCGGATACCTACGTGTTATCACTGGCCATTTTTTCGGAGTCTTTTTTACTGCAGGTCATTGTGTTTGTTGGCGGATTGTCGGCCGCCACGGCGATGATCATCGTAGCCACACTAACACTCAGTACCATGCTGACTAACGATGTGGTGCTGCCGCGCTTACTGGCGGTCAAACAACATTCCGCCGCATATGGTGATTACGGTAAACGCATCAGGCTGATCCGCCGGGTAATTATTGGCATTATTCTGCTACTGGCCTTTTTATACCACCAGCAAATGACCGGCAGTCGCTCGCTGCATTCCATCGGTTTAATTGCCTTTTCACTGGTTATTCAGCTTATGCCTGCGGTAATTGGTGGCCTGTACTGGAAACGCGGCCACGCTCACGGTGTTTACGCAGGCCTTGTAGTGGGGCTGATTACCTGGGTGTTGTGGCTGGTGCTTCCCATCGTCAACAACTCCGCTACAGACTTTGAGCAAAGTGAGTTACTTAGCCAGGGCGCAATTATCAGCCTGATTGCCAACGCCATGGCCTATTGCCTGTTTTCCTGGTTTGCGCCGGCCCGATTAATCGACAGGATCCAGGCTGAAGCCTTTGTATCCCCGGCTGAAGTGCGTAATACGCCGCTCAAGAATCAGAGCGTTAACGTAACCATCGCCGACCTTATCACCCTGCTCTCCACGTTTATGGGCACCGGGCGCTGCAAGCAACTGGTTAATGAATATCAGCAGCTTCATCACACTACCATTGAAAGCTCTCAGGCGCCGGACGACGCCTTTATGGCCTTCTGCGAAAGAGCCCTCGGAGGGGTAATTGGTGCATCCAGTGCTAAAGCCCTGATCGACAGTGTCCTGCGTGGTAAGAAGCTCGACTTTACCGAAGTTATTAACTTCTTCGACGATACCACCCAGGCCATGCAGTTTAATATGACCGCCCTGCTGACATCGCTGGAGAATATGGATCAGGGTATCAGCGTCATTGATAAACACCTTAACCTGGTGGCCTGGAATAAACAGTACGCCACACTGTATACCTATCCGGAAGATTTTTTAGTGGTGGGCATGCCGATAGAAAAGCTCATTCGCTACAACGCCGAACGAGGCGAGTTTGGGGTTAACGATATTGAAGGCGAAATCGAGAAACGCCTGGAACATTTGCGTTCCGGTACGCCTCACCGGTTTACCCGTCAGCGTAGCGATGGCCGGGTTATTGAAATGGTGGGTAACCCGCTCCCGGGTGGTGGCTTCGTAACCAGCTTTAATGATATTACCGGGCACGTGGAAATCCAGCAGGCGCTGGAAGAGTCCAATATCGACCTTGAGCTGCGAATTAAAAAGCGCACGGAAGAAGTACACTCGATTAACGCTGAGTTACGCCTTGAGATCGAGCGCCGGCGTGGCGTTGAAAAAGAGCTAATACGCGCCCGTAAACAGGCCGAAGATGCCAATGCCAGTAAAACCCGCTTTCTGGCGCTGGCCAGTCATGATGTATTGCAGCCGCTGAACGCCGCCAAGCTTTACGTTTCTGCCTTGCAGGAAGCCAGACTACCGGACGCGGTGAATAACATCGTCAACAAACTCAATCACTCGGTAACCTCCAGTGAGGCGCTGATTGCCACTCTGCTGGATATCTCCCGCCTGGACCAGGGCGAACTCAAGCCCAACCCTGAGCCGGTAAACATAAAGGATTTATGCGATCCCATCGTGGATGAATTATCCATGCGCGCCCGGGATAAAGGCCTCACCCTGCGCACCCGTTTACTGGACTGTTGGGTATATGCCGATAAAACGTTCTTGTATCGGATTATTCAGAACCTGCTGTCTAATGCTGTGAAATACACCAACTCGGGTAAGGTGCTGTTTTCTACCCGCAAGCGAGCAGGGAAACTACTTATAGAGATCCGCGATACTGGCATTGGTATTTCCAAAGAGCAACAGGCTTTAATCTTTAGCGACTTCTACCGCACCAATGAAAGCTCCGAGCACGGGATCGGGCTGGGCTTAGGCGTGGTAAGGCGCTTAAGCCAACAGATGCAATGTAAGGTAAAGGTGGAATCTGAAGTGGGTCGGGGCAGTTGCTTCTCGCTAAGCTTCCCCATGACCCAACCTCTGGTCTCAAAGAGTACCTCACTGGCCAACCCCACTGCTTCGTTCCGCGGATTACGGGTACTGTGCGTGGACGATCAGCAGGAAAATCTCGACGCACTGCAAACCCTGTTAGAGAAATGGGGTGTCAGTACGGTGCTTGCAGATAACTGGGACGACGCTATCACTCAGGCCGATATTTTTTCTCCGCAAATTTTGCTGATGGATTACCAGCTCGGCAACGACCAGAATGGTCTGGATTTAATTGACGCTATTCGCCAGCATCTCGATATTGTGCTGCCAGCCTCACTGGTTACCGCCACTCACGATGAGGACGTGGTGACCCGTTGTAAGGAGCAAGGGGTGAATTATCTGAGCAAACCCATTAAACCCGCCAAGCTGCGCGCGTTGCTGAAAAGTATGACCCGGTATATTAAATCTGCCCACTGATTGTGGGCAGCATCTCCCGTGACAATGGCCCTTTTTTAGGCGTATGCTATAACCAATACGGTAGACGGTGAGTCTTGTTATTACTCAAGATTTATCACCGTCACGACAAATTTTATTTACTTTACATTACCCACACACAAGGCAAAGTATGCCGTTTTTTGCCGCAACCAAAATTAGGCTACATCATGCGAATTGCAATATTATCCCGAAATCCCCGTCTTTACTCTACCCGTCGCCTGAAAGAGGCTGCAGAGCAGCGCGGACACACCGTGGATATCATAGACACCATGCACTGCTACATGGACATTACCAGCAGCGATCCGTCGGTTCGCTATAAAGGTGAAAGACTACCTGACTATGATGCAGTCATCCCGCGCATTGGGGCATCGGTGACCTTTTATGGCACCTCGGTGGTACGACAGTTTGAGATGATGGGCACATACAGCATCAACGAATCAGTGGCCATCAGCCGTTCGCGGGACAAACTGCGTTCCTTGCAGCTCTTATCCCGTAAAGGGATTGGCATGCCCCGTACCGGTTTCGCCCATCACCCGGATAAAGTAGACGACGTGATTAAAAACGTTGGTGGCGCGCCGGTGGTGATCAAGTTACTGGAAGGTACCCAGGGTATCGGCGTAGTGCTGGCCGAGTCACAAAAAACCGCGGAAGCCATGATTGAAGCCTTTATGGGTCTGAATGCCAGCATTCTGGTTCAGGAATACATTAAAGAAGCTGGTGGCGCAGACATCCGCTGCTTTGTCGTAGGTGGCAAGGTGATCGCTGCCATGAAACGCCAGGCTGCGCCGGGCGAGTTTCGCTCCAACCTGCATCGTGGCGGTTCAGCCAGTCTGGTGCGCTTGTCGCCGGATGAACGTAAAACCGCCATTAACGCAGCGAAAACCATGGGCTTAAACTGTTGTGGTGTAGATATTTTACGTTCTTCACGGGGGCCGGTGGTGATGGAAGTAAACTCCTCGCCTGGTCTGGAGGGGATCGAAAAAGCAACCAGTAAAGATGTGGCCAGTATGATTATTCAGTTCATCGAAACCTCTGCAAAACCACACAAAACTAAAACCAAAGGAAAAGGCTGATGGCCACCAAAGGGCTTGTGATTGGCGGTGAAACCATACTGCCGGGTGAAACGAAGAAAATCGCGCTGGATATGCCGCCTCTTTATACTGCTACCAGTATGAGTATTCCGGTTTATGTGAAGCGTGGTAAACGTCCAGGCCCTACGTTATTCGTAAGTGCGGCGATCCACGGTGATGAGCTCAATGGCATTGAAATCATTGCCCGCCTCATTAAATCCCGGGCTATCGACAGGTTAAAAGGCACTCTAATAGCCGTGCCAACCGTGAATGTTTATGGCGTGCTTAACCAGTCTCGCTATTTACCCGACCGACGCGACCTTAATCGTAGCTTCCCTGGGAGCCGGAAAGGCAGTCTGGCCGGACGTCTGGCCCATTTGTTTTTTAACGAGGTAGTCAGTAAGTGCGACGTTGGCATCGATCTGCATACCGGTGCGATTCACCGCAGTAACTTACCGCAGATCCGCGCCGACCTCGACGACGAGGAAGTCCTCGCTATGGCGCAGGCCTTTGGGGTACCCGTGCTGCTAAACGCCGATATTCGTGATGGTTCTTTACGTGCTACGGCCAGTGAAGCCGGAATCAAAATTCTGTTGTACGAAGCCGGTCAGGCCTTACGTTACGACGAGTTTTCCATTCGGGCTGGCGTAAAAGGCATTATCAATACCATGCGTCATCTGGGTATGCTCAATAAAAGCCGCGCAAAAGGTGTGCCGATTAAACCTTACATCGCCCGCTCCAGTGGCTGGGTGCGCGCGCCGGAAAGTGGCTTTATTAACCACCTGGCGCAGTTGGGAGACCATGTGGAAAAAGGCGATAAGCTGGCTACCATTGCGGACTCTTACGGGCAGTTTCTGGGCACTCTCATCAGTCCGGCAGAGGGTGTAGTGATTGGTAAACAAAATATTCCGTTAACCCAGGAAGGTGAGGCGATTTATCACATTGCCTATTTTAAAACTCCGGATACCGTGGCAGAACAGGTGGAAATGCTGCAGGACAATCTGGTACCTAATGACACTACGGTGGCCTTGTAAATGAGCAAATCCAGTAAAACCAAACAAATGATTGGCGCCCTTGAGTATGGCAGCATGCCAGAACTGGGGATTAATAACTTAGTCATGCGGGTAGATACCGGTGCCGCAACGTCTTCACTGCATGTAGACAATATCGAAGAATTCGAGCGCGACAACGAACGCTGGATCCGCTTTGATATTCACCCGGATATTCACGACGTTGCCCGCACGGTACGTTGCGAAAGTAAGGTGCTCAGCCAGAAAAAAATTAAGAGCTCCACGGCAGACAGGCAGCGCCGCTATGTCATCAACACGCGCCTGCAGATGGGTACCCGGTCATGGAAAATTAAGCTCACGCTAACCGACCGTTCTGAAATGACCTATCTGATGTTATTAGGCAGACAAGCCATGGTAGGCAAGTTTTATGTTGACCCAGAATACGAGTTTATCCTGCCAGCCCGACCATAGCCATTCCAACCTGAGTCATCCGGAAGCACCCGCTTCCGGATTTTACTTAACTTCAGCAATTTTCGCCCGACGGTTGTGCAGGAAGCAAACCCATCACCTATACTTGCAAGGTGATGATAAAGGAAGTGTGCTGAGCATGAATAAACTGGCCCTGATAGCCGTTGTTGTACTTGGAATTTATTCTGCAAAGAGTAATGCCAAGGAGGTCATAAGGCTACCCACCTTCACCACTGAACATCCGATTATTGAATACCTTCATTTACAATTGGAACAGGCCATAAGGGCCACCGAGCAGGATTACGGTGAAACCGAAGTGGTCAGGCTCAAAATCCCGGTTGAGGAAAAACGTCAGTTACGTAATCTTAACCAGAGCATCACGGACATCGCCTGGGCCACCTGTTCGCTGAAGCGCAACGAAGACTATCAACCAGTATTAGTGCCGCAAATAGCCGGGTTGTTTGGTCTGCGGGTGAGTCTGATACGCGAAGATGACACGCGCTTTGCTAACATCAATTCTGTCGACGCTCTGAAAGGACTCGTAGCAGTACAGTCTTCCAAATGGCATGATTACGATATTCTGGTAAATAACGGCTTTACCGTGCTTTCCTCCGATCGATTTTCCGCTTACCGCGCGGTCGAGAAAGGGCTGGCCGATTACTACCCCAGAGGCATTGCAGAGGTATTGGGCGAAATGCAAACGGCGCAAACAAAGGGATTGGTAATCGCCCCTGATCACGCTTTACGCTATCCCCTGTTGTTTTTAGTGTACGTTAAAAAAGGCAATACGGCGCTGGCCCAAAGGCTCACCACCGGTTTTGAACGCTCAATTCAGGATGGGAGTTTTCTGGCGCTGATGGAAAGCCAGCAGTGGTATCAGCAAGCCATTTCTATTATGCGGGGCAGAACGATTTTTGATCTGGAAAATAGCGGTTCACTGGGAGGGTGTTTGCAGGCCGAGAAACTATACCAGACACTGTTACAGGCCCCCTATGGCAATAATTAGTTCGTAAAATGAAAAGACTACCAGGGACAAGGTTAATTATCGGCTGCCTACTCGCCAGTTGGTTGATGGTGGCTGCATCTTCATGCCTGGCCCAGCCAGGCGCATTCGACGACGTTACCGAAGTCAATATTCCTAATTTTCAGCAAGGCACCGATGAGTTTTACTTTTACATAAAAACGCTGCTTAGCCTGGCATTAGCACAAACCGATAATCAGTTCGGACCGGTGATTCTGGTGCCCGACTCTGAGGTGGCAAGCCAGCAAGAACAGTTTAATCAGTTAACACAGGGCACCACAGACATAAACTGGTCGATTACCACTATCAAGCGGGAGCAACAGCATATTGCCGTACGGGTACCATTAACCGCAGGCCTGTTTGGTTACCGGGTGATACTGGTAAGAGCTTCTGATGAACGCTTCGACGAGCAGCTGGGCGTTGCCGAGCTTAAAGCACTCACCGCCGTGCAAGGTACAGGCTGGCCGGATACCAGCGTGCTGACTTTTAACGGTTTTAATCTCATAACCGACAGCTACAGCGGCGCTTTTGAAAGCCTGAGCAACGGCCGGGCAGACTATTTTCCCAGGGCCGCTAATGAGGTTTTTACCGAGCTGGCATCCCGTTCAACAAAGGATCTTATCATCGCCAAGCACATTACCCTGCATTACGATAATCCGATGTTTTTCTTTGTGACAAAGAGTAAACCCGAGCTCGCCCGACGGTTAGAAAAAGGGTTAGCAATACTCACCGCCAATGGCGACTTGTCCCGTCTGCTTACCTCCCAGCATTTCTATATCAGAGCACGTAACCTGCTCGCAGGCAGAGAGCTTATCAGACTACAGAACCCACTATTATCCGATGCCACCAAAGCAGCGACAGCAAGCTTCGACAGCCCGCTTGAGCACTTATTTTAAAACGATTATTTGCCCGGTGTGGCCGGCGGTTCCAGTTCCAGCTGTGAAGCAATCAAAACCGCCTGAGTGCGGTTGTTGATACCCAGCTTCTTAAAGATTGCCGTAACGTGAGCTTTAACTGTGGCTTCTGCGATATCGAGGTTATAGCCAATTTGCTTATTGAGCAGGCCATCGCGCATGTAACACAGCACTTTATACTGAGAAGGTGTAAGGCTTGACACTTTATCCGCCAGTTCAGAGAACTCTTCGTCGACGTCTTCGATTTTTTCGCTGATTGACTCGGGCAGCCAGATGTCACCGTCCAGAATCACTTCCACCGCTTTGGCGATATTATCGGCACTGGTGGTTTTAGGAATAAAACCAAGCGCGCCCACGCCCACAATTTTGGAAATGATAGTAGCATCTTCGGTGCCGGAGACTACTGCAACGGGTAAATCGGGATAGAGTTTGCGGATATGCAATAAGCCGAACAAATCGTTACTGCCCGGCATATGCAGATCAAGTAACAACAGGTCGACATCCTCTTTTTCGAGCATGTCGACCGTGGTGGTGAGGTCACCAGCTTCTAAAATCGTTAGATCTGGCAACGACAATGACAACGCCCCCTTTAGCGCATCGCGGTATAAAGGGTGATCATCAGCAATCAGCAGCGTTATCATTGTGACTCCGTTTACTTGTTAAGGCGCTCCTCTATGAGTGTATCAACAACCGACGGATCCGCCAACGTTGACGTGTCGCCTAATTGCTCATGCTCATTGGCTGCAATCTTACGCAGGATACGACGCATAATCTTACCTGAACGAGTTTTCGGCAGACCGCGTGACCATTGGATCATATCCGGTGTTGCGATTGGGCTCAGTTCAGTACGTACCCAGGCACGGATTTCCTTAGTCAGATCGTCGTCCGGCTCAACACCTTCATTAGGCGTGATGTACACATAGATGCCCTGACCTTTGATATCGTGCGGATACCCCACTACAGCGGCTTCTGCCACTTTAGGGTGAGCAACCAGTGCACTCTCGATTTCAGCAGTACCTAAACGGTGACCAGATACGTTGAGTACGTCATCTACGCGGCCAGTAATCCAGTAGTAACCATCTTCATCACGACGGGCACCGTCGCCAGTAAAGTAAACGCCTTTATAGGCACTGAAGTAGGTATTAATGAAACGCTCGTGGTCGCCATAAACGGTACGAGCCTGGCTTGGCCAGCTTTCTTTAATCACCAGGTTACCTTCGTTAGCACCTTCCAGTTCTTTACCTTCTGCATCAAACAGTGCCGGCTGAATACCGAACATCGGACGTGAAGCAGACCCCGGCTTGAGCGGTGTGGCACCAGGCAAAGGAGTGATCATCATGCCGCCGGTCTCGGTTTGCCACCAGGTATCCATAATCGGACAACGGCTTTCACCGATAACACGGTAGTACCATTCCCAGGCTTCCGGGTTGATTGGCTCACCTACCGAACCTAACAGACGCAGAGAAGACAGATCGCAGCCTTCCACCGGCGCATCACCGTGGGCCATTAGCGCACGGATAGCAGTAGGTGCAGTATACAGAGAGTTTACTTTGTACTTTTCAACAACCTGAGCAATACGACGTACATCCGGGTAAGTAGGTACACCTTCAAAGAATACCTGCGTAGCACCGTTAATCAGCGGGCCGTAAGTCATGTAACTGTGACCGGTGATCCAACCCACATCGGCGGTACACCAGTAAATATCATCTTCGCGATAATCGAAGGCATATTTAAAGGTCATTGCGGTATATAACAGGTAACCGCCGGTAGTGTGAACCACACCTTTAGGGGTACCGGTAGAGCCGGAGGTGTACAGAATAAACAGCGGATCTTCCGCGTTCATCACTTCTGGTTCGCACTGCGCAGAGCAGTCTTCTACCAGCGCGTCCCACCACACATCAACACTGTCATCAAAGGCAACATCGCCGCCTGTTAACTTATGCACAATAACGTTGGTGATAGAAGGACAGGCATCATTGGCCAGCGCGCGGTCAACGTTTGCTTTAAGCGGCACACTACGACCAGCACGACGGCCTTCGTCACAGGTAATCACTACCTTGGCGCTGCTGTCGTTAATACGGTCGGCAATCGCGTTTGGCGAGAAACCACCAAAGATTACTGAGTGCACGGCACCAATACGTGCACACGCAAGCATGGCGTAAGCCGCCTGGGGCACCATCGGCATGTAAATAGCTACGCGGTCGCCTTTTTCGACGCCCAGTTTTTTCAGGCCATTGGCCAGCTTACAGACTTCATAATGGAGCTGTTGGAAACTAATTTCATCACTGTCTTCAGGCGAGTCACCTTCCCAGAAAATGGCAGTTTTCTTTGCGTTTTCAGCCAGGTGGCGATCGATACAGTTATAACTGGCATTGATCTCGCCATCTTCGAACCACTTAATTGAGACGTCATCGGCGCCGAAGTGAGTATTTTTTACTTTTGTAGGCTTGGTATACCAATCCAGCGTGCTGGCATGTTCGCCCCAGAACCCTTCAGGATCTTCGACCGACTTCTTGTACATCTCGAAGTATTGCTCTTCAGTCAGGTGCGTAGATGCTTTGATGTCCTCTGGAACCGGGTATATCTTGCTGGCAGTCATTTGATGTGCCTCCAATTTTTTAATAAAAAGCAGTGATATTGTTGATAGATCAATGTAGCCGTTCCTGACCAAAGAAAAATGCGACTTTGGTCTTACCGAGTGCGAAAATTCTATTTACTTACCATGTGTTACGACTTTCGTCTTATAGACCATCCGCTTATTTGCAATTGGTCTAAACTCATCCAAATTATTATTCGTTAACTGTATTTTTACACTTTTTTTACCAATCATCCAATTCCTGGACAAATGGGACGAGAAACATGAAAACCACTATGAAAACAATTACCCGCGCAGTATCACTGGCTGTAGCTGGCTTTGCAATGGCATCTGCCAACGCCGCTACCATCGGCTCAACAGACGTCAAATACACCGGCTATATCAAAGTAGATGGCATCTACAGTGACTACTCTAATGGTGAAGGCCACCCGCTTAACCGGGATTTTTACGTGCCTTCCACTATTGCAGTTGGCGCGTCAGACGATGACATTGGCGGCCGCTTCGACGGTCATGCCAGACAATCACGTTTTCGCTTAACTACCAATACGCCGGTAGATGGCGGTGACAGCATCACAGGTGTGCTGGAATTTGATTTCATGGTAACCAAAGGCGACTACGATAACGAGCGGATCTCCAACTCTTATCTGCCTCGTATGCGCCACGCCTTCTTAAAATATAAAAACTGGTTAGTTGGTCAAACCTGGACCACCTTTATGGACGTGGGTGCATTACCGGAGTCTCTGGACTTTATCGGCACCACCGATGGGATTACCTTCGGTCGTCAGGTAATGGTGCGTTATTCACAGAACGGCTTTGATTTTGCGCTGGAAAATCCAGAAACCACCGTGGTGGGTGTTGGCGCAACAGATGACAACTCAGTTCCAGACGTAATTGGTGCCTACACGCACAAAGCAGACTGGGGTCACGTAAAAGTAGCAGGTATCTTACGCCAGTTATCTTATGAAGTTGGCGGCATTGATGCCTCAGACACCGGCATGGGTGTGTCGATTACATCAAAAGTGAAGTTAAGCGATACCGACGATCTGCGCTTTACTTTCTTCACTGGTAGTGGTCTGGGCCGTTATGCTGCACTGAACGCCGCGCAAGGTGCTGTGTACAACGAAGAAACTGGCAGTCTGGATGCCATCGACTCAACGGGTTACGGTGTGGCTTACCGCCATATGTGGACCGACAAAGCCCGTTCCAGCATCATGTTTTCGGCCTTCGACGCTGACGCTGAGCAAATCACTGAGGTCACCATGGGCGATTACACTGACAAAACCTACAGTGCCCGCGTTAACTACATTTACTCGATGAGCAAAACGGTTACGGTGGGTGCAGAGTATGCTTATGCAAAACGTGAAACTGATGCCGGTCTTGAAGGTGATATGAGCCGCGTGCAATTTTCTGCGAAGTACGCTTTTTAAGACTACACTTAGAAAAGGCAGCGTCTGCGCGCTGCCCGTTGTGTTCGGTTGTTCCCAAGTTGGCCACATTGATTGTGGCCTTTTTTATGCCAGCTTAAATCCCGATAACAGTAAAAAGCCGAAAGGCATTGCAAAAAAGACACTCAGAATATACACCAGACCCAGTACCTTTTGTTTGGCCACCCTGTCAGCCAGCAAACCAGACAACAGCGGCGGGATTTCCCGTAACCATGGCAACCCAAAAATCAACAAAACCGCCAGCAAGTTATAGACAAAATGCACCAGCGCGATTTGCAGCGCAGGCTCTGCCATAAGGCCACTGACCCCAAGCGCAGCAATAATTGCAGTAATGCAGGTGCCAATATTAGCCCCCAGCGTAAATGGATAGATATCTCTGGCCGTGAGTACGCCACTGCCGACCAACGGCACCATCAGCGACGTGGTGGTTGACGAGGACTGCACCAGCACGGTTACCGCCGTGCCGGAGGCAATACCGGAAACCGGCCCTCTGCCAATACTGCTGTACAGCATGGTTTTGGCCCGACCGACCATCAACGCTTTCATGATTTTACCAAGATAAGTAATGGAAACGATGATCAGTAGTACCCCTGCCACAATCATCAGCGCACCGGCAAAGCCGGAGGATAAGCCCGACAGCATCGACTCCAGTTGCTGGCTTACCGGCGAGGTAACCGCTTTTATGGGGTTAAATCCCCCCACCTCCAGCACCTCATCGCTGTGCATCCAGCTCACCAGCATGCCACTGATTTTCTCCAGCAGATTAAACATAATCTCCAGCGGTAGGAAGATAACCACCGCCATCAGATTAAAAATGTCGTGAATCGTAGCGGCCTGGAAGGCTTTACGGTATTCATCGGCATTTTTGATATGGCCCATACTGACGATGGTATTGGTAATACTGGTGCCAACATTAGCGCCCATCATCATTGGCACCGCCAGTGTTATGGGTAACCCGCCGGCAACCATTGCCACTATTATCGAGGTTACCGTACTGGACGACTGGATCAGGGCCGTAGCAAGAATGCCAATGATTAAACCTGTAACCGGGTTTTCGGCAAACTGAAAAAGCGACTCTGCATGGCCGGCCGTCATGGCCTGAAAGCCATTGCCAATTACCGAGACGGCAACCAGCATCAGGTATATAAGCCCCAGCAAGACCACCCACTGATGGCGGTTTGGTTGAGGTGCAGCGCCCGCCTGGCTGCCTAATGGAATTGATGTTGTCGACATAAACTGAAGGTGGAAAGTTAATCAACCTCCAGTCTATGGACGTAACATGACAAATCTATGAAGGGGTAAACGCCCTAGAAAGGCATAGGATAGCGCTTGATCACCTGGTTGATTTGTCTTTTGGTGTCTTCTGACAGGTCTATTTCAAAGGCTTCAATATTCTCTTTCAGCTGTGCCACACTGGTTGCGCCAATGATGGTAGATGTCACGCCGGGAACCTGCTTACACCAGGCCAGCGCCAGTTGGGCGGGTGTAATTTTAGCGCGCTCAGCGATTTCCAGATAACGCGCCGTTGCCTCGTGCGCCTCGGTGGTATTGCGGAATAACCCCTGACGCTGCACAAAGGTCCAGCGACTACCTTTAGGGCGTTCATCATTCTGGTATTTACCGGTCAGTAATCCGGTTGCCAGCGGCGACCAGGGCAGATAAGCAATGTTTTCAAACACGCAGGTCTCAATCAGATAAGGCCAGTCTTTCAGATGTAACAGGCTGAATTCATTCTGGATGGAAACCGGCTTGGGCACCCCCATTTCCTGACACAGGGTTAAAAACGTATGAATCCCCCAGGGCGTATCGTCAGAAAGCCCCCAGTGACGAATTTTACCGGCATCAATAGCCTCACCAATGCCTTTTACGATGTCGCGCATGCCTTCGCGCTCGCGTTCAACATCGGTATCCTGAGGATTGGTGCGCCAGGGCCAGTGTTTAGCAAAATGTGGTGAGGTACGGTTTGGCCAGTGCAACTGATACACATCCACGTAATCGGTTTGTAACCGTTTCAGAGAGTCATCCAGAGCCATAGCAATGGTGTTACTGCTGATAGGACTGGCATCACGAATATAAGCCAGACCACTGCCGGCAATCTTGGTCATCAACACCAGCTTTTCACGCTTATCCTGATTAGCTGCCAGCCAGTTTCCAATAAAGCGCTCGGTATCAGCGTAGGTCGCTTCGTTTGGCGGAATAGGGTACATTTCGGCGGTATCGATAAAGTTAATACCGTAATCGACCGCGTAGTCCAGCTGGTCGTTCGCATCCTGCTGGGTATTCTGAATACCGAAGGTCATGGTACCCAGGCAAATTTCCGATACCTGTAAATCACTGCTACCTAGTTGATTAAATTGCATTGCTGCCCTCTTATAAAATGTTATGGTGCAACCTCCGCGGGCTTGGGGTCACTCGCTTCTAACTTAGCCAGTCGCCGCTCAATTTGCCGGCGGCTTTCAACCATTTCATTGGCCAGTGCGGCCAGCGAGCGAAATTCCGAAAATCCCAGTTGCTTTGGGTCTATACGTTGATATTGCCGTTTACAGCGGTAAAAAAACAGTACGAAGTTAGCAAAAGACCGGTGAAAGGTGGCAAAACTTTTGACCAGTAACAAGATTAGTGCGACTGACGTCAGTACAGCAATCACAGTACTGAACACAGTAGCCTGTTCTTTGTGCGATACCAACACTGGCTGCAAGGCGTTATCCAGCGTTTTAAGATCCTCTTCAACCCGGTGGGCCTGCTGGCGAAACTGACCGCGCAGGCCCTGCTGTTCGGTAAGGCCGATTTGTTGCTTAACCTGAGCCAGACGATTTACCTGCTGGCGAAAATCAACCAACAGGCTTTCGACTTCAACGGGTAGCGACTGATTACCAAGGATGAGTGACAGCGTTTGTCTGAGTGCTTCCAGGGTCTTCGGGTCGGCGATAAGTTGATAATCAGCGGCCAGATAAGTAGCCCGACCGAGCAAGCTTACCAAAGCTGGCGTGAGCCCTTCAGCCCGGGTATTTAACGCCGTGGAAAGCTGGCGAAGTTCGCCATTGATGCCAGTGTCTGCTGTGAGTCCGTACACTTCCATCAACTGCGTCAACTTATAAAAATCACGCGCGTAAAGTTCGCTGTTTACCGCGATATCGCTAACCAGGCTAGCGGGTAATTCATATTGGCCAATGACTTGGTCGAGGCTGTTAACAGTAGCGATAAAACGTTGGTATTGCTCACGAAACTGCTCGAGGTAGCGACGGTCATGGCGCAGTAAAAAATCTTTTTCGTGACGCCTTAACTGCAGTAAATCGGTTTGCATTTGCTGTAGCGCTACATTCTGTTCGTTGAGCGCACTTAACTTCTGTCCAAAATAATGCTGGTTAATTGTCATTAACCCCATGCCCAGCACACATAAAGTTGTCATCAGGAGTAACCGGGACTTAATTGAATCCCATTTCATCGCTTCACCTCGCTGGCAAATAAAGCCCGACGCTACGATAACTTTGTGACGTTTACATGAAGAATTACTTAGAGAATTGCGCCTATCATAAAATCACCTTAACTAACGTAGGGCAACTGAAAAGGATAACGATGAAAAGACTCCGGAACGCAGTGCGTTTCAGGCTATTTGAATATGACTTTAATACGTAAACAATCTATGAGTAATTCATCTAATATAAAGATTGATGTTTTGACTCTTCTTTACGCAAAAAGATATTTATAAACGATAGTATTATAAAAAATGGAATCAGAGTCGGATCTGTAGTGAATTCAAACAAGTCATCAAGAATAAAGTTATTAATATTAATGTAAACAATATAGATACCGAAGCTTTGGAAAGTATGTATAAAAACTTTTTTCAACATTGTTCTTATCCCTAAACCTAAACTAATAACAGGAGGTTCTAGGACCTCCTGTTAAATTTATATTTACAGTAGTGGATCGGAGCCTGTAACAGATTCTGTGTAACTGCCATTTAGTTAATGTGTCTTTCGAGGCGTTCCTCGAACTCGATAATAAAACGACTCATAGCCTGACGCCAGTTTTGAATGGGCATTGTCCATTTTTTGCTGGCATCTTGAATCGCTAAGTAAACCATCTTTCTTGCTGCATCGTCACTGGGGAAGATTTTCCGCTTTTTGATAGCCTTTCTGATGACACTGTTGAGCGACTCAATGGCGTTGGTGGTGTAAATCGCTTTACGGATATCTTCAGGGTAACTGAACAACGTATTAAGGTTCTGCCAGTGGTTACGCCATGATTTAGAGATTTGTGGGTACTGGCCATCCCAGATTTCACTGAAGCGTTCCAGTTCGAGCAAGGCTTCGTCTTCAGTCGCTGAGCGGTAAACCCGCTTTAAATCCGTCGTGACGGCCTTGTAGTCTTTCCATGATACGTATTTGAGTGAGTTGCGCACCATGTGCACGATACATAGCTGGATGTGTGTCTGAGGGAAAACGGTGTTGATAGCATCAGGGAAGCCTTTCAGGCCATCCACACAGGCGATAAGAATATCTTCGACGCCACGCTGCTGAAGCTCAGTCAGCACACTCAACCAGAACTTAGCGCCTTCATTCTCAGCAATCCACATCCCCATCAGTTCTTTGTGACCTTCGGTGTTGATACCCAGAGCCAGGAAGATAGATTTATTGATGACCCGTTTATCCTGACGAATCTTCACTACGATGCAGTCCAGGTAAACAATCGGGTAGACGGCATCTAAAGGGCGAGATTGCCATTCAATCACCTGCTCAATAACGGCATTGGTGACACGAGAAACGAGCGTGGGCGATATCTCTGCGCCATACCATTCCTCAAAGGCATTGACGATGTCACGGGTGCTCATGCCCTGTGAATACAGCCAGAGGATTTTATCGTCCATGGAGGTGAAACGGGTTTGGTGCTTTTTGACAAGTTTGGGTTCAAAGGAGCCTTCACGGTCGCGAGGCGTATCGAGTTTAAACTCGCCGTCTTCGGTTTTGACCCGTTTACTGCTCTTGCCGTTACGGGTATTGGTAGACGTGGACTGTTGGTGTTTCTCGTAGCCAAGATGCTCATCCATCTCCGCGTTCAATGCCGCTTCAACAGTAATTTTCTTCAGCATCTGGCTAAACTCGTTCAAGTCCTCAGGTGTTTTAATCCCTTTGGCTGCTTCCCTTGCGAAAGCTTCAAGCTCTTTCTTATTCATGTTCATCTGCCTATCCTTAACTCTTAATAGAGTATGTTGAGATAGGCAGTTACACAAAATTAGTTACAGTCTC
>NZ_RCUA01000068.1 GCF_003731635.1 Marisediminitalea oceani | reverse complement strand
CTGTTTTGCTGTGAGTTTTCCCATGTTTACTCCATAGTTGCTGAAATAATGGAGGGGGCAATAATGGCTGCCCACCACCGATTTGCTTATTGAATCAGCAGCTAACCTGTTGTGGTGGCGAGTTAAATGCGAAAATTGGGTAACTTACTGCCCACCAATTTGCTCACCGCAAAACGCTTATTGAGCCAAAATGAGGGGGCTGCCCACCATTCTGCCCACCACTAAACAGGCAGTTGGTAACGGATATCTGCAAACCGATTTGGACGGGAAAAATAAAAAAGCCCTGTATTTACAAGCAAATAACAGGGCTTCTAAGACATTCTTGGACGGGTAAAAAAACTATTCGATATTTTGGATCTGCTCGCGCATTTGTTCAATCAGCACTTTAAGCTCTACCGCAGATTGGGTAATCTCGGTGTTAATGGATTTTGAGCCCAGCGTGTTCGATTCGCGGTTAAATTCCTGCATCATAAAGTCCAGGCGACGACCGCAGGCACCGCCTTTGTTCAGGATCTTGCGGGTTTCACCTACGTGAGAATTGAGGCGATCGAGCTCTTCAGCCACATCCACTTTTTGCGCTAACAGGATCATCTCCTGTTCAATACGGGAGGCGTCCAAGTCCAGCTTGGCTTCTTCAAAGCGGGTCAGAATCCGTTCCCGTTGCCAGGTAAGGATCTCCGGCATGCGCCCGGCCACTTTCTGCGCTTCTATCTCAATGGCATCAAGGCGCTGCTCAATCAGCGACTTGAGATTTTCGCCCTCATCGCCCCGGGCAGTAATAAAGTCATCCATGGCTTTTTCGAGGCCGGTCAGTAAGTCGGCCTGAATAGTATCTGTATCGGCCTCTTCGGCAGCAATGACACCCGGCCAGCGCAGTACATCGAGTGGGTTGACGCCGGTAGACTGACCGTGCGACTGTACCCAGTCCGCAGCATGTAATACCTGCTTGGCCAGCTCTTCGTTAAGGGTTAACTTAGTGACGGCTGCGTCATTGGCGGTAAAGCGTAAGGCGCACTCTACTTTGCCGCGTTGTAAACGCTTTCTGAAGCGGTCGCGCAGCAGCGGTTCTAAGCTACGAAACTGTTCCGGTAAACGAAAATAGGTTTCCAGGTAGCGTTGGTTAACTGAGCGAATTTCCCATACTGCGGTTCCCCAGTCTTTTTTTACTTCGCTGCGCGCGAAAGCCGTCATGCTGTAAATCATTGTATTGTCCGTCGGCATATTGCTTGTGTTGTAACCTATTGTACTACAGTCCGCACCTTAACCCTATGCCTTTGCTTCGATGCCACAGAGCTGCGTTTCACATGGAACATCGCTCAGCCTGGAATGATTCAACGTTCAACTTATGCCATTAATTACGGTATACTAGCGCCGTTAAATTAGCCGAGCACCCAATTTCAGGAGATTACCATGCGCCCAAGTGGCCGAACTGCCAGCCAAATCCGCCCCGTCACCATTACCCGTAACTTTACCTGCCATGCAGAAGGTTCTGTGCTGGTGGAATTTGGTAACACTAAAGTCTTGTGTAATGCCACGGTTGAAGAGGGCGTACCACGTTTTATGAAAGGTCAGGGAAAAGGCTGGATCACCGCTGAGTACAGCATGCTGCCCCGTTCTACGCATACCCGCTCGCAACGCGAAGCGGCGCGCGGCAAGCAAGGTGGTCGTACTTTAGAAATCCAGCGTTTGATTGCCCGCTCTTTACGTGCTGCGGTGGATCTTAAATTACTCGGTGAAAATACCATTACTTTTGATTGCGATGTAATCCAGGCCGATGGCGGCACCCGCACAGCCTCTATTACCGGTGCCTGTGTGGCGTTAATCGACGCCCTTACTTACATGCGTAATAAAGGCATTATTAAAGCCAACCCGCTTAAGCACATGATTGCTGCGCTGTCGGTAGGCATTTACGAAGGTACACCTATCGCCGATCTGGAGTACATCGAAGATTCTGCTGCTGAAACCGATATGAACGTGGTAATGACCGAAACCGGTAAATTAATTGAAGTGCAGGGCACGGCTGAAGGCGAACCCTTCTCCTTTGAAGAAATGCACGAACTGCTGGAAATCGCCAAGCATGGTTTACGTGAATTGTTTGATATTCAGAAAGCTGCATTAAATTAAGGTTCGGAGATCCCATGAAAGCATTCCAACAGGCGTTTATTGAGTTCGCGATTGCCCGTGGCGTTCTGAAATTTGGTGAGTTTACCTTAAAGTCTGGCCGCAAAAGTCCGTATTTCTTTAACGCGGGCTTGTTTAATCGCGGTGGCGATTTAGCCAAACTTGGTCGTTACTATGCAGATGCATTAACCGATGCGGGCATCGACTTTGATGTATTGTTTGGTCCTGCCTACAAAGGGATCCCAATTGCTACCACTACCGCGGTGGCACTGGCCGACCATCACGATATGGATGTGCCGTATTGCTTTAACCGTAAAGAAGCCAAAGCCCATGGCGAAGGCGGTAACCTGGTGGGCAGCCCGCTGGAAGGTAAAGTGATGCTGGTGGATGACGTGATTACTGCGGGCACCGCGATCCGTGAATCCATGACCCTGATTGAAGCCAATAATGCTTCGCTTGCCGGTGTGCTGATTGCTCTGGACCGCCAGGAGCGTGGTACCGGTGAGCTTTCGGCAATCCAGGAAGTCGAGCGCGACTACAACACCAAAGTGGTGTCTATTGTTTCACTGAATGATGTGGTTACCTACCTCAGGTCTGCCGGTGGATACGATGAGGCGATCCGCGCTATCGAAACCTATCGGGAAAACTATGGCATCTGAGCCTGCGGTTAACTGGCAGGACGCCGATCACCAACTGGATGCGCTGGGCCTTAGGTGCCCGGAGCCGGTAATGATGGTACGTTTGCAAATGCGTAAGCTCGAAGATGGCCAGACGCTGTGCATTACCGCCGACGATCCGGCGACGGTCAGAGACATCCCCAGTTTTTGCCGCTTTATGCAGCACACCCTGGTGGCAGCTGATACCGAACAACTTCCCTATCGCTACTTATTGAAAAAAGGCCTTTAGCCTTCTGATGCTGCCTGTAACACCAGCTGTTGCAGGCAGTGCTTATGTTCCAGCGACGTGCTGTGAATGTCACTTAAATGAATCTTCTGGCCCTGCAGTAACTGCTTTAGCACCGATACCCTCAACTGCACATTAACGAACTCCGGTTGTGGCTGAAATGATTTCATTGGATCCTCCTTCCTGATCAATGCAGATGGGTTGAAAACTGCATCACATCATCGTGACGTAACCATTCTTTTAACTGATGAATAGTGGACAGTAGTTGTGGCTCCGATGCATACAGCGGCATCAGCGCTGAGAGCTGTTGCTGAGTGTCATTGAGCACATCCTGGCTGAATTCAGACTGCGCTTTACTGCAATGATTTACCGCCATGGCGGCCGCCACGAAGCTCACCAGATCCTGATGGTAAATTTGCGATGTGCTGTCAGGCCGGCGCAGTGCAAATAATATGGACTGCGCAATTTCCCATACCTGAGTGTAGAGCTTTCTGGCTCGTGATAGCTCGCCATCGCGCCTGAGTTGCAATGCCTCAAGTTTAAGCTTTTGTCGTTCGAACCGGGCCTGCTCCGGATGCAGTTGTAACCATTTCCGGTAGACCGGGCAAAGTAATGAGCTGCGCATAACCACTATCTCCTTTAATCCAGCAATGCATAAGATTCATTACTAAGTTAATCTAAATGAGAATTATTATCAATAGTGGTTTTTGAGCTGGTTTCTAGCTAAGTATCAGCCACAGTCCGGCGGCAACAATTGTAATGCCGATCATGGCTTTGGTTTTGTAGCGACGAATAAAGCGTTCAGCTTTGTTACCGAATACTTTAACTATCAGTGCCAGGCTAAAGTACCGTAGCGAACGGGCGATAACAGTCGCCAGCAGAAACAGCCAGATAGAGTATTTGGTGGCGCCAGCGGCGAGCATTGCTATCTGAAAGGGGACCGGCACAATGCCCAGCGTTAGCACAAACCAGAAGCCCTGAGCCTCCATTTTTTGCGTAACGCGCTCAAACTGTTGTTCGGAGCCAAACCAGCTAATCAGGTCCTGGCCCACGGCATCAAAAAGAAAATAGCCAATGGCATAGCCAAACAGCGCGCCGATAATACAGCCAACCGTAGCCATTAAGGCAATGAGCCAGAGTTTTTCCCGTTTGGCCTGCATTAACGGAATAAGTACCGCTTCCAGTGGGATGGGTACAATGGTGGATTCCAGAAAGGAGGCAATCGTGATCCCGCGCAGCATGTGCTGGGAGTCCACGAGTGCCTTGGTCTTACGTTTTAGTTTCTCTTTCACCAAGGGAAAACGCCCCTATTGTTTGTAAATTTTTCCGCCTTTCATTACAAACTGCACGTTTTCCAGTGTCGTAATATCTTGTAGCGGATTGCCCTTAACCGCGACGATATCAGCGAATTTACCGGCCTCCAGGGTACCCAGCTTATCTTCAATGCCGAGCATGGTGGCTGCGTTTATCGTAGCGGCTTGTATTGCTTTTGCAGGGGGCATGCCAGCTTCCACCATCAAACCAAATTCCTGACCATTATCACCATGGGCTGAAACGCCACTGTCGGTACCAAAGGCGATATTTACGCCGTTCTTATAAGCCTTGCCAAATGTGGCCTGGATCAGGGGGCCGATCGCCGCAGCTTTAGGGCGAACGATGTCTGGAAAGTAGCCGTCAATTTTCGCTTTTTCGGCAACAAACTCACCGGCCAGAATGGTTGGCACATAATAGGTGCCGTACTCTTTCATCAGCGCCATCACCTCTTCGTCCATGTAGGTGCCATGTTCAATGGAGGTGACGCCGGCTTTGATAGCGCGGATCATGCCTTCCTTACCGTGGGCGTGCACCGCAACCGTCATACCGTAGTCTTTTGCGGTAGCGACCACCGCATCGAGTTCATCGTTCATAAACTGGGGGTTCTGACCGCTTTTGGCCACGCTTAATACACCGCCTGTAGCAGTAATTTTAATCACGTCGGCACCATCCTGATAGCGCTGCCGAACGGCCTGGCGCGCTTCGGCCACACCATTAACAACACCCGCTGCCGGGCCGGTATCCGGACGAATTCGCTTCGCCATGCCGTTGCTGGGATCGGCGTGGCCGCCGGTGGTGGCCAGCGATTTGGCTGCAGTGTAAATACGCGGGCCGGTTGCCATGCCCTGATTAATCGCGTTACGCAGTGATACCGTCTCGTTATAGCTGTCGCCTAAATTGCGCACGGTGGTAAAGCCTGCCATCAGGGTTTTATTGGCGTAATGGGCCGCCGCCAGAGCGTAATCGGCTTCGTTAAGGGTAAAGCGCTTCAGGTACGACGAGGTGCCGCTTTGCTGGGAGCTTAGATGAACATGCATGTCCATTAAGCCTGGCAGAACTACCGACTCAGAAAGATCGATAAGCGTGTCGCCTTTGGCCACCTTAATATGGCCTTTGCGGATCTCGCTGATGGTGTCGTTCTCTATAATCAGTGATACCGGGCCGGTTAGCTTGTCATCGGTGCCGGTAAAGGCGTTGCCCGCATGGATCACCGTGGCGGCCTGTACATAACTCACAGGGAGCAGGATTGCCGCCAGCAGGATGGATTTGATCGTATTCTTCATTACTCTTTGCTCTTGTTGTTGTGAAGTCACTTCACTTTATGTCATGACTGGCGCTTTTACAAAATACCCTGCACACTAACAGCAACTTACAATGCTCCCTGAAGAGCAACAGGAAAATACCAATAAAAAAGGAACTCCCGCTATGCAACAAAGATTAAAGAAAATATCGGCGCATTCACTGGCTATCCACGTGGCACTGGTGTTTGCCATTCTGTCGCTGATTTTTATGCTGCCGTTTACGTTTTTGATGACCTCAATGGTACCGAATATGCCTGAGCAAAATGGAATGCCGTTTATGTTCACTGGCGCTATGACCTTCGTAATGCCGTTTTTCTATTTTGTTCTCACTTATATCTTCACGCTGATTATGGCGTTTATCTATAACCTGCTGGCTAAACTGACCGGCGGCGTAAAGGTTACGCTGGAAGCAAATGACTAAGGGTTAACAAGCAAGCGTCAATAAAAAAGCCACCGTCAGGTGGCTTTTTCAATAACGTTTTTCGTTGCTGGCTTACTGGGCCATCAGGCTGTCTTTCAGCTCGCGTAGTTTCGCTTTAATGCGGCGCATATTATCCGGGCCGGTGCGCAGTAGTTGTTTCTGCGGGTCAGATAAACTTTCCAGGCGCTCGTCGGCGTACTTGTACATAACGGAATCCGTATAAACTTCTACCGGCATTTTAACTTCTGGTGTATCCAGCAGCGTATCAATGGCTTCTATCAGTACCTCGGTGAAAGGCTGGTCCGGGTCACCAATTTCGGCATACTTGGTCTGAATCTCGTCCTGATAAGTTTCATACAGGGCAATCAAATCTTCGTTGCTCATTGACTCAAGTACATCCACATACGGGGTGTAACGCTTGTAACTGGCGGAGTCTATCCACTCGCGGTCTGCCTGGGTATACACCCTGAAGTCCTGGTCCGGTGGCGTTAGTAAGCGGTGATTTGGCGCCATTTCGTCATCGGCCAGATTGGTTGCGGCAACAACAAAGCGTTGTAACAGACCATCGTTAACCAGCAGGCGGCTCAGTGCTGGTGAGGTGGCAATAGTTTCCAGCGCAGCTTTAATTGCCGTATCGCTTACGTCCAGCGGCTCTGGCTCGGGAGCCGGCTCTGGCATGGGCTCTACTTTCTGATCCGGATCGATTTCTACCGGCTCTGGCGGTGGCGTAGCTTCAAAAGTATCGGCTGGCTCAGGCTCAATTGGTTCAGGTTGGGCAACTGCTGGCGTTTCTGGCTCAACAACTGGTTGCGGCTCTGGTTCGCTCGATGGCCACATCAGCACCACCAGCAACACAACAACGATTACGCCAATTACTATGGCATAAGGTAACCAGGATCGTTGCTCAGTATTTTCGCTCATATTTGTCTACCTTGATCATTGGCTGCGGAATTCCATACTATCAGAGTTAATGACAATCCGCTGAAAATCAATGCACTTTTGCAAATCTTTTCGATTATGAAAACTCACTTGCTGCGCTCATATTTATTGAATACAGGACTTGGCAGCAAGAGTAAACCGTTAACAGGTACGATTTTATAGATGCTTTGGGGGGAATTTGGTTCACTTCATCCTTTCTTTACTTTCGTGCGTACTAAAAGACGAATTACTGATTTCGGAGTGTTTATGCACAAGTTTATGAGCAGCGATATTGAGAAAGGCCCGCTGGAAATCGAGAACCTGGAAGTTCAGTCGTACGAAATGAATGTTTATCTGGTCCAGCTAACCATTGATGGCAATACCGGCCTGGTGTTTAGCGATAAAGACCAACCCATGCGGTTTTACAGTGCCGGCCATATTCGTGAATTTTTCGCCCATTGTGAGGTGGCTAATTCATTTATGACCCACGATACCCCTTACGATGAAATGATTGGTAATCCGCCTAAGGCGAAACACTCCATGGCGTTGCCTTTTAGCATGGATTTACCTTATTAAAGCCACTTCGCGGCGGCCTCGCGCAAATCCACCTGCGTATTCAGGCGTTTAGCCAGTAAATACAGGCCGCCAAGTTTGCGATGGATAAATACCGCGTCTATGGGCGGTACATGCCAGAAATCCTGCTCGAAGCTAAGCGCCATGCCCGCCGATTGTAAACGCCCTAGCAGGTCGCTGTTGCCAAAGTCATAGGCCCCGTCACAGTACAATGCCTCACAAGCCAGACGGCCCATGGCCAGCACGCTGGCCTGTTGCTCTTCAGTGTGAGACGCTTGCATTAAGCCAATATCCAAAGCGGCTTCGGCCACACCAGGCATATCCTCTTCGGCCATACTGCGCAGTAGCTGTAAATAGCCGTTAGATATAGCCGCTGGTATTTCCCGGCAGGCGCCAAAATCTAACAAGGCAATTTGCTGCGAGTCTGGCATGTAGCGATAGTTTGCCATGTTCGGATCGCTCTGAATGAGTTGGAAGGCAAATACTTCATCAAAGAACAGCCTGAACAGCTCCGTCATCAGGTGATTACGCACTGTTTGTGGTTGTTCACTGAGTGCTTCAATGGGGCTACTGATAATATGTGTCATCGCCAGTACATTGGGCGTACTGAGTGCGGCATAAACCTCGGGTACTACAAAACTCTCAAAGTCTGCTGCTGCCTGTTGGTAGCGGGTCATCATGTCGGCTTCGCGAACATAATTTGCTTCGTCATGCAGTTGCAGTTTGGCTTCGGCCAGCAGCGGTTTTATATCAAAGGAGCCGGGCAGCAGGCCGGAAAGCCGGATTATACTGGCGACATTGTCTACGTCACTGTCGATGCTGTTACCAATGCCCGGATACTGCACTTTGACCGCCAGCGTTTCACCTTGCAGGGTAATCACTTTGTGCACCTGGCCAATCGACGCCGCGGCAATGGGCGCATAGGAAAAATACAGTAGCGTGTCGAACCAGCCTGTGCCCCAGGCTTCGTCGAGCACTTGTTGTAATTGCTCTTTAGGCATCGGGTCGGCGTCTTCCCGCAGGCGGGCTAAAATGGCGCTGAGCTCCGGTGGTAGCAACTCGCCGCTGTCCATAGAAATGAGCTGGCCCAATTTCATCGCGGCACCCCGCAAAGATGCCAGCTGGTCGGTAATGCGCTGAATATTTTTAGGAGTGAGTACCAGGTCTGATAAGACCGGCCGTTGGCCTGAAAGCAGCTTAGTGGTGCCGTTAGAAATAACGCTACCGGCAATTTTGGTGGCCAGCGAACCGATCCGCGAGAGCCTGGCTATGCGTGAGCTGGGAACGGGTTTATTTTTCGGGGGCTGGCTCATACACCTTTAAACGAATTGCGAGATAAACTGGATCAGCATGCCGGCGGCGCTGCCAAAGCCAAAACCGAACCAGCCGTTTTTGCCCAGATAACGGGCTAGTGAGGCGCCGAAGATACCACACCATAACATGCTGCCGTAAATAGCCATTAAGCCTGTGCCCATACCGCTGTCAGGTAAGAACATCATTACAATAATAGTGAGTGCCATGGCACCAGACAGGAAAACAAAAATTATGTTTTTCTTTTTTGCCTGGGGAGTATGGGTTTGGTTGGTGTCGGTCATTCAGATTGCCCTGTCATTGTTTTGAGCATCATGACCATTTACGCAGGTCAGGTCAAATGCGACCTTGGTCTGAATAAACAGTACCGCAAGCGCTATTGCGGTACCTGGAGTTATTAAAAGTGGACTTCCAGTAATTCAACACTGTCAGTAAAGGTCAGTGTTTTTAAATCGCCATTGCCTTCCACATTGATAGTATTTACTTGCTCCGGCCATAAATCCCGCAAAGCATCGTGGCGAATTTGCAGGCCTTCCAGTGCAGGTGGTTGGGCAGTTTCCTGATATACCCAGAAATGCTTGCCTTCTACCTCAAAACCGACCAGGTTAAGCGGCAGTGAGTCATTCTGAGCATTAAACAGCACAAAGCGATTCGAGACATAACGGGCAAACTGGGTTTGCGTTTCCTTGTCATCCAGAATATCGGCCGTTTTCTTGAACAGCGCTTTAACGGCGTGCTCTGCATCATGCAGGTTAAACCGGTGCATGATTTCGATGTTCTCAGTACGCGGATTAAATAACACCGTCGTGATGGCGGTTTTTTGCTGATGTGCCACAGCCTGACCACAGGCCATAAAGATAAGCAGGGCATAAAGCCCTGCTTGCATGACACTTTTTACTCTATTGAGTTTAGTTGTCATCACCTTCTTTCTTCTCACCGTCTTCGTCGGTTTTCAGCTCAGTTTTGATATCCTGCATGATATCGCGACGAGCACCCGTTGTCGTACGCTTAGACTTGTACGCTTCGATTCGTGAAGGAATGATTTGACGCGGATAGTGATTGTTTTCCACATCCACATCAGCTGTTTCCCAGCGCGGGTCAACAGTTACGCTTACCAGCTCTTTATCTTTGTCGGTCACCACCAGCTTGCTAACAGCCTTGGGGGTACGACGCCAGATTTCAGCCGGAATACGCATCATTTCCTTGGTACCGTCGGCAAAGGTCATTTCCAGAATAATTGGCATAACCAGGCCGCCCACGTTAGAGAACTCCATCACGTAGTAGTTTTTGTCTTCTTCAATGGCACGTTCAAAGGCTTTACGTTCCCAAGGCTCAAGCTTTTTCAGCCAGCTCTGGTGCTTGTTACGCTCTTTGTTAGTTACCGTGTACTGATCGTTTTCGTCGTAGAAGTCGGTGATATCAGGGAAGCGTTCTACCCACAGTTTACGACCTTCTTCTTTATTACGTTCAACGGTCAGCGACATTGGCTTGTCTTTTTCGAACTGACGCTCACGGGCATAATCGATATCCGGATCTTCAGTATCCAGACGCAGCTTGTACACTTTGTCCAGTGAGATATCCACGTGATCAGTAGTGTAGAACCAGCCACGCCAGAACCAGTCCAGATCAACGCCTGACGCTTCTTCCATGGTGCGGAAGAAATCAGATGGCGTAGGACGCTTAAACATCCAGCGCTGGGCGTATTCTTTAAAGGCAAAGTCAAACAGCTCACGACCCAGGATAGTTTCGCGCAGAATGTTCAGGGCAACCGCTGGCTTGGTGTAAGCATTCGGACCTAAACGCAGTACCGAATCAGACTGAGTCATGATGGGTACCTGAGTTTGTGACTTCATATAACCTGTCACGTCGCGCGGCTCAACACCCCATGGAATGTCCGGATCCCATTCGCGACCGGCAACGCCGTCGAGGAAGCTGTTTAAGCCTTCGTCCATCCAGGTCCACTGACGTTCGTCAGAGTTTACGATCATTGGGAAGTAAGTGTGACCCACTTCGTGAATAACCACGCCGATCAGGAAGCGCTTCTCAGCCAGTGAGTAAGTGCGCGAGCCATCGTCCTGTAATTCAGTACGCGGGCCGTTAAAAGTGATCATGGGGTATTCCATGCCGCCCACCGGACCATTGACCGACTGTGCTGTTGGGTACGGGTAGTTAAAGGTAAAGCGGTTGTACACTTCCAGCGTATGCACGATGGACTCAGTAGAATATTTCTTCCACAGATCGCCACCTTCTTTCGGCCAGAACGACATCGCCATTACGTGCTTCTGCGGACCGCCCTGCTTAACGCCTTTGGCATCCCACATAAACTTACGTGAAGAGGCCCAGGCAAAGTCACGTACGTTGTCGGCCTTGAAGTGCCAGGTTTTGGTATCGCTGGTGCCTTCTTTTTCGTTTTCCAGCGCTTCTTCCGGCGTAACGATAAAGACAGGACGATCAGCATCTTCGGCTTCTTCCAGACGATCGCGCTGTTCACTGGTCAGCACATCTCTGGGGTTTTGCAGCACACCGGTAGAAGAGACGATGTGGTCAGCCGGTACGGTCATGGATACTTCGTAATCACCGAATTCCAGGGTAAATTCACCGCGACCGATAAATTCTTTGTTAGTCCAGGCTTCGTAATCGGTGTAAGCCGCCAGACGCGGAAACCATTGAGCCAGCAGGAAAATATCGTTGCCACCTTCACGTTCGTCATCCGGGAAGTGCTCGTAACCAGAACGCGCTGATACCGCATCTTCTTCAACAATGTTGTAGCCAAAGTCGATGTTCAGTTCGGTTTTCTTGCCCGGCTTTAATGGTTCAGCCAGATCAACACGCATCAGGGTGCCAACAATCACGTAGTGCAGAGGCTTACCACGGCCATCGGTGACTTTTTTGATTTGGTAACCCAGTTCGTTGTCGTCAACAAACTGCTGGCGACGAATAGCGCCCATGGATAATTTGGCTGGTGAGCTGCCAGACGCGGCAGAAGTTGCCGGCCCACGGTTACCAATACCACCAAAGGTAGTGGTCAGTGCCGACATAGAGTCGTCACGGAATTTGTTCTGGTCCAGTTGGATCCACAGGTATTTCAGCGTATCCGGCGCATTGTTGTGATAAACAATTTCTTCGCTGGCATCAATGCGACGCTTTTCTTCGTCCAGCGTTACATCAATATCGTAGTCAACTTGCTGTTGCCAGTACTGGTGGCCTGGTTCACCCGCCGCGTTACGATAAACGTTTGGCGTGGGTAACACTTCTTCCAGCTGGCGGAACTTATCCTCAAAATCACCTTTGGTTTGCTTGATTGCACCATCAGCAAAAGCTGGCGTGGCTGACATAATCGACAGCACTGGCATCAACCAAACTAACTTCGGCATACGCTTACTCATAGGTATTCCTTCGTCGTTAAGTGGAAAATGGCTCAGATTGACGAGAAGGAATTCCTTAACGCATCGTCACCTATATTTATTAGAAGACACATAGTTTAATTCTAATACGGTGAAATTTGCCAGCGATTGACCGTAAATAGCCAAAAACTGAACGCAAACAGAGCTTCACAGGGCAAGATATTCATGGTTTTTTGTTTGTTTTGTGGGCGCGTTGTAATATTCTTAACACCCCGTTTATCTATCGATTTCTCCAGATGAGTACATTTTCCTGGCAACGCGCTGTTATCAAGATAGGAAGCGCTCTGATTGCGCCAGACGGACAGCGATGCAGTGGCCGGTACTTACTTCCCATAGCGCGATTTATCAATGCCAGCCGTGAGGCGGGTAAAGAAGTGATTTTGGTGTCTTCAGGCAGTGTTGCCGCCGGAAGAGCCAAAATTCCGGTCAACCACGTGGCATCCATCGCTGAAAAACAGGCCATGGCGGCCATTGGCCAGATTGATATGATGGCTAACTGGCAGCGTTTTTTTGATTTTCCCTGTGCTCAGGTACTGCTGACCTATGACGATCTGCACGACCGTACGCGCTATGTAAACATCAAAAATACCATTCGTGAATTACTCAATCATCAGGCGCTGCCTATCGTTAATGAAAACGACACAGTGGCAGTTAATGAACTGAAAGTGGGTGATAACGACAATCTGGCGGCCTACACCGCACTGGTGGCCGGCGCAGATACGCTGATCATTTGCTCCGACATTGATGGCCTGTACAGCGCAGACCCGCGTAAAAACCCCGACGCGACGCTCATTCCGGAAGTGGAAAACATTACCCCGGATATTTATGCCATTGCCGGCGGCGCCGGTACGTCGGTGGGAACCGGCGGTATGCGCACCAAAATCGAAGCCGCCGATAAATGCACCCGCAGTGGTATTCAGACACTGATCGTTAACGGCCGCAATGGAACGGTTTTTGATGCCTTGCACGAAGGGCAACTACCGGGCACGCTGTTTAAAGCACAGCAGTCGCAGAAAACCGCTCGTCGTTTATGGCTCGAACACACGTTAAAAACCCGTGGACGCATAGAGGTAGATGAAGGCGCCAAGAAAGCCCTGGTTAATAAAGGTGCATCATTACTGCCGTCAGGCGTGATAGAAGTAAGTGGTCACTTTAGTCCTGGCGACGCTATCGAAATTCACTGTGGAAAACAGGTGCTTGCTAAAGGTATTGCGCTGTATGGCGCACAGGAATTGCGACAAATCAAAGGCGCGAAGAGCGCACAGATCAATACTATCCTTGGGTATGACAGTGGCGAAGTGATTGTCCATCGGGATGATCTGGTGCTATTTAAGCCCTGAGACAATGTGCGGCGTACCTGCAATGACTGCGCCGCAGCACTGCTACAATTAACTGATCCGTTAATCAATGGGAGTCGGTATGAGTTTTTCAATTCGCAAAGCCGCCAGTGAGGCGAAAGTGGCCGCCAGACAGGTTGCCCGATTAAGTGGTGAGCAAAAACGCGCGGTTTTAATGGCCATCAGCAAGCACCTGGTGAGCCAGGTGAGTAATATCTTAAGCGCTAACCAACTCGACCTGGAACATGCTAAAACGGTTGGGCTGGATGCTGCCATGGTTGACCGCCTGACCCTTACCGAAGAGCGGGTTATGGGCATTGCCAATGCGGTAGCCTCGATTGCGAATCAAACCGATCCGGTGGGCGAAATCAAAGCACTTAAAACCATGGCCAGTGGTATTCAGGTTGGCAAAATGCGCATTCCGCTGGGCGTAATTGCGATGATTTATGAGTCGCGCCCCAATGTCACCATCGATGCTGCGGCGTTATGCTTCAAAGCGGGCAATGCCGTGATCCTGCGTGGTGGTAAAGAAGCGCTACACTCTAATCTGGCGCTGGCTGCCTGTATTCACCATGTGCTGCGCGAATTTGATATCGATACCGCGGCGGTCACGGTGATCCCCGACCCGAATCGCGAGATCATGAATAAACTCATGACCTTAAAAGAGTATGTCGACCTGATCATTCCCCGTGGTGGTGAAGGCTTAATTGAATATGTTAGCGAGCGCAGCCAGATCCCGGTGATACAGCACTACAAAGGGGTTTGCCATTTGTACGTCGATAAAGACGCCGACCTTGACCAGGCTCTGGGGCTGCTGGAAAACGGTAAAACCCAGCGTACCGGCGTGTGTAACGCGCTGGAAACCTGCTTAGTGCATCGTGCGGTGGCCGATACGTTTTTGCCCCGGGCGGCTGCCATGCTCAAGCAACATAACACCATGATCCACGCCTGCGACTCGTCGATTGGCCATTTTGCCGAGGCGATTTCGGCTACCCACGCCGACTGGCAGGCCGAATACCTGGCCATGGAAATTGCCGTGCGGGTGGTGGATAGTTACGATGATGCCGTTGCCCATATTACCGAGTACGGCTCCGGTCATACCGAAGTGATTGCTACGCAAAACTACACCACGGCCAATGCGTTTATCCGGGATATTAATTCTGCCGTGGTGATGGTTAACGCGTCCTCACGTTTTTCTGATGGCGGTGAACTGGGGCTGGGTGCTGAAATTGGTATCTCGACCAGTAAATTACATGCTTATGGCCCTATGGGGGCTGAATCCCTGACCACCGAAAAGTTTGTGGTACTCGGACAAGGGCAAACCCGCGCGTGAACGTGGTTTAATCTCAAACATAAATGGCGTAGTGTTATATTTTTCGCGGCAGACGTTGTGTCTTCGTTGCCAGTCAGTCAATAAAGGATGAAAGAGTATTATGACGGATATTACCCCGTCCCTCAGCGATTACCCTTACCAGGTTACATTGCCAACCCGTTGGCAGGATAATGATATCTACGGCAATGTGAATAACGTGGTGTTTTACAGCTTTTTTGATACCGCGGTAAACCGCTTTTTATGTGATGAGGCGGGTATGGATTTTCGTACCAGTCCGGTAGTGGCTCACGTGGTGAGTTCACAGTGTCAGTTTATCTCCCATGTTGCCTACCCTGAAGACGTGGATGTGGGCGTTCGGGTCGCTAAAATTGGTCGTAGTTCAGTAACCTACGGTGTGTCTATTTACGCCGGTACCAATGAGCGCCGGGTTGCCCATGGCCAGTTTGTACATGTTTTTGTCGACCGCTCTACCGGTCGTGTAGTGCCTGTTCCGGCCCGCACCAGAACGGCCCTTGAACGTATTATCGAGTCGTTATAATGCGGGCGGTTGTGCTCGATAGCGATTCGCTGGGAACCGATCTTACCCTCAGCGAATTTGAATCATTACCTGTAACAGTTACCCGTTACCCGACCACCACGCCCGAGCAGGTCAACGAACGTATTCGCGATGCCGAAATTGTGCTGGTGAATAAAGTGGTACTCAATGCCGACGCTTTAGGTCAGGCCGAAAAACTGCGTTACGTGGGCGTCCTGGCGACAGGTACCAATAATGTGGATACCGACTACTGCCAGCAACACGGTATTACGGTTAACAATGTTGACGGCTATGGCACCGATTCTGTTGCGCAGCACGCCATGATGCTGCTGTTAAATCTGGCCACTTCGTTTGCGCCTACTACCCAACAGGTAAAACAAGGCGACTGGTCACGCTCTCCGTATTTTTGTTTGCTGGATAACCCGGTAATGGAGCTGGCTGGTAAACATCTGATCATCGTGGGTTACGGCACGCTGGGGCAACGCTTTGCAGAGCTGGCGCGGGCGTTTGGGATGAAAGTCTCGGTAGCAGCCCGGCCAGGAACGACCTCTGCTGAACGCAGAGCGCTGGATGATTTACTCCCTGAAGCGGACGTAGTGAGTTTGCACTGCCAGTTGAGCCCGCAAACCGACAAGCTGATCAACGCCGAACGACTGGCGTTAATGAAGTCCTCTGCTTTGCTTATCAATACGGCCCGTGGCGGTCTTATTGATGAAGCGGCACTGGTAACGGCGCTTAATGAAGGGCAAATTGCTGGCGCCGCACTTGATACCTTATCAGTTGAGCCTCCTCCAGCGGATCACCCCCTGTTACAGCTTGATTTACCCAACCTGCTGATCACGCCACATTCTGCCTGGTCTGCCAAAGAGGCACGCCAGCGTTTGGTACAAATTGCTGCTGAACGCCTACAAGGGTTTATCGAGGGTTGCTAAGCTCCGTTATCCAGGAAGTTTCGAGAAACTATCCGGGATCTCCTAAAAAAGTTTTACTCATTCAATAAGATTGTTTCAGGTAGCCGGGCTGCTAAGGAGATCCCGGCTCGGAGGCCGGGATGACTAAATTAGAGTCGGCCGGGATGACAAGAGAAGAAGGGCCGGTTGATTGAAGTAGAGTCGGACGTGATGACAAATGAAAGCTATTTTTTTCTACCGGCACAACTTACTTAATTCCTGATTAAGCTCATAGGCCGGTTCAGTAACGATTTTCTCCAGCACGGCGATACGCTCTTTTAAGGCCGCAATTTCACCGTCTTTTTGGGCGGTGGTTTGCGCGTTTGCCTGCTGTGCTTTTTTAAACGGATTTACCGGCTTGCCGTAAAACCAGGCGCTTAGCTGCCATTGATATTTGGCATCCAGGTAATGACAAAATAAGCCCAGGCCAAGCATGGCTGTTACTAATAAAATTATCTCTGTATGTGTCATGGTGATTTCCTCTGTAGGGACTAACCAAATGGTGTTGTTACCGGTATAGTCATCAGCCTTTAAAAAAAATTACATATAAGTGTTATTTTTTTTGCTGAAGGCAGACTAAAGGAAGTAAGAAAAGTCATTTAACCTTTCATACCAGGATTTTTGTGCACAAGGACTTTAAGCAAATACTCGCCGAACATCAGGCCCTGTTGAGTCGCGTAGCGTCGAGCTACGAGGCCAATGAATCGGTGCGTCAGGAGCTGTTGCAGGAAATAGCGCTGGCGGTATGGCAAGGGTTAGAGCGCTTTAACGGCGACGCCAGTCTTAAAACCTACATCCTGAAAATTGCCCATAACCGGGCGGTGACTCACGTTAGTAAAGAGGTAAAGAATCGCGATGTGAGTCAGCCGGATGATGACGATATCGTTGGCACGGCAGGGGCAATTGATGATGAACCTGAATATGTGGCGGCCCGCAGCCGGCAGGTGACTTCCCTGCTGGAAGCGATTCGTACCCTGCCGGTTACCATGCGTCAGGTCATGACACTCACCCTGGAAGGACTCAGCTATCAGGAAATTGCCGAAGTGTGTGGCTTAACCAAGAATCACGTTGGTGTATTACTGCAGCGGGCTAAAACCACGCTGCAGCAGAGGATGAACCATGAATAATGAAAAACCAGAGCAGGACTTAACCGCACTCTGGCAACAGCAGCCGGTGAGCGAAATCGATCTGAGCGATGTAACCCGGCGTCTTAAGCATCAGCAACGCCTGCAGCGCTGGTACATTGTTTCTGATTTCACAGGCTTTCTGATTGGCCTGGGGATGCTCATTTACAGCTGGGAAAAACTGCCTTTATATCTGGCCCTGGTGTTGTGCGGTGTGATGGTTTGTGGCGGCGTATTTACTGGTTTTGTTATCTGGTTGCGCCGGCATGCGGTGCTGGCCTCGTTTGAAGATACCAGCCATTACCGCGAAACGTTAAAAAAGCAGTATCTCAGCAATCAGAGAATTGCGCGGATCACCATGCATTCTGCCTGGAGTAGTGAGTTAATCTTGCTGGTTATCTGGGGAATAGCTGCCGTTGTTGGCGATCTCAGCTGGGAATCCTTTGTGGATAAAGGCGGTGTGACCACCTTTATTATCATCAGTGTGCTGATGGCAGGATTTGGCTACTGGGCGTATAAGCGTGAGCAGAAATTCAAACAGGAATATGCGCGGCTGGTCAGTCAGGAGCAAAACGACCTGTTCTCTTAGGCTCAGGAGCAGAACTGTAGGCGCTTAAGAATCGGTTAAATTCACGTTACTCTTGTTTGCTGTCATCTTCACTGGCATTTGCGGGCTTGTTATCCCCCAGCGTGAACTGGTAGTAAAGATCAACGGTGGTATACAGGCTGCGCACTATCTCCAGGTACAGGTTAGACAGGATTTGATAGCGCAAGGCGACTTCCTGGCCACCACTGTCTTCGTCAGAAAACATCCCCACGCCGTAGCGAACGGTAAGGTTTGAGGCAATTTTGCCTGAAATGGCCACTTTAGTATCACTGCCCTGGCCGGTGGTACTGAGCGATAAATCCTCAATGCCCAGCGCGTTCCCCACGTTACTGGTCAGTGACTCAGAGCTGGATAAACCAAAACCAATCAGCATAGCGGCATAGGAGTTTTCATCCATCTGCCCGCCGCCGAGCCCGCCGCTGCCGTTTAACAGGTAGGCGAGGTTTCGGGCCTGATCCATGCCCGGCTCAGAAAATAATGAAACACTAGGTTGATTCGCCGGACCTTCAACCCGCACACCTGCGATCACATCATCTTCAGTCAGATCGGGATCGCGAATGGCTTCTACCAGCAGAATGGGCTGGTCTAACGGGCCATTAAACTGCACCTCGCCGGTACGAATTATCAGATTTTGACCATAGGCCTCGTAGCGCCCGTTAATAATACGCAGATCGCCGTAACCGGTAAGCGCTGGCTGGGTTTGTACATTCACGCCGCCGGTCAGTGTAGCCTTTAAGCCAAAGGCATCGAGGCGCACTTCCTCGCGCTCGTCCTCATCGATGGTCACCATAATGTTGGCATTAATATTATCTACCAGCGCTTCGCTTGGCGGCTCACCCCGCAGGTGAACATCCCGCGACGGAGATACTGCACTGGGGGGGAGCTCGTTAATTTTCACCCGGGCATAGGGAATATCAATGTCACCTGAAATATCTACGCTTTGTGGACTCAGGTTAATCGACAGGTCTGGCGAGACTTTTACCCGGCTGTCATCGTAATTCACGGTAAAGGCATCGCCTTTTACTGCCAGATCGACCAGCAGGCTGTCCTGCCAGTCTACCGAACCGTTCAGGGTACCCGGGCCGTCACCAAGCAGAAACTCCCCTTCAAAATCGGCGCTGGCACCGTTGAGGTTAACGGTTTGCTGCCACTGACTCACCGCTACCGGCAGGTCTTCACTGTTTATCTCACCCTGTTGAAGAGTTAACTTACCATTCACCTGGGGCAGGCTTAAGGGCCCGTCCAGCTTAAGCTCACCGTTAACATTGCCGTTTAGTTCATTCATGCGTGCAATCAGTGGCTTAAATGGCGCGAGCTGCCAGTCAGCAATGTTAATCCGGGCTTCTATGGAAGGTTGGTCGGTGAACGGAAAAACCGTGGCCTGCGATGTAATGGTGCCAATTTGCGGGCTGGTAATCTTGCCGCTCAGGGCTACCTGCTGCTCGTCGAACTGGCCGTCAAAACTCATCTCATCAAGATCAATAGTGACCGGCTCATTGCCGGCCAGCTGCCATTTGTCCGGGCTTACAGATACCTGTAACTGGCCGGCGACTTTTTCACTGGCCGGGTCGAAGTTACCCTGGGTTGTGATGTTAAGCGTTGCATTGTTGCGCTCTACCAGCAATTCAGGCATCAGCTCGTCAATCCACAGCCCGATAGGCAATGCACTGGCCTGAACATCCCAGTTGACCTGCGCCGGGGTATAATCCACCGCATTAATACACAGGTTGCCTTTCTCTCTGGCTTCCCAGCAATGCTGACTCACCGTGAAATGCTGTGGGCTGGCTTCATAACGTAACGTCACATCCGACTGTAATTCCCACACCGTATTAAGCAACGCCAGTTGGGTGTCTGATAACTGCCCCTGCCATTGCTGATTTTGCCACTGGCCGTCGAGATTCAGGGTGGTGGTGTGTTCAGGCAACTGCAGATTGGCATTAAGGGCATGCTCGGCCAGTGAGCCGGTAATGGTGATTTCGCCATTCAGCGGGCCCTGATTGGCGGCGGCCTGACTCAGGCGGGGACTGGCAAGGATATCGGTTAGTAATAGCTTTGAGTCGATCACGGGTGCGTCCCAGGGCCCTTTTATAGCCACCGAGCCAGCCAGCTGGCCCGATACTTCGGGGTACAGAGCCGCCAGTCGCTGCAGGTCTATGGCTACCAGTGCATCCAGGTATTGTTGATTAAATACCTGCCCGACGGCTGAAAAATGGTTCTCAGCCAGATCGCCGTTGAGGTTGGCCACCATAATGTCACTGTTCGCCGAGTACACGGCATCGCCGGTAAGGGTAAACATCTCCTGCAGGTGTTCACCGCTTAAGCGAATATCCGATACCAGTACGTTAGGGCCTTTATCACTCAGGCTCACCTGCGCTTTTACCACCCCGTTAACGTTGGTCGGGGCGAATTCAGATAAGCCTTGCAAATCAACCCGGGTTAAGCGCGATATGCCTTCCCAGCTCAGTGAGTCGCTAAAATAAAGCACGCCGCTGTTGGTCACCTCGCCTTCAAGTAACTCGCTGTTAAGGGCTGAAACAGCCAGCGAACGTTCGCTTAACAGGGCTGCCAGGCTTACTTTTACCGGTGAAACATCGGGGATGGTGGCACCGCCGTCCAGTTGTATGGCGTATTCCCCCATCTTACCCTGTACCGACAAAACGCCACTATCGAGTTCAATATCAGCCAGCGGGTTAAGCGCCTGAGCCGGCCATCGGCTATGTAATGATATCGGCAGGCTGTCGCTAAGCAGATTGGCTTTGCCGGTGACTTCTGCACTAACCAGTCCGCTGCTATTGATATTGAGCGCAAGGTCGCTCAGATCGCCTTCGGCTGAGAGTTCTGCGTGCTGGGCAGTCTGCTCAACAGGAAGATCTGCAATGAGAGTTAAGTTGAGGGGGTACTGACCGCTCAGGGTCACTTCACCGTCGAGACTCGCATTAACCTGCTCCATGTTCACACTGAATGCCTGTAAGGCTATCCGGCTATCCTGTATTTGGGTTTGTTGCAGGGCAACATCCAATGCTGCAACTTCCTGTTTACCCTGCACCACCCGGATGTTTGAAATCTGTACGTCATTGGCCTGCAGCGTGAGCGGAATATGCACTTCCGGCAAGGCCGGCGCCTGATAAGTAATTGCCACTGGCGACGGCGGCTGTGGTTCGCTCTCAGGCAACATCAGGGTGAGGCCGTTGAGTGTCAGGTGATTGATTTGCAGCGAGTCTATCCACTGAGCGGAGCTGGTTAACTGGTCGGCCTGCACCGTAATTGCCGGGCTCTCAAAGCGTGCGTCACTGATTTTTAGCTCATCCAGCGCTATTGCCAGCGGCAGAGTAATTTCGCCGCCTGGTTCAGAGGGCTCTTCATCGGTGTTTTCTGCACTAGCCAGTTGTTGTACATGCGGTGAGCTAACCTGTAGCGAAGTAATACAGGCTTTGCTGTTTAGCAGGCAGGTCCACTCGTGGGCCAGAGTGACTTTGCTTACGTTCACCTGCCACTGTTCGTTCTGCCAGTTAACTTTTTCCAGTGTCAGCTCACTTAACGGGCTTCCCGATACCGAATCTACCGCCAGACCGGGCACATATTTATTAGCCGCGTAATTAATCAGCGGTGCGCCCAGCGGCGACAGTACAACCGCTACAAGAAGCAGCAGAGTGAGCAGCAGTATTAAGAAGCCTTTTGCCAGACGATTAATACTCATAGCTCAGGCCCCAGCGAGAAGTGGAAGCGCCATTGTGTCTCGAAGTCATTTTTGCCCTGGGCAATGTAAAACCGCACCGGGCCAATCAGCGTTAACCAGTGGGCGCCAATACCCAGGCCCCGGGATAAGCCATCAGAGAAGTCATTGGTGGCGGTACCCACATCGGCAAACACGGCTGCCCGCCAGTTGTCGGCTACCGGATAAGCATACTCAACGCTGGCAGTTGCCAGATAGCGTCCGCCGGTAAGTACCGAATTGCCCTCTTCATCGAGAACCTGCGGCGATATTTCCTGATAGCGGAAACCCCGAATACTCTGATCGCCACCGGTAAAGAAACGCAGTGACGAAGGCACCCGGTCAAAGTCATCGGTACGAATGGCTCCGGCGTCGGCGCGCAGATAAATTCGGTGGGTATCGTTAATGGTGGTAATTACCTTGGCGTTGGCAGTAATTTTGAACAGTGAGATATCACTACCAGCGCTTTCATGGCCGCCCTGCACTGCCACAATATATTGCTGCCCCTGGCTAATGGTCAGTTCCTGATCGGATTTGGTGTAACCCACGGAATAACCCGGCATCAGCAGATTAATGGTTTGCGGATCGCTTATCCCCTGAGTAAACATCTCCCGTTCAAAGGTTAACGATACGCTGCGTTGCCAGGGCGAATCCGCTTCTTTCCAGAAACGATGACCAGAGATACTCAGGGTTTCACTCTTAGTATCACTTATCGAGTTGTCTTCAAATTCATAGCTGGTTTGAATACTGGCGTAGTCATTATTAACGTCTTCCAACGGAATGCGGTAGTCGAGGCTCGCCGCCTGTTCCAGCTTGGAGAAAAACACCTGGCCGGTTACCGAATGTCCGCGGGTATTCACCCACGGCCGCTCCCAACGGGCGCGCACCCGGGGGCCTTTATCAGAGTTGGCGCCACCGCCCACATTAAAAATATCCCGCGGCAGGTGAGTCAGTGTCACTTCGATGGGAACCCGGGCTCCCTCGGCCCGACTTACAATGGGGCGGGCAATCGCGCGGGCAAAATAGCCGGTTTCATTTAGGCGGCGGTTAAATTCGGTCAGCTTGGCGGAGCTGTATTTCTCTCCGGCAGTGAAATTCCGTAGCCGGCCAATAATGGCTTCAGCCCGGTCGTCACCCACCAGTTCCACTTCGCCAAATTCGTACTGACGGCCACTTTGTGCAATAAGCAGAATATTGGCTTCGTTCTCTTCGCGTACCAGGTCAAGCCGGGTGGCCTGCCAGTAAAAGTCAAAATAGCCGTTTGATAGTGCATAGTTAAACATCTCTGACTTAAACTTTTCGTAGGTGGGTTGATGTAACACGTCGCCCTGTTTGAGCGGGAAGGCATTATACCGTTGCCGAAAAGCATCATCATTGCGCCCGTCACCAATGATTTCGCGGGTAACGTTACTTACCTTAAGCGGTGTACCAGGAGTAACGTCGATAACAAGCTCTTCGTCCTCAAAATAGAGAGTGACTTCAGCATTGTAAAAACCGAAAGGCTGCAGGGCAGTTTTTACAGAGCGGATAATGCGTTCTTCGGTGGGTTCATCAAGCGTGTTGTTGGCCAGTTTCACCTGCGCCAGGTGCAGTTCTATGTTGTCTTCCAGTTCACTGCGCTCCACGCCTTTTAGTTCATAGTCCAGAGCCCACGTAGGATAGCAGGTTAAGAGCAACAGGGAGGTCAGCGCCAGCAAAGCGCGACGAAAAGAGAAAAACATACCAGCAGACATTAACGGACTGTGTGCTCCTTGCACTGCATACAAACAAAAGGGTCAATTCTTAAAGCAGAATCTACGCCAAAAGTGTAACGCCTTAAGCGGTTTCGCTACAGCGTTTTTAGCTAATTTCCCGTTTGTTGCGACAGGTATCCCGATTCGTTTATATTAAGCACAAAATTTTATTATAAATAAACAAGGAACGTTGTATGTCTTGCCTGATAAAACCACTGGCAGTGCTGCTGTTCAGTTGGGTTGTACTGCTGCCTGCTGCTCAGGCCGCAGAACCGCAACCTGTCGAAGTTTTTAGCCGTCTGCCGCAGTTTTATGGCGTATCGATGTCACCAGACGGACAGCGTTTCGCTATGGAGCGAAATTCTGCCGACGGCGATCTGGCTGTATTGATGACGCTGGACCTTTCAACCGGAGATGCGTTCTACCTGCTTAAAGCTGATAACAAGAAAGTTAAAATTAACTGGTATCGCTGGGCAAATAATGAAGATCTGTTAGTCAGCGCACGTTACGAAGTAAGCCGGGCAGGCAAAAAGTTTTTCCGCACCCGTTTGTATCTGATGAAATATAATCAGCAAGGGGGCGACCCTGAAATGGTTATCGACTGGCGGCATATTCAACGTTATCAGAACGATGTAGGTTATGTGCCGCAGTTTCAGGATGATGTAATTGATTACCTGCCGGACGACCCGGATCATATTCTGATGGCAATTGATATTTCCCGGCCTTTTGAAAAATCGGTTTTTAAGGTCAATCTAAAGAACCGTTCGATCAATCGGTTAATTAAAGGCAAAAAACGTATTCGCGACTGGGTAACCGATCGTCAGGGGAATGTGCGAATTGGTATTTCACTGAATTATGAAACCGGCGACCGCGAGATTTTCCTTCGTGACGAGGATGATAACTACGAAGAGCTGTATGCCTACAACGTATCAAATGATAAACCGGTTTACATTTCGGGCTTTGCCGCCGATCCGAATATTCTGTATGTCAAAAAATACCTGGGTGAATACAAGGCGTTATATAAACTTGATTTAACCACTCGCGAAGAAACGCTGGTATTCTCTGATGAAAACTATGATGTGGATGGCGGCCTCATCTACTCCCCGGCTACGAATGATGCCATTGGTGTTTATCACCCACAGGCGCCAGGCGGCCGCTTTTATTGGAACGATCGTTATGCGCCGCTGCAGAAAGGACTCGATAAATTATTCAAGGATAGTCACAACTCGTTAAGGGCGTTTAGCCAGGACGAACAAATCTACCTGCTTTATTCCGAGAGCGATACGCAACCTGGCCGCTACTACATTGGTAATCGCAAAGAGGTGACGATTGACCTTCTATTTGCTCAATACCCGGATATCAATACCGAAGCGCTGAGTGAACACGAGCGGATTACGTTCACGGCCCGTGATAAAACAGAGATTGAAGGCTACCTAACGTTACCAAAAATCGGCGAAGCGCCCTATCCAACGGTAATCTTTCCTCATGGTGGGCCGGGTGTTCGTGAATACAGCGGTTTTGATTACTGGACAGCTTACTTTACCACTCGTGGTTATGCGGTGTTGCGACCTAACTTCCGCGGTTCTTCCGGCTATGGTTACTCGTTTGGTGAATCACAAATGCAAAACTGGGGCATGGCCATGCAGGATGATGTGGTGGACGGCACCCAATGGATGATTGATCAGGGTTATGCCGATAAAAACAAAATTTGTATTGTAGGCGCGAGTTACGGCGGGTTTGCCGCGTTAGCTGCAACCGTAAAAAGCCCTGAAGTGTATAAGTGTGCGGTGAGCTTTGCCGGGGTGAGTGATTTGGATCGCATCGTTCGGCGCGCACGAGGCTTTTTAGGTTCTAAGTTAGTTAAAAAGCAGATCGGTGAAGACGGTGATGATCGTGACAGACGCTCACCCATTAACTATGTGGAAAATATCAAAACACCTATTTTGCTGGTCCACGGTGAAGAAGACCGGGTGGTCCACGTGGAGCAGAGTCGCCTGATGGCCGATGAGCTTGATGATGAAGACAAGGAATACCGCTATGTTGAGCTGCCTCTGGGTAACCATCACCTGGAGATCCAGTCGAACAGGATTAAGCTCTTCAAAGAAATGGATAAATTCCTCGCCGAATACCTGTAACTAACAGACGGTAATACTATGTCCGGGTGAGCTGCGTTATGAGCGCCCGGACTGGTGCTGAATTCACCGGTTGATCCAGATCAGCCGAGCTTGGATTAAGCGGGGATTAGCCCCCTTGTTGTGGCTAATCGGCGTACAATAACTCCGTAACGAAGGAGAATTGAACGTGACCGATAGCCAAAAACTTACCGCTGTACCTACCCCAGAAGACGCCCACGAGCATCCGCATTCACTGGCAGAAATGCGCCACGACGAGCAGTATATTGCTGAGTCTTTCCGTTCCGGCGAATACCCTTACAAGCGCAAAGTAACGCGTCAGTTTTACGAACAGCATAAGCATCAGCTGCAAGTGGAGCTGCTCAAGGTCCAGAAATGGGTTAAAGAGAGTGGCGAGCGGGTGGTCATGTTGTTTGAAGGACGCGATGCGGCAGGTAAAGGCGGCACCATCAAGCGCTTTATGGAACATCTGAATCCTCGTGGTGCCAGAGTAGTGGCACTGGAAAAACCGTCGGAAGAAGAAAAAGGTCAATGGTATTTTCAGCGCTACATTAAGCACCTGCCCACCGCAGGCGAAATAGTCTTGTTCGACCGCTCCTGGTACAACCGCGCCGGCGTAGAACGGGTGATGGGTTTTTGTGAGCCCAATGAATACCTGGAGTTTATGCGCCAGACCCCGGAGCTGGAGCGCATGCTGGTAAACAGTGGAATTCGCGTTTTCAAATTCTGGTTTTCGGTTACTCAGGAAGAGCAAACCCGCCGTTTCCAGAAACGGGAAACCGATCCGCTCAAGCAATGGAAGTTAAGCCCCATTGATAAGCTGGCGCAGGAAAAGTGGGATGACTACACCGAGGCAAAAGAAGCGATGTTCTTCTACACCGACACCAACGACGCGCCCTGGATGGTGATTAAGTCAGACGATAAAAAGCGCGCCAGACTTAATTGTATGCAGTATTTTCTGCATGCCATGCCTTACCCGAACAAAGACCGCCGTATTGCCAAAGCGCCGGATCCACTGATAGTGGGCAGGGCCTCAACCGTTATCGACAGGGATAACCATATTCTGGGTAAATCTCTGCACCCCGACCAACAAAAGGCCTGATTCTTCAGGCTCTGAAAACTGTGTAAAGGTGTCTGTTTGAGCAGACACTTTTACCAGGCCATCCCTCTCTGCTCTTATCCCTAAAATGCTAACTTATTGTTAAATATAGCCATTTAAAAACTGGCAAGGTATTCGCTATACCATGTTGTTAAGCCGCTGAAGCGGTGCAGTATTTAAAAAGGAATGGCTAATGATTATTGTCATCTTACTGGGACTCACCCTACTGGCAACGGTTATCAAATTTCAGGGCGCATCGCGCCTGATGAATCGTCTGGGTAAATTCATCATGATTGCCGGTATTTATGTGGTATTTTTAAGCAAAGTCGTTAAAGCATTATTGTTCAGACATCATTAAAAAAGGGCGCGCAACATGAAAACAACTAAACATATTCTGACTCTGGTTTTTATTGGCTTATTTTCGCTGGTATTAACCGCTTGTAGTGAAGAAAAGAAAGAACAGGCTGAAGACTCATTAAGCAATTTTAAAAATGCTGCCAGTCAGGCCATGGAAGATGCTAAAGAATCGGCTTCAGAGGCTGCCGACAAAGCCAAAGACATGGCCGAAGATGCCGCCGATAAAGCTGAAGATATGGCTGATGATGCGGGTGACGCGCTGGAAGATGCCTGCGAAGACGCAAAAGAGAAAATGGACCTGGAAGATAAAGACTGTTAATTAACAATCACTGCCCCATTCACCTGCAATGGGGCAGTGCTTTGGTTAATTGCCCTGGCGATTTAACTCCAGCAGGCCTTTCATGATCTCCCGTTCTTCGGCTGACATGCCGTCGAGTACCTTATTCATATTCTGCTTAAACCGCGCAAGGGTCTTTTCATCACCGGCTATAGCGGCATCGAGTGTTTGTTCGTACTTTACTAACATCGCATTGATTTTTTGCGTGTTTTCCATGTTTTTCTCATGTGCTGTGTAAACCACAAACATGGTGTACAGGACCGCTGCAGGTGCGAGTATCTCTTTGAATATATTAATATAGTTAGGCTTTTTAGACTCTTGCATCAGGTTATCCCATGGCCATTGAGGCTTTTAGTTTGAGTAATTCAAATTGGCGTAATACGTCAGTGAGTGCCTGTTGTTGCTCGGTATTCAGGTAATGGGTTAACGCCACTACACCGATCATTAAAATTATCGTCGGCAGCATTTCCAGCACCATTGATTTCGCTTTGATGAGTAGTTTGTTCATTTAAATAGACACCTTACAGTCAGCCAACTCCTGAAAATCAGTAAAACTCGACCGCACCGACTGATAAATCATGTTGGCGTCGATAGCGGGCAACACAAAGCAGCGATAGTGGGACTGCTCGTTAAGTTTAACCAGAATCAAATTGCTAACACCCTGGCCTTTGAGTTGATTTAACAGCTCAACCAGATGCGGCTTCTGGTTAAGGTAAACTGACATCCGCCGTTCCAGGTTGTCGATTAGCGATTCTTTACCCAGTTCACCCTGAGCCAGACTTAACCAGTACTCATGATCATCTGCATTGTTAACAAATTCGTAGGCCATCTTGTGCCATTCTGGCTGATAAAAATATTTTTGCTCGGCGAGTAATCCAAGGTCGGTGTCGTTCATGAAATTGGGCATTTCCACGCCTGTTACCGTGTTTTTGTTCAAATACAAACCAAGGTAAGCCCCTACGTTTAAATCCTGTTTTAACACAGTGATGTTGGCGTCGAATGGCTTAACTACATCCTGATCGAGCTGCAATGAGGCAACCCAGGCCAAAAGCGGATACAGCCGGTTATCCAGATGGCGCAACGGCCCAGGCGTGTGCGTAACGTCTTCGCTGTTTTGCTCTGGTGGCGCAATAAATATCTGATTTCTCACCTGCCTGACCAGTTTCAGGTTCTGATAGCGTTCGTACAGGCCACTCTCAATATCCAGAAAATAGCCGAACAGCGTAGTGAAGGCCTGATCGTGCTGATTTTCCTGACTTACCTGCCGGGCAAAGCGGGTGGTCATTTCATGGTAGGCGTTGTCTTGCATCAGGGCGTTATAAGTCGGGATACCCAGCCCGCCTATCGCTGCTACCAGAACGAGGAGCATATATCCGGGTTTTTTGAACGCCAGGTAGCGGGAGATTTTGATAAACAGCATAATCACCGCGACCAGGCTGGCAAAAATACTCAATGGCGGGATGACTGCCAGTTTTACGGCATCGCGACCCAGCTCAAACATACTGCCACCCGATGAAAAAGCCGTTGTGGCGGCGGTGGAGGTAATCATCCGGATAAACGACAGGTTGTCCTGACTGTCCAGCCACAGGGTTTTATAACGACTTTCAGAGATGCCCGGCGTAAAACTGGCGAGATAATAGCGCCCCAGTTTTTGCTGCGCCAACTGGGTGATTTTTGGATGCGTGGCAAACTGCAGGCGAGTAAGGCCAGGCTCGGCAAAGTCCAGTTCAGAGCTTTCCAGATAGCGTTGCCATTCCCGGGCCGCCAGCCCTTCATATTTGCTGGCGATGGCATCGATAAGCGCCTGCATATCGTCGACCTGCCAGTTGTCAGGTAAAGCCAGTTCTTTGGTATCAACCAGATACTGGCGCAAATGATCCTGGGCGATGCCGGAGGTCAGGTATTCCTCATAGAGCATTTCTTCGGGAATACCATAAGACCTGGCCAGGTAGTTTTTGCGCCCCCGGCTAAACATCATTTCCAGCGTCGTTTTGGATTTAAAAATTTTATTGAGGATAACGTCTTCTTCGGTGAGGTAAATCCCAAATCCCTCGCCATCCTCGAATTTAAGTTCGTTGAGATACTGAGCAAAGGCCTCCCGGTAGCTTTTTTCACAGGCTGAGCGACAGCTACTTTTCATGGCTTTGTCTCTGACTGACCGAAACTGGCCGCGGATAGTCTCGTTAGCCGCGTACTCTTCACGGTAAGAGCTCGCCTTGTTTAATTCTTCAGCGTAACGTTGCCATACACGGTTAACAAAGTCGTTGCCCTCCTTGAGCACCGCTACTCGCTCCTGCTCGCGCGCGTAGTGATCGTTTTCTTTCTGGTAAGCAACTTCGTATGCCGCGGTGGCGGTTTGGTAGCGCTGCCATTCTGTTTCATAGGTGGCATCGAACTCTCGCGTGAGAGGAATGGCGTTCTGAATAAAATCGTCTTCCTGACGATTAAGCATAAAGTTATTGGCGACGTCACTCAGATTGTTGGCAATTAACTGGTCGAACCCATTGGAGAAAAACGCCAGTGACGGGATCAGAGCAACCATGAGATCGCGGCGCTTGGGGTCTGATACAATTTCATCAAATTCCGGGAAATTCTCAATACTCACCGCCTGAGCTAAATACGCTTCCTTGTAGACCACCGCCCTGACGGCACTGAGCTTTTGCTCGTTGGTCGTTTGGTCGACTTTTATATCCACCGCTAAGCGCAGTCCCGGCACGAAAATCAGCCATAGCAGCAGCAGGCTGAGTGGTCGGACACACCATTTCGCGAGCGGGTTAAGATGATGAGGCTGGGGGGCCTCGCCCTCTTTAATCAGCTTGGCAGAAGTCAGCGCCGGAATAGTATGGAAAGGGAAAAATGCTACGCAGGACAGGGCCAGACCGAAACCTGACAGCGTGCGGCCGAATAACTCCAACCGTTCTGCTGAAAGCTTATAGTCACCGAGCACCAGTTCAAAGGAGTTGGCGTACATGTCGATAAGCAATACATTCAGCGCCAATTCCAGACAGACATATAAGGCAAACAGGCCCAGCAGAACTAAAATTTTCACATGTGAAAAAGCCGCCTTCATTTTGAGTCCTTATTCGTGGTAGGTATCGACATTATGACTTTGCGGCGGAGGTGTTTTTTATTGCCATCCTGAATGCGCTGTTTACAGAGCTGTTGTTCCTTTATCGTAAGGTTTTGTTTGGCGCATCCTTGTTGTTGCGGCTCGGCGAAATACTCGTCATAAGCCATAATATCACCGTCGAAGGTCAGATACTGGTTTTTGGGAAGCAAAGTTGCCTGCCGTTCGAGTTGATTAAAGTCGGCGTTAGCGGGTAAGACCGCTACCACAGAAAGCGGCGAATATTGTGCCTTGAGCGGTTGCTTATCTACCTTTTTGACAACAGATGAAGCCTCCTGGCAGGCTGCCAGCGTTTGGCTATCAACTACGGTTGCAACGGTTGCCGGGGTGCCTGATGGCGAACTTTTTACTACCAAGCGGTGGCGAGCCTTAGTAGTCATCAGGGTTTCAGCCAAATAGGGTGACGCGGCCCCGCGAACGGTTGCATAGTAATCGCCAGGGTTAAGGCCCAACTTCCTGGCCTGGCTGTGGGTCAGTATCCATTGCTTTCGATACTCAGGGAAACTGCGTTCCAATGACGCTTTAAGGGCCTGATATCGGGCAAGTGGTAAATCCGGCTGTGGCCGGATAATAAATTTATCCGCTGATGAAAGCTGACTGCCTAAAGTCACGGTAAGCGTGCTCAGGGAAATGCCGGTGGTCTGATACTCTGCAAACTGATTATCCGTTAAGACTACCTGCCAGGTGTCTGTGACCGGCGCCAGTTCAAGATAAAAACCGGTATAAAGATCGCGGTGGCGCCCAATAGCGGTTGCCAGGGGGAGTTGTGAAATCCGGTAATAGAGGTCGGTATCACAGGCGCGGCCATTGATAGGTAAAACTTCGCCGCTATCATCAACTACCAGATTCCGCTTGAGTAACTGGTTTTGTAACGGTTGCTTGTCTGGTAACTCACTCGCATGGGAAGGTAACATTGCGGTGACGTTGACTATGGGTTTATAGTCTTCGGTACGCTTATCGACGGCACAACCCTGAACGAATAAGAGGTATAAAGCAAAGGTAAAAACGGTCTTTTTGCATTGGGCAAAATACATCGACACATCCCTGTCATTATTTTTTTGTAAAACTACCATTAACTTCCGCTAAGTAAAACGGTTTAGGCAGAGTTTTTATCAAAAGTATAAAGTTCTTTAAATCAGCGTGTTAACTATAGATGGCGATATCCTGAGCAAAACTGACCGGCGTAGCAAAGTTACTCATCGATTTTCTCAGCCACATTCAGCGGAGTTTTTACCCACTGAAAAACGCATTCGGGTATACTACTGCCACTTTTACTGGCGTCTTCCGGATGCCCCGGCCCGACCGGCTTTGCAGGTAACCTATAGCTAATGTCACAACAAACAACCAATGTTAAACCCGCATTGGGACTTCCCGAATTTATTGCACTGATGGCGCTGATGACGTCTTTGGTGGCGCTCAGTATTGATGCAATGCTGCCTGCTTTAGACACCATCGGTGCGGCGATGGGCGCGCAGGATATCCATGAAAGCCACCTTATCGTGTCGCTGTTTTTTGCCGGTATGGCGGTGGGGCAATTGTTTTTTGGCCCCTACTGTGACACCCGTGGTCGACGTGAAGCAATCATTCTGGGCTTAACCATATTTGCGGTTGGCACCGTGGTGTGTATGTTGGCTGATAATATGCAAACTATGCTTATTGGCCGGGTCATTCAGGCCTTTGGGGTATCAGGGCCGCGCATAGCCTCCACCGCCGTGATCCGCGACCAGTTTGCCGGTGAGGCTATGGCCCGGGTCATGTCGTTTATTATGATGGTGTTTATTCTGGTCCCAATGCTGGCTCCCATGGTGGGTCAGTGGGTGCTGAATATTGCTTCCTGGTTTCATATTTTTACCCTGTTTCTGCTGGTGGCCGTGTTTACCGGTACCTGGTTCTGGATCCGGCAGCCGGAAACCTTACCGGCCAGTCGTCGTAAACCGTTTTCATGGGCGCAGTTTTTCCGCTCGTCGCTGTTTATCGTTACCCATAAACCAGTGATTGGACCTACGCTGGCCATGGGTTGTGTGTTTGGAGGCTTTCTTGCCTATTTGAGCGCGTCGCAGACCATCTTTCAGGGCTTCTATGGCGTGGGCGAAATGTTCTCCTATATCTTCGCTACCCTGGCATTTTCAATTGGCCTGGCGTCTTTCATCAACAGTAAAATTGTGATGCGGCTGGGGATGTACCGGGTTACTCAGGTGGCGCTGATTGGGTCAGTGGTGTTTGCGGTTATCTTTCTGGGCATCATCGAAGTGTTTGATGGCCTGCCGCCACTGGTGGTGACCATCGGCTCATTGTTTATCGGCTTTTTCTTTGTGGGTTTGTTATTTGGTAATCTCAATGCCATGGCTATGCACCCGTTAGGCGATATGGCAGGGCTGGGCGCAGCCATTATTGGCTCACTATCGAGTATTATTGCCGTGCTGGTTGCCACCACTGTGGATTCTTATCTCACGGTAGACCTGTTCCCTATTGGCGCAGGCTTTCTGGTGTTCTTTACCCTGGCCTTGATTATTATCCGAATGAGTCTGCAAAGGCCGGATAAACCGGCAGAATCGCTTTCTTAGCGAAAGCGATTGCCATTAACCAACTGAACCACTGCCCGCGGGCGTTGGTTTTCAACGATTTCTACATTCCGTGAATGGCGTTCACCATTACGTAATTTGTCGTATTGCAGCTGTTTCATTTCCAGCTGTTTGGCAAATTCGTAAAATGCCATACAGTCTTCCCGACTTAATTCATTGTGCTGGCGGGTGAGCTGCGTATCGATATACATGCTTTCCCCGTTAGCGGTCAGTGTTGCCACTGCATCATAGGGCTCACCGTAATTTTCGACTCGCAGAGCTCTGACCATTTTTACTTCAAAGATCCAGTCGCCAATTTGCGTAAACCTGGAAATGCCTGACTGCATGAAATTCTCCCCTCAGGATGACATTAATTATTATGATTGCTTTTTTCAGATAACCAGTGGTTACTACAATCATTGTGCCAACTATTATGTAATGGATTATCAACAGCTTAGGATCATGATGCTAATTTGTACAAAGCGATCTGTATGCAGTTGGTAACACATTTTCAAAAGCCAGCCCTGAGCAGTAAAACCAGTAAAGCTGAGGGGCTATGGATGACGTATGCTTTCTTACGGGCATAAAAAAGCCCGACCAAATTGGTCGGGCAAAAGGGCTTGGTTAAGCACCTAACGACAGAAACTGTCTACGCTTCGATGATGGCTTTCATGTCCGTCATGTAACCGCGTAATTCTTTACCAATGGCTTCAACGCCAGTGTTGCGAATCGCTTCGTTAACTTCGGTAAGACGCTTGTTGTCTACCTGGTTAGACGCTACGTTCAGACCTTTACCGATAACCGAAGTATCGATGTTAGGCATGAACTTCTCGCGCAGTAATGGTACTGCTGCGTTCGCAAATAAATAGTTACCGTACTCTGCAGTGTCAGAAATAACCACGTTCATTTCGTACAGACGCTTACGCGAAATAGTGTTCGAAATCAGTGGTGTTTCGTGCAGTGATTCGTAGTAAGCCGACTCTGGCAGGATGCCTGCTTCAACCATTACGTCGAAGGCCATCTCTACACCGGCTTTAATCATTGCTACCAGCAGAATACCGTTGTCGAAGAATTCCTGCTCTGAGATTTCGCCGTCGTAAACCGGGGCATTTTCAAAACCAGACTGGCCGGTTTCTTCACGCCATCCTAACAGGTTTGCGTCATTGTTTGCCCAGTCAGCCATCATGGTGCGGGAGAATTCGCCGCTGATGATGTCGTCCTGGTGTTTTTCAAACAGTGGGCGCATCAGAGTCGTCAGTTCTTCTGACAAATCATAAGCTTTTAATTTCGCTGGGTTAGACAGGCGATCCATCATGTTGGTTACGCCGCCGATTTTCAGCGCTTCAGTAATGGCTTCTAAACCATACTGGATTAAGGCTGCCGCATAGCCGGCATCAATGCCGTCAGCAGTCATTTTTTCGTAGGCCAGAATCGCAGCAGTTTGTTGCATACCGCACAGGATAGTTTGCTCACCCATCAGGTCAGACTTAACTTCTGCAACAAAAGACGACTCCAGAACACCTGCACGGTCACCACCAGTGGCGCTTGCCAGTGCTTTGGCGATTGGCCAGCCTTCACCTTTCGGATCGTTCTCCGGGTGAACCGCAATCAGTGTTGGAACACCAAAGCCACGCTTATATTCTTCACGTACTTCTGTACCCGGGCACTTAGGCGCACACATAACAACAGTGATGTCGCTACGAATTTGCTGACCTTCTTCAACAATGTTGAAGCCGTGTGAGTAACCTAAGGTTGCACCTTCTTTCATTAAAGGCATAACCGCTTCTACTACACTGGCGTGCTGCTTATCAGGAGTCAGGTTGTAAACCACATCCGCAGTTGGGATCAGATCCTGATAGGTACCTACTTTAAAACCGTTGTTAGAGGCGCGTTGGAATGAGTCACGTTTCTCATCAATCGCAGCCTGACGCAGCGCATAGGCAACGTCCAGCCCTGAATCACGCATGTTGAGTCCCTGGTTCAGGCCTTGTGCACCGCAGCCAACGATGACAATCTTTTTACCTTTAAGAAACTCACAACCATCAGCAAATTCGTCGCGATTCATAAAGCGACAACGACCTAACTGGTCCAGTTGCTGGCGTAGAGACAGAGTGTTGAAATAATTAGCCATAAAAAAAATAATTCCGAACTTCTTTTGTCGTTATCCCTTTGCTTCACTCAGCTGGGATGACCTCGTCATTGACGACTTGTAGCAAAGATACGCTACCCCTTTCGTTTTGAAAAATGATATATTTGCAAAACAGTGTTGCAAAAAGTGAAATCACCATGGATTTTCGCAGTCTACAGCTATTTAATCATCTCGCAAAAAGCTTACATTTTGGTGACACGGCCGATGCTATGTTTGTGTCGCCGTCCACCTTAAGCCGGGTGATCCAGCGCCTCGAAGAAGAGTGTGGATGCGTGTTATTTAAACGGGATAATCGCTCAGTGGCGCTCACCCATGGTGGTCATAAGTTGTTGAATTTTAGTGAACAAGTGCTTGGTGAATGGCAGCAGGTCAGGCAAGAGCTACGCGATGATGGCAAGGCCCTGCAGGGTGAATTGAGCCTGTATTGTTCTGTAACAGCCAGCCAGAGCCACCTGCCATCTGTACTCTCTCGTTTTCGCCAGCGTTACCCCGGCGTAGATATCCGCTTGGTAACCGGCGATCCGGGGCTGGCAATTGAACATGTAAAGCATAAAAAATCGGATGTGGCTATTGCTATTCACTCTCCGGAGTTTCCAACCGACCTGTGTTTTTCCGGATTAGACTTTGTACCGCTGGTTCTAATTGCTCCCCGTGAAAGGCGTTTAACCCAGTTAGCGCAGGTAGACTGGCGGGTTAATCAGGTGATACTGCCCGAACAGGGGCCAAGCCGCCGAATTGTTTATCATTGGTTTGCCGAACACGGCATCCGGCCTAATGTGTATGCCTCGGTAGGGGGGAATGAAGCCATTGTGTCTATGGTGGCGTTAGGTTGTGGGATCGGCTTTGTGCCGCAGGTGGTGCTCGATCACTCCAGCATGTCATCCAGCGTTACCCGTATCCAGGTAGACGATATCGGCTCTTATGAGTTAGGCCTGGCTTGTTTACAGGAACGCCGTCATGAGCCATTAATTAATGCGCTGTTTCAGCTTGAGTTAAACTGACGAATTAAATTGTCCAGCGCCCGGTAACCTAATGCCTCGCCAATGTGGTCGGTGTTAATCTGCGACTGGCTCTCAAGGTCTGCAATTGTTCGGGCGACCTTAATAGTGCGATGAAATACCCGCATGGACAGCTTTAATTTGGTGGCCGCGCGCTGCAAAAAATCCTCTGTTTCCGCCGGCATGGCGCAATAGGTACTGAGCTCTGCCACACTTAGTGCAGCATTACTCTTGCCCTGACGCTGCTGCTGAATTTGGTGAGCCGCCATAACCCGTTGTCTGGCCGTTACCGCAGAATCCTCTCCCGACACAGGTGGTGCAAACGCGTAGGAGCCCGGCCGACGCACTTCTATTTGAATATCAATACGGTCGAGTAACGGGCCGGAGAGCTTGCTTAAATAGCGCTGAATTTGTTGAGTGGTGCTGCGGCCGTCATCTATATCGCCGGTCGGGCTCGGGTTCATTGCCGCCAATAATTGAAATCGGGCGGGATACTTTGCCTGACCAGAAGCGCGGGACAGGCAAATATCACCGGTCTCCAGTGGTTCGCGCAGTACATCGAGCGCCTGGCGACCAAACTCAGGCAGCTCATCTAAAAACAATACCCCATTATGTGCCAGCGACACTTCGCCCGGCTGCGGATGTGCACCACCGCCCGTCAGGGCAATGGCAGAGGAGGTATGATGAGGAGACCGAAACGGCGGTGTTAACCAGTCTTCGGTGTCACGCTGTTCACCCTTAACCGAATAGAGCGCGGCAGTAGCCAGCGCCTGTTGATGATCAAGTTGCGGTAACAAACTCACCAGGCGGCTGGCGAGCAGGCTTTTTCCGGTCCCTGCGGGCCCTACCATTAATAGATTATGTGACCCCGCTGCGGCAATACACAGGGCTCGTTTCGCCTGCTGCTGACCGATGATGTCATCCCAACGCGGACTCGGCGGTGCCAGAGACACCTCGTTGCGGGTGTGCTTAAGTTGAAGAGGTTGTTGCCGCGTGAAGTGCAGGAAAGTATTCAGCAGTGTGGCTGGCAGCAGATATTCCAGATTATCCACCAATTGAATTTCCGCTTCGTTACCTGCCGGAAGCACCAGGGTATGGTTATCTTCTGCACAGCGCATAGCCACTGGCAGCAAGCCGGGTACCGGCCGGATATCACCGTTTAAACTTAGCTCTCCGGCAACTTCGGTATGATTAACAGGTGACTGCTCTATTAGACCCATGGCTATCAGGATCCCCAGCGCGATGGCTAAGTCGTAGCGTCCACCGCTTTTGGGAATATCAGCCGGGGCCAGGTTTACGGTTATGCGCCGGGCCGGATATTCAAATCCGCTGTTGATTAAAGCACTGCGAACGCGTTCTTTGGCTTCTTGCACGGCGGTTTCGGCCAGGCCGACTAACTTAAAGGAAGGCAGACCGTTGGATAAGTGCACTTCCACCTTTACTTTTGGTGCGCTGATCCCGGCGGCACCGCGGGTATATACAATTCCCATTCCCATGATGTTCTGCACTGTTCCGGCGTTTTACAGAGCAGTGTAGTGAGGATGGGGAGTTAAGAAAACTGAGCCTTGGTGCAGATTCGTCGAAAGAAAGGCGGGTTTGGTCGGCCAAAAGGTTAATTTTTATGCCCTGCCCTTGATCAGGCCCCGGGATCCGTGGTATTTCTACGCCCCTGAAAGGACAACGTTACAGCCAGGCGTTAATTATCCTTTCAAAAGCCAGCCAAAAACTTCCGAATCTGTGTCTGTATCTCGTTATTGTCAGCCAATAAACTATTGGCAATAACGGTATTAATTATTCCGTGCAAATTGCACCGCGAGTGCCACAGCGCTTTGTGCGCACCTTATTGCACGAGTTTACACTGTTTATCTGCGAAAAATGCCGCTGTGCATTGGGTCGCAAGCCCGCGTCATGTATCATTTGACGCGGTATTAATTATGGTGGTCAGTTAGCAACTGACTACTCTTTACGGGTTATCTGAAACCCGCTTGTTCTTAAGGAAACGTCATGGCTAAGCAACTTGCTGATTATATCTGGTTTAACGGTAAAATTATCCCCTGGAAAGAGGCTACCGTTCATGTAATGACTCACGCTATTCACTACGGTTCATCGGTCTTTGAAGGAGTGCGTGCTTACAACACACCGGATCAGGGTACCTGTGTATTCCGTTTACAGGAACACACCCGTCGCTTGTTCGACTCGGCCAAAATCTATCGCATGAACATCCCTTACACTATGGATGAATTGAATCAGGCGCTGATAGATACCATCGTTAAAAACGATCTGAAATCCGCTTACATTCGTCCGATTGCGTTCTTTGGTGATATTGGTATGGGCATTAAGGTGCCTCTGGATGCTGAAGCAGAAGTATCGATTGCGGCCTTTGAATGGGGCGCTTATTTGGGTGAAGAAGCGCTGAGAAACGGCGTAAATGCTGGTATTTCTTCATGGAACCGTCTGGCGGCTAACACTATGCCGACTGGCGCGAAGGCCGGTGGTAACTACCTGTCTTCACAGCTTATCTCAATGGAAGCGCGTCGCCACGGCTACGGCGAAGGTATTGCGCTGGACCGTAACGGTTACATCAGCGAAGGCGCTGGCGAAAACATCTTCGTTATCCGCGATGGCGTTATCAGCACCACACCTAAAACGGCGGCCATCCTGCCGGGTATTACCCGCGACACGGTTATGACGCTGGCCAAAGAGCTGGGCTATGAAATCCGCGAAGAGAACATTCCCCGTGAAGCCATGTATCTGGCCGACGAAATCCTGATGTGCGGTACCGCTGCCGAAGTAACGCCGGTAAACAGCGTTGACGGTATTACCGTTGGTAAGGGCGGTCGCGGCCCAATTACCAAAGAAATTCAAGACATGTTCTTCGGCTTGTTTAACGGCAAAACCGAAGATAAATGGAACTGGTTAACCCCGGTTTATAAATAAGTTATACCCTGACGGGACGAGAGTTTTTTATGCCTAAGTTAAGATCTGCAACCACAACACAGGGACGCAACATGGCCGGAGCGCGCGCTTTATGGCGGGCCACCGGTATGAAAGACGGTGATTTTGGTAAGCCAATTATTGCCATTGCCAACTCCTTTACCCAGTTCGTGCCAGGCCACGTTCACTTAAAAGACATGGGCCAGCTGGTGGCGCGAAGTGTTGAGGCTGCGGGTGGTGTGGCAAAAGAATTCAATACCATCGCCGTAGACGACGGTATTGCTATGGGTCACAGCGGAATGCTGTATAGCCTGCCGTCCCGTGAGATTATCGCCGACTCAGTAGAGTACATGGTTAACGCGCACTGCGCCGACGCCATTGTGTGTATCTCTAACTGTGACAAGATCACCCCGGGAATGCTGATGGCGTCTATGCGCCTGAACATTCCGGTGGTATTTGTTTCCGGTGGCCCGATGGAAGCCGGTAAAACCAAGTTATCCGATCAAATCATTAAACTGGATTTGGTCGATGCCATGGTAGCTGCTGCCGACGATAAAGTGTCGGACGATGACACCAACGAAATTGAGCGCTCTGCCTGCCCCACTTGTGGTTCCTGTTCAGGCATGTTTACTGCCAACTCCATGAACTGCTTAACCGAAGCGTTGGGTTTATCACTGCCGGGTAATGGCTCAATGCTGGCCACTCACGCCGATCGTGAAGGCTTGTTCAAGCGTGCCGGTGAACTGGTGGTTGAACTGTGTGAGCGTTGGTACAAAAACGATGATGCCACGGCGCTGCCGCGTAACATTGCCAATTTTAATGCCTTTGAAAATGCCATGAGTCTGGATATTGCCATGGGCGGTTCTACCAATACCATTCTGCATTTACTGGCTGCGGCAATGGAAGGCGACGTACCCTTTACCATGGCCGATATCGACCGCTTGTCGCGCAAAGTGCCGCACCTGTGTAAGGTGGCGCCTTCTACGCCGCAGTATCACATGGAAGATGTCCATCGCGCCGGCGGCGTATTAGGTATCCTCAACGAATTAAACAAAGGCGGCTTGCTGCATGGTGATTGTGCTCACGTGCTGGGCAAACCCATTGAAGACGTCATTGCTGACTGGGATATAACTAATCCTGACAACGCCGATGCTAACACCTTCTACCGGGCAGGCCCTGCTGGTATTCGCACCACTAAAGCGTTTAGCCAGGACTGTCGTTGGGATGAGGCCGACGCTGACCGCAGTAAGGGTTGTATACGCGATCTGGAACACGCCTACAGTCAGGAAGGTGGTCTGGCCGTACTGTTTGGTAATCTGGCAGAGAACGGTTGTATTGTGAAAACCGCCGGGGTGGATGAATCCATCCTGAAATTTACCGGTCGTGCGCGTATTTATGAGAGCCAGGACGAAGCCGTAGCCGCTATCCTTAACGATCAGGTGGTTGCCGGTGATGCTGTCATTATTCGCTACGAAGGCCCGAAAGGCGGGCCGGGCATGCAGGAAATGTTGTACCCAACTTCCTATCTGAAGTCTAAAGGATTAGGTAAAGATTGCGCGCTGATCACTGATGGCCGCTTCTCAGGGGGTACCTCTGGTCTGTCGATTGGTCACTGTTCGCCGGAAGCCGCCAGTGGCGGTGGTATTGGTCTGGTGCAGGAAGGCGATACCATTGAGATCGATATCCCCAACCGGGCAATTAATATTGCCATTACCGATGCTGAATTACAGGCCCGTCGCGCCGCGATGGAGGCCAGTGAACGTCCATGGCGTCCGGTTAACCGTCAGCGTGAAGTGTCGCTGTCGCTGAAAACCTTCGCCATGCTGGCCACCAGTGCCGATAAAGGCGCAGTAAGAGACCCATCCAAACTGGAAGATCTATGACCGTTACCGATCACGAATACCTGAAAAAAATCCTGCTGGCGCCGGTTTATGATGTGGCGGTTAACAGTGATTTGGTATTGTTATCGCGCTTAACCGCTGAGCTGGGCAACGACGTTTTCTTAAAGCGTGAAGACCAGCAACCGGTTAAGTCTTTTAAACTGCGCGGTGCCTATAATCGCATCGCCAGTCTGTCGCCCGAGCAGTTAGAGGCTGGCGTAATTGCTGCTTCTGCCGGTAACCACGCCCAGGGCGTGGCTTACAGCGCTAATATGAAAGGCATAAAGGCCACTATCGTGATGCCGGAAACCACGCCTGACATTAAAATAGAAGCGGTGCGCCGTTTCGGCGGTCAGCATGCAAACGTAGTGCTGCACGGCACCAACTTCGACACCGCCAGTGCCCATGCGCGAGCGCTGAGTGCGGAGCATGGTTACACGCTGATCCCGCCTTTTGATGAGCCGGACGTGATTGCTGGTCAGGGCACCATCGCCCGCGAATTATTAGAGCAGAATCCCAACCTGGATATTCTGTTTATTGCCGTGGGCGGCGGTGGTTTAGCGGCGGGTATCTCGGTATACCTCAAGCAGTTAAAGCCTGAGATTAAGATTATTGCGGTGGAATCAGAAGAATCTGCCTGTTTTGCGGCAGCGAAACAAGCGGGTGAGCCAACCAGCTTAAGTTCAGTGGGCATTTTTGCCGACGGTGTGGCGGTTAAACTGATGGGCAGTGAGACTTTCCGCCTGTGTGATCAGTACGTCGATGAAATCATGACGGTCACTAATGACGAAATCTGTGGTGCCATTAAAGACATTTTCGACGATACCCGGGTGATTGCCGAGCCTGCCGGTGCGATGTCGGTAGCGGCCATCCGCAAGTACGTAAAACAAAACAACATTCAGGGCAAAAAGCTGGGTGGTATTTTGTGTGGCTCAAACACCAATTTCCATACCCTGCGTTATGTGTCTGAACGTTGTGAGTTAGGTGAGCAAAAAGAAGCGGTATTCGCGGTTAAAATCCCTGAACGCCAGGGCGCGTTCAAGCAATTTTGCGAATGTCTGGGCGGGCGCACCATTACCGAATTTAATTACCGCTACGCATCGGAAAACGAAGCGCACATTTTTGTGGGGATTAAACTGCGTGGTGGCAAGGCCGAATTTGAAGCCCTCACTGCAGAGCTGGGCGACAAAGGTTACGAATGCTTCGATCTGTCTGATAACGAATTAGCTAAACTGCACGTGCGCCATATGGTGGGTGGTCGTCCGCCCACTATCCTTAACGAAGTGGTATTCAGCTTTGAATTTCCTGAGTACCCGGGCGCTTTGCTTAACTTCCTGAACACCCTGGGCGAACGCTGGAACATTACCTTGTTCCATTATCGTAACCATGGGGCGGCTGAAGGTCTGGTACTGGCCGGGTTTGATATTCCGCCAGAAAGCCGCGAAGCCTTCGATGAGCACGTTACTGCGCTCAACTATACCTGTCAGGATGTGACCGACAATCCGGCTTACCGGTTCTTTTTATCAGAACCAAAGTAACTCCGAGACAATCTTAAGTACCCGGTATCAGCCGGGTATTTTTTTGTTCGATGAAATAGTTATGGTTAAAAAATAGTCAGGCTGCGCTAACCACTCTATACTAAGGTCAATTAGTGTTCATAAGGAGTGTGACATGTTTAACCCTTTCGCCCTTCCCCCATTTGCCTGGAATATGCCGTTAAGCGGTGACGTAAAAGATATTTCGCCGGTGACGAGCTGGTTTTCACCCCAATACGAATTCAATATCGCCGGAAATGCGGCGCTGGAAAAGCAAGTGATCACGAAAGTGGCCAGCTACGGTAAGCAGTTGGGTAAGCTCACCAATGCCGTACTGGAAATCGCCGACGGCGTACCCGGAGAAGCGGTGGAATCACTCAGAGCAATGGCTAAGGAAATCGAAGAATTAAAAAGTAAAACGCTGGTCGACAGCATAGAGGCCGATCTGTCTAAACTGAAAAGCCAGGATAAAGAGGCCTATCAGGAATTGTTGAAGCGTCTCTCCTGATAATCACAAAAACAAATCAAACTAATCAGTTTTAATTATTTTATATTTTTATGCGGGCAGCCATACTCTGTTTATCGATAAAACGGAGAGGAAAGTCTGATGCAGCAAATTATTAATCACCTGCTAAACCGCAAAACCACCACTAATGCTGAGCAATCTCAACGGGACTGTAATTTTCGCGATAACTATTACGGCGATCAGCTGTGCAAGAGTGTGACAACAGCACAGAATCCTAAGGCATAACAGGAGGCAGCGATGTTACCGTTATTACTCACTGCCACGCTGTGTTGCATTCCACTGTGCTTATCAGTGTCTATGACCAGTAAAACCCGGTCGCAACTTTATCAGGATGCGGCCCGGCGGGGTGACGTTGCCATGCTCAGATACTTTCGCTATACCGGTAATGATATGGCGCTGCAGGCGCACGAAAGAAAGGTCGCATTATCGGCCGCCAAGCAGCACAACCACCAACAGGTGCTGGCGTTTCTTAATCAGTCTGACTGATAGTTGTTAACGATTTAATTGTGTTATCCCAATCCTTGCTTGCCCTTTAAGCTATGGCGGGAAGTTTCCCCCGCCACTTTTTTCTAGTCACCCGACGATCTCCTTTACATTCATAATCTTATATGGGATAAAAAGTATACAGAATAATATTTAGGGCGTAGTAACTACCGCCATGGCGGCGTTACGGCAGCACAGCCACGGGATCTTCATGCACAAAACGCGATTGCCTTCTCTGACCGAAATTCTCATTCTCACCCTTCTGCTGCTGGCCATTATCTTTGTGGCGGTACACCAACTTAGCCTGCCTATTCAACTGGCCTTTATTGGCTGTTGGTTTGTGGTGATGGGCTTTGGCAAGTATCTCGGCTATCACTATCATCATTTGCAAAAAGGAGTGATTGCAGGCGTTACTCAAGGCATGGATGCGATTATGATTTTGATCGCTGTAGGTGCTCTTATCGGTAGCTGGATGGCGGGCGGAATTGTTCCCAATATAATCTACCTGGGTCTTTCGGTTATGGATCCGGCGCTGTTTCTGCCAGCTGCGTTTATTATTTGTGCCATTACCTCACTGGCAACCGGTACCTCGTTCGGTACGGCTGGCACTGCTGGCATAGCCATGATGGGCATTGGTGCCGGCTTTGATTTACCGCCAGCGCTGGTGGCCGGTGCTGCTATTTCGGGGGCTTACGTTGGCGATAAGCTTTCACCGCTTTCTGATACCACGGTGATGACCGCCTCCATGTGTCAGGTAAACCTTATTGCGCACATTAAATCCATGCTGTACGTCAGTGTGCCTGCCTGCATCATTGCCTGTATTGCATTTTTGCTGGTCGGCCTGGGATTTGATCATGATGGTGGTACTGGTACCGCTCAACAGGTAATGGATGCTATTGCCGTTCATTACACTATTGGCTGGTATATGTTGTTACCGGCGCTGATTGTCATTGGTTTATTGATGATGCGCCTGCCCTCATTTCCGGTTATCTGCCTGGGGGCATTGCTTGGTGTGATTTGGGCAATGCTGTTTGAACAGGCTTCTTTGGTAAACGCTTTCGACAGTCTGTATAACGGCAACTTTATTGATACCGATGTAGAGTTCCTGCAGATCCTGCTCAATCGGGGCGGTATTACATCGATGTTATCGGTGATCCTGCTGGTTATTCTGGCGCTGGGGCTGGGTGGACTGATGGAATCTATTGGTGTACTTACGGCGGTATGTAATGCCCTGCAAAATTGGGCCACCACCACCGGCCGTCTGGGGCTTTCCACTATGCTAAGCGGTATTTTAGGTAATGCGCTCGGCGGAGCGGCCTATGTATCGATAATGACCGCCAGCACCATAACATCCCGTAACTATGAACAGATGGGCATTGATAAACGGGTACTTTCGCGCAACGTTGAATCCGGCGGTACGGTAACTACTCCTATGATCCCCTGGACCGACGGCGGTATCTTTATGGCGACTACGCTAGGGGTAAGCACGCTGAATTACCTGCCGTTTTTGTGGTACCACTGGCTTGTACTCGGCATTACCCTGCTATACAGCTACGCAGGCTGGTATCACTTTGCCCCCGTTGAGTATGATGCAGAGGGCACGCCGCAACCGCAGTCGGCAAGCTAGGTCATACTCATTACAAAATTACAACGGCTTCAGAACGCTATATACTGCCTGACGATTACATTTTGCCTGAGGAATTATTGTGTTCACTGCTAACCTGGTTATTGAGAAAGCGTATCAGTTTTCCCGGTTCGATAGTGCAAACCCACTTTCTACGTGTTCGGCACATCCCATTTTTCTGGATGAGCAGAACTGGCTGACCTGCGAACATTATGTTCAGGCCAAAACCTTACGCAGCGCCCGGCATGCCAGTAAAGTGGTTGCGCTGCCGAGCGGTGAGAAAGCCAATGCCTATGGTCAGGCCTGGTTTCGTGGCAAAATCGCGGACTTTAAAGTCACTGCGCCGATCCTGATGAAACGCGCTTTGTACACCAAAGTACAAATGTATGACGAAGTCCGCGAAGCACTGTTTGCAACCGAAGACAGATTGATTATTGAAACCTCACAATATGATTATTTCTGGGGCATTGGTCGCGATCAGCGCGGCCTGAATCATATTGGTAAAGCGTGGATGGACATTCGTCAGAAACTACTCGGCGATTGATCTAACCAAAGCCAGGCTAACAGCGCACTGGAAGGCTGCCGGGATTTGTAAATATGCCCGTCGGCTGTGATGGCCGCTTGTTAGCACCATTGGGCAATTCCTTCGCTATCACTACGCTAAATTCTTCACTTTCACCGGCGGGTACAATCGCTTCCTTTCAATGAGTTTCACATGTGAAACAAACCTGCGGTATTTGGCGCTTTCGCCATGGATTACTTGCTTCAATTCAGGCCTGCCAACCACACTATAGGCTCATTTGCGAACGTTAGCTGACAGGAGAACGGGTATATGACCTCCCCTGATTTTGGATTAACCAACAAGGTTGCTTTAGTAACCGGTGCCAGTCGTGGCATTGGTCAGGCGCTGGCTACAGGGTTTGCGGGTGCCGGTGCGAAAGTCATTTGTGCCAGTAGTCGTGAAGGCGGTTGTGCAGACACCGTCAGCAAAATTACCGATGCAGGTGGTGAGGCCACAGAACTGTTTGCTGATTTGTCAGACGTTACGGCCGTGCAGGCGCTGGCTGAAAAAGCCAAAGGCGTATACGGCGAGGTGAATGTGCTGGTGAACAATGGCGGCACTATTTATCGCAGTCCGGCGGTAGAGTTTCCACTGGAACAGTGGCAGCACTCGTTGCAGGTAAACCTCGATGCCACTTTTATTTTGTGTCAGCAAATCGGAAAAGACATGGTGGCACGTCAGCAGGGCAAAATTATTAATATTGCGTCTATGCTCAGCTACAGCGGTGGCATCACGGTGCCAGCGTATACCGCCAGTAAGCATGCGGTAGCGGGTTTAACCAAGGCTCTTGCCAACGAGTGTGGGCAGCACAATGTGCAGGTCAATGCTATCGCGCCGGGTTATATCCGCACCGACAACACTCAAGCATTGCAGGACGATCCTGAGCGCAGCAGTGAAATTCTCAAACGTATCCCAGCCGCGCGCTGGGGCGAAACCTCAGACTTACAGGGTGCGGCCGTCTTTTTGGCCAGCGCCGCCAGTAACTACATTAATGGGCTTGTACTCGCCGTCGATGGCGGGTTCCTGGCCCGATAGCAACGAATTGATTTAAGGACTTATATGTCTAACAAAACTGAATATGAAGTCAGGTATGCAGTAGGGCAGCGCGAGGTAAAAGGTTACGACACTACCGAGCTGCGCGACACATTTCTGGTCTACAAACTGATGACACCCGGCAAGGTATACTGGGTATACAGTCATTACGAGCGATATATGCTGGGCAGCGCAGTACCCACTGACTCGCCGTTGGTGCTGGAAACGCTGGATGCCCTGAAGGCTGAGCATTTTCTTGATCGCCGTGAGCTGGGCACATTAACATTGGCGGTGGCGTTGCCATTTTGCTAAACAGTATTGACATGGTGCGAGCATCGATGGCCTGCATATCAATCAGCCGCAACGCTTTTACCATGTGTAACGTGGCCTTTTTATACTTTAAAAAATGGGCGGTTTTAATGTGTGACTCATAAGCCTGCTGACTGGCGTATATCTCCAGGATCCGCACGGCGCTGGGGTTTTGTTCCTGTACCATAGGAAATATAGCGATGACGCCAGGTTCAAGCCGTACCGAAGCCTCGGCTTCCTCGGTCAACAGGGCCAGGTATTCATCCAGGTGCTGCGGGTCAATGTCCAGTTCAGCGATGCGAATGATGCCAGGATAATCGGCCGCGCTGGCCTGAACCGGTGATATGGCTATCATTAGCCCGAGCAGTATTACGCTGATCCAGGATTGCATTGCCTTCTCCTTCAACTGATTAACCTCAGCTCAAGACGTTCCCCGGCCGCAGTATTTTCATACTGGCCAGAAAAGCCGTAACAGCGTCGTCGCCCTCAGCCGGCGCCCAGTCGGCAAAGTCTTTATCGTCAGTCACTTCGTAGGGCCCTTGTTTAACCTCAACAAAAGTAACCGGCTGATGACACACAGTGGCATGCCAGGTGTTAGGAGGAATTTCCACCCCCAGGCAATCACTGCCCGGGCCCAGAGCAAGGCGCTCTGTGAGCACGCCGTGATCATCAAAAAATAACAGCTCCAGGCAACCGTCCACCACCATAAAGAATTCCCATTTATGCGCCTGGCTGTGGCGATGGGGTCTTACATAAGAGTCGGGCAGCATGCTTACAAACAGGCGCTGTACCGGCTGCTGATAGTCGTCATGCACATTGTGGTGTGCGCGGCGGCGCGGGCTGGCTTCAGCCCGTGCTCTTAGTTCACTGAGTAACTCAATATCAAACTTTTTCATCGGCACCTGCTTCCCTATCGGCCTGAAGAATATCCTGCTGTAAATGCTGAACTATCTCCGGCCAGACTAACGCCATGATATCTTTACGCAGGGCCGAAGCTTCCTCGGAATACTTCAGACTGCCGTCTTCGCCCGCATCCAGCCAGTGGTTATCCCGTAACGCACTGATAAAGCTGGACAGCACATTTTTATCGTAAAACTCTGGCGAGTGCATGCCATACAGTTTGGATAAACGCTCGGCCACGGTTTTACTTTCCCGTTCCAGGGCATTACGGCTAATCAATTTGTCGCGTTTAAGAATGGTCAGCACTACCGCGTAACGCTGCAGGGTTTCCTGCATGCAGCGACTCAGCAACCAGCTTGAATGGAATTGTTCGCTGTCGGCTTCCGGCAACGCCAGATAACGTCCTTTTTGCTGCAGCATGCCGGTTTGTTTGAAAGCATCAATCAGCTGCGCGGTATAAGCCAGCGCTTCATCCTGCGACAGGTGCAGGAATAGCTCGCGCTGCAGCAGCGGATAAAGCGCCGCAATTAACTGCAGAATGTTGTTTTTCTCCAGTTTGCCATGGGCAAAAATGGCCGTCATAACAAGGCCCGGCAGGGCGAACAGGTGAATAATATTGTTGCGGTAGTAGGTTAAAAACACCGCGTTATCCGGCATCGGGCTAATCAGCGTGCCGTAGTTGTCTTCGCTTACCTGTAACCGTTTTAACGACAAGGTGTGTTCGAGCAGTGCGTCGGCATCCTCTTCGGGTAGAGTGGCATTAGCACTGTACGGGGCCAGCTCAAACAGGGCGAGATAATCGCGCATCGCCTGGGCCAGCTCCGTTTTACTCATGGTCTGGGTTTTTGACGCCAGCAGGCACAACGCGGTGAGCGCCATGCCATTAATGGCGGCCGCACTATTTACCCGGGTCATTAACTCATTAGCCAGGCCGTTAACCGTGGGGGTTAACCAGGCGGGTTTTTTCTCGGGGTTTAAGGCCTGACTGTCACGCCAGTCGGGGGCTTTATTGTCGAGAAATTGATTAAGCGACAGTGGCTCGCCAAAATTCACAAAGCCATGACCGTAATTTTTGAGTTTTTTAATGGCCGAAAACACCTGCCAGTTGGACTCTTTCTTTTTCGCGCCGCCCTTCAACTCGCTCAGGTAGCTCTTCACTTCCATGACGTTTTCATAGCCAATGTACACAGGTACCAGACTGATTGGACGGTTGACGCCTTTAACCGCGGCCTGAATGGTCATGGCCAGCATGCCGGTTTTCGGCGGGATGAGGCGTCCGGTGCGGCTGCGGCCGCCTTCCGGGTAATACTTAACCGCGTAGCCTTTTTTAAACAGTAATTCCAGATACTCGCGGAATACGGCGGTGTAGAGCTTGTTACCGGCAAAGCTGCGGCGCAGGAAGAACGCTCCACCGCGCCGAAAAATACCGCCTACCGGCCAGAAGTTAAGGTTAATACCTGCCGCGATATGCGGTGTGACCAGGCCTTCATGGTAGATCACGTAGGTCAGTAAGAGGTAGTCCATATGACTGCGATGGCAGGGTACATAGATGATTTCGTGACCATTATTGGCCAGTTCACGAATACGGTTGGCGTGACCAACACTGATACCGTTATAAATTTTGTTCCAGATACGGGTTAACAGGCGATCACCAAAGCGGATTAGCCCTTCCCGATAATCTGCGGCAATTTCAGTCAGGTAGCCTGCCGCAACCTGGCGTGCTTCGTCGGCACTGAGCTTTTTGGCACGCATCTCTTCGCCAATGGCATTGCGGACCATTTCGGAGCCGAGCACCGCATTGTTCAGCTCCTGCCGTTCCAGCAGGGTTGGGCCTGTCATGGCCTGACGCTTACGGTGAAAGTGAGTACTTGCTACGCGGGAAAGCTTGTGAGCCAGCTTTTCATCTGTACTGTGCTGATCGGCCATTGCCCGTGATGACACCGCCTGGCTGTAACTGATAAAGGTGTCGCGACCCAAAAACAATACGATAAAGAATTTGCGTAACCAACTTGGCGCGGCTGACAGGGTGAGTAAATCCGCCAGACCCGGTTTGCCTTTGCCTGGCGTCCTGCCCCAGGTGATAAATACCGGCACCACCTGAACATCGAGGTCGCTGTGATCGCGGTGCAAATGAAACAGGTCGGTAAAAACCGGCTCGATATCCGTGTTTTGATTTCGCTTGCGAAGCAGTGCTTCAGTGCGCCGCAGGAACAGGCTGCCCGGATAGCTTTTATTTGCCAGCGTCACCGGCTCAACAGGATCAGGCAGACCCATCTTTTGCGCGGACATTTGCAGTGCCAGCTGATCGGTGACCGAATCGGATGGCAGCAAATAAATAATGGGGCGTGATTTATCGATGCCGAGTTCACTCTCAACATCAGAAGGAATACTGTTGGTTTTCACCAGCCACTTAACCGGTAGACGAAACACGTTAAGCAAAGCCTGACGCATCCAAGTCATGAATTGGGTGTCCTGTTTAATGAAATACCTGCATAGTGTATCACGATTTCAGGCAGTTATAGCGTGACGGACCCTGCTTGCGGCTAATCCTTAAGTTTTATAGCCAGTGCGCCGCTAGTGCTGACTAAGGCGGTAGCGACAGTGCCCCAGGTCCAGTCTATCAGGGTGATGGGTAACGGCCAGTCGGCGACGATGGAATAATTGGTGAGGTTATAGGCACCATAAGCCGCGGCACCCACTACAGCACCGTTGAGAAACGCTTTGGCCAGGTTTTGTCTGGCCGGGAGCACCGCCAGATATAAACCCGCCGCGCAATAGCCAATATAAAACACCAGCCATGGCCAGGTGATAAAAGGGTCGCGCAACAAGCCGGAAAGACTGCCGAAATACCATTGATTTGCCACCACGCCCAGCCACACACCATCGAGCACGCCAAACACCAGCAGCATCGTGACATAAGCCAGTAACAGCTGAGTAAAACGGGTTTTAGAAGCGTAAGGGGATGTCATAGTATTTCCTTGTATGGTGTTGTTCCGTTACAGATTGATATGACACTAAGCCTGAAACAGATCGCTTTGTGCAGATTGATCTTTTTGTAAATGTAAATTATTCTTATTTGCGTTTTAGGGTCGGGCCTCTGCCTGACAAAATCAAACTGCGTAGAGGCGGTTCATCAGGCGCTAACGTGCTGACCGCTGCACCAGCTCAAAATAATAAGTAAAGTTTATGATTTTAGGAAGTTTTCTGGCTTTGGTTGGATCAACCGTAGCTGCCGGTGGTATATACCTTGGCTGGCGCAACAGTTCAGCGGTGTATGCCTGGTTGGGCTGGTTAGCCGTGGCCGGCAGTGTGTATTGCTGGCATTTAGTCCTTGGCGTGGAATATGGCCTGACCATTGGCTTGTGTTTGCCTGCGCTGACTGTGTGGGCGGCTATCGCAGTTGAGGCCAGCCCCCAACGGCAAACACGTGAGCGCGTAAAACCGGCGCATCAATGGCGGGTTGCCCCGCGCCAGATTGCCCGGCAAACCGGGCATATTCTGTATGTCTTACCCGGGCAGATGTTTATCTGTGCGCTCATTATGATCGCTGTGGTGTATCAGCTGCCTGTATCTGAGCCCAAGCAAATGGCCACTGGCGTACTGGTGATGCCGGTATTGTGGGGCCTTTTGGCTTACTGGTATGTGCTGTCATCGCGTAAGTGGCTGCACATTGTTTTATCTTTAGGCGCAGCTGCTGTGGCTGGCTTGTGGTTATTTGGAGGGGCGCATGGCTAAATCGGTTTCTGCTGGCAGTCTGGCAAAACGTTCGCTGCAGTCTCACACCTGGCTGGGACTGGTTGTTAGCGCGGTGATGTTCCTGATTTGTTTATCGGGCACCATTGCCGTATTGCATAAAGAGTTTGAGCGCTGGGAGCAACCCAATATCCCGGAGACAACTGAATACACCGTCGAACAGGTGGAGCGCGCCTATACCAGCTTTACTGAGCAATACAGTGATGACACCCATCACTATTATTTTGTGTTCCCTGGTACTGGCATTCCGCGGCTGGTGATGGAAGATGATCACCGGGCCCATTTTGTGGATGAGCAGGGCACGTTAATTGAGCAGGAAAATGTCACCTGGTCGCGAATGCTGGTGGATTTGCATTTGTACCTGCACCTGCCCCATTCGTTTGGCATGATCCTGGTGAGTGCCTGCGGCGCCTTGTTGTGTGCACTGATTGTATCGGGCCTGATGGCGCATCCCAGAATCATCAAAGACGCTTTTAAGTTTCGGTATGGCGGCGACGGCCTGAAGGAAAACATTGATATGCATAATCGCCTGAGTGTGTGGGGCACGCCGTTTCATCTGATGATAGCAATCACCGGTGCCTATTTTGGCCTGGCCGGGGTGTTTGTAACCCTAATTGCCCAGGCGTTCTACGATGGCGATACCCAGGCCGTTTACGACCGTGCTTTTACGCCCGAGCCCGAGCTGGTGCAGGAGATTGCCCCGCCCGATATCGGTACCGCCATGCGCGATCTGCAGGGGCGGGTAAATACCGAAGGCAACTTGCTGTTCTTTACGGTACACGAACCACATACACCGCAGCAGTTTCTGGAGTTTTTTGTAAAAACCCCTGAGCGCCTGATTTACTCAGAGAACTACCGCTATGACTCGGCCGGCAATTATCTGGGTAAAGCCGGGTATTCTGATGGTGACGGCGGCATGCAAACCCTGTATTCCGTATTTCGAATCCATTTTGGTGACTTTATCGGCATGCCGGTGAAGATACTCTACATTGTGCTGGGCATGATGCTGACTGTGGTGTCTGCCACCGGCATGAATATCTGGCTCAAGAAGCGCCAGACCCGCGACGCACTTAATCTGCTCTGGCCGGCATTTGTGTGGGGCACGCCAGTGGCATTGGTAGTAAGTGCACTGAGCTATTTTGCGGTGGCTGTCTCACCTACCCTGGTATTCTGGGTGGCGCTGGCGGTGCTTGCCGGTCTGGCCTTACGCCTTAATGACGAAGCGCGAATTGTGCCCCTGTATAAGCAACTGCTGGCATCAGTGATTGCCTTATTCTGGCTGGTTTACCTGGTGCGCTTTGGCACTGCTGCATTTTCTGTGGCAGCATTACAGGTTAATGTGCCGTTGCTCGCCGTTGCCGTGTGGGCTATGTGGTCTGCACGTCGCAATAAGCGAAAGATGATGCAGTTCGCAGCATCAAGCGCGGCCTAAACAGGAGAAGCCATGTTTATCGTTATGTTTGAGTTTGTTCCCAAAACAGGTAAAGAAGCCGATTTTCTGTGTGCCTGGCCGAAAGTAACTCAGGGCATTTACCTGTTGCATGGCAGCCTGGGTTCACGCTTACATAAAGATGAAGAAGGGCGCTGGATTGCTTATGCGCAGTGGCCCGACCGCGCAACCTGGGAACAGGCCGCAACTAACAGCATGAGTGAAGACTACGAACAGCAACGCATGCATATGCATGATGCGCTAAATCTTGAGGCTACCCGTATTCTGTATAAAATGGACGTTGCCTGCGATTATTTGCAGCGCCGCCCTTTTGCGGTGGATAACTAAAAGTCGTTAGTGTCTTGTGCTGTAAGCAGTTTGGTTGTGGTTAATGAGGAGTGGTCATGGAGCATACGTTCTGGCATGACAAGTGGGAAAAAGGTGAGATAGGCTTCCATCAGAGCGATATCCATCCGATGCTGGCAGAATTTGCCGCTGAATTTGGTATTGGCGATGGATGTCGCGTATTTGTACCGCTTTGTGGTAAATCCAACGATATGACGTTCATGCTTGAGCGTGGTTGCGAGGTGGTGGGCGTGGAGCTAAGTCAGCTGGCTGTCAGCCAGTACTTTGAGAGTCTGGGCGTTACGCCAGTGATTGAAGAATGCGGCAAATTAATGCGTTATACGGCGCCGGATATTACTTTGTACTGTGGCGACTTTTTTGCGCTTACTCCCGAACAACTGGGCACTATTGATGTTGTTTACGACCGCGCCGCGCTGGTGGCCCTGCCCCAGGATATGCGTAAGCAATACAGTCAGCGCTTGTGCTCACTCACTCCCGGCGCAAAACAGCTGTTGGTGACGTTCGAGTACGATCAGTCTTTAATCGGCGGCCCGCCCTTTGCTATTCCCAGTGAAGAGATCCAGCAAAACTATAGTAAGTACTGCACAATAACGCTTTTGCACAGTGAAGCGCTGGAAGGTGGCTTAAAAGGTAAAGTCCCCGCCGTTGAAAATCTGTGGTCCCTTACCAGTAAGGGCTAACGGTTTACCGTTAAAAAGGGTCGGCAAAGTGCCAGAAATTTGCACTTTACCGACCTCGCACAAGTAAACGTTGATCGCTATCAGTAAGGCCCGTCAACAGTTGCGCCTGGTTGCCATAGCGCGTGATAGATCTGGTTACCGCGCAGGTAATAGATATGGCCATTGTGCAACACGCTGCGATCCTCATAGCTGCCAATGTAATAGTCGTCCTCGGTTGCCGGTGATATCGAATCGATATGACTCAGTGTCCGGTCTGCTTCATTGACCTCCAGCGTCTGCAAGGCGTTTTGGGTAAACCAGTAACCGGAGTCGTCGAATCCCCAGGATTGTGAGGGCAGCGCAAACTGATAGCCGGAGTCTGTTTTCAGCACCGACAGTGAACGGTGGTCGTATTCCACCGGGGTATAGGCCTCCGGCCAGACAAACTCACCCAGTACCACCGGATTGGCCGGGTCGAGTACGTCAAATAAACTGACCTTCATGCCCTCCTCAATGGGGGTTTCCAGCGGGGTACTGCCGCTGACGGGGATCGCATCATTTCTAACCTGTTGGCCAACGCCAAGTAACAGCCCGTTTTCCATGGGATGCAGGTAGCTGGAAAAGCCGGGTATCTCCAGTTCGCCGGCAACCCTTGGCGCGTACAGGTCCGTTAAGTCAATCACATACAAGGGGTCAACCTGTTCAAAGGTGACGATAAAGGCTCTGTCTTCAAAAAAGCGCACTGCATAAATGGCTTCACCCGGCTTGCCAATGGGCGCGGGTTGGGATTCGTTCGGTAAGGTGGCAATTTCTACCAGTTCACTGCCCTGTTGCTCGAGGATATGCAGCATATGCTCGGGATCCTGGGACCAGGCACCCACCGTGGTGACAGCCAGTAATTTGCCGTCGCGCTCAGCCAGTCTGAACTGCGCTGAACTTTGCCAGCCCAGGGTGCCTACCACACTGGCTGTTGCCTGATAGCGGATTTCATTGCCCAGCGAGATTTTATGAACAATGGTGCTCTCTTCGCCACGGGCATGTAAGTACAAGTGGTCAGCCGAGGCGAACAGGCCATGGGCTTCGGTCAGCAAGCACAGCGAGGAAAAATTCATCGGGTTATCCAAATCAATTTTAACCACGCTGACCATTTGCGTATGACCATTCTGTTCGGTGGCACGCTGGGGTAACAAGCAGTCAGTTAACTGATAAAGATCACTGGTTTGGCCGTTAATGGTGATTTTGGGAACCAGCTCACTACTGTTTTTCGCCAGAATTGCGTTGTATAGATTGACCAGGCTGCGATTGCTGGTGCCGGCATCCGGTAAGTCTTCCAGGTTGGGCACGAACTGCGTGGCAATAAACAAATGGTTGTCGATGCGTCGTGAGTTAATCAGACCACCATCAATACGAATATTACTCACCGTATTGGGGCTGGTCGGTTCGGCGACGCCGTAAATATCAATGTAAGTATCGTTTTCTGGCTGCTGCCAGGGGCTTGAGTCGAGCAGAATATCGGCCATAGCATAATACTGGAAAGAGTGACTGACCACGCCCAGGATATCTTCATACAGGTACATGCCCGCTACGTTGAGATTTTCCTGCAATGAGATTGTCGCGGCTTCGGTTAAAGAATAATCGTTCTCGCGCGCCAGAATGCGCACTTTTTTTACCTCTCCGTGGCTTGGGGTCCATACCGGTAAATCCGCCACAAACAGATAGTCACCGTTGTATTCAATGCGGTCGGCTTCATCTACACCGGCAATCTGGGTATTGGTGGTCGAATAGCTGGCCGGCGCCGCAGTATCATTGGCAACGCCCTCCGCCGCCGTTGCCTGCGATTTTTTCATCAGATAAATGCCATTTTTAACATAGCGTTCGGCACTGACCTGTTGCGCGGTAGATAAGGCTGAATCCGTCGCTGTCATGTAACTGAGCGCTGGCGGGCTCTCGTTACCGTCGTTGCTGCAGGCGGTAATCGTACAGGTTGAAAATATCGCTACGGCCAGGCACTTCCACATCAGGTCGGTTTTTTGCTTCAGGTTCATATCCATGTCCTATTAAGCGGTGAGGTTGACTACTACCCTAGTGCTTGTTTAAGCAATAATCCGATCCAAACTATTTATAAATGTGACAATTTGTAATCGGGTACTGTGCAGGCTCTCAGGGTTTGATAATCTTAAAAATCTGAATAACCTGCCGGAGCTATGGTGTGCGGATCCCTTTGCTGTGCTGTTTATTACTGTGGCTGTCTGGCCAGGGCATTGCGTGGGCCTGTGAGAGTGACGATGCCTGTATAGCACCTAACTCCTGGAAATTAGGCATCGCGGTGGGTATTGGCGCCAGAACCAATCCACTGGTCGATGGCGATCCTATCCCGCTGGTGGTCTTACCCGATGTGGCCTGGTATGGCGAAAATGCTTATTTCGACAACGGTGAAGCTGGCTATCAGTGGCAGTTGCGTGATGATGTAACCACCGAATTGTTTGTGAGGGCAAACCGCGAGCGCGCCTATTTTGCGTTTTGGCACCCCGCCAATATTGTTTTGTCTGTAAATACCAGCTCCGCAGATGTCATTGGCAGCCCGTTACAACCCGGCGACAGTAACGGTGAATCTCCCGCCCCCCGGGATTCCATTTCTATCAACGATATCAGCCGCCGCAAGTGGACGGCTGATGCCGGTTTAAGAGTCAACTGGAACGGCTCCGACAGCTTTTTTTCCGCAACGGTCGCAGGCGACCTGCTGGGTGTACATCAGGGGTATTATGCGCAACTAAAATACCAGTACCGCTGGCAGTGGGATGATTGGCAGTTTGCCGCGAATGCTTCAGTGACCTATAAGAGCGAGAAGCTGATAGATTACTATTATGGTATCGATAGTGAGGATACGGCTAATAGTAGCCTGTGGTACGCTGCCGACCATGCCCTGCAAACCAGTGTCGGGCTACTACTCAATAAACCCTTAAACAAGCACTGGCGCTGGGTGGGCCGGGTGCAGTTATCCACCCTGGGCAGCGGTATGACAGATAGCCCGCTGGTGTCTAAAGACTACGTTGCCAGCGGTTTCATTGGCTTCGGCTATCAGTTTTAAGGGGCGTCGGTGCGTTTATTCTGCTTACTTCTGCTGCTCTCAGGTGCATTGTTAATGCCGGCAGAAGCCGAGGACGACGCCTTTTCAGCCACGCCCAGTGAGTGTATCGCTGCGGAAAAAGGCGATGAATGTGTTATGTCAGTCACGCTGCACTATCCACCGCTTCCTGACGACAAATATTGCCTGACGCTGAACCGCGAGCCGCTGGGGTGCTGGCCTTATAGTGCTATGCCGGGGGCGGTGAAGGTTACGTTAAAAGAGGAGTCAGAACTGAGCCTGGTGAGAGAAAGCAATACCTACCAGGCTTCGGTAATACTCACACTGCGTTATCGCAGCGCCTCGATGCTCAGACGCCGCGTTAAAAATCCCTGGAGTTTATTCTGATGAAGTCGCTTATCCTGGTTGAAGACGATGAAAGACTGGCTGAACTGGTTAGTCAGTACCTGACGGCGAACGGCTTCAGCGTGACCCGGTTTGCCGATGGTGAAGGGCTCATCGAACGGGTGAAAGCCTCACCACCGGATGCCATTATTCTGGACGTCATGCTACCTGGGGATGATGGCTTTATCTTATGCAATCGCTTGCGCCAGTTTTATTCCGGGCCGCTGCTGTTTATGACGGCGAAAAGTGAAAGTTTTGATCAGGTGCTGGGCCTGGAAATTGGCGCTGATGATTACGTGGTTAAGCCGGTGGAACCCCGGGTGTTGTTAGCCAGGGTGAATGCCCTGATGCGTCGAGCCACCTCAACTGAAGCACCGGTGCATAGCGGCTCGGTGGTGACCTTTGGCAAGCTGAGTATTGATAAACTGTCGCGCAGGGTGAATCTGGGCGGCGAGGATATCACCTTAACCAGCCACGAATTCGACCTGCTGTGTTTACTGGCCGATAACGCCTCACAGCTGGTAGAACGAACCACCCTGTATAAGGAGCTGATTGGCCGTGAATACGACGGTCTCGACCGTTCGGCCGACGTCAGGGTGTCCCGCTTGCGTAAAAAGCTCAAAGACAATCCGCAAAACCCTTACCGGATCAAAACTATCTGGGGCAAGGGCTTCTTTTTTGTGGCGGATGCGTGGAGTGACGAATGACCCGCCTGTTTGTGAGCTTTTACCTGTTTATGGCGGTTTCTCTGGTGCTAATCAGCAGCACGCTTGAGCTGATTTGGCCGGGTGAGGATTACCGCGAGTCGGCCGATATGGTGCTGGCAAAAGCCTTATTGCCGCTGGCATTGGAGGACCAAAACCAGCTGCTGGAAAAACTCCGCCAGGCGGGTATCGATTACGAACTAAAAGATAGCGCGGCGATTAACTGGTCTGCCGCCGAGAAAGCCGACCTGGCAGCCGGGCAGCCTGTTACTCTGTACACCGAAACAGCCAGGTTCATTTATATGCCAGCCAGCGAAAACCGCCTGATTGTGCTTTCGCTGCCTTTTACCGAAGTGTCCAGGCCCTATTTGTTGATCTATCTTTCGGCATTCCTGTTGCTATTAGGCGTTATGCTGGCAATCTGGTTGTGGCCCCTGTGGCGGGATCTGGCTTATCTTACCCGCAAGGTCAATCACCTTGGCCAGGAGAGTGAAAATGTCGCTATCGCGCTTAAAAAGCGCTCTGTTATCCAGCCTATCGCTAACAAGCTCAATATGCTCAGCGAGCGGGTGCACGGTTTACTACGTGACCAACGCGAACTGACCGGTGCTGTGGCTCATGAATTCAGAACGCCCATTGCCAGATTAAAGTTTGCCCTGGAAATGAAACCTGAGCCGGATAGTCAGGTATGGCGTGGCATTCAGGCCGATCTGGATGAGCTTGAGGGGCTGGTGCAGGAGATGCTCGATTACACCCAGTACGATGCCATGACGCCGGAGCTCAACATCGCCGATATTCCGCTAAATACGCTATGCAGTGAAGTGGTGGCCAGATTAGCGCCTACCACTAACAAAACCCTGCTGGTTTGCGGTGATGAACTGACCGTGCGCGGCGATGGTCATTTCATCGAACGAGCCGTAATCAATCTGCTCAATAATGCCATCCGGCATGCTAAGTCACAGGTGATCGTTGAGGTCTATCAAACCGATAATGCGGTTAATATTGCCGTTAATGATGACGGCAGTGGCGTTGAGCCCGCGCTGGCATCACGCATTTTTGACCCCTTTTTCCGGCCTGATAACAGCCGGGTGCGCTATGCTGGCGGCGCGGGCCTGGGGCTGGCAATTGTGCAACGTATCCAGATCTGGCACCAAGGCTCGGCCTCGGTAACGTCCAGCCGCTCGCTGGGCGGGGCCTGTTTTATCCTTTCTTATCCGCTTTAGCAACTGGCTGTTTAATCAGCCGAAACCGTGATCTGCTTCAACTTCGCTTAAGGTTTGCTTAAGCTTTAACTGCTATACTACCAGTACGTTAATTATCCCGATATCAATCACATGCGTATTCTTTTAGTTGAGGACGATGAGCCGTTGTCGGCAGCCCTGAGCAGTTCGTTGCGGGGGGCAAACTATGTTGTGGACTGTGTTTACCGTGGTAAGGAAGCGCTGGCCATGCTGACGGCTGAGCAAACCGATATAGTGATCCTCGACCTCGGCCTACCGGACATGGACGGTCTTGAGGTGCTGCGGCAAATCCGCCAAAAGGTAAAAGACATGCCGGTGATCATTCTGACCGCCCGGGATAAGGTGACCGATAAAATACTTGGCCTCGACGCCGGCGCCGATGACTACCTGCCCAAACCCTTTGATATGGACGAACTGTTTGCCCGGCTGCGGGTGCTCGAACGTCGCCTGGGCACGGCCAGCACGGCCATGGTAAAAATTGGCAAGGTGGCCTTAAATACGCAAACGCTGGAACTCACAGTAGCCGGTGAAGCGGTTTCCCTGCCCCGCCGGGAGCTGATGTTATTAAAGGTACTGATGGAAAACGGCGGCCGTATTCAGCCCAAACAAAAGCTGGAATCAAGGCTATACGAATGGGGCGACGAGGTATCGAGCAATACTATTGAAGTGCACATTCATCATTTGCGCAAAAAGCTGCCGGAGAACTTTATTAAAACTATCCGTGGCGTTGGCTACAGTATTCCGGTGAACGGAGCCTGACGATTGCATTCAATACGGCGCACTATCACGCTGGTGCTTATCAGCTCTCTGATCCTGGTGATTTTCAGTGCTGCGATCCATGGTTATCGCGCGGCGCTGTCGATGTCGTCACGGTTTATGGATCAGGAGTTAACTACTCTGCTTTACTCGGTAGCCCTGAGCAATGGCCAGCAGGTTGAGGATTTGGGCAGCAGTGAGCTGGTGTACCAGATATGGCGCAACGACAAATTGATCACTGACTCGCCCAATCAACCGGATAAACCCCTTACTCTCGGGGCCGACGGCTTCTCTGAGCAAAACTTTGATGGCCGACGCTGGCGAGTGTATAAACAAACCCTGACCGACGGCACCACAGTGATAGTTGGCCAGCCACTGCAGAGCCGGGTAGGACTTACCGATGCGCTCACGGTATCGGTGATTATGCCGTTTATTTATGCCGTGCCGATCCTAGCGCTGATCGTCTTTATGTCGGTAAGCCTCGGCTTAAAACCCCTTAAGTTGCTGTCATCGAAGCTCTCTAACCGTCAGGGCAAGGATTTGTCGCCGGTGTCTTTACCCCAGGTGCCTACCGAAATGCAGCCGGTGATGGACACCCTGAACACCATGCTCCTGCGCCTTAATGAAGCCTTTGAGCGCGAACAGCAGTTTGCCTCCAATGCCGCCCACGAGCTGCGCACGCCGCTGAGTGTGATGAAAATTAACCTGCACAATCTGGCTAAAGAACGTCGGGATGAAGCGGGCAAACTGCAGGCTATCCAGCAGGATACGGACCGAATGATCCACGTGGTCAATCAGATCTTACTGCTGAGTCGTACCAGCCCGGAAATGTTCCATAACCAGCTTAGTCAGGTGGATGCTTTTGTGGTGGCGCAAAACGTGATTGCCGACCTGTACAGTAAAATAGAAAGTAAACGACAGGAAATCAGCCTTGAGGGCGATAGTGCCTTGCTGATGAGTACCGAATTTACCCTCTACACCCTGCTGCAAAACCTGCTCGCCAATGCCAGTGCCTATTCGCCCCAGGGCGCAGCTATTCAGGTATCGGTGCTGGTTAAGGACCAGCAGGTTTGCCTGGTGGTAGAGGACTCAGGGCCCGGTATTGCACCACACGAGCGTTCGCAGGTACTTAAACGCTTCTACCGCGATCAGAAAGATGAAAAATACAAATCTACCGGCAGCGGCCTGGGCCTGGCCATTGTTGGTCAGATTGTCACGTTGCATCATGGCAGTATTGCACTGGGTGACACTTCACTGGGCGGCTTAAGCGTGACAGTGAGTTTACCTCTTGAGGTAACGGAGTCATGAGGTTGATGAAGCAAGCCGCGGTGCTGGCACTATTAACTCTTTCGCCTTTGGGCGCTTTGGCGGCGCTGCCGGAGGTGGTTATCGAAATTCGTGACCATCTGTTTATACCGCAAACTGTCCGGATCCCCGAAGGCCGAAAAGTACGCCTGGTGTTTATTAATCACGACCCGTCGCCAGAGGAAATTGACAGCTTCGATCTGAACCGGGAAAAAGTGATTTTCGGCAACAGCAAAGGCACCATTTTTGTAGGGCCGCTACCCAGTGGCAGCTATAAATTTTTTGGTGAGCTGCACCCTAACTCGGCCGTGGGTTACGTTATCGTGACTAACGAGGAGGCAACGGATGCTAATTAATACCGTGATCCTGTTTATTCGCGACACCCTGCCAGTATTCTTATTATTTAGCTTTTTACTGGCTCAGCAGGGCGGCAGTGTTCGCTATCTACTCGGCGGCACGGTGGCGGGATTTCTGTTTGCTGTGGCATTGTATTTCAACCTGTCGGTGGTCTCAGAGTGGTTTGAGGGCGGCGGCCTGGAGCTGATTAAAACCCTGGTGCTGATGTTGATGTTATTAGGACTGGGCGAGTATATCCGCCGCCAGTATCAGGGCGAGGCTGATGCCAGCCAGCGCTTAAGTGCCTTGCTGATGGTGGGGATCACGTTTATTAACGTGATTCACTTTATTATTTACTTGCTTGCCTACTGGTCTGCCCCGGATGCCGATACGTCGCTTTTTCTGGGTAACGTGATTGGTCTGGGCATTAGCCTCAGCGTGGGCGTATTGGTGTATGTGGCAGTGGCTGCCGTACGCATTCGGTTAATTAAGCTGACTGTCCTGACGGTATTTTTTGCCGGTCAGATAGCGGGTATCGCCATGTTACTGGAGCAAATTAATTTGCTGCCAAATCAAAATCGCCTGTGGGATACGTCTGGCTGGGTGGCAGATGACAGCGAGTATGGCCACTTTTTAAATGTATTAATTGGCTACGAAGCCACGCCTACCGGTGCTTACATGCTGGTTTATCTGGCTGCAGTGCTGTTTCCTGTGATGTATTGCTATCTGTATTCGTTACTGGTTGGCAAGCGTCAGCTAACCGGGGAGTTGAAATGAGATTATATCTGGCTATCGCCCTCTTACTGCTTTTGCCGGGCAAAGTACTGGCCGACAATTTTACCGTGGATCGGGTGTATCACCCTTACGTTTTGCCCTTCGAACGGGAAGTGGAATGGCGCCTGACCTCAAGGCAAAGTGAGGAAGATGGCAATATCCTCATGCAACGGATTTCTTTTGGGCATGCTTTATCGGAGTACACCATCCTGGAAGCCTACATTGTTGGCTCCCGCGATGAGTCGGGCGACTTTGGCGTGGCCGGTTACGAGCTGGAACTGCGCTCAATGCTTACTGAGCAGGGCCAGTACTGGGCCGACTGGGGGCTGCTATTTGAACTGGAAAAGCAAAATGCCAGTAACGACTGGGAGTTCAAAGGCGGCGTGCTTACCGAAAAGGAACTGGGGCGCTTCAGTTTAACCACTAACGTAATGTTGGTGTACGAATGGGGCGATACCGTACCTTCAGAATTTGAAAGCGAGTTTAAAATGAAATTTCGCTACCGCTGGATCCCGGAAATTCAGCCTGCGGTTGAGTTTTACGCGGCCGAGGATTTTATTGGCGTGGGCCCGGCCTTTATGGGGATCAAACGCTTTGATAAACAAAAGCAGCTTAAATGGGAGCTGGCTTTTATTGCCGGACTCAACGGTGACAGTAAAGACCATACACTGCGTATGGCCATGGAGTATGAGTTTTAATCTATCTCAACATCTTTAAGGTACTTCGCCGGTACACCGCCCACAATGGTGTTTGGCTGAACGTCTTTGGTGACGACAGCACCCGCAGCAATAATGGCACCATCACCAATGGTGACCCCCGCCAGAATGGTTGCGTTGGCGCCAATCCAGACATTTTCCCCTACCGTAATTTTACCCGGTAACAGATTTCCGCGAGCCTGCGGATCCTGCTCATGATTGAGTGATGCGAACACCACGTTATGACCAACCAACGTGCCTGAGCCAATGTAGATACCGCCCTGATCCTGAAATTTACAGCCGGAGTTAATAAAGATATTCTCGGCGAAGTGCAGGTTTTTACCACAGTCGGTAAATACCGGCGGAAACACGGTTACGGTGGGGCTTACTTCCTGGCCGGTCAGTTCGCAGAGCAAAGCGGTCATTTGTTCAGGCGTGTTGTACTGATTATTGATTTTGGCGGTAACCTTAAACGCATCCTGACTCAGTTTATGCATGTACATATGCACATCGGAGCCGGCCAGAACTTTCTCGCCGCTGTTAAGGGTGGCTAAAAACGTGGGTAAATTCATGTCTGTCCAATTCGTTAAGCGTAACAATCTGGCGCTATAAATACCTAAATAAGCATCAATATGCAATGTGTCGCAGCGCCTCGCCTGCAACAGGTAATGCCGGGTTAGCGTGTAACAAGCCCTTGAGTTATACTGCGGCGTTGTTTTATGCGGCATCAGCTGTTTTGGTAGAGAAGGCACACAGGTTGAGCACAATGCGGTTAATTTCATATTGCATACTCTTACTTCTAAGCAGTGTATTCTCTGCTGGTCGTGCAGTGGCTTTACCGCCCGCGCAAGAGATTATCTTTGCGATTAATTCGCCCGGCTCACCGCCCTATCTGTATTTTGATACGCAAAGCCAGTCCTATCAGGGCGTGGTGGTAGATTTTTTTGCCAGCTTCGCCGAGGAAGCAAACCTGAATGTCACCTACCTCGACTCCAGCCGCGCCCGTAACGAGCTGCTGTTGCGCCAGGGAAAGGCCGATATGTTCCTCTCGGGTGAGGAGTGGCTGGACGACCCCAGTGGCTTTATATTCAGTAAACCTCTTATCCAGCACGACAGTTATCTTTATGCCACCACTGAGTTTGACGGTCCATTTGTCCCTGCTGAGAGTAATGGTGAGGCGGTATGTACCCGTTTCGGCTTTAAATATCCGGTGTTACAGACGGCTTTTGAAGATCAGGAGCATCCGCTATTACGGGTAGATTCGGCAAGTCAGACGCTGATGGCGCTTATGCTCACCAAAGGTCGTTGTGACTATGCCATTATGAGTGAGCAAAACGCGTTGTCGGTGCTTAATAAACGGCAGTTTTGCTACAGCGAGTTTTACCAGTCCCCTAATGTCATCAGCAGCGTCGATTTGGTACTGGTGAGCAGGCCCGCAAAACAAACCATGCTACCGCTCATTAATCGCTATATGGACAGATTTATCAACAGTGGCCAACTCTCCCGCTCCATTAAGCGCCACTCTGGCGATCATAAATTCCCCAAGCTCACTTGTGACTGAACTGTTGTTTTATCAGCGAAATTAAGCTGTTAAGGGGGCCCGGTCTTTACGATGTAAAACCGGGATGCCAAAAAATTCAGCGTTATGCTTTAGTTGTTTTATAAGAAAAGTCAGCCTGTTCTGGAGGTCCCGGATAACGTAAACGTTTCCGGGATGCCAAAAAAAGTGGGAAGGGATAATTCTAAGGTTTTTATCGGGTAGTCAGTTTGTTAAGGAAGTCCCGGTCTTTACGTTGTAAAACCGGGACACAAAAAAATAATTAGCGTCATATTCTGATTATTTTATCCGAGAAGTCAGCCTGTTATGAAGATCCCGGATAACGTAAACGTTTCCGGGACACAAAAAAATCTGGGGATTTTTTTGTGCTTAAGTTTTCCTTAATGTTGACACTTCATACTTACGCTCAACAGTCACCAATGAGACGAAGTTATGTTGAGTTCCATCCAACCTGTTTCAGAACAATTATCAGCCTTGCGTATCCCGCGCACAGGCTCGACTGTGGTGCCTGTTTGTGGTCAGTTGACCAGCCATTTGGCAGTTCATGTCGCAAACAAGCAGAGCACAAAGAGAAAAACCATTGAAAACCATATTGCCAGGGGCTTTAACCAGGCCTATCAGGCACAGATTACCGAGTTTATGCCGTTGCTGGTGGCTCTGGGGCGCAGCAAAATAGAAGCTGCCCTTGGTGTTCGCACCGGTGAACATAAGCTGTTTGTTGAAACCTATTTTGAGCAGCCTCTGGAACAGGCTATGGCAGAAAAAGGCATTCACTGCCCTCGTCATCGACTGGCTGAAATTGGCAATCTTTACAGCCGGTCCTCCCGCTTCACCATGCCCTTATTACTGCTCACCGCTATGGGCTTATTTCAGCAGCACATTTCGCTACTGGTATTTACCGCCACCAGCCAGCTGCAACGCATGATGGAGCACGGCGGCCTTACTTTACATCATCTTACAGACGCCGATGAAGCCCGTTTGGGTGAGCCTAAACAAAACTGGGGCTCTTATTATCAGACGGCGCCAAAAGTAGTGGCCGCCAGGGTGGCAGATATTATTCAGTTAACCCTGGATAACCCGAAACTGCGAGCTGGTTATGAGCAGTTTGCTCCCCTGGTGCCTGCATTTTCTGCTGAGTTAGGAGCGCAATTATGATGTTACAACACTGGCAGCAATGGCCGCATCGAGTTGCTCTGGAATCTCGTAGCGGTAACCTGACTTACGCTGAGCTGAATGAAAGGGTTAACCAAGTGGCTGATTGGCTAACAACGCAACCAGCCCAGCGGCTGGCTCTGCTAGCCGAAAACAGTGCCGAATGGATTATTTGCGATCTGGCGTGTCAGCGCGCAAACAAATTACTGGTGCCTGTTCCGCCCTATTTTTCGACATCGCAGCGGCAGCACCTGCTGGCCGAAGCCGGTATCGAACTCATCATCACCGATCAACCTGCACTGATTGATGATAGCCATATAACCACTTCGCCGTTTAATCTGCTGTATGCATTATTACGCGATAACTCAGAGATACCGGAGATCCCCACCGGTACAGGAAAAGTCACCTTTACCTCCGGCTCTACCGGTAACCCCAAAGGGGTTTGCCTGAGTAACGCATCGCAGGCCAGGGTTGCCGCAAGCCTCGATGCTGCGCTGGCTATGCCTTATGTGCGCCATCAGTGTTTATTGCCGCTCGCGACCCTGCTTGAGAATATCGCAGGTGTGTACGCGCCTCTGAACTGTGGTGGCACTGTGGTCGTTTGTGGCAGTGAAGAGCTCGGTTTTTCCGGCGCCCGGCTAACCGACCCGGCGGCCATGTTAAGCGCCATCAGTAAAGCGCAGCCTGAGTCGTTGATTTTGGTGCCTGAGCTGTTATTCATGCTGGTTACCGCTTGCAGTAATGGTTGGCAGCCGCCAAAGTCATTGCAGTTTATCGCGGTGGGCGGCGCTCATGTGCCGGCTGGTTTGATAGCCAAAGCACGTGAAGCCGGCTTGCCGGTTTATCAGGGCTATGGCCTGTCTGAATGTGTCTCGGTTAATACCCTGAACCTGCCAGGCGCGGAGAATCCAGACAGCGTAGGGCGTTCGCTTGGTCACAACACCCTTACCATTGAAAACGGCGAACTGGTGGCCAGTGGCACCATTTTCCTCGGCTATCTGAACCAGCCGCAATCCTTTTATCCCACAGTAGTAAAAACCGGCGATTTAGTGAGTGAAGAAGACGGCTATTACTACGTGGCTGGCCGCAGGAAAAACCTCATTATCACCTCATTAGGCCGCAATATTTCCCCAGAGTGGATTGAAAGTCTGTTGCTCGCCGGGGGGCTGTTCAGCCAGGTGCTGGTGGTGGGTGAAGCGCGTCCGCATTGCGCTGCGCTGTTAGTGCCGCGTCATAGGGGCGTAACCGCACAAATGATTGAGCAACACCTTGCGGCAGTTAATCAACAACTGCCCGACTATGCCCGCTTGCAGGCGTGGCAAACCCTGCCTGAAATTGCGGCCGATGCTGGCTTATTTACCGCCAATGGCAAATTAAAACGGCAACAAGCCGTTACGCATTTTCAGACCGTTATCGACACTATGTATACGCCGGCAGTGGCTTAGGCGAGGAGTAATTAGCATGAATTTATATACCCGTTTAGAGCAGGAAACCCAGGCAGAGCGAGCTTACTTAACTGGTTCGCCGATTATTCAACAGGTGTTCAGGGGCGATATTACCCTGGATAATTACACGGCCTTTCTGCGCGAAGCCTACCACCACGTAAAACATACCGTACCCTTACTTATGGCCACCGGTGCAGCGTTACCAGAAAGCAAAGAGTGGTTGCGAGAAGCGGTAGGTGAATATATTGAGGAAGAAATGGGCCATCAGGAATGGATCCTCAATGATTTAGCTACCTGCGGGGTGGATAAAGAAGCCGTGCGACATAGTCAGCCATCGGCGGCCACCGAATTAATGGTAGCTTATGCTTATGACGCTATTCGTCGTAAAAATCCCTTGTGCTTCTTTGGTATGGTGTTTGTGCTGGAAGGTACCAGCATTGCGCTGGCGGATAACGCGGCCGCCATGATTAGAAAAACCCTGGATTTACCCGGTGGCGCGTTCAGTTATCTGCGCTCCCATGGTTCGCTGGATCAGGAGCATATCGTGTTCTTTCGAGACCTGATGAACAAAATTGACGATAAAGCTGAGCAGGATCTGATTATCCATTCAGCCAAAATGTTCTTTCAGCTGTACGCCAATATCTTTCGCACGCTGGCATGCAAGGATACGCTTGGGGAGGCAGCCTGATGAGTATTGACTGGCAACAGCAGGTTTGCCTGATTACCGGCGCTTCAGGCGGAATCGGGGAAGCCATTGCCCGCAAGCTGGCTGGCCTTGGTGCCTCGCTTATCCTTACGGGCCGCAATGGGGCTAAACTTAGCGAACTGCTTGAATCATTGCCCGGGCGTCACACGGTTGCCTGCGCTGATATCACCACGGCCGAAGGTCTGGATAAGGTTGTGGCGGTGTGTCATGAGCACCCGCCCACGATGCTGATAAACAGTGCCGGTATTAATGAAATTGGCAATTTCAGTGCTATTCCAATGGCCCGGATTGAAGCGCTGTTAGCCACTAACTTAACGGCGCCCATCGCCCTGATCCAGCGCTTGTTGCCTGTATTGCAACGTGCAGGCAAAAGTTACGTGGTTAATGTTGGCTCTACCTTTGGCAGCATTGGATTTCCCTGCCATGCGGCCTACTGCGCCTCTAAATTCGGTTTACGGGGATTTACTGAATCCCTGATTCGTGAGTATGCGCACAGTTCGGTTAACTTTTATTACCTGGCTCCCAGGGCCACTCAGACTGCGATTAACTCCGACGCCGTGGTATCGATGAATCAGGCGTTGGGCAATCAGATGGACCCGCCAGAACGCGTCGCTGATGCCTTAGTTGCACAACTTGAAGGCAATAAATCCCGCTGGTTTATTGGTTTTCCGGAGCGACTTTTTGCCCGCATCAATGGGGTGTTTCCCGCCATTGTTGACCGTGCGCTTATTAAAAAACTACCCGTTATTCAACGCTTTTTGACATCCGTCACAAAGGAGAAACTGTCATGAAAACTGTTCGCTATTTGCTAACTTTGCTGGTGGCTGTGTGCCTGCCTCTGACTGCCGCTGAGAGTACCCCGGGACTGGCTGATATTCAGTCTGCCTGGGCCAGAATTAACTACGCTGACATCGACAATAATAAAAAAGCCGATGAATTTAAATCACTGATAAAACAAGCCGAGGCGCTGGTGGCAGCCGAGCCAAAGCAGCCGGAATATTTAATCTGGCTGGGGATTGTACAGTCGAGCACTGCCGGTGCAGAAGGCGGTATAGGCGCGCTGAAATACGCCAAGTCTGCTAAGAAGAGCTTTGAGGATGCGTTGGCTATCGATTCTCATGCGCTGCAGGGATCGGCAATGACCAGCCTTGGTGTGTTGTACCACAAAGTGCCAGGCTGGCCGATTGGCTTTGGCAGCGACAAAAAAGCTGAGCAGCTGTTAAAAAGTGCGCTGCAGGTAAATCCGGATGGCATAGACAGCAACTATTTTTACGCTGAATACCTGTACGACGGTGGCGAATATGAACAGGCGCTGGCTTATCTGGATAAAGCGCTAAATGCCGCGCCACGACCGGCACGACCATTAGCTGACGAAGGTCGTCACAAAGATATCGCGGCCCTGCGCGCCAAAGTAGAGAAAAAGATCCACTAAAAGTTATAGCTGTTTGTTCGAAACGCCTTGGTGGCAGGTTACGTCAATACCATAGTTTGCTTACTAATGGCGATGACCTACCACCGTTTTGTATGACGTCAGCGCTGAAGGTAGGTTTGCATACCTGCCGTTTTCTCCAGCTTGCGTAACACCAGTATGGCCAGCAGAATACCTACTGCATCGGCGCTTAGATCGGCAACGTCAAAGGTACGAGAAGGGATAAAGGCCTGACTGATCTCCTCACCAATCACAAACAGCGTAACCGCGATGGCAGCAAAATACAGCCTGGTGTTATTTAGCGTCCAGCCGGCAAACTGTGATGCCAGCACTGTTAAAAAGGTTAAGGTGCCGAATAAACCTACGTGGCCAAGTTTGTCGCCGTAGGGAATGGCTGCAACAAAGTCAAAAAATACACTGTTGTGCCCGGCGTTGGCCATATAAATAACCCACACAATAAACAGTAAAAAAGCAAGGGCTGCTAAGCGGGTTAAATTAGTCATTGAATGTGTACCAAGCGCTGATTGACTTCGTCCTGCAGACCGCCGTCAGTAACTTCCCGGGTAGCCGCAAATAATCCCGGCTTGTAGGCGAGGGTTTTGGTAAAAATTCTGACTTCCATGTGTTGCCTTTCAAAATAGCCAGTACAGTGTGACTATAATCCACCGGATGCGTCGATAAAGCTACCTGTTACAAAGGATGATTTATTAGTTGCCAGCCAGACGATGGCTTCAGCAACTTCTTGTACAGTGCCCGGTCGCTGTAGAGGGATCTTTGTCTGTAAGCGTTTGACTCTATCCGGCTCGCCACCTGAGGCATGCATCTCAGTATCTATCAGGGCCGGTCGCACAGCATTTACCCGAATCCCTTCGTCAGCCAGTTCCAGTGCTGCGCCGCGGGTAAAGCTATCCATAGCACCCTTTGATGCGGCGTAATCTGTGTATTCATTGGGGGCTCCGGATTTGGCCGCCGTGGAGGAAACATTTACGATAGTGCCGCCGCAGCCGCCCTCTTTTGTCGACATTCTTGTTGCCGCTGCCTTGGTACACAAGAAGCAGGACAGTACGTTTACATTCAGGATATGACGAAACCGCTCCGCCGAAATGCCGCGCAGGCCGGTTTGTTGCGCCAGGATGCCGGCGTTGTTAACCAGCACTGCAAGGGGGCCCAAAGCGTCGGCCTGTGAAAACAAGGCTTCAACCTGATCTTCCTCAGACACATCGGCCTGTACCGCGATGCACGGCACACCCATAGCGCTAATTTCTTGCTTTAATGCTTCAGCCGGTCCGGCAGAGTTCTGATAATTAAGCACTATCGAATAGCCTTTTGCTGCCATCAGCCGCGCTGTTGCTGCGCCTATTCCTCTGCTGCTGCCGGTAATGACTGCGACCTGATTTAGCATGGGATGTGCCTCTTATTGTTCAGTTTACGAAAGCGTTTAGCGACGAACGAAAGTAATGCATTTCTTTGTTATTGTCGACATTAATATTCATAAAAACCGTAATAAATATGTATTTCTAATGTTGTACATTAATATTGTCGACAATATATGTGTGGAAAGGATAAGATTTTGACTTTATATAATTTACTCGGGGCCCTTAATACCCTATTCATTATGGTAAGCGTACTGGGTGTTTACTCACAACTGGGCACCATCTGGCGCCGCAAGCAAATGGTGAGTAAAACCGAGCGCCCGACTGCTTTATTGTCACTGAATCAGTTCACCGTGAGCTTTTTTGCTTACCTGTCTTTTTTTATTTATGGCTACTCCATTGAGCCATTCAATCATTATATTGTGTGGCCCCGGTTACTCGCGGCGATGCTGGTGATGGGTATTTTGTTTGAAATCTGGCAGGACCGCAAATCAAGAGCGGCCCGGGTGAGCGTTGTGCTGGCAGGAGCGTGCCTGATACTGGCGGGGGCAGGGCTGGTGTTGGGCAAAACCATCGCCGATCAGAGCCGGTATATTGCGACCCTGCTTATTGTGCTGGTATCGGTGTTTATTGCTCAGGGCTACTATCATCAAATCCGCTTGATCCTGAAAGCAGGGCAAACCGGTGCGGTGGATCTTAAAATGAGTCAGTTTATTTTGCTGATGGATATTTCCACTATTGCCTTTGCGCTGAGTATGGGGGTAAAGGAAGGCTGGCCACTGCTTACTTTAGCGATAACCAGTGCGATAACAAAGTTGATAATTATGTATTTATTCCGCTGGGTGAATGTGAGCAATGTGGCGGCCCGGCGTCGGCAACAATATACCTCAGCCTGAGTGGGGGATAGTACCCCCGCAAGCGCGGCATGTACTGACGCAAACGGGAGTACCAGGGAGCTGTGTTTTATTTGGCTTTGGCTACGTTGATTTTTTCAATATCTGGATTGTTTGCCGCATTTTCATCGTCGTCGGTTGCCAGTTTAAAGTCCAGTTGCACTAAAATGCCGGTTTGTCTTTGTGCCTTACCGCTTTGAACTCGTGGCTTATACTGCCACTGCTCCATTGCTTTCACTGCACTTGAGTCAAATACCCCAGCCGGTGACGACTTCACTACTTTAATGTTGTCGGTAGCGCCGGTTTCAGTGATATCAAACTGGAGAGTGACAAATCCCTCCTGATTTGCCAGGGCTGCGCTGTCTGGATAAACCGGCGGCACACGTTTTACCGGCGTAGCCAGATTGACTTTGTCGGCCTGAATATCATTGGCAGGCAGGTTTGCCAGTGCTGTGTGAGTGGTAAGAATAGCGGCGATAGCCAGTGCCGTTACGCCAGCCACTGTACTTGCCGAATTTGGCTTATTGATCAGATTGAGTCGTTTTAACATGGTGCTTTTTTCTCCAAAGGTCGGGTAGGTTGTAAGGTAGGAGGAGTTTTGTTCTGCGCAGGCCACGAGGGCTTTTGCATAGAGCAATTTTTCCTGTGGGCTTTTCTGGCGCAATACCTGGTTATCGCACGCCAGCTCCTGATTAATTCTGAATGAGCGCAGGGCCAGCCAGACCAGAGGGTTAAACCAGAAGGCGGTCACTATTATCAGCGCCAGCGCATTCCATAAGTGATCGCCGTGCCTACGGTGTGTGTTCTCGTGTTCGAGCACTAATTGCTGCTGCACGGGGCAAAACAGCCGGGTAAAGCTCGCCGGGAGCAATATTCTGGGCGCAAACAGGCCAAACAGCATTGGCGTGGTGGCCCGCCGGGCAAACCAGGTGTTCTTAATGCCAGTCATAGGTTTATCTATGGAGCGGGCAAGCTGTGAATACTGCGTTATCAGGTAAAGCGCGATGCAAGAGGCACCCGCTGCCCATAAGCCCAGCCATACTGTGTTTTGTGAAACGTTTACCGCTACCGAGCCGCTTACTACATAGCGGGTAAAACTATTGGCAGGCAATGAAATGCCTGGGATGGGCAGATTAGCCATCAACAGCACAACCGGTACCATCCACCACAGTTTATACATCAGCCGGATGCCAATTCTGGCGGTGAAAAAGTGCTCCATAACCATCAGGGTGACAAGCACTAAACATAATGGGCCTTGTTGTTGAATAAGCTGCTGAATGAGCCACTCAGTCATTGTTTTGCTCCCACTGTTTAATCAGCGCCTTAAGCTCATCCACGTCCTGTTGAGACAGGGAATTCTGGTTGGCAAACCCGGCTACCAGAGGCGCTACCTTGCCTTTAAATATTCGGCTCACAAAGCTGGTGGCTTCTTTTTTGGTGTAGTCTTCTCTGGCAATCAGCGGGCGGTATAGGTACTGACGCTGGGCCTTGTCAAAGTCCACTACGCCCTTCTTAACTAATCGGCTGAGCAGGGTTTTCACGGTTTTATCGTGCCACGGCTTTTTTTGATTTAAGCGCTTTACAATATCGCTGGATGTGGCGGGATAGTCATCCCACAGTACATCAAGCACTTCAAATTCGGCGTTGGAGATATCCGCTTTTGGATTGTCGTTACTCATCGATCACCTCCTCTCAATTTCAATGAAATGATTACATTTGTAGTCGATCTATTTTTAAGATTACACGTGTAATCTGATCTGGCAAGTGATTTTTTGAAAAAGATAAAATTGCGGAAAGGCAGAGTTGGCAGAAAACTAGTTAGCAGGCTATTCCTGATAGCGTTTTACGATACAGGAATAGCCGGTTTTCTTATGAGTAGGGTTTGCGGCTATCGGTTTAGTTGCGAAAGGCAGTCAATTACTTTGTCTTCAGTGGCCTTGAAGCGCTCTTCATAAGGAGGCAGTGCGTCATCACCCTTTGCCTCCTCATTCATGATTTTATTACGAATATATTCGAATCAGTGCTGTGATGGTGTATTGAGAGCTTCGCCGTTATCCCTTTGCGATTTATCTGCTGGTGTTCTTAGCATCAGATTTATGGGCTTCAGATATCTCTTTATATTCTCCTTTGACCCTGATTTTTCTATTCTCACTAAGGGCAACCAGGAAAACTAATCCAGCACGTACTTGTGCCTTCTCTATACTCAGATAGGTAAGTGTATTTTGACTCATCAGGTAGATTTCAGTCAGCGTTTTCTTTTCGTCATTGATAATTAACTTATACGGATAATTAAACGTGCGCCAAAGCTCGAAAATACAATACATGACAATTATCGGCGTGCCATAAAGGCCAAGTTCATACTTAGCTAGCGTTTCTGGGTCGATGCTTGCTGGATCCCTAACAACATATTGGTATAACCAGAGTCCTATAAGAAATATGACAATATAAATTCGAGCTAAAACATTATTTCTCTTAAAAATACTTTCACGATGGCTGGACACAATCGCAATATCCTTTTTGATTATTTCATCCTGTTATCGGCTGAATAAATCGTACTATGGATTAGTTGAGCCTTAAATTGGATCCAGCAAAAATCGTTGTGTTTTAAGTTTTAGTCGTTATACTGCTAACAACTGTATGGAATAACAGGCTGTTTATGCGTCCACTAACCCCCCGACAACAAGAAGTACTCGATCTGATCAAATCCACTATGCTGGATACTGGTATGCCGCCCACGCGTGCTGAGATTGCCCGTCAGTTAGGCTTTCGCTCTGCTAATGCTGCAGAAGAGCATTTAAAGGCGTTGGCGAAAAAAGGCGTGATTGAAATACTTCCGGGTACTTCGCGGGGGATTAAGCTTAATATTCCGCTGGATGACGAAGTGGAAGAAGAAGGCTTACCGCTGATTGGCCGGGTTGCGGCTGGCGAGCCGATTCTGGCTCAGGAACATGTGGAAATGCACTATAAAGTGGATCCGGCGTTATTCCATCCAAAAGCCGATTTCCTGCTGCGTGTAAACGGTATGAGTATGAAAGACATAGGCATACTGGACGGCGATTTGTTAGCAGTGCACCGCACCAGCGATGTCCACAATGGACAGGTAGTGGTGGCCCGTGTAGATGAAGACGTTACCGTAAAGCGCTTGGAAAAGCGCGGGCGTGAAGTACTGCTGCATGCAGAAAATGAAGAATTCTCACCCATTAAGGTCGACCTGGCTAATCAGCCGTTTAATATCGAAGGTATCGCTGTAGGCGTTATCCGTAATGCCGACTGGATGTAAGCACCCCAGGCATTATTTTTTAAATCTATGAATTTGAAAACCGGCATTCGCCGGTTTTCTTGCGTTTAGGGTTTTATTTTCTTTAAGCCACGCTTTCCCGGTACTTTTTGCCTGTTCAGGTCTACTTATTAAGTTAGTAAAAGCTCACTAACAAAATTCACGCCGATTACCCTCCTCGCACAAAAAATAACCATTTATCCGAATTTTAGACAAAAATAGCTGGACGTTATAGTCACAATGAGTAATTCTTATACAGTGCTTAACAATAAAATAACAAAGTAAGCACAAAATATTAAAAAGGCAGTTCAAATAACAACCAATACAGACCAGTCAGGCTTTTTCGCATTGGGGCGTTTCGCGAGTGGCTACCGGTCTAACGGAGGTGTCGAGTGAAACAACTCGGGATATGTGTACTGAAAGCCTGGACAGCACTCGTTCTGTTGGTAGCTGGCGCGACAGCGGTAGCAGCAGGAAGCGGCGAAGTGTCGGCACTAAATCTGCGGCGTGGCGCGACAGAGATCAGTGGCCAGGTTTACGATCTACACATGCTGATGTTCTCCATTTGTGTGGGGATCGCAGTAGTAGTGTTTGGGATCATGTTTGTTTCTATGTATTTGCATCGCAAATCACGGGGTGCAAAACCAGCTAACTTTCACGAGAGTGTGAAAGTCGAAATAGCCTGGACCGTTTTACCCTTCTTAATTCTTATCTTTATGGCTGTACCAGCCGCCAAAACACTGCTTGCAATGGAAGATACTACCGAACCGGATATGACCGTTCTGGTAACCGGTTCGCAGTGGAAATGGCATTACAAGTATATGGATCGCGACGTGGAGTTTTATTCACTGCTGGCGACTCAGCGTGAACAAATCGATAACCGTTACGCCAAGGGCGAAAACTATCTGCTGGAAGTCGACCGCCCGTTGGTGATCCCAACCGGCCAGAAAGTACGCTTCCTGATCACCTCTGACGATGTGATCCACTCATGGTGGGTGCCTGATTTCGCAGTGAAGAAAGATGCTAACCCGGGTTTCATCAATGAAGCCTGGACACGGGTCGATGAGCCCGGGATTTATCGTGGTCAGTGCGCTGAACTGTGCGGTAAAGACCATGGGTTTATGCCGGTAGTGGTGATTGCCAAAGAGCCGGCTGCTTATGAAGCCTGGGTCAGTGAGCAGGAGTCCATTCGTCAGCAAGCCCGCGAGGAAGAACAGCGCTTACTGGCGATGAATATGTCGATGGAAGAGCTGATGACCGAGGGCGAGCGCGTGTACAACGCTACCTGCGCAGCCTGCCACATGCCTAACGGCGAAGGTTTACCGGGCGTATTCCCAGCCCTGAAAGGCAGCCCCATGGCACTTAACGACATGCAAGGGCATATCGACATTGTATTAAACGGTAAAACCGGCACCGCCATGCAGGCGTTTGGCAAAATGCTGAGCCTTAAAGAACTGGCTGCGGTGATTACCTATGAGCGTAACGCCTGGGGCAATAACACCGGTGATATGGTGCAGGCCAAAGATGTTAACGCTGTGGCCAGCGGGGAATAGGAGCAGAACATGAGCAAAGCAACTGAGATTATCAGCCCCGCCCACGGGGACGCAGGTGCCCACGATGACCATCATGAGCATCATATTCCCAAAGGCTTAATGCGCTGGGTACTGACTACCAACCATAAAGACATCGGCACACTGTACCTGTGGTTTGCCTTCATTATGTTTTTAGTGGGCGGCGCCATGGCTATGGTGATCCGGGCCGAACTGTTTCAGCCCGGGTTACAAATTGTAGAACCTAATTTCTTTAACCAGATGACCACCGTGCATGGTCTTATCATGGTGTTCGGGGCAGTTATGCCGGCCTTTACCGGTTTGGCTAACTGGCTGATCCCCATGATGATCGGTGCGCCGGATATGGCGTTGCCGCGGATGAACAACTGGAGTTTCTGGATCCTGCCGTTCGCCTTTACTATTTTACTGGCCTCACTGTTTGTTGAGGGCGGTGGCCCGGCTTTTGGCTGGACGTTCTACGCACCGCTGTCTACTACCTATAGTGGCGACAGTACGGCATTGTTCGTGTTCTCGGTGCACATCATGGGTATCTCATCCATTATGGGCGCGATAAACGTGATTGTGACCATCTTTAACATGCGGGCGCCGGGCATGACCTGGATGAAAATGCCGCTGTTTGTGTGGACCTGGCTGATCACTGCATTCCTGCTGATTGCCGTTATGCCGGTACTGGCTGGCGCGGTGACCATGGTGCTTACCGATAAGTTCTTTGGTACCAGCTTCTTTGATGCTGCCGGTGGTGGCGATCCGGTGATGTTCCAGCATATCTTCTGGTTCTTCGGTCACCCCGAAGTGTACATCATGATTTTACCGGCCTTCGGTATTATCTCGCAGATTATTCCTACCTTTGCCCGTAAACGTTTATTTGGTTACGCCTCCATGGTTTATGCCACGGCCTCCATTGCGCTGTTGAGCTTTATTGTGTGGGCTCACCATATGTTTACCACGGGGATGCCGGTGGCGGCAGAGATGTTCTTTATGTTTGCCACCATGCTGATATCGGTACCAACCGGGGTGAAAGTATTTAACTGGGTGGCCACCATGTGGCGTGGGTCCATGACCTTCGAAATCCCTATGATGTTTGCTATTGCCTTTATTGTGCTGTTTACCATTGGCGGTTTATCCGGCCTGATGCTGGCGATTACGCCAGTGGACTTCCAATACCATGATACCTACTTTGTGGTGGCGCACTTCCACTATGTGCTGGTCACCGGCGCGGTGTTCTCGATTATGGCGGCGGTGTATTACTGGATCCCGAAATGGACCGGCCGCATGTTCGATATCACCCTGGCTAAATGGCATTTCTGGTGCTCACTGATTTCCGTCAACGTGCTGTTTTTCCCTATGCACTTTGTAGGGCTGGCGGGTATGCCGCGACGGATCCCGGACTACGCCCTGCAGTTTGCAGACTTCAACAAATGGATTAGCCTGGGCGGTTTTGCCTTTGGTCTCTCGCAGCTCATCTTCCTGGCGGTGATGATTAAAGCCTGTCGTAAACAGGGTGAGCCGGTGTCTGATCAGGTTTGGGACGGTGCGGAAGGTCTGGAGTGGGAAATCCCCTCACCAGCGCCTTATCACACTTTTGAAACGCCACCGGTTGTGAAGTAAGGGCACAACCATGGCCAATTCCAATTCGGCACTGGTAACCAAATTACTGCTGATTGTAGTGGGTATGTTCGGCTTTGGTTTTGCTCTGGTCCCGTTGTATGACGTGTTTTGCGACATCACCGGTATCAACGGCAAAACCAACGAAACAGCCGCGGTTTACTACGATGGGCAGGTGGATGAGTCGCGCACCATTACGGTGGAGTTTATTACCCGCACTCATACCGGCATGCCGTGGGAATTCAGAGCACAAACCAAGAAGGTAAAAGTGCATCCTGGTGAAATGAACATGGTGGAATTTTATGTGCGCAACCCGGCTAACAAGTCGATGGTTGCGCAGGCCATTCCATCGGTTACACCGGGTCAGGCGGCGTTGTACCTGAACAAAACCGAATGCTTTTGTTTTAACAGTCAGCCACTGGCAGCCGGCGGCGAGTCGCTTATGCCCATGCGGTTTTATGTGGATCCGCAGCTGCCCGAAGACATTCACTTTTTTACCGTGCAATACACCCTTTTTGACGTCACCGGTAATGGTACCGATGACAAACAACTTAATAACCCTTTCCTGACTTCATTTAGCGATAACTGAGTCTAAGGAGAAAGTAATGCAACAAGAGTATCAGAAATACTATGTTCCGGCACAGAGCTACTGGCCTATTGCGGGTGCCATTGCACTGTTTTTAATTGCGGTAGGGGCCGGTAACTTTGTTATAGAAGCCACTCGTGGCGAGAGCGGCTGGGGCGATAACGTACTGGGCGCAGGCATCGTTATGCTACTGGTGATGCTGTTTGGCTGGTTTAAGGATCAAATTAACGAGTCCATGAGCGGCTTGTACAGCGACCAGTTAGGTCGTTCTTACCGACAGGGAATGAGCTGGTTTATTTTCTCTGAGGTGATGTTTTTTGCGGCTTTCTTTGGCGCGCTGTTTTATGCACGCATGATTGCGGTGCCATGGCTTGGCGGTTCGTCGAATAACGCCATGACTAACGAAGTGTTGTGGCCGGGGTTCCAGGCGATGTGGCCGCTGGTGGAAACTCCGGGAGGCATTAATACCACGCCAATGAGCTGGGCGGGCCTGCCCACCATCAACACCATTATTCTATTGATATCGTCGGTTACCCTGCACTTTGCTCACGTGGGCCTGGAACAGGGTAAACGCAAACAACTCACCACTATGCTGGGTGCCACCATTTTGCTGGGTTGCGTGTTCCTGTTTCTGCAGGTGGAAGAATACATCCATGCCTATCAGGAGCTGGGTCTTACCCTGCAGTCCGGCGTGTATGGCAATACCTTCTTTCTGTTAACCGGCTTCCACGGCATGCACGTTACGCTGGGTACCATCATTTTAATGGTGTTATTCCTGCGCGTAATCAAAGGTCATTTCACACCCGACAATCATTTTGCCTTCCAGGCAGGCAGTTGGTACTGGCACTTTGTAGACGTAGTGTGGGTAATGCTGTTTGTGTTTGTTTACGTGTTGTAAGGCTAATAAGGACTCGGATTGGGCGTGATCAGCCCGGTGGCCATGGCAACCAGGATGATCACCACAATCAGGGCCGACGACATAACCCGCCGGCCAATATATTTACTCATCGGGGCTTTACCTGAGTTGTTACCCAGCATCGCTTTCATCGCTAAAAACAGGTTAATGATCATAAAAATCAGTAAACCAACAATAATCACTTTGATGACCATGAGTAAAACTCCTCAGTACTCCGTGGCGAATGGCTCCGGCCCTAATAAATGGCCGGTACTGGCAAGCTGCTTAACGCTGATGGCGGTTGTAGTTATGGTGTTTTTGGGTGTCTGGCAGCTTGATCGCATGGAGCAAAAACAACAGCGTCTCGACAGCATAGCGCAAAAATACACCACTGCGCCAATGCATCCCTTCGACGTTGCCGATCAATGGCAGGATGTCCGTGATGTACCGGTGCAGTTTCGTGGTGAGTTGCAGACAACACAGCTTATTTTCCTGGATAACCAGATCACCAATGGTACCAGCGGTTATGACGTGCTCGTGCCGGTAATTACCCGCGGCCGGCCGGTACTGGTTAACCTTGGTTGGGTAGCAGCCTCTGCTTCCCGGGCTGAGCTGCCAACAGTTGAGCTGCCCACCGGGCAGGTGGTTATCGAAGGCGTAATAACCCAGCCCGGGCTTAATCCGCTAATCAAGGAAACCCAGCAACAATTCAATGATTTTCCGCTGCGGGTGCAGCAAATAGATATTCCTCTGTTTAATCAGCAATGGGCATCGCGACTGCCAGACATGGTAGTTGAGCTGTTATCGTCGCAACCTCAGATGAGCCGGTTTGTTACTAACTGGCAGCCAGTTGTGATGTCACCGCAAAAACACCTCGGCTACGCCATTCAGTGGTTTGGCCTGGCCATTGCTGCAGTAGTTATTTTCATTATCGTGCTCATCAGGAGAACCAAATAATATGGCGACCGCAATTAATCCTCAGGCTAAACCCAAACGTTCGCTGCTGATTTTAATGGCGGCATTTATTATTCCGGTGGTGCTGGCCAAGCTGGCCCTCGACTTTAACTGGTTTGAGCAAGGTGCAACCAACAAGGGTGAACTGCTGCAACCGGTAGAGAACCTGCAGCCATTACTTAGCGAGCAGTCGCCGAAGTGGCGGGTTATGTATATCGTTCCGGCGCAGTGCGGTAACGAATGTGAAAATGCGATTTACGCCATCCAGCAAGTCTGGCTGGCACTGGGTAAAGAGTCCGACCGGGCCCAGCCTGCGGTATTTTTAACCGCGACCAGCGACAGCAAAGCCATGAATATCCTGCATGATTACGAACATATCAATGCGGTTACGCTCAATCAGTCGCAAATGCAGCAGCTGGAAGCCAGCCAGGTTAATGAGCACATTTTTCTGGTCGATACCCAGGGCAATGCGATGTTGCGTTACCCCCTTTATCAGCTTCGTCAGGATGCCGTAATGGGCAGCCGCGACGTACTGTCTGATCTACGTAAATTACTTAAACTGTCACGTATTGGTTGAGGCGACACTATGCGGAAGTTGGTTGGTTTTAGTATTCTCCTGGCCGTCGTAGTGATTGTGCTGGGTGCTTACACCCGTTTAACCGATGCCGGGCTGGGCTGTCCGGACTGGCCAGGCTGCTATGGACACCTTACGGTGCCGGAATCTGACATGCATATTGAGGCGGCTAATGCTGCTTATCCTGAACGGCCGGTAGAAACCCAAAAAGCCTGGAACGAGATGATTCACCGCTATTTTGCCGGCACCCTGGGCCTGTGTATTTTAGCTATCGCCGTTTGGGCAGTGAGCAAACGATCTGCTGAGGTCCCCATAAAACTGCCGCTTATTTTGCTGGCGCTGGTGTCTTTTCAGGCCCTGCTCGGTATGTGGACAGTCACGCTTAACCTGCTTCCGGTAGTGGTGATGGGCCATCTGCTGGGTGGTTTTAGTGTACTGACCTGCCTGTTCTTACTGTATTTACGCTTATCCCGTTACCGGATTGGTTTTGTGGATATGCGGATTAAACGCTATGCCACGTATGCTGCGTTGGGCATTGTGGTGCTGGTTGGCCAAATCGCCCTGGGCGGCTGGACCTCAGCTAACTATGCTGCGCTGGCCTGTACCGAATTTCCGGTTTGCGAAGGCGACTGGCTAAACCGCATTGATATGGCCGGCGCGTACAGTGTGCCCGAGGCCGCTAATTACGAATATGGTGCTCATGATTACGCCGAACGTATGACTATGCATATCGTTCATCGTTTGGGCGCGGTGATTACTTTTCTGTATCTGGGGTGGCTGGCTATCAGCCTGTATCGTCGCTCCGCTTCTCAGCATCTGCGCAACGCGTCGGTGGTATTAGCTCTGGTATTGCTGGCTCAGGTTGGTCTGGGTATCAGCAATGTAGTATTCAGCTTACCTCTGCAGGTTGCCGTTTTACACAATGCCGTAGCGGCATGTTTATTACTGGTGCTCGTTCTTATTACTTACACACTGTATCGAAAAGTGTAGGAGATCCTCATGGCAAAATCGCAACCGATTAATGCACCGCTGTCAGCCTCTAAAAGCCGCCCGTTAAGCGGCTGGCGGGCAAACTGGCGCTACTACTACGAAATGACCAAGCCCCGGGTGGTGATGCTATTACTGCTCACTGCCCTGGTGGGTATGTGTCTGGCCACGCCGGGCTGGGTACCCGCCGATCGCTTAATTGCCGGGTTACTGGGCATTGGCTTGCTGGCCAGTGCGGCAGCCGTACTTAACCATATTGTGGATCATAAGATAGACAGCCAGATGGCTCGAACCTTTAACCGCCCGGTGGTGAAAGGCAAGGTGAGTATTCAACAGGCGCTGATATTTTCCTTTGTGCTGGCGGTAGTCGGTTATGCGTTGCTTGAAATCTGGGTGAACCGCTTAACTGCCATGCTCACGTTAGCCAGCCTGGTGGGCTATGCAGTGGTTTACACCATGTTTCTCAAACGTGCCACACCACAAAATATAGTGATCGGCGGTTTAGCCGGCGCTGCGCCGCCATTACTGGGCTGGACGGCTGTCACCGGAGAAGTACACGCCTACGCACTGCTGTTGGTGCTGATTGTATTTACCTGGACTCCACCGCATTTTTGGGCGCTGGCCATCCATCGCCAGAAAGACTACGCCAAAGCCAAGGTACCTATGCTGCCGGTGACTCACGGCATTGCTTTTACCAAAACCTGCGTTCTGCTATACACCATTTTACTGTGCCTGGTGTGCCTGTTGCCTTACCTGATTGGTAAAGCGCACCTTATTTATCTGGTGGGTTCGTCACTACTCAATGCCGGCTTTTTATACTATGCGTTAAAACTTAAATATGCGGCCGATGAGCAAACCGCCATGACCACCTTTAAATACTCTATTGTCCATCTGATGGTATTATTTGTTGTATTGTTGGTTGATCACTATGTTCCGATGGCTTTATGAATCAAAAATTGTTGTTAACCCTGGTGGCAGCGCTGGCCCTGGTGGCCGGCGTGGGTATGGCGTGGTGGTTCACCACGCAAAGCACCGAAAACGACACGCCTCAGTATCTGCAAACCTTTCCTGAGCCTCGCCAGCTGGCCGAGGTAACGCTGGTCAATCAACAGGGTGAAACGGTCACTAACGAACTGTTTAAAGGGCATTGGAGCCTGTTATTTTTAGGCTATACCTTCTGCCCGGATGTGTGCCCTACCACCATGGCGGCATTAGGAAAAATTTATCCTGAACTAAAAAATATTTCCACCAACTCGCCGATTCAGGTAGTGTTTGTCTCCGTAGATCCAAAGCGGGATACACCTGAAAGGCTCGCCTCTTACGTTGAATACTTCAACCCGGAGTTTGTTGCTTTAACGGGTGAGCATAAGATGTTGTTCCCGTTTGCCAGATCGCTGGGGCTGATGTATGCCATTGCTGAAAGTACCGATAACCCCAATTATCTTGTTGATCACAGTGCTTCTGTGGTTGTGGTCGATCCGAATGGTTTAGCCATCGGAAGGTTTAAGCCTAAGTATAATCCTGGTGAACTTGCAGTAAGTGACAGTGTTCAGATACTTACTGATATGCCTGTTATTATCAAAGAACAATAAATGCCATGTTGTAGTATTATCCGAAATGCCAAAAAGGATGATGGTAGTATAGCTGTTCCCCTGCTGTTTAACGCTGGTAAGCACTTGCTTAGCGAGGTCTTTGGCCAAGGTGACCAACAAGTCGCCCTGGACTACCTGTTATCAGCCTGGAAGAAAGGTGGTGGACAGTACGGTTTTGAAAATCATTGGGTTGCCGAGTATAACGGCGAAGTGACCGGCCTGGTTAGTTGCTGGCATGATCGCTTGCCTGAAAACTTCGACAGAGAAACCCTGTCTTCTATCGTCGAGCACTATGGTATCGATGACGCGCTTGAGATCGTCATGCGCTCTCAGCAATACCTGGCCGTGTTAGAGGCGCCTTTATTTACCGAATTCGGTATTGGCCACCTGGCCGTATCGCCTGACGCTCGTCGACAGGGTACGGGCTCTGCTCTTATCGAGTTTATGGAAGTAAAAGCCCGTGCGATGAAAAAAAATGCGCTTGTTTTAAACTGTGAAATTGCTAATGAAGGCGCGATTGCTTTTTATCAGCGATTAGGGTTTGGCGAGCACCGGACCAACGACCAGTTTGTCCAAATGATCAAAGCGCTGCATATCGAAACGCCATAACCAGTGGGCTATTGCCAGCCGCGGTGTACTCGCGTCAGCAATAGCCGCTGTTTCGCTTAGTCAGGATACTGCCCCTTCTCGTTGGCCACAAAAAACGGCATCGAATACCAGTAAAAACGACCGCCAGCCGACTCTGATGGCGCAGTACAATTCACCCGTGAACGCCCAATTGGTAACTTTGCATCCAGGGTAAAATTAAACTCACTGGCTGTGTTTGCTACGTCAAGCGTACCGCCCTGATAGTAACAGGCCAGCTGCGATAATCTCACGTCTTTAGCGGCAGTCTCGTTCAGAGTAATGGTAACGGTGTCATCAAGCTGACGGCTGGCCATTTGCGGATCGGCCAGCGAAGCACTTTCCACCGGCATCGCCAGGCTCGCCATTTTGGTCTTAAGAGTACTCAGCTTGGCATAGGGCCCGGCAGCAGGAAAGCGCGGGATCGCCGTCATATCGGTAAATTTACCGAAGGCGCCGGAGTGTTGTCCAAACCCGGTATAACCATGCTCGGCCAGACGCTTAGCCAGCGTGTGATTGTATTCGCCGAAGGGGTAGGCAAGGTACTTGAGCGAGTCGCCGGTATGTTGCTGAATGATTTTTTCGGCACTGGTGATGTTCTGCCAAACACGCTTAAGCCAGGCCTGTTCACTCTCCCCGGGCTGTTTTTCCAGCAGGTGCAAATGGTCCATGGTGTGATTGGCGAAGGTCACTCCCTGTTTTTGCATTTGCTTTACCTGTTCCCAGCTAAGCTGATTACCCTGCTTGCCAATCACTTCAGGGTTAATAAAAATGGTGTAAGGGAAGTCATGCTTGCGCAGTAACGGATGCCCATTGGTGAGTATATTTTCGTAGCCATCATCAAAGGTAATGGCCAGCGCGTTATCCGGTACGCTGCCCTTGCCTTTCGCGGCTTCAACCAGCTGCTTTAAGGGCACTACCGTATAGTTTTCTGCAATGTAGTCGAGGTGTTGGGCAAACTCTTCGGGGGTTACTGAGGTGCTGCGCGGGGTATCTTCCGCCACGTGGTGATACAGTAAGATCACGCCGCTGGAATGGGCTGGACCGGCCTCGGCCTGACTTGCCGTGCTGTGCAAAAATAACAGGCTCAGTAACAGCGGGATAAATCGGCGTGTCATGATAAACTGCATGCATTCTCCTTGATATTAATACAAAACTCGCAAAGGTTCCGGTGACAACCCTATCCTATCAGTTACGCGGCAGTGCTGCCCACATTCAGTTATTAAAGCTGGCCCTGCCGATGATCCTGGCGAATATCACCACTCCCTTACTTGGACTAGTTGATACGGCGGTAATGGGGCATATGGATTCATCGGCGCAACTCGCCGGCGCATCCATTGGCGCGTTAATTCTTACCCAAATTTACTGGGTGTGCGGTTTTATTCGAATGTCGGCCACCGGTATGAGTGCACAGGCCAGGGGCGAGGGCGACCTCACCGTGATGGCCAGGTCATTTTATCAAACCGCGGTTATTGCCATCACTATTGGCCTGCTTATCTGGCTAACCCAACAGGCTATTCTGCAAGCCGGCTTATGGCTGGCGGCCCCGGCTGCCGATGTGGCGGTTTACAGCCGTGAATACTTTAATATCCGGGTGTGGGGAGCACCGGCTGCTCTGCTAAATCTGGCTTTGATTGGCTGGCTGGTGGGACAGCAAAAAACCACCAGTGTGTTACTGGTGCAGATTGTCGGTAACCTGCTTAATGCCGGCCTCGATATCCTGCTGGTCTGGTGGTGGGACTGGGGCGTAAGCGGCGTGGCGCTGGCCAGTGTGGTCGCCGAATACACTATGATGATCATGGCGATGCTGATTGCCCTAAAACATATTCAATGGCAGCCGCCGGCGCTGGAATGGTTTAATAAAACGGCGCGTAAATTTTTAATGAAGCTAAACGGTGACATGCTGCTGCGTAATCTGGCGTTGCAGGCTTGTCTGGCTTTTTTAACCATTCAGGGCGCTCGGTATGGCCAGACTGCTACGGCCGTAAATGCCATCCTGATGCAGTTCTTTGTGTTGATTGCGCTGGGGCTCGATGGCATTGCCTATGCTGTGGAGGCCACCGTTGGTGAGGCAGCAGGCGCTAGAAGTAGCAAAGGGGTTATGCGCCAGACGCAGCGAGGATTACTGTGGTCAGGGCTGTTTGCCGTTGGCTATGCGGTGATATTCTGGTTTTTCGGGCCGCAAATTATTCGCTTACTCACGGATATCGAGTCTTTGCAGCAGGCAGCATATGCCTACCTCGGCATGATGACCGTGTTGCCATTAGTGGCTCACTGGTGCTTTTTATATGATGGGGTGTTTGTTGGTCTTACTCAGGCCAAAGCCATGCGAGATACCATGATCATCAGCGCATTACTGGTGTATTTTCCGGTGTGGTATGTGACTCAATCTGAGGGTAACCCGGCCCTATGGTGGGCGTTGCTGGCCTTTTTACTCGCCCGTGGAGTAACGCTGGGTGCGGTGTTTTACTGGCGCAGGGATAAACTCATTGTTAGCACCTGAGTTTACTTGTGCCGGTTTGGATTAATCGACTTTGTGAGGCGATGCCAGAGCAGGCCGAGATAACCAGACATTGCCCAGCCAAAGCCGCTGAGCAACACTACTAACCCCATATAATAAAGCGGTTCTAACCACCAGGCGCCCGCCACCATAACGCAAAGGCCTACGGCAAAAACGCTGAGGCCCTGAATAAAGCGTTGCCAGTGGCTAAAAGGCAGCATAGCGCCATGTTCCGGCTGTGAGCTTAGTAGTAAGAGTGCTCACCCGACTGATGCTCTGTGGCATCGCGAACGCCTTTGATTTCGCCGGCGAATTCTTCGAGCATTTGCTTTTCGATACCTTCTTTAAGCGTCACATCGACCATAGAGCAACCGTTACAACCACCGCCAAACTGCAGCACGGCGTAACCGTCATCAGTAATTTCCAGCAGTACAACCTGGCCGCCGTGGTTGGCCAGTTGCGGGTTAATTTCAGACTCAATCATATAGTTCAGACGTTCTACTATTGGCGCATCGTCTGCCACTTTACGAGCCTTGGCATTTGGCGCTTTCAGCGTTAGCTGTGAACCCATCTGATCGGTGACATAATCGATTTCGGCTTCTTCGAGATAAGGCGCGCTCTCTTCGTCAACCACGGCATCAAAGCCGTCGAAGGGTAAACGGGTGTCGGAAGGCTCCACCGCATCGGGTGGACAATAAGAAACACCGCATTCAGCACTTGAGGTTCCCGGATTCACCACGAAAACACGAATGTTTGTGCCTTCTTCCTGTTTAGCCAGTAACTTAACAAAGTGTCCCTGGGCCTCTTTTGATATTGAGATCATTGTAGAGTCCTGCATAATCAATAACTATCGCATATGATAACAAATTAACCTGAGTAAAACAGTCAGGTATTGAAAATATATTATGCCGAAGTCACAGGTTTCAAGACCATCAAATAAAACTAATTATGGTGTCCGTAAAATGCTATCAGCGCCAATAACGACAAATTCCACCCCTTTACGCTCATGTCTTGCCAAGCTATATACTGTTCTGATTGTTGCGTTATCGCTTTGCTTCAGCGCTATGGCTACTGCCGGGGGCAAGCCGGCCAGAGCCTACTTACCTGACAATGTTGAGCTTGATCCCGCTATACCCACTCCCGAATCGGTGCTTGGATATAATGTTGGCGACTGGCACGTACGCCATGATTTGCTGGTCACTTATATGCGCAGCCTCGCGGCGGCTTCTGATCGGATAACCCTGGAAGTTACCGGCTATACCCATGAGCAACGCCCGCTGCTGCTGTTAACTATCACGGCACCTCAAAATCGCAGTAAGCTGGAAGACTGGCGTACCGCGCATATGGCTCAGGTTCAACAAGGTAAGAAAACACCGGCGGATGCGCCACTGTTATTTTACATGGGCTACAGCGTGCACGGTAATGAGCCTTCCGGTGCTAATGCATCGCTGCTAGTGGCTTATTATCTTGCCGCGGCCCAGGACGAAAGGGTAACTCGTTTGCTGCAGGATAACGTGGTTCTGCTGGACCCCTCCTACAACCCGGATGGGCTATCGCGGTTTGCGCACTGGGCGAATATGCACAAGGGCAAGGTACTCAATGCCGACCCGGCGCATCGGGAGCACCAGGAAGGCTGGCCCAACGGGCGCACCAACCATTACTGGTTTGATCTTAACCGGGACTGGTTAATGATGGTGCACCCTGAGTCTCAGGCGCGTATCAGCAAGTTTCAGCACTGGCGCCCCCACGTGTTAACAGACTTCCACGAAATGGGTACCAATAGTTCTTACTTTTTCCAGCCGGGTGTGCCGAGTCGCAAAAACCCATTTACGCCGGAAGGTAACGTACGCCTGACCAACGCGCTGGCAGAATATTATGTCAGCGCCTTCGACAGTCAGAAACAACTGTATTTCAGTCAGGAAGGCTTTGATGACTTTTACTATGGTAAAGGCTCGTCCTATCCGGATGCCCAGGGCAGTATTGGTGTGTTGTTCGAGCAGGCCAGTAGTCGTGGCCACCTGCAGGATTCTATTAATGGCCCGCTGGCGTTCCCACAAACTATCCAGAACCAGTTCACCATGTCAGTGGCGGTATTTGATGGCGCCATGGCAAACAAAGCGGCGCTGCTCGACTATCAGCATAACTTTTATAAAGAAACCGCAGAGCTTGCCAGTCAGGATGACAATGCAGCCTATTTAATTCATGAGCCGCAGGACAGCTGGCGCCTGGAAAAAGCGCGCTGGGTGCTCACCCAGCACAATATCCGTTATCAGCAACCGCGCGAAGATATTGAAGTTAACGACACCGTGTATAAAGCAAACAGCACGCTGGTAGTGCCGCTGGCGCAACCACAGTACCGCTTAATCAAGTCGTTATTCTCCACTCAGCAGGATTTTGCGGATAACACCTTTTACGACGTATCTAACTTTAACCTGCCACTGGCATTTGATTTAACCTTTGCTCCCATGAGCAGCCGTGAGTTGCGCCGTGCCAAATTCACCGACAACAGCCCGTCACCCGCTCCGATAGTGCCGGTTGACAGCGACGCTTATGCCTATGCGTTTGAGTGGCATCACTACAAAGCACCGGCATTGTTACAGGAACTGCTAGATAAAGGCGTGGCAGCGCGTATTGCCACCCAGCCTTTTACCGCAGCCACTACCCAGGGCAACCTGTCGCTGGCGGCTGGTACCATCGTGATCCCGCGGGGCGTGCCTCAGCCACAGGCGCTTATTGAGTTGGTTAATGCGGCGGCGGTTGATGCCGGGGTGCAGGTGTTATCCCTCAGCAGCGGCTTTACCCGTACCGGTATCGACATTGGTAGCCGCAGTATGGTGCCGGTAAAAGCGCCCAAAGCTTTGCTGGTAGGTGGCGAGGGCGTCAGTCCGTATCAGGCCGGTGAAGTGTGGCATTACCTGGATACACAGGTAGGCATGCCGGTCACTCTGGTGGAACAACGTCATCTCGATAACGTTTCTCTGCATGATTACACTCACGTTGTATTTGTTGGTGGCCGCTATGACTTACCTGAAGGCGTTGATGAAACGCTAACCGACTGGGTTCGTGCCGGCGGGACCCTGGTAGGCCAGACCTCGGCATTGCGATTATTTGCCCGGCACAACTGGCTGGATATCAAACTGAGCTCAAGGCAGGACGTCGCCGACCTGTTTAGCGACAAGACGCTGACCTTTGCCGATCGTTCCGCGCATAATGCGCAGCAACTGGTGGCCGGGGCGGTTTATCAGGCCGACATCGATATTTCTCACCCGCTGTTTTACGGCTATGACGCGCCGCAGTTAAACCTGTTTAAAACCAGTAATATGATGGTGTTCAGTAATGCCTCGCCAACAGTGGTTCCGGCCCGCTACACCGACTCACCCCTGGTCGCTGGGTTCAGTGCCGACCCGGTGGCAAACGAAATAGCCGGTTCGGTAGCGGTAGTAGCCGAAGCCATGGGACGCGGCCGGGTGATTGGCTTTACCGACGATCCGCAATTTCGCGGGTTCTGGTATGGCACCAATAAGCTGATGAGCAATGCACTGTTTATGGCTGAAGCGATCAATTAAGCCTGGCGGTTGCTAAGGATTTGACGACCAGGCAGCAGTAACGCCTGGTCGGCCTTATTGGGTGTAACAGCCAGCGCCCAAACCATGATTTCCGTGTGCGGCGCTACCTGATGGATGAGCCTGCTCAGAGTGGCTATAGTGGCACCGGTAGTCACCACGTCGTCAATCAGGGCTACCCGGGCGGGAAAGTCGCCGCTTCCCAACTCATAAGCCTGTTTAAGGTTGCGCAGTCGCTCGCGCCTGCCTAGGGATTGCTGACTGCGTTGCCAGCCTCGTCGGTGAGCCCATTTTGACATTACCGGGATATCCAGGTGCTTTCCAAGATAGTCGGCCAACAGCAGGGTCTGATGATACTGTCGTTTGGCGAAACGCCAGGGACTAATCGGTACCGGCAGCAGGCAGTCGGGTAACGGGAAAGATGAGACCGCAGAGTATCGCAAGAACCATTCTGCCAGTGGCTCTGCCAGCAGCGGATGGCCGTATTTAAAGCGGCGAATCAAATGATCCAGCGGCCACTGAAAGTAACTTAGCGCACACATTTTCTGGTAGGGGCCGGGTGTTAGCCCCTGCTTAATGTTGGGCCAGTTTAACAGGTTGCCGGCTACCTTCTGATTATTAAAGAACAGACAGTCTTGTTCGCAAACCTCGCACACAGCGGCCTTGCAGTGTTGCTGACACAAATAACATAATCCTGCAGGACGGAATTTCATCGCGCCTTTGAGACGTTCCACGCATTTGGCTATTGGGGTTTTTAAAATGCTCATGTAAACTTTTGTTACGTTCTGTCAGGAAGTGATTACGTGGGTGACAATAACACTAATACAGCATTAAAAAGCCTGTCTCAGGGATCGGGAAGGACGTTGGTTTTGCTCCATGGCTGGGGCATGAACAGCGCCGTTTTTAGTGAGTTTTTGCCGTTTCTGACCGCCGATCTTGAAGTGATCCGCATTTGTCTGCCCGGCTTTGGCCTGAATAGCGACAAACTGCCGGAAGACTATTCACTCGATACCATTACGGCACTGGTTAATGAATCCATCCCCGAGGGCTCTGTGGTAGCAGGTTGGTCGCTGGGTGGTTTGGTGGCACAACAACTGGCGCTGTCTTACCCGGATAAGATTGCCGGTTTAATTACCCTGGCCTCCAGTCCCTGCTTTGTCTCCAACGGTTGCTGGAAAGGCATTGAGCCAGTAGTGCTGAACGGTTTTCAACGCCAGCTGGCCCGAAATTACGAGAAAACCCTGGATCGTTTTTTAGCTATTCAGGCTATGGGTAGCGCATCTGCCAGGCAGGATGTAAAAACTATACGCCAGCAACTGGGCGCTTTGCCCTCACCTGCCGAAGTCGCACTGGCTGCCGGCCTTTCCTTGCTGGAAACAGTGGATTTGCGAAGTATGATTGGGCGGATAAATCAACCTACGCTGCGTTTGTATGGTCGCCTGGATAGCCTGGTTCCTACCAGTAGCATCGACCGTATTCACGAGCTGCATCCAGGTGCGGATACTGTGGTAATGCCCCATGCTGCCCATGCGCCGTTTATTTCTCATCCGCAACAGACCGCCGATATCCTGTTGAATTTCATCAGTAACCTGACCCGCATTGACCGTTATTACAGCTAGCCTGTGATGAAGTACCGCAAAGTACCGCACCTGAGTGCGGTTGCTTTGCGGTAAATAGATTGCTGACTTGCTCGATGCCTCATACGCATAATCGCCCGCCATGACTGGCTTGTGTAACGATTTAACACCACGCCTGTGACTAACTCAGACTTTATTTTTTAACCGTTTTGGTTAATAATTGAACATGAGAGTGTAGAGGTAGTGTATGGTGATAAGCAACAACGTAAATTCTGCGATAGTTGCTGGTCAGTTCGGTTTGCAACAGTCGTTTGAGGGGATGACCCAGTCAGCGATGAACATTGCACAGCGGACGGCCCAGCAGGACGTGGCGCAAAATGGTACCGGCAATTTTCTGGCCGATGCTTCGTTGCGCAGTTTGTCTACCACATCTGATTTGCTGCCATCCGGCGGTGACAGCATGACATCTGATTTACTGTCGATGCAGATGTATACCAATAACGCCCTGGCGTCGGCCAAGGTTATAGATGTTGCTAACGATACGGTTGGCCGCATCATCGACACGATTGCCTGATCGCAGGTAACCCGTTATGAATATTGTCACGCCCATCCCAACGTCCTTTGCCATTCCAACTGCTAATCTCAGCGTGGAAGCGGCCCGGCGTGATAATCTTGCCCGTGAGTCCATTCCCCAGCCATCAGATGCCAAACAAGGCAGTGCAGAACAGGGCCTGGGCTCCGAATCAGACAAATTAAAATCTTCGGTTAAAGGTAATCAGCCGCTCACCTATGAACGACCACAGTCGAATCAGGGCAGCGCGGCGCAGGTAACCGGCGACAGTCAACAACAGTTCAACGATGCCAGCGAAGAAAGTGCCGGCAAAGAAGACGCTCGGGAGCGCCAGCAGGAGCAGGCCGAACAGCGTCAGATTGAATCAATGAAAGAGCGCGACCAGGAAGTGCGCACCCACGAACAGGCTCACGCCACTATTGGTGGTCAGTACGCCGGTTCGCCTCAGTATGATTTTCAACGCGGTCCGGACGGCCAGCGTTACGCTATTGACGGAGAGGTGTCTATTGATGTCTCTACCGAAAATACACCGCAACAAACTATTCGCAAAATGCAGCAGGTTCGCGCTGCTGCGCTGGCGCCTGCTGAGCCATCACCGCAGGATTTACAGGTTGCCGCAGAAGCTTCCCGCATAGCATTTGAAGCCCGCAGTAAACTGGCCGAAGAGCGCAAAGAAGCGTCGGCAGTGAGCCCGGAAGAAGGCGATTCTCCCTCGCGAGTAGCATCTGAAGTCCCTACGCTGGAAGAAATTGTTGAGAACAATCAGCCACAGATTCCAACCCGTAAACTCGACGAGCTGGCCGCCGACGAAGACAGGTACAGTCAGCAAAGCAGTGGCCGTCGCTCGCTGCAAATAGACAGCGAGCAAATGCAGCAGCGAAATACCGTGATTGCCTCATTTTATAAAAATGTCGCAGTGCCTGTTGAAGGGGGGTTCAGCGCCTCAGCGTAAACGAGCAGATATACAAAAAAGCCCCGTCTCTTGCGAGCGGGGCTTTTTTAGTTTGCTGAGCTGTTTAATCAGTTTTTCTTTGCTTTGGCAAAAGCATCGGCGAACGCATTACCCATTGCTGCATTAGCAGGTGCACTCTGGCGTCCTTGCTGGCCTTTCTGATTGCGGTTACTGCCGCCTTTGTTTTGCGGCTTGCCACTCCCCTTCGGCCCTTTACTTTGCGGAGCCGGGGTGTCATCCAAACGCATGGTAAACGAGATGCGTTTGCGATCTACATCGACTTCCAGCACTTTAACCTTAACGATATCACCGGCTTTCACCACCTCACGCGGATCGGAGATAAACTTATTGGTCAGTGCCGAAATGTGCACCAGACCGTCCTGATGAACTCCTACATCCACAAAGGCACCAAAGTTGGCTACGTTACTGACAACGCCTTCGAGGATCATACCTGGCTTAAGATCTGCCATGGTTTCCACGCCTTCTTTAAAAGCGGCGGTTTTAAACTCAGGGCGCGGATCCCGGCCAGGTTTATCCAGTTCTTTAAGAATGTCTTTAACGGTTGGAATACCAAAGTTGTCACTGACAAAATCTTCCGGATTAAGCTTACGCAGTAAGTCGGTATTACCAATCAGGTCATTTACCGCCACATCGGTGCGACTCACAATGCTATCTATTACCGGGTAGGCTTCGGGGTGCACTGCTGAGCTGTCCAGCGGGTTAGTACCGTTTACGATGCGCAGGAATCCGGCGGCCTGTTCGAAGGCTTTGGGCCCCAAACGTTCTACAGATTTTAAATCCTGACGACGGGCAAAGGCACCATGGGTATCACGGTAGCTAACAATGTTGTGCGCAAGGGTTTTGTTTAATCCGGATACATAGCTGAGCAAGGCCGGTGAAGCGGTATTTAAATCAACGCCAACGGCGTTAACACAGTCTTCAATAACCTGATCCAGCGACTTGCCCAGTAAACTCTGGCTGACATCATGCTGATACTGACCCACACCAATGGCTTTAGGCTCAATTTTTACCAGCTCTGCCAGCGGATCCTGCAAACGACGGGCAATAGACACTGCGCCGCGTAATGATACATCCAGACCCGGCAGCTCTTTTGAGGCAAGCTCGGAAGCAGAATATACCGAAGCGCCGGCTTCGCTGACCATAATTTTCTGGGCGTGCAGCTCGCTGTTGGCTTTGAGCATTTCACCTACCAGCTTGTCGGTTTCCCGTGAGCCGGTACCGTTACCAATGCTGATCAGTTCTACTTTATGCTGTTTGCACAGATTCGCCAGGGTGCGCTGCGATTTATCCCACTGATTTTGTGGCGCGTGAGGGAAGATGGTAGTGGTGCCTACCACCTTACCGGTTGTATCTACAATGGCTACCTTAACCCCGGTACGTAGACCCGGATCCAGACCCATGGTGACTTTGGCCCCGGCAGGCGCAGCCATCAGCAGATCGTTGAGGTTTTTAGCAAATACATTAATGGCTTCTTCTTCGGCTTTTTCGCGAAGCTGGCCAAACAGTTCGGTTTCCATATGCAGGGCAATTTTGATTTTCCACGTCCAGGTGACTACCTGAGCCAGCCATGCATCGGCAGGTCGACCCTGATTGCGCAGCTCAAAATGCCCGGCAATAATTTGCTCGCAATAAGAGGCCTGGGCTGGCGAGTCTTCCTGACCAGGATCGGCGATCATCTGAATATGCAGCATATTTTCATTACGGCCACGGAACATTGCCAAAGCACGGTGGGAAGGCACTGAGGCGAGTTTTTCTGAGTGGTCGAAGTAGTCACTGTACTTCACAGCTGCTTTTTCCTGGCCTTCCACAACGCGGCTGCGAATGTGGGCATTCTCGTTAAGATAACGACGAATCTTCGCCAGTAAGCCGGCGTCTTCGGCAAACCGTTCCATCAAAATATAGCGCGCACCTTCCAGTGCTGCTTTGGTATCTGCTACGCCGTTTTCCGCACTGACATAGTCAGTAGCTACGGTTTCCGGAGTCAGGGTTGGATCGGTAAACAGCGCATCAGCCAGCGGTTCGAGGCCAGCTTCAATAGCAATTTGCCCCTTGGTGCGGCGACGCGGTTTATACGGCAGATATAAGTCTTCCAGCGTGGTCTTATTATCGGCAGCAAGAATTTGTTGCTGTAGTTCAGGCGTGAGTTTTTCCTGCTCACTGATAGATTTTAAAATCACCTGGCGGCGGTCTTCTAATTCACGTAAATAACCTAACCGCTGTTCCAGGTTACGTAACTGGGTATCATCCAGTCCCTGGGTGACTTCTTTACGGTAACGGGCGATAAAAGGTACGGTTGAACCTTCGTCGAGCAGTTTTACAGCCGCTTCGACCTGAGCAGGTTTAACGGCGAGTTCGTTGGCAATGGTGTTAATTATCATCATGTATGAGATTCAGGCGGTAGTGAATTTAATGATTGGAAGTGTCCCTTCCTACCTACTATTGATTTGCAATCGGTAAGCGTTACCCACGCTTTTATTGGGTCCAGAGTATAGCACCTCTACCTGCCGTGTCATATGGGTTTGCTAACCTCATTTTGGGCAGCAAACCGGTGACAGATATAATCCCTGGCTGGCATTGTAAATTGCCGATACAATTTACTTTTAGCATCAATTTTAAAGGGTCTGGCAAATTGCGTACAAACCTGGTGACCCGGGAAGGGTATGACAAACTGCGTAACGAACTGAATTATCTGTGGCGTGAGTACCGGCCGGAAATTACGGCCAAGGTTACCTGGGCTGCCAGCCTGGGCGATCGGTCAGAAAACGCCGATTATAAGGAAAACAAGCGTTTGTTGCGTAAAATCGATTCCCGGATCCGGTTTTTAAGAAAGCGCCTGGAAATTCTCAAAGTGGTGGATTTTGCGCCGGAGCAGGCCGGCCGGGTGTTCTTTGGTGCCTGGGTAGAGATTGAAAATGACGACGGTGACACCAAGACCTTCCGCATTGTCGGGCCGGATGAAATTTACGACCGTAAAGACTATATCTCCATCGATTCACCGATGGCACGAGCGCTGCTAAAAAAAGAAGAAGATGATCAGGTAGATGTAAAAACACCCGAAGGCATCAGAGTCTGGTACATCAACAGGATTAGCTACGCCGAAGATAACCAGGAAGGATGAGATGATGTTACGATTCATGTGGTGTGTTGCTTTTTTAGTGTTTAGTCTGAGTGCGAGCGCTTATGACTTTGGCTCGGGGGATATTAAGGTTCCCGAAGGTTTTGAGGGGCCGGTAATGAAAGCGCCCAGTGAGGCCTTCTTGGCCGTTGGGTTTACCCGCCGTCACGACGATAGTGACAAGAGCACGCTGCTACAACTGACGTTGTTTACGCCGCCAAATGGTATACCTGAACTCAATCAGGCCAGGCAAATCGCTTTTTCCAAACAATACCTGATGCAGTTTTTAGAGGGTGTGAAGCGTCGCCGGGATAATTTTTCTACCTCTGCCATAGAAACAGTATCGATTGATGGAATTCCTGCCGTGCGGATCCGCTGGACCGGGCGCAGTACCGAGAACAATGTTGAGCTGTATGGCGAGATGTACTGCATGATATATCAGCAGCAACTACTCAGTTTTCATGTTCAGGATTTTACCGATTTAGACGCTGGCGGATATGAAGCTGCGCGTAGTGCTGTTATGGCGATTGCCTTTGATTAGCGCGTTGCCGAATATATTGAATAGACTCAGCTTATAGCCAGCAGCAATAAATAAAATCATATTTTTATACAAAATGCCGATAAACTGTGTAGCAGATTAGCGACAAACCTTGTGTTTATGCCTATAATCTATGCGATTAATGATTGATATCTATACTAAAGATCCCTATCCGTAGCCTCGGTCCTCAGGTATTGTAATCAAAATGTAAATATATTGAACGAATTCGTCATACAAGTGACTAAACTTTGCAGTCACTTTTTTAAATGACATCGTTTACATTAAATGAATTGAGATTATGAATCGATACTCACCAACAGAACGAACTGAGCAATACCAAGAGCGAGCTGACAAGCCGGCAACCGCCAGCGCCCTCGGCTTATGTTTAATGGGCTTCCTGCTGTTGTTAAGCGGCGTTTTAATGTTTATCCTCACCACTGTGAATGCTTTTAGTAGTAATGAAGGCACAAAAACCATGGTGTCGGTACTGATCTGCCTTGCTATGTACCGGGCCGGAAAGTTTTTGCTACAACAGGTTAGCAAATTCAAAATGCCGCCTAATCGCCGCCGCAGCGTTATCTCTTAATTTTCCAAATCAGTAGTTATCAAATCAACACTGGGCACACAGTAACAAGTGTGCCCTCTGATCTGTTAAGTTCAGATTGGAATAAAACCCACGCCTTCTAGCTCGAAATATTTTTTAAAAAGTAGCGGTTCGCCGTGCAAACTGGTAAATCTAAACTAAGCTTACAGAGCAAACAAAACTTTACCCGAATGAGTATTTGGGCGCATGCGTTGCTATCGTTTTGATTGGCATGAGTATGCAGACAGTATGGACTTACTGATGAGCAAGGACAGGTGCTGAATAAAAAGCCGACAATAAATGTCGGCTTTTTCTTTTGATTCTATGGAATATCAGGGCGGTGCATGAGACACCGCGCGCAGAGATTATTCTGCGGCTTCTTCTTCTGCCGGTTTAACCACTTCCAGTAACTCAACTTCAAAGATCAGCGTTGAGTTGGGTGTGATATTACCTGTAGCACGTTCGCCATAGGCTAACTCAGAAGGAATGAAGAAACGGGTTTTACCGCCTTCTTTCATGGTTTGAACGCCTTCAGTCCAGCCTGGGATAACGCGGTTCAGTGGGAATACCGCTGGTTCGCCACGAGAGTAAGAAGAGTCAAACTCGGTGCCATCCAGTAAGGTTCCTTTGTAGTGAACCTTAACTGTGTCGGTGGCTACCGGGCTGGCGCCTTCACCTTCTGCCATTACTTCGTACTGCAGACCTGACTCAGTAGTAATTACACCTTCTTTCTGACCGTTTTCAGCCAGGAAAGCTTCGCCTTTGGCGATATTTTCTTCCGCCATTTTGCTGGCCAGTTCCTGTTGCTTGGCTTGCATTGCCTGCTCGCCAGCTTGCGCCAGTTGCTGAATTTCAGCTGTTTCAAACATCAGGGTGTTACCCATGCCGTCTTTAATACCCTGCATCAGGGCGTCTTTATCGATGCTTTCACCAAACTGTTGCATTTGCTTGTCGCGGGTAAACACGAACATGCCCATGCTGGCACCCATGGCATACGCTTGCTTTTGCGCGTCGGTCATTTCTTCTTTTGTCAGCTTTGGGTCCTGAGCGGGTTCGGTAGTGGTGCCCTGTTGAGGCTGACATGCTGCCAGACCCAGTGTAGCCATAATAGTTAGGGCAACGAGCGACTTTTGCATAAACTTCTCCGTTAGTTGGTATCTTGTAGCAGCGCTAATAGTGCTGCTACAAATCAAATTCTATAAATGTAAACCAGGTTATTAACGCTTTACTGTAACACGCCTGATACGATAATCACGAATATCGGCTTCACATTGCGCCCAATCCCCAGGATAAGCGACGCATATTACGGTTTCGTGCTATGTTAATGCGAGCATTCGCAATAAGAAAGGCCTATGACAACACCATCACTGAAAACGTTCACTTCTCGACTGATTGTTACGCTTCTGGCCGGATTTGGTTTAGCCGGGTGTATTGTTCCGGATACCACGCCGGACAATCAATGGCGCATTGTTGAAGATGGCGCTTACGCGGCAGACGTATCGGTGGATGGCCAGTTAAGCGTGGTGTCTGGTATCAATAATGGCATCCATGTGTGGCGCTTTGGTGAAGCTCAACCGTTATTTCAGTGGAGCCACCAAAGCGAAGACGGCGATCAGAGCAATAATTTAGTGGCCAATGTGCATATCAGTGCTGACAGCCAGTTTGCGGTAACATCAGACCGTGAGGCTTTTGCTATCTGGAGCTTATCTTCCGGTGAGCCGGTGGGCTTCTGGCGTATTGACGAGTCAACCATCCGCGATGTGGCGCTGGCTAACGGCGGTCGCGGCGTGTTGGTGGGACGTTCCAGTGGCAAGGTGATGTTTTTTGAACCGGAAAGTGGCCGTCGAATTGAGTTTCTTGGTCATCAGGAGCGTATCAATAGTGTGGATATTACGCCGAATGGCCGTTACGCCCTGACCGGTGGAAACGACTACGTGGCTTACCTCTGGAGTACCGATAGCGGGCAGGTAATTCATACGTTTACCCATCCCAGCCGCGTTACCCTGGTGGCACTGGATGATGAGGGGCGCTATGCCTTTACCGCCGACAGTCAGCAAAAATCGCAGATCTGGAATGTACAAACAGGTGAACCGATTAGCCAATTGCAGTATATTGCGCGCCAGAAGATATTTACCGATGCCGTGTTTTCTAAAGATGGTAAGTACTTGCTTACCGGAGCCCCTTCACGAAGGTTGTATTTGTGGGAAGTTGCAACGGGTGAACAGGTGGGAGAATGGAAAGTTGCCCCACGGGAAAACATGTCACCGCCCTCTGCCGTAGTTTACGGTGTGGGCTTTCTCGATGACGAACACGTGTTATCGGTAAGTAGTAGCGGATTAGCTGAGCTGTGGAGTATGCCCTGAATGACAACGAACAACGACAAGCTGGCTAACGAGTTAGCCAAAGCCGAAGAAGCTATTGCCGAGCTGGAAACCAAGGTGGCTTTTCAGGAGCACACTATTGATGCACTCAATGAAGCTTTGGCCCATCAGCAAATACAAATCGATAAGATGCAGTTTCAGTTACGTCATGTTATCGATAAGGTCAAAGGCATGGAGCCTTCCAATATTGCCAAAATGTCAGAAGAGACCCCGCCGCCCCATTATTAAGTGTTGCGCTAGAGCCTACCGGCCAGTACCGGTAGCTTACCTACCTGTTCCCTGATAAGCGTGGCAGTGTTATCGAGCTCTGATTTCAGACTGTCGAGCTCTTCGCTAAGTCGGTTAAGGAATGACTTCATCAACGCAAGCCCATAATACCGGTTAACAATGCCTGACCACTGGGGGTTAACAGGTAACCCAGTGCGGTAAGGTTGATTACCACAGTAAACCAGAACATGGCTTTAAAGTCCCGCTTTGCGGATTTATGCCGCAGCCACTGCTGAGCTAAATAAGCGCCGGGCCAGCCGCCAACCAGTGCTATCAGGTGTAAATGGACCAGCGGGGGCATTTGAACGAAAACCTACGGTTTTGAATCCTGTGGCACCCTCGTAACCGTAGGTTTTCGTTTGATAGCCGTTAATCCCTGTATTTGAGGTTCGGCTGCATTCGGCCGGTAAAAGCGTTGAATTTAGCCACAAAACCTATAACACATTGATAATATGTAGGAATATCAATATTCTTTTTCCACCTGACGTTGGTCGAATCGATGCTTCTCCTTGGCCTGCAGGGTCTTGTGGAAGAACCGACAAATTTGCCAAGTTTGCTCGTTTAGGGGCTGGCAACGATTTCTGCATTTGCAGCCAGACGATCAAAACACATCCATTAAATCGTTATAGCGAACTTTGAAGCTGTTTAAACTGCCCTTGGATCACTGCTTTTTCCTGAAGAATCACCTTATTCTCATCGGTCAGAAATGCCACTTTATCCTGGGCGGTTTTCAGTTCGGCTTTGGTGGTCTCCAGTGCGTGGGATAACACGGCCACTTGCTTATCGACATCTGCTTTCTGAGTGGTGAGCGCGGCCATGTTTTCCGACAATTGCTCATTTTTATGCTGGTATTCCCGGCACCTTGTCACGGCTTCTTCATACTCGTGTTCCAGGTTCTGGATATCTTCCATCTTTGCGTTCAAGTCGCTATTTAGCGCCGCATTGGCCCGTTTTAATTCATCGGCATTTCGTTGTAACTGCGCGTTGATGTCGAATAGCTCGGACGCTCTCGACTCAGTCTGTGCGAGCCGGTGTTGCAGATCCTGAATCTGATCATTTAACCCCTGGTTAACTATACGGAACTGTTCGCGCTCCTGCTGGCGGTCTTCGGCAGTGCGCTGCTGGTAATGTTCGAAATGATCGCGAATATCCCGGTTTTCTTGCCTGAGTTCACTGACACTCTCCTTCAAGTCGTTGGCTCGCGTAAGAGCTTCGTCCCGCTGAGACTCGGCCTTTGCCAGCCTGACGCGTGCGTCTTCCAGGGACTTGTCTTGCAGGCTTTTTTCCTCGGTAATTCGTGCTATCTGGTTCTCAAGGTCCCGTTGTCGGGCAGTAAGTTGCGCGATGGTGTTGTTGGCATAGGTCAACTCTGTGCGGAGTTCTTCCTTTAAAGTCTCGAATTCCTGGCGACCTTGTTCGATACGGTGGTCGGCCATCTGCTGTACCCGCTCATGCAGGGACTTTACCACCTCGATGAGGTCGTTCGGCAGTCCACTGACATCGGCCGCCTCCCCATTGTCTGACCGCCAACGCTTGAGCAATGGCGCGATGGTGCTTTTGCTGCCGGTGCCCAGATGCTCGCGCACCCTATCCACCGTGGGTTCCTGGCCATGTGTTTTAATGACTTCAGCTGCTTTAGCGATATCGTGATAAGTGACTCCGGCACGGGCCATGGTGATTCCTCTCGGATTATTTAGTAACATATTACATAACACGTAATATAACATTATATATGTGTTTTTCAAGATCGCTTGAATTCAAGATACTAACCACCGATAATCTACCTTATCGTAGGTTAATGGATCTTGACGTAAATTTTCGACTTGTAACGCCGGTACATAGCCGCCTTTTGAGCGACATCGAAGGAAATCCTATTCATGAACAACAAACCGCCAAAACCGGCTAGCAACTTGCCATTACGTAATGAGGAATCGACCCTGATTGAACGTCAGGAAGCCGAATCATTGCGGCACTACCTCCAGGCAGCGACGTCCGACAACACGCGCAAAGCCTACCGCTCGGCCATTCGCCAATTTGAAAAATGGGGTGGTCGCCTGCCCTCGGATCGGGATACTGTCGTGCGTTACCTGCTGGCCAGAGCCGAATCGCT
>NZ_RCUA01000067.1 GCF_003731635.1 Marisediminitalea oceani | reverse complement strand
AACGAATTAAATCGATCAGATATCAGAGTAATTTAACAAAAGTACGATCTTGCCCTGTATCAGGATTAATGATGGCTATGGGGGCAGTTGCACTGGTTGCTAATGTCATTTGTCTTGTGATCATACGCAAACAAAGAAATGAAGAAGTGCATATGCGGGCAAGCTGGATATTTTCAGCCAACGATGTGATTGCCAACTTAGGCGTTATTTTTGCTGGCGTTTTGGTGTTTTGGCTCGATTCTCGATGGCCTGATCTGGTTATCGGTGTGATAGTTTCGTGCGTTGTGTTGCGCGGGGCAAAAATGATCCTCGAAGAGGCTGGAAATGAAAGACAGCGAGCGCTTAATGCGCAAAGTTGATAAGAAAATGCCAATTTTTAATTGCACATCAAAACTGCGTAGGTTGGCATGGCTACTTATTACTTTGCTCATGTGTCAATCGGGCTTTTCGTTCGCCGCTCAATGCGATGACTACCCTGCGGAGGTATCGTCAGTCCCTGAACAATCAAAGTCGATAGGCACTTATGATGTTCCCAAAAAAAATGTAAATGCTGGTGATAATACGTCGAGTGAAGAGTCTAAGTGTTTCCATTGTGTGCTGTGTCAATGTGGACAGATTAAGTTTCTGGCACAACACCCAATAAATGACGTATCTAAACCGTTATATACCAATCAATACAGTTATTCCCGCAACGTCACTGACGGCCTAGTCGAAGGCCTTTTGCGCCCACCTCAACATTAATCCATTCCCTCCTATATGTTTGCATGGGTGCTTTCCATGTATGTCGTTATCTTATGAACAAAAGGTTCTTTTATGAGTTCTTCACGCCCATTGGGCATAAAAAAAGCTAGCTCAGCGTATCTGAAATTGATATCTGCTGCACTGGTAACCATGAGCATATCTGTTCAATCTGCCAATGCGCAAAAGTCTTCAATCACGCTTGAAAATGCGCTCAAACGCACATTATCAAACAACCCAGATTTAGTTGTGTTCGAATTTAAATCTTCGGCTTTGGATGGTGAATCAAAAATGGCCAGCTTACGACCTGAAATGTCTGTTGGGGTTGAAGTTGAAAATGTGTTGGGAACAGGCGAAGTGTCTGGTATCAAAGATGCCGAATTGACACTGACCTTATCGTCGGTCATCGAGCTTGGAGATAAAGTCAGCGGCCGAATGAATGTGGTGAGTTCAAAAAAAGCACAACTGCTTACACAACGGCGCATTCGTACGCTGGACATCTTGGGTGAAACAACTCGACGATATATCAATGTCATTGTCCAACAAGCGTTGCACAAGACTGAGCAACGAGCTGAAATGCTGGCTCGCACAATGCTTCAGACAGTCTCTACACGGGTTGAAGCGGGGGCTTCTTCACCACTTGAGAAAAAACGTGCAGAGTCAGCGTTGTCGCAGGCGCGTTTGTCGTTATTGATAAGTGAACAAAAACTCAATGAGTATAAACGCGACCTGGCCATCATGTGGGGTGACACTAACGCTGCGTTTGCGGAAGTTGAAGGGACACTGTTATCGTTTCCAAATTCACTGTCACTTGAACATATGCTTTCACAGCTTCAAAGCAATCCACACGTTCTGCTTTATGCTGATAACTATCGGGTACAAGAGGCCAGATTGAGAGTGGTTCAGGCCAGTCAGCAGTTCGACATTGCGTGGGAAGCCGGTATCCGAAGAATGCAGGGAATTAATGACACAGCGTTAGTCGCCAGTATTTCGGTGCCGTTAAATACCAAGCAGCGGAATCTAGGAGAATACGAACAACAGCGCGCATTGCTTGACAGTATCGACTATCAAAAACAAGCGAAAATTCGTGAACTCACTCGCCAAATAAATCAAGTCATTAGCGCAAAAGACCAAGCCTTGCTCACTGTTACGACCCTTCAAGACAATGTCGTTCCCACATTGGAATCTGCACTGAACTTGGCGCGGGAAGGCTATGAAAGTGGTCGCTACAACTACATAGAGTGGGTGACAACGCAGCAACAACTCATCGATATGCAACGAGCACTGATAAAAGCAGCAGGCTTAGTCCACCTTCGAAGCGCAGATCTAGAGGCACTTACGGGAATTCCCGTGTTTTCTGACTCTCCCTCGACGTCTGCTCAATCATCAGAATTACTAGAGAAAAAATAATGAATACATCACAATTTACATTACTCACTAGCGCACGTGACTTGCTTGGCGTGTTAGCCATGCTACTGACTTTACTGTTTGCTACTGTCGCCCTGGCTGATGATGACGATGAGGAAGCCGAAGAAAGACCCGAGTACGTAGTGTTATCTCAAGAACGGATGCTTGAAAACGATATCGTGACTGCTTCAGCCGCGTCAGGATCATTATCGCTCACAACCAGAACGTTTGGGCGGATAGTTCATGATCCTGCATCACTGAGTCATATTCGTGCCCGCTTCGACGGTGTTGTAAAACGTATCATGGTGAATATTGGAGATAAAGTAGAAAAAGGTGACACACTGGCAATCATTGAGTCAAACGAGAGTTTAAATCAATACTCAATCACCTCACCAATGTCTGGAAAAATCATTGCTAGACACGCCAATGATGGTGAGCTCACCAACGGTCAAGTACTGCTTTCTGTTGCTAATTACTCTCGCGCAATTGCTCAATTAGCTATTTTCCCCAAACAACGTACTCGTATTGCCGCTGATATGGAAGTCACTTTAAGGCTTGAGGAATTGCAGCAACAATCAAGTATAAGCCACATTACGTCCTCACCTGATGACAAACCTTATTCTATCGCGTTTGTGAACGTTGATAATGGCAGTGGTTATTGGCCTTTAGGCGCTATGGTAGAGGGTTATATTCAGATTGGGTTCCAAGAAGTCAATCTGGCTCTCCCCAAAAGTTCAATACAAGAGTTAGATGGGCAAACCATTGTTTTTGTCAAAGAAGGGGAACGATTTTACCCCCGCCAAGTAAAACTTGGGAACACGGACAACCGTTTAGTAGAGATTGTGAAGGGCGTTCAAATAGGCCAGCAAGTCGTTGTAGAAAATAGCTATCTACTAAAAGCTGATTTATTAAAAATGGAGGCGGGCGATGATGACTAATTACCTGCGCATTTATTGTCAAAAGCAAAGCCAAGTCCATAAAAACGGTGAGGTGAGAGCATGATTGCACCAATACTCCGTCTATCCATTGAGCGCCGTGGTGTCATGATGTTGTTCGCCTTGTTTGTCGCCTTTTTTGGTATGTACAGTTACAAACAACTGCCGATTGATGCTGTGCCTGATATCACCAACGTGCAAGTGCAGATAAATACCGCAACCCCAGGTTACTCGCCTTTGGAGACTGAGCAACGCATAACGTTTATAGTTGAAACCTCGCTGGCCGGTTTGCCTAATTTATCGTATACCCGCTCGATATCACGCTATGGCTTGTCGCAAGTCACAGTCGTGTTTAAAGAGGGCACCGATTTATATTTCGCACGAAATCTCGTCAACGAGCGTCTCACCGCCATCGCGGCGCAATTGCCAACAGGGTTAACCCCTGAAATGGGCCCTATCGCCACAGGCTTGGGTGAAATTTACATGTACTCGTTAAGTGCTGAGCCTCAGGCGCGACAGGACAACGGTCAACCCTATGATGCTATGGCATTAAGGGAGATCCATGATTGGGTAGTTAAGCCCCAATTGTCGCTTGTTGAGGGGGTGACCGAGGTTTATGCGATAGGCGGATTTGAAAAGCAATATCATGTGAATCCTAATCCAGTCGCAATGATAAACTTTGGGATAAGTACAGGTGACCTTCTCAGTGCGCTAGAACGCAACAATGCGAATCAAGGCGCTGGTTTTGTAGAACAAAATGGGCAACAAGTACTGATCAGATCGGAAGCCCAACTGAAGGGCATCGACGATATCGGCCAAGTGGTTGTTAAGATCATTGATGGCGTACCGGTAAAAATTCAAGACATCGCCCAAATCAACCTCGGTAAAGAGCTGCGCTCTGGAGCCGGCACGTTAAATGGCCAAGAAACAGTGATTGGCACGACAATGATGTTAGTGGGAGAAAACTCTCGTACGGTCGCCAAAGCTGTGGACAGTAAGCTCGAAACCATTAAAACAAGCTTACCCGAGGGCGTTATCCTTGAAGCGGTTTACGATAGAACAAGCCTCGTTGACAAAACCATCGACACAGTACAGAAAAACCTCGTCGAGGGCGCTTTACTTGTCATCGTTGTGCTATTCGTTTTGCTTGGGAATGTGCGAGCTGCACTTATTACAGCCGCTGTAATACCCATGGCAATGCTTGCCACGATATCGGGTATGGTCAAAACCGATGTGTCTGCTAACTTAATGAGTTTAGGCGCACTGGATTTTGGCTTGATTGTCGATGGCGCAGTTATCATTGTTGAAAACTGTATCAGACGATTATCCGAATCCCAGAAACAAAACGGCGCTACTCTACCGCTCAAAGAAAGGCTGAATGTTGTTTATGAAGCCACTAATGAAGTCATACGTCCCAGTTTGTTTGGTGTATTGATCATTACCATTGTTTATATCCCCTTGTTCACGCTCACTGGCGTCGAAGGTAAAATGTTCCACCCCATGGCAGCGACCGTGATAATGGCTTTGCTTGCCGCAATGGTATTTTGTTTTACCGTAGTGCCTGCGGCGATAGCAATTTTCATGAGAGGTAAAATTAGCGAAAAAGAAAGCCCAATTATTAAAGGTGCAAAGGCAGTCTATCGTCCTGTTTTAACCGGAGCGCTGCGTTTTAGATGGCTAGTGGTAGTAGCAGCGAGTGCTTTGGTTGTCGGCAGTTTATGGATGGGCAGTAAATTAGGCTCCGAGTTTATTCCCCAGCTCAATGAAGGTGATATCTTAGTACAAGCCATTAGGATCCCTGGGACAGGGGTAGAACAAGCAGTTGAAATGCAAAAAACTCTTGAAGCGAAACTTATGCAGTATGAGCAAGTACAGACGGTATTCGGTCGCACGGGTACGGGTGAGGTCGCCACCGACCCTATGCCACCAAACATTACTGATACGTTTGTTATTTTAAAGCCTAGGGAGCAATGGCCCGATCCATCAATGACAAAAGCTGAGTTAGTGAAAACGTTTGAAGAGGACTTGTTTACTTTGCCCGGCAATAATTATGAATTTACGCAACCTATACAAATGCGTTTTAACGAATTGATTAGTGGCGTAAGGGCAGATTTGGGGATAAGGCTATTTGGGGATGACTTAGATACGCTCTTTGCATCTGCTTCTGACATTTTGACCGTTATTTCAACGATTGAAGGAGCTGATGACGCGAGGCTTGAGCAGGTAGAAGGCATTCCAATCTTCACCGTCACACCAAAGCCTGATCAATTGGCACGCTTTGGTTTGGATATAGCCGACTTGCAGTTATGGCTCAATGCTGCGACAGGTGGAGAAACCGCTGGAATGATTTTTGAGGGCGACAGACGCTTTAAAATTGTCGTGCGATATGCCGACGACATTCGAAATGAACTCACTCAGCTTGAGACCATTCCCATAGTCACGCCCTCTGGTGAGCATGTACCAATAAGCGAATTAGCCACACTTGCATTTAAAGAAGTACCTAGCCAAATAAGCCGGGAAAATGGCAAACGTAGTATTGTTGTCACAGCAAATGTGCGTGACAGAGATATTGGCACTTTTGTTGAGGAAGCTCAGGCGAGAATTAATGATGAAGTAAATTTACCTGCTGGTTATTGGCTCGACTATGGTGGAACCTTTGAGCAGCTCGAAAGTGCGAGTCAACGATTGACGATTGTGGTACCGGTTACGTTGTTTGTGATTTTGACTATGCTGGTAATTGCGTTTGGTTCAATACGTGATGCGTTAATTATCTTCACAGGTATCCCTTTGGCATTAACAGGCGGTGTAATGTCTCTTTGGTTAAGGGATATGCCTTTATCCATATCCGCGTCGGTAGGGTTTATCGCACTGTCTGGGATTGCCGTATTAAACGGATTGGTAATGCTGTCATTCATCAAGCAACGTTTGCTAGAAACCGGAGAATTAGTGAATAGCATTGTTGAAGGGGCTCTTATTCGCTTGCGTCCGGTATTAATGACAGCATTAGTTGCAAGCCTTGGATTTGTGCCCATGGCGCTGAATACGGGCATAGGTGCAGAAGTGCAAAGACCGTTGGCCACTGTTGTGATTGGCGGCATTTTGTCCTCGACACTGCTTACTTTGGTTGTTCTACCAGTTCTCTACAGAATAGTGTATGGGAGACATTTAACTAAATTGGCGATTAATCACGCTAGTTAATACTGGTTATGGAGAAGGTCGATTCCTAGTATCGACCTTTGAAATACAAGCGCTGGAAAGTAATAGTTGATGGTGTCATTGGTTTTTTTTTGTAACTAAATCGATAATACCATTAAGAAAATGAATAGGACGCTCCAAGCAACTACATTAGATATGTGGGAGGGGCTTTATGAACTTTAGTAAAGCAGCAAAACATCATGTGTTTAAAAAGTTAAATCATGCACAGTCACAATCATAGTCACGACCATTCACATGGACGTTCGAGTGATGCGTCAAAGCGTATTGGTTGGGCGTTTTTCCTAAATGTGGTGTTCACCATTATCGAGTTTATTGGTGGCTGGCTAACGAACAGTACCGCTATTAGAGGTCCGGCCGGTAAAAGCGTTGGATTTAGCCACTTTGAGCATAAGCGGCTGATATTATTCAACATTATGGCGCCTTGCCTAACCGGCCGTTGGCTGTATAACGATGATGGTAACCCCTACCAATGCGACCAAAGCCCCCGCGATGTCCCAACGGGTGAGCGCCACTCCGTCAACAATACGCAACCAGAGGAGAGCAACGCCCAGATATATGCCCGCATAGGCAGCATAAGTGCGACCTGCCGCCGTTGGGTGAAGCGTCAACAGCCACGCAAATAACGCCAGCGAAAGCGCAGCAGGAATTAACAACCATACCGACTTGTTCTGTTTCAGTACCAGCCACGGCAGATAACAACCTACAATTTCGGCAACCGCAGTAATTACAAATATTGTGAAAATTGACAGCAGATTCATTGGCAAAAGATCCTTGATGTGAAGAAGCACAGAAGCTTCAAGTGGAAGAACCGACAAATTTGATGAGCTACGACGATTCCACTATTAAGCTGCCGGGCGCTCAAAATACATCCATCCGGCTACAGCGAACTTTGGAGCTGTTTAAATTGACCTTGGATCACGGCTTTTTCCTGAAGAATGACTTTATTCTCGTCGATCAGAAGCGCCGCTTTATCCTGGGTGGTTTTCAATTCGGTTTTTGTGGTCTCCAGTGTTTGGGATAAGACGGCCACTTGCTTATCAACATCAGCTTTCTGAGTGGTGAGCACGGCCATGTTTTGCGCCAAATGATCATTTTGATGCTGGTATTCCCGGCACTTTGCCACGGCTTCTTCAAGCTCGTGTTTCAGGTTCTGGACATCTTCTATCTTTCCCTTCACGTCGCTATTTAGCGCCCCATTGGCCCGTTTTAATTCATCGGCATGTCGTTGTAACTGCACATTGGCGTCAAATAGCTCTGACGCTCTCGACTCAGCCTGGGCGAGCCGGTGTTGCAGATCCTGGATCTGATCGTTCAGCCCCTGGTTAACTGAACGGAATTGTTCGCGCTCCTGCTGGCGGTCTTCGGCAGTACGCTGCTGGTAATGTTCGAAATGATCGCGAATATCCCGGTTTTCTTGCCTGAGTTCACTGACACTCTCCTTCAAGTCGTTGGCTCGCGTAAGAGCTTCGTCCCGCTGAGACTCGGCCTTTGCCAGCCTGACGCGTGCGTCTTCCAGGGACTTGTCTTGCAGGCTTTTTTCCTCGGTAATTCGTGCTATCTGGTTCTCAAGGTCCCGTTGTCGGGCAGTAAGTTGCGCGATGGTGTTGTTGGCATAGGTCAACTCTGTGCGGAGTTCTTCCTTTAAAGTCTCGAATTCCTGGCGACCTTGTTCGATACGGTGGTCGGCCATCTGCTGTACCCGCTCATGCAGGGACTTTACCACCTCGATGAGGTCGTTCGGCAGTCCACTGACATCGGCCGCCTCCCCATTGTCTGACCGCCAACGCTTGAGCAATGGCGCGATGGTGCTTTTGCTGCCGGTGCCCAGATGCTCGCGCACCCTATCCACCGTGGGTTCCTGGCCATGTGTTTTAATGACTTCAGCTGCTTTAGCGATATCGTGATAAGTGACTCCGGCACGGGCCATGGTGATTCCTCTCGGATTATTTAGTAACATATTACATAACACGTAATATAACATTATATATGTGTTTTTCAAGATCGCTTGAATTCAAGATACTAACCACCGATAATCTACCTTATCGTAGGTTAATGGATCTTGACGTAAATTTTCGACTTGTAACGCCGGTACATAGCCGCCTTTTGAGCGACATCGAAGGAAATCCTATTCATGAACAACAAACCGCCAAAACCGGCTAGCAACTTGCCATTACGTAATGAGGAATCGACCCTGATTGAACGTCAGGAAGCCGAATCATTGCGGCACTACCTCCAGGCAGCGACGTCCGACAACACGCGCAAAGCCTACCGCTCGGCCATTCGCCAATTTGAAAAATGGGGTGGTCGCCTGCCCTCGGATCGGGATACTGTCGTGCGTTACCTGCTGGCCAGAGCCGAATCGCT
>NZ_RCUA01000066.1 GCF_003731635.1 Marisediminitalea oceani | reverse complement strand
TTGATACTTATTGAGCCTTCTCCCCAGCTTAGCCAATTTCTTGGCTAAGCTGGAAGGCGACCAAACCCAAACGGAGAAGACTCAATGCAATTTTATACTAACTTACATCCTTTTTACTGCGGAATCGATCTTCATGCGCGAATGCTCTACGTTTGCATCCTCGATGAGCGTGGCGACATTCTGGTTCACAAGAAGATTAAAGACTCGCCTGAACAGCTTTTAACACTGCTTTCTCCCTATCTGGGGAATATCATAGTCGGTGCCGAATGTATGCATTGCTGGTATTGGCTCAGTGATTTTTGCGAACAGCACAACATCGACTTTATTCTTGGCCACGCCTTGTACATGAAAGCTATTCATGGCGGCAAAACCAAAAATGATAAAATTGACGCGTATAAAATTGCCAAGCTTATGCGGGGCGGCAATTTCCCTCTGGCTTATGTTTATCCGAAGGAAAAACGGGCTATCCGGGACTTATTACGAAGACGAACCCATGCCATGCGCCACAGTGCTGAATTAAAAGCCTTTGTTAAGAATGCGCTTGCCCAGTACAACCTGCCTCTTCCCGAAAAATCAGATTTAAGTTACACCACGGGCCGGGATGCTATGCGCGGCTATTTTCCTGACCCACTGGTACAACGCAGTGTGGATATGAATCTGCGTCTGATTGAAATTTATGACCATGAAGTTAGCAGTATCGAATGTTATGTAGAGAAGATAACTAAAAATGACAACGGCCGTGACTATCATCTGCTACGTTCATTGCCGGGTGTCGGACGGGTTTTGGCTCTGACAATTCTTTACGAGATTGGCAATATCCAACGCTTTGAGAGTGTTCAGAAGTTCGCCTCCTATTCACGGCTGGTCAAATGCAAAGCGGAATCAGCAGGCAAAACATACGGTACTCAGGGCAATAAAATCGGTAATGCACATCTTAAGTGGGCATTCTCGGAAGCAGCGGTGTTGTTCTTGAAAGGCAACCCACGTGCACAAGCATATCTCGCTAAGTTACAAAAGCGCATGAGTAAAGCAAAAGCACTCTCGGCCCTGGCCCATAAACTCGGGCGATGCATGTATTATATGTTGAAGAATAAAACGGTGTTCGACAGTGAACGCTTTTTAGCAGGGTAAGTCGCGCAGGCAGATGAGCTGAAAATCTAACTGGTCGAATGGCGAGTATCATGTTTATCACTTATTTAGGCATGTGAACCTGCAATGTGATGAACTATACCGGTGTCCACAGCCACCACGCTTTGATTAGACATCTGCCTGTTGCGCAACAATACCCTGTGCTAAATCGCTTGCACCTGCACTGAGCCTTCCACTAACTGGCGAGAATAATCAGCCATTACGTTTTGAATAGTGCCAGCATCAGGTTAACCGATGAATGTCTAGTGCCCCTGCGCCCGCCACGGATTGCCCGGCAGCAGGCAGCGATGAGATCGCACTAAGAGAGCCTCTATATGTGTTTGCCGCAGGCGAAGCCTGACGATGACCATGACAGATGAAGTTAAGAGGTTTAGCACAGGGACTTGAACTGGCTGCTGACGCAGCCAGAGAATTGTTATTACCTATTGACGGGAGTTGGGCTCATATGTGTTATGTTCTTCGATTATATTCATTCAGAGCGACTGCTAATTTAACCTGCCCATTTTTGCTCAACCCTCTTTTATAATCTTTTAGACTAGAAGTAATTGGCTTTCCCAACAAACTATTGCCGAGGTTACACAATTCCAAACTAACCAAATACTCGCCTTGAACTAAAATTTTAAAGTGAGTATCGCGATCGTCTGGGATTTTATCTAAAACAATTGCATTTTCTGGGTTAAAGCCTAACTGTCCAATAGCTTTAACTACTTCGGTTGCAGCAGTTAGTGAGACGCTGTTTTTTAATATTTCTTCTCGAAAATCGGACTCTAGCTTTGAACCAATTAATTTCATTTCTCAATGTTTCCAGAGAACATACCGCCCCAATCAGGGGCTTTTAATAGTTGGCTAAAATGTGTAGCGAAGCGGAACCGAGCCAACTGTTAAAAGTCCCGCACTGAATTGGCTTGTTATGTGAATCTACACCTTATTTTTCTTGTGGTTTAAAAACAACTGCTGGTACAGAGTTCCCCACTTCTAATATCGATTCTAACTCTGAGTAATTTTCCTTCATATCTATCAGTAAAGAGTACCAATTAGAGCCTGATATTCTAGAACCAATTACCCACGTACCAGCATTAGTTATCACATTACCTGAAACTTCGAAGCAAAGAGGATTCAATATATTTATTCTTTGTGATCCTGATATATTGAACGATTTAAAGCAATAACGCCCAGGCTCCAAATAAACGGCTTTTGCCTTCCCGTTTTGATGAATTGACTTTATTTTCTGTGTCCTTTCATTAATTAATTGGTAAGTGCTGTATTTCTTAAAATATGTTTTCTTTATAGGTTTATTCTTGTTATTTAACTCAACTTTGTGAATTGAAATTAAAGTATTCGGTTCATTTGCCCAAGTTGTAGTACAGACAATTAACAATAAGACAAAAAATAAACTCCTTCTCATAGACTCGTACCCTAGTAATTCACATAACACCTAAATATGGGGCACAAACAGGCAGGCTACAATGGCGAAGCAGCCTGCCTGTTGGTGTCCCAGCCCGCCTGCGGGCGACATAATTTTTTTGTTATGTACGATTAAAAAACTACCTTGTAGCAACTGCCCCTACCCCTTAAAACGAGTTTTGAATAAAGAATAAAAGGTAGATACTAATAGCACTATTAGAGCAAGCAAACCTAACCATAGAGATGCCAAGTAATAAAAGACAGTTGCAGTACCTGAGGAAACGGAAAATAGCCCACAATCATAGCCGCATGTTTCCATTCTATATGCCGCAAATGCGAATATAGCTAGCAAACATATAAAAGCGATCAGGCTAATATTCCTTATTTTTCTCAGCACTCAAAACTCCATTTTTACAGCTAAGTACATAACACTTAAATATGGGGCACAAACAGGCAGGCTACAATGGCGAAGCCGCCTGCCTGCTTGTGTCCCAGCCCGCCTGCGGGCGACATGATTTTTTTGTTATGTGCCATTAACCGATTTAGCCACAACAAACCCACTGAAACCTATAGCTGACTCTATATACCAGCCACTGTAATTATTACTTTGAAGATAATTTACTGTAGTTTCAATATCACCTTTCCATATATCAACGCCAAAATGTCGATTCCAATTTTGGAGATTATCCCTTTCGTTTTCGAAGAGAGTGCTAATCGGCACATTTTCAATGTCTGTGATAATCGAATATGCAGTGTGGACGAAGTGATAAATAGCTACTTCCGTGAAGGTGATTTCCGAAAAATCAGTTTCTTTACCAGGGTAACCAAACCCCAAATATAACCTTATAGTTTTACCGTGGTCGGTAACTTCGTATTTTTGAAGATGATAATCATAAAATCTCAACATCGCCTATTTAGCTTCCTTGGCACATAACGCCCAACTTTGGGGCATGAACATGCAGGCTAAAATTGGAGCGAAGCGACTGAGCCTGCATGTTTATGTCCCAGTGAGCGCCAGCGAACGACAACAGTTGTTTGTTAGCTCTTGGACGGTGAGAAGACAACCGGTACCGAAAATTTTATTCTTGATAACGAGGAGTTTTCGTTTTGAGAGGAGCCATCTGTCCCGAGTTTTACTGCGCCTAAGTGAACACCGATACCACCTTTAGTATTCGACTTATTACCTTCAGTTAAAGCTATATCGAAATCGACTTGCGATATCGCGTGTCCATTTTCGTCCCATGTCGCCTTTGCTTCTTTGAGATATCCCTGCATCTGGGTTGAACCAATTTTAGCCTCGTGCTGTGCAGCATGATCACTAGCCTCAGATACAGCTTCAATGATTTCTGATAAAGCAGTCTTTATAAACTCTTTTAATTCCATAGTCCTTTAATCCTCTTAAGAGCTAACGCCCTAATTTGGCGGCACAAACGCGTGGGCTATACTGCGAAGCAGAGCCCGCGTGTTTGTGTCCCCAACATTTGTTTGTTAGGTATCTTGCTAACCATAAACAAGAAAATACAACAGATTGACACCCATAATTGCAAAAATTAAATAGGTGCTCCAGCGAATATATTTATTTACATCATATCCTTTAACTGAGGCACATAATGAAGCCAAAGCCCAACAGGGAGTTCCATAAAGTGACGCAATTGCGGGCCCCATTAATAATTCCCAACATGCTTTCCCAGAACATTGCACGTACAGAAAATAAAAATAGATGAGCAGCCCAAAAAACCAAATGCCTGCTGCTGCAAATAATGAATAAAATACTGTTACAAACTGCCGATGGCGACGTTCCAAAGTAGATACCTAGACACAATGACTCCCTGTGAAATGCTAGCCTCCGCATTTTCGTGGGTTAACTTTTC
>NZ_RCUA01000065.1:34999-159768 GCF_003731635.1 Marisediminitalea oceani | reverse complement strand
TTGATACTTATTGAGCCTTCTCCCCAGCTTAGCCAATTTCTTGGCTAAGCTGGAAGGCGACCAAACCCAAACGGAGAAGACTCAATGCAATTTTATACTAACTTACATCCTTTTTACTGCGGAATCGATCTTCATGCGCGAATGCTCTACGTTTGCATCCTCGATGAGCGTGGCGACATTCTGGTTCACAAGAAGATTAAAGACTCGCCTGAACAGCTTTTAACACTGCTTTCTCCCTATCTGGGGAATATCATAGTCGGTGCCGAATGTATGCATTGCTGGTATTGGCTCAGTGATTTTTGCGAACAGCACAACATCGACTTTATTCTTGGCCACGCCTTGTACATGAAAGCTATTCATGGCGGCAAAACCAAAAATGATAAAATTGACGCGTATAAAATTGCCAAGCTTATGCGGGGCGGCAATTTCCCTCTGGCTTATGTTTATCCGAAGGAAAAACGGGCTATCCGGGACTTATTACGAAGACGAACCCATGCCATGCGCCACAGTGCTGAATTAAAAGCCTTTGTTAAGAATGCGCTTGCCCAGTACAACCTGCCTCTTCCCGAAAAATCAGATTTAAGTTACACCACGGGCCGGGATGCTATGCGCGGCTATTTTCCTGACCCACTGGTACAACGCAGTGTGGATATGAATCTGCGTCTGATTGAAATTTATGACCATGAAGTTAGCAGTATCGAATGTTATGTAGAGAAGATAACTAAAAATGACAACGGCCGTGACTATCATCTGCTACGTTCATTGCCGGGTGTCGGACGGGTTTTGGCTCTGACAATTCTTTACGAGATTGGCAATATCCAACGCTTTGAGAGTGTTCAGAAGTTCGCCTCCTATTCACGGCTGGTCAAATGCAAAGCGGAATCAGCAGGCAAAACATACGGTACTCAGGGCAATAAAATCGGTAATGCACATCTTAAGTGGGCATTCTCGGAAGCAGCGGTGTTGTTCTTGAAAGGCAACCCACGTGCACAAGCATATCTCGCTAAGTTACAAAAGCGCATGAGTAAAGCAAAAGCACTCTCGGCCCTGGCCCATAAACTCGGGCGATGCATGTATTATATGTTGAAGAATAAAACGGTGTTCGACAGTGAACGCTTTTTAGCAGGGTAAGTCGCGCAGGCAGATGAGCTGAAAATCTAACTGGTCGAATGGCGAGTATCATGTTTATCACTTATTTAGGCATGTGAACCTGCAATGTGATGAACTATACCGGTGTCCACAGCCACCACGCTTTGATTAGACATCTGCCTGTTGCGCAACAATACCCTGTGCTAAATCGCTTGCACCTGCACTGAGCCTTCCACTAACTGGCGAGAATAATCAGCCATTACGTTTTGAATAGTGCCAGCATCAGGTTAACCGATGAATGTCTAGTGCCCCTGCGCCCGCCACGGATTGCCCGGCAGCAGGCAGCGATGAGATCGCACTAAGAGAGCCTCTATATGTGTTTGCCGCAGGCGAAGCCTGACGATGACCATGACAGATGAAGTTAAGAGGTTTAGCACAGGGACTTGAACTGGCTGCTGACGCAGCCAGAGAATTGTTATTACCTATTGACGGGAGTTGGGCTCATATGGGTTAGGATTAAAAATAAAATGAGTGAATAAAAACCGTTGCCGGCAGTTAACCATTTAATTAAATCAGGAAGGGAACACCGAAACGAGCTGATCAAATGATCAAACCCGCCCGGTGGGGTTGGGACTGTTTTAATCTGGCTTCAGCGCGGTTTTTCGTTGACCCGGTAAGCCAACTGCCGGCGGGTAACGCCAAGATATTGCGCCGCATGAGTCAGGTTACCTTTCGCTTTTCTTACGGCGGCCTCGAACAGTTGCTGTTCGTGGCTGGCTAAATCAAACTCGCCTTGCTCAAGCAGCTTATCGTAAAACTGGGTATCCATTTCCGGTATTGCACTGAGCGGCTTAACCAGCCCTTGCTCATCAACTTCACTAATACGTTCCTGGGTATCCTCTAAATCCGGCGGGCTGACAAACAAATGCTCCAACTCAATTAAGCCGCCATCCGTTGCCAGCAGTACACCGCGTTCAATCACGTTTTCCAGCTCGCGCACATTGCCCGGCCATTCATAGCGTGTCAGCACCTGCATTGACTGGCCTGACAATCCTGTCAGGCGCTTTTGGTAGCTGGCAGAAAAGCGCTCTATCATGGCGTTGCAAAGGATAAGAATGTCTCCCCGTCGTTCTCTTAAAGGCGGAATGTTGACCGGGTAGGTGGCAATACGGTAATACAGATCGGCCCGGAACTGACTGTCTTTAATGGCTTGTTGAAGGTCAACATTGGTCGCGGCAACCAAACGCACATTCACCCTACGCACCTCATCATCGCCGAGTCGTTCTACTTCACCGGTTTGTAATACCCGCAGGAGTTTAACCTGCGCCGATAAAGGCAAATCACCTAACTCATCCAAAAACAAGGTACCGCCATCGGCGCGCTCAAAGCGCCCTGGGCGGGATTCCTGAGCGCCAGTATAGGCCCCTTTTTTCACCCCAAAGAGTTCCGCTTCAATCAATTCATGGGGAATTGCCCCGCAGTTGACGGCAATAAAAGGCTTTTCGCTGCGACTGCTGTGCTCATGTAACCAACGGGCAAAGACCTCTTTACCCACGCCAGTCTCGCCAAGCAACAGCACGTTAATTGGCGAATCCGCCGCTCGCTTCAGCAAGTTCAGGGCACTGGTAAATTCGGGCGAGGCGCCCACCAGGCCATCGGTATCATATTTTACCTGACGCTTACCACGCAGCTGGCTAAGTTCTTTTTCGATTTCCCGTAATGACGGGCTGAGCGGATCGTCACGAAATAATTCAATATAGTTCTCATCATCCCAGCAGTCTGCGGGTTTGCCTACAATCTTGCAGTGATGATCGCCCTTACACATGCATTCAATTTCTTTAAACACAATAAAACGGCGGAAAAAGCGGCTGGTATAGCCTGACGCATATCCCACTATAGTCCAGCAGGCAGCTTCTTCAGATAAGCCCAGCGACTGCAAATGCGCTTCGGCTTCCCAGGAGTTCTCAACGATGACTTCGCCAAAAAACCGCCCGGTTTCCCAGTCGATTTCAGCTTCGGTGATGTGCGAGCGCACGTGCCCTTCAAAGGCATGCAGCTCAGGCCCAATGCGAAACACATCGTAGTTATTTTTGTTATCTGCCAGCTTGTGGGCCAGGTCGGCATCCTGCTCGCCAGCAACAAAACCAATACGGATGAGCATCCGCTTGGCGGACTCTGCGTCAAGGTAATCAAATAACTTGGTGCGCATTTCCATCAGCGCTTTGGCATGAAATAACAACAAACGGCTTTCGCCCAGCCAGATCTTCCCTGTTTCCTGGTTAAAACGGAGTTTAGAGCGAAGGTCGAAACGATCGACTACTTCTTTTTCTTCCTGCGCTATTTGTTGATCTGCAATCATACTACTTTCCAACAACAGGGGGGATGGCGGCTTATATCGCCATCATACCCCTTTAACATTAAAAGTGTTAACACTTTACTTACAACGTAGTTTCAATTAAGCAAAATACTTACCATTACTGCAATTTATACTTAAGCACTTTTCTGTACGGTAGTTCCTGGCATTAAAAACCTGGCCAGCGCCGGCAACAAAATTAATGCACCCAACATGTTCCAGATAAACATGAAGGCCAGCAAAATGCCCATATCAGCCTGGAATTTAATTGGCGAGAGCACCCAGGTTGCTACGGCAATGCCCAGTGTAATCCCGGTCAGTACCACCACTTTACCGGTAAACAACAATGCGTCGTAATAAGCTTCAGACAGCGATTTACCATCCTGTAAGCGGGACTTCATGACGGTGAGAATATACAACGCGTAATCCACACCGATACCAACACCAAGCGCGATAACCGGCAATGTAGCCACTTTCACACCGATGTTGAGCCATACCATGAGTGCCTGACATAAAATAGAAGTCAGCATCAGTGGCAAAATGGCGCACACCACGGCCCGCCATGAGCGGAAGGTAATAAACGCCAGGATAATTACAGCACTGTACACATACAGCAGCATCTGGGTATTGGCTTTTTCCACCACGATATTGGTGGCGGCCTCAATGCCCGAATTACCTGCAGCGTTTAAGAACTGGAATTTTTCGGTATTGTTTTGCTCGGCAAAGGCCTCTACGGTCTGCACCACGTCATTAAGGGTGTCAGACTTGTGATCCTCCAGATAAGCAAAAATGGTCAGCAGGTCACAGTTCTGGTTAAACATTTCTCGCGGGGCACGGGTAATGATGGCGTTGAGCATGCCTTGTGAACGGGGTATGCCATACCATTTAAGGTTACCCTCGTTCATGCCCGCGTTGGCCACTTTGGCTAAACCGGCCAGCGACGAGGTGGTTACCACTCCCGATAACTGCCGTAATTCCTGCTCTAAAGCATCCACCGCCATCAGGGTATCGTAGTGAGCACAGGCGTACTGCTCTGTCTTAACCATAACCACATACACGTCCGAACTGGTAGCATAGTTTGCAGTCATAAAGGCATTATCAAGGTTATAGCGAGAGTCCGGACGCAACTCCGGCGCACCCTGATCGGTATCACCGATTTTTACATTGGCGCTGATCATACTGCCACCGACGCCTAGAATTATCGCCCCGATAACAGTTACAGTGGCGTACTTCTTCCGGGTAAACAGATCCAGGAATGCCCACAGCGGATGCTTGCTGTGTGAAACGTCCGCTTCATCCCTTAACTCTGCATGGATGCTGCGTTTTGCGGCAGACTGGGCAACCCCGGTGTAAGACAGTAGCACCGGTAGCAAAATCAGGTTGCTGAAAATGAGTACGGCGACACCGATACTGGCAGTGACAGCCAGGTCCTGGATGACCGGAATATCAATGACCATCAGTACGGCAAAACCAACGGCATCAGAAATAAGCGCAGTAATGCCAGCCAGGAACAGGCGACGGAAGGTATAACGAGCCGCCAGTAACTTATGAATTCCGCGACCGATATCCTGCATAATACCGTTCATCTTTTGCGCGCCATGACTCATGCCAATGGCGAACACCAGAAAAGGTACCAGTATCGAATACGGATCCAGCTCATAGCCAAGAGTCGGTAATAAACCCAATAACCAGACCACGGCAATCAGCGAACAACTCACCACCAGCAACGTACTGCGAATACAACGGGTGTAAATAAACAACACCACGGTGGCAATACCAATAGTGATCGCAAAAAACACCAGTACCTGTTTTAGCCCGTCGATTAAATCGCCCACCACCTTGGCAAAGCCGGTGATATGTATCTCAATACCGTCTTTCTGATATTTCGCTCTGAGCTCTTCAAGCTTTGCCGAGAACGCATGGTAATCCAGTTGGTTGCCTTCGTGATCCATTTCCCGCAAAGGCACCAGAATAATACTGGAAGCATAGTTGCCAGAAACCAGTTGCCCCACCTCACCAGAACGCTCGACATTTAACCGTACCTGATCCAGGGATGCCTGGGAACCGTCATAGTCATCCGGAATAACCGGCCCACCATCGAGTCCTTCTTCGGTTACGCCGGTCCAGCGTACCGAGGGCGTCCACAACGACTTCATAAACGGCCGCTCCACCCCAGGCATCAGGAACAATTCGTCATTTAATTCGCGAAGTGTTTCCAGATAATCGGCATCAAAGATTGAACCTTCGGTGTTATGCACGGCAATACGCAGTGCATTACTGGTATCGGAAAGTTGTTTGCGATTGTCCAGAAAGTTAAGAATATACGGGTGATTGCTGGGGATCATTTTTTGAAACGCAGCACTTAAGGTAAGTTGTGTCGACTGATACCCCAAAATCCCGGTCACGACCAAGCATAATAGAATAATCAGCGGTCTGAAATTAAATATAGCCCGCTCCAGCACCCGTCCGGAGCTGGTATCGAAGTCTTCGAGATGACGAATTAAGGTCTCGCCTTGTGTCTTAGACGTAGTATGTGTTGTCATTATCGCGCTCCCCTACTCACCAGATTGTCGTCACTAACCGGATGCGAACCGCGCGCGGTTGCAACGGCATAGCCGCTTTGCGATTGAATAATATCGGTGATACCACCAAAGGGTGCCTGGCCCATCAGGCTGAAATTTTTTGCCGAGTCGGCACTGATAAACAGTTGTCCGCTTTGGTCCGCCAGCATAATCTGACCGTCAGAGCCAACCAAACCACTGGTCAGCGTGACTTCGGACCCCAGTTTCACCCGTTTCCAGCGACCTTTACCTTTACTCTGACGCCATACGTTACCGCGCAGGCCATACAACAGGCGGGTGCCGTCATCAAGCAGCAGACCATCAAAAAAGCTGCCGTAGTAAGGCGTGTCGAGCTTCGTGAAAGTGTCGCCATCATCTGCAGAGGTAAATACCGCCGCCTGTTCACCTAAGATAATCAGTTCGTCATTGGAGCGAACCACCTTGTACAGGTGTTTGCCGGCAGGGTTTGGTAGCCGGGCAATTATCGAATACCAATTATCACCACCGTCATTGGTGGCATAAGCCAGGCCATAAGCACCGATTGCCCAGCCATCAAACTGATTAGCAAAGAAGATATCCAGAATAGGCTTATCCGCTCCTTCCTTAATCAGATACCCTGCATTACGTCTAGCGCGCTCGCCGCGTTCATCACCGGCTGCTACCAGCGATTCGGCTTCAGCCATGGCAAGTTGTGCGGCCTGATAACCATCCAGTTGCACCTGCCAGGTGTTACCACCATCAGTCGTCACCAAAATGACGCCGCTATGACCGGCTGCCCAGCCGTTTAACGGGTCGCTGAAGGTTACCGCAGTCAGGGTTACCGACACCGGCACTGATTTCGCCTGAGTCCAGCTATTTCCCTCATCTTCGGATAGCAGGATAACGCCGCGTTCGCCTACAGACACCAGTTTGCTACCAGCCCTTGCGAGGCCTAGTTGCAGTGTATTTACACTGGTTTTATTTTGTTTGGCGGGGGCATCCAGCACATCCACAAGTGTAGATTCGGCTTCGTTCTCAGCTGAGGCGTGAAGCGGTGCGCACAGCAGTAGAAAAGTGAAGAAGATTGAGGGCAATGCAAAGCCGAACAAGCCATCTACGTTCATTCGTTTCATGATAACTATCTCTGTTACATCACAGGAATGGCCCGCTGACGCGGGCCTGTGCTTTAAAGCAAGGTGGTTAGCGTACGGCGTCAGCCGCTACAGCATCACCGGTAAAGAACGTCTCTGGCTTAGTATCCACCACAAAGAAGCGCTCACCATTGAGAGACTGAATCACACTCATGGTTTTTGCCTGCAGGTTGAAAACCGTGGCCGTTTTGACCAGTACTGCGGGAACAGACGGCAGTACAAACGGTGTAACCTGCGTGGTTCTCCACAGGTTGCCTTCAGCATCATAGCCGTCCATCAGCAGGATCACCCAAGAGTCTTCATCGATGTAATAGGTACGGGTTGGCACCGCATGACGTTTACCTTCGCCTATCTGCGCTTCCACTTCCCAAACGCGGTGTTTTTCCCAGCGAACGTGTTCAGGGTTTAAATGAAACTCAGCAATAGCCTCATCCGCATCAGACGCAATAAAGCCATTATTGTTGTAAGGCACCAGCATTTCCTTTTTGCCTTTCAGCGTCCAGCTGTAGCGGTCAATGTGACCCAACAAGCCCTGTACTTCGTCGAAGTAGTTAGCACCGGAGGCAACAAAGTCCGGGGTATCATAGGCTACGGTGGGGGCTCGACGCACACGACGCTGACCTAACAGGTACTGCCACGCTTTACGCGGACTGTCGGCATCAATGCTATCGCGGATAACCAGTGACTCACCGGCTTTAAAAGGTGGTTCCATGGTGTTGAAACGAAACATGGAGTATTCGCCGTTCCAGTCATCGGCTTCCGCATCTTCGTAGTAAGGCGGGTACTGGAATGAAATTTCGTTGCGGGTTGCCAGCGTGTGCGAACCATCGGCATTACCCACAATGTTTTTAAAGGTATATTCTATTGAAGGCGCTTCCACACGTAGCAGGAAGTTCCACATTACCTCATTACCATTTTCAGGCATAGGGAACGGAATACCACCGATACATCCTTCCAGGCTGTAGCCTTGTTCGGCAAGCGTACAGTTTTCTACATTCGCCTTAATCGCATCGTAAACCGGCTCTGGCGCCGCTGCCGTGCGGTGGGTTGGATACACGTCAAGATAAAACGTATCAGGGTACTTTTTCAGCAGTTCGATGGTACCGTCAGTCAGTTGTTCAGCATATTGCTGATAGTTACTGGCGTCGACCCGATATAATGGCTTCTCGTCTTTGAACAGTTCCAGTGGAATGTCACCGGCGTGTTCACCGGCGACTTTTTCAGTCAGCCCACCGGTCCATGCCGGAATTGAACCGTCGGCGTTGCCGGCCATAGTGCCACCCAACGGGTTAAGCTCGGTGCCCAGTTTGCTGACATCAGTGCCAGCTGCAAAAGTGGCGGGAACAACGGCCAGGGTTACGGCCAGTGTCATTGCGTTACGAATTTGATTAAACATAATAATTCTCCTGTGCTCGATCGTTAGAAGGTGCGCTGTACAGACAGCGAGATGAAGTCACGATCGCCGTGGAAGTTTTCATAAGAAAGCGTAGGTACCGGTGCGTCATACTGGATCACTGATCCGGCATCGCCCAGATACTTGTTGTAAGTCATGGAGAAGCGCCACATACGGTTGTAGTCACCTTTTAAGCCCACACTCACGTTACCGCCGTGCTCGGAAGGAAACAGCACGCCATTGACCGATGAACGGCCCTCAATGCCAAAGCCAAAGCCGATAGGCACCTGCATATCCAAACCCGGCATGACCTGGAAGTAATCCGGCGTGAAGATAAACTGAATGGCACTGGCGTCTTTGGTGGCCAGCGGATCGAGCTGATCAGCATTTGCTGAAATATTTAGCCGGCGGTTAAAGGCAAACTCACCAATAAAGGTGGCCGCATCCCACAGGCTGTTTTCATTCAAAATGGTGATCATCGAGGCATTGAAATGGAAGGTATCACCACGAGGGAAAGCCGAATTGTCACCGCCATCAGCAGTGGTATTGCCCGGCAGGATAACCGTGTTACCCGTGGCTACCAGTGACATATCCTGACGCACCGACATTTCTGCCGCTACGTTGGTTTCACCGACCAGGGTACTGACACTCAGGCCATACACTTTGATGTCTTCAGCAAAGACCTGCGCATAATCACCGATACCGCCTTCCTGGACATTGATACCGGGACGCACATAGAATTGCGGCATTTTGTCGTGGAACTGCGCGGCGTAGAAGCCAACCTCGTAATCGTTAATTTTATAACGGGCCTGAAAACCGAACTGGCCGGAATCATCGGCGACAATGTCTTCGCTGCGGTGCACAATCGCGCCGGGGCCAAGAATAACGGTTTCACCGCCCTTATCGACAAAATCGGCAAACGCAAAATAACTGCCCGCTGCAGGCAAACGTGACTTACGCCATTCAAACTGATAGTAAGCAGCCAGGGTCAACTTGGAGTTTACCTGCAACTGAGCAGCGAACTGACCGGTGGGACGGGCGACTTCCTTGAACTCAGACTGGGGAACCGATAACGCGCGGGCTAAATCCAGCCCGGTCATGGCACCGGCGACCGCGTTTGAACCAAAGAACAGACTCTCACCGTAAAGCTGAGCAAAACGACCGGCTTTGAGGTTAATTGACTTCTTACCGACGTTAAAACCACCGTACACAAAGGCATCCAGAATTTCGCCATACTGGCCGTGTAAATCCTGCGTCTCCTCGGCGAACTCACCGGCTGGTACAGACTGCGTATTAACCAGCGCGCCATCGTAGTAGCCCGGATTATCATTGCTCTCGTGATAAACCGAGTCGTACCAGGTAGCGGCACTGATACGCATGCCGTAGCGACGCTTGTAACGCAGATCAAACTCTGAAAACAGATCCAGACGACTGGAGACCAACCCTTTATCAAAGTTGAGGTCACCGTCGTTGGTATTAGCCTGCGGGCCAATTGATGCATCGGCGACGTCTCTCTCGGCCGGCGCTACGCGGAACATAGCACTGTATTTCACAGTATTATCCCAACGAATTCGCAGGTCGCGGTTGCCCGTGTCAATGGTTGCAGCCTGAGATTGCGCTGAGGCCAGAAGGCCCAGGGCAACGGCTGCGGCGAGTGCGTTGCGAGGCAACTTATTGTTGTTTTGTTTCACCCACACTTCATTCATAGCGTTCCTCCTCGAATGTTTCACTATGCTGAGTTGCGCGACCCGGATACCTCACCTCACAGCCTGTTGCGACAGCGAACCTCTGTCGCAGCAAATAGGTTGGATACTGTTAAATCACGCGTTGTGAACGAAATGTATATTTGCTGTTAATTACCTTCCAATACTATTGACGGCCCTGCTTGATACCTTTAAGGTATTACCAATTTTACCGAGCCGGGATCCCTGCCATGGATATTCGTCAGATCCGTTACTTTGTTGCCGTTGCTGAAGAGCGCAATATTGGCCGCGCAGCGAAGCGGTTATTTATCTCTCAGCCTCCCCTGACAAGGCAGATCCAACAGCTCGAGGATGAGCTGCAGGTAAAGCTGTTTGAGCGCACCGCTAAAGGCGTAGAGCTGACTTCGGCCGGCCAGTTATTCCTTAACGAATCACGCAATATTCTGAGTTTGATTGAGCAGGCGCAGGAGCGTACGCAACGGGCAGGCAAAGGCCAGCTGGGCCGACTCGATGTGGCCATTTTTGGCTCCGGAATTCTCAACACCATTCCGGATATTCTTAAGCGGTTTAAGACCGCTTACCCGGGCGTAAATATTGTTCTACATCAAATGAGCAAGGCAGAACAAATTGAAGCGCTGCGGCAAAAACGCATTTCGGTGGGCTTTAACCGCCTGCTTGCGCCACTGCCAGATATTGATTCCACCATGATTTTGCAGGATAAGCTGATGGTGGCCGTGCGTGATGATCACCCGCTGGCCACTAAATCCCTCATCAACCTTAAAGAGCTGGATAATGAGCCCATTGTGGTATTCCCCAAAGGGGCTCGGCCTAACTTTGTTGACCTGGTCTCGCGGGTATTTCAGGAAGCCGGGGTGACCATGAATATCACCCAAACGGTCATTGATGCCGTCACCGGTATCGCGTTAGTTTCAGGCGGTTTTGGTTTTTGTTTAATCCCCAGTTCTGCCAGCGTGTTGCAATTGCCCGGGGTTAAATACATTCCCCTTGGCGGTTTACCGGATAACGCCACCGTAGATTTAAGCTGTATTTACCTCAAAGACGATCACTCACCGCTACTCAGCGCCTTTTTAGCAGTGGTTCACGAATACAAAAGTCAGTTGAACCATCACACGTCATTCTCTGCCGCCAGAGAATGACACTCAGCTCATCGGATGAGCTGTAAAAGTCCTTACGCCTTCCTGTTGCCAGCCACCGGTTTAAGTCATTTTATATTATGTATTAGTAAGTTGTGGCGTAGTTGAGACAATCTGACCCCGTTGCGTTTTTGTGTGATCCGACAAATTTGTTGATTGACGACAATTAAAACAAGTGTTTAAATTTGCAAAATTCAAACGCCCGTTTAATTCATGTGTTTAAATCGGGATTTGCCTCATAAATAAACTCAGGGGATACATTATGCTCTTTTGGATTATGGTCGCGGCACTGATTTTCGTCCTGTTTCAGGTTAAATCATTGCGTCAACAGTGGGTCACCGGCCCCGCATTTAAACTTTTCAAGAAGGTATTACCACCGCTAAGTCAAACCGAGCGGGAAGCCATGGAAGCCGGCTCAGTGTGGGTAGAAGGCGATTTATTTTCCGGTAAACCCGACTGGGAGCGCCTGTATTCCATGTCATTGCCTCAGTTAACCGATGAAGAGCAGTCGTTTTTAGATAATGAAGTGAATGAACTGATGGGCATGATTGATGATTTCGACGTGATCCACAAAGACAAAGACTTCAGCGAAGATGCCTGGCGTTATATGCGGGAAAAAGGCTTTTTCGCTATGATCATACCTAAAGAGTATGGCGGCAAAGCTTTCTCTGCGCTGGCTAATTCAACCATCGTATCGAAAATTGCCAGCCGTTCAGTAAGTGCCGGCGTGACCGTTATGGTGCCTAACTCATTGGGCCCCGGTGAATTGCTAAGCCACTATGGTACGCAGCAACAGAAAGATTACTGGCTCCCCCGTCTGGCTGATGGTACGGATATTCCCTGTTTTGCGTTAACCGGCCCCGAGGCCGGCTCTGATGCGGGCGGCATTCCAGATACAGGCGTAGTCACTATGGGCGAGTACGACGGTAAGGAAACCCTCGGGATCCGCCTTAATTGGGATAAGCGCTATATTACCCTTGCCCCGGTAGCCACCGTTTTAGGACTGGCGTTTAAACTCTACGATCCGGATAAACTGTTAGGTGAAAAGGAAAGCATTGGTATTACCTGTGCGCTTATTCCCACCAGCCATCCGGGTGTAGAAGTGGGCAACCGTCATTTACCGCTTGAGCAGGCGTTTATGAACGGTACTACCCGCGGTAAAGACGTATTTATTCCGATTGACTGGATTATCGGCGGACCGGATTATGCGGGCAAAGGCTGGCGCATGCTGATGGAATGTTTATCAGCCGGCCGCGGCATTTCGTTGCCAGCCTTGTCTACCGGTAATGCTCAGCTCAGCGCACAGACCACGGCCATTTATGCCAGCATTCGCCAGCAATTTGGTTGCTCACTTTACGAGTTTGAAGGGGTTCAGGAAGGCCTGGCTCAGCTCTCCGCCAATGCTTATCAGGCCGAAGCGGTACGTCACCTGACCGCAGGCGCAATCGACTTAGGCCAGAAACCCGCGGTAGTGACGGCCATTGCGAAATTTCACATGACGGAAGTTGCCCGCCAGAGTATTAATATCGCCATGGATATTCACGGTGGTAAGGGTATTCAGATGGGCCCGAACAATTATCTGGCCTCGCTGTATATGGCCATGCCGGTTTCTATCACGGTCGAAGGGGCCAATATCCTGACCCGAAACCTGATGATATTTGGCCAGGGTGCGACTCGCTGTCATCCCTATGTATTCGACGAGATGGTGGCTGCCGCCGAGCCTGACTTTAAAACCGGACTGGCGCAGTTTGAGCCGTTACTGTACAAACATATCAAGTTTGCACTGGGTAATGCTTTCGCAGCTTTTGGCCATGGTTTAACCGGCGCACGCTTTGCCTCGGCCCCCAAAGACGATGCCAACAAACGCCACACCCAGCAAATTCAGCGCATGAGTAAAGCCCTTGCGATCTGTTCTGATATTGCCATGCTGATGCTAGGTGGTGAACTTAAACGCCGTGAGATGTTATCAGCCCGGTTAGGTGATGTATTAAGTGAACTGTATCTGTCTTCAGCGGTACTCAAACACTTTTACAGCCGTGGTGCGAACCCTAAAGAGCAACCGATTGTTGATTACCTTATTCAGCAGTCTCTGTGTAACTGTGAGATTGCGCTCAAAGGTTACTGCCGCCATATCTCCAACCCCGTAGTTGGTGCGTTGATACAGCGCCTGATTTTCCCGTGGGGCAGTGCTTACAATCCACCTAAGGATAAGCTGAAAACGCAATTGGCGCTTAACCTGTGTCAGGATAAATCACTGCGCGATGCTATTACTCCCATGTGTTATGTGGGTAAAAATGAAGATGATGCCGTTGCCGTGCTGAACCAGGCTATGGATGCCATCGACGCGCTCGCGCCGTTAGCAGCCAAAGTCAAAGCCGCGCAACAGGCTAAGACCCTGCCGCGCAAAGGCAGTATCTTCCAGTTACGCGAGAAAGCGCTGGCTGAGCAGGTAATTACCCAGGCCGAGGCCGAGCAGATCGCAGCCGCAGACGAGTTGCGTAAACAGGTCGTTAACGTTGACGAATTCGACTTTGACCTTGGTCTTGCCCAGGGTAAAGGGGATGACGTGAAAGTGAGTGATGCTGCCTGAGGTATTAAGCATTAACACGTGAGTTTCAAACGGCGCCGACAGGCGCCGTTTTTAGTTAAACAGAGTAACAGCTTCACTGGCCGGCACCGGCCGGGCAAATAAATAGCCCTGCAGGTAATCACAACCATACTGATGCAAGAGCTCACGCTGAACATCGGTTTCCACGCCCTCGGCAATCACTTTAAGGCCAAGGTTATGCGCCAGCTGACAAATGGTTAACACTATCGCCTGCTGTTTAGGCGCATCCACCATCTGGCTAACGAAAGAGCGGTCAATTTTGACTTTGTCCACCGGAAAAGCGCTCAGGTAAGCGAGCGACGAATAACCGGTACCAAAATCATCAATCGACAGACTCACGCCCAATGCTCGCAATTCCACCAGCACGGCACTGGCCAGTTGGTGATTGTCCATAATGGATGTTTCGGTGAGCTCAAGCTCAATTAACGAAGCCGGAATATCGTATTCACGCAAGCGACGCGCTATCGACTCAGCAAAACCCGGTTGTAAAAACTGGCGGGCAGAAATATTTATCGCAATTTGTACCTGACGGCCTTCTTCATACCACGCTCTGGCCTGATTAAACGCACTGTCGAGAACCCATTCCCCAAGCACCAGAATTAGGCCACTGCGTTCAGCAATGGGAATAAATTCACCAGGCGAGATAAATTCGCCGTTATCAATCCAACGCAACAGACATTCGCAACTTTGCACTTTGCCATCGCTCAGCTGTTGCTTGGGCTGATAGTAAAGAGTCAGTTCATCATGTTCTAACGCCTGCTCAAGGCGGCGGGTAATGGTCAGTCTGCGCTGATGGTAAGCGCCGTCATCGGCATTAAAGTAGTGCACTGCCTGATTATTTTTCAGGGCGATTTCCACCGCGATATTGGTATGCAGCAACAGCGTGTTGTAGTCCACACTGTGCACCGGATAGTCACTTACCCCAAAAGTCACATGGAAGCGCATTGCCCCTATAGGAGTATCGATACTATCGGCCAGTTTAGTGCGTAACATATTCAGTAATGAGGCCAGGCGGTGCGCCGGCCCCTGAGTTTTTACCAGCACCATAAAACAGGCATCGGCCACATGAAATAAGCACACGTCATCCGACTCGCTGTTGACGCTGGCATACTGCTGCACACTGCTTTGTAAAAAATAGCCTACCGAATAGACACAAGCCAGCGCATCTGCCAGGCCGAAATTCTCACTCAGTAGCTTAAAGTCCGTTACATCAATCATCACCGCATTAAAGGTTTGCTGTTGCGCTATCCACTGATTGGCGGTTTTTTCAAGATAACTGCGATTACCAATACTGGTGACCGGATGATGATAGGCCTGATGCACCAAAGCCTGCTCAGCACGGTGACGCTGAGTAATATCCCGCACATGCAAATCATAGGTTTTATGTTCCGCTATCCAGTGACTCTGAATGGCATAATAACGCTGCCCGATCTCAAGCACCGTCTGGGCGCAGAGTTCCCCACCACTGCTGGCCAGTGACAGCGCTTCGGACAAGGGGGCCGGAAAACTGGCCATGGAATGCTGACTTGTCGGGTACAGTTGGGCTATCAGGTCATCCGCTGCCGGATTGGCGTACAAGAGTTTGCCTTTCGCATCAATTCTGATCACCGGATTCGGGTTTCTTTTCGGAAACAGTGCCAACGTCTCGTTTTCGGTACTTAGGCTGATATACCGGGCTGCGTAGCGGCCCAGATACAAGCTTATAGCCGCAATACCTAACGAAAATAACGCCACCACCCATACGGTAATTTCCAGTAGCTGAATGATAGACAGATAGCCATTGTTCACCGACCGGTTGGTGGCCATTTCTATTTCTTTGAGTAAGGGGAGCACGGCACGGCGATGCTGACTAATTTGCTCAAGCTGGGAACGCGACAAATTCCATTGGGTTTGCGGTGACATCAGGTTTGTATGCAGAGCTGCTGCCACCTCTGAAGCCGCTTTCAGATGGGTAGAGACGTCAGTTATAGTTGCGGTAAAGCGACCAGCGCCGGCCATTTCATTGAGGATACTATTAAGCTGATTAAAGTTTTCTAAGTACCCCTCTTCGTACAAAGAAGATTCTTCGGTGGCGTAGTACTCATACAGCAAGCGTTCCTGCTCACTGAGTAACATGCCTATTTGCTGAACCTGACTAAAAATAGCCAGATCGGTTTCCATATATTGACGCGCTTTACTCTGCACGCTGGCGGCCAGTCCATATACGCCAACGGCCAGCAATACTCCGAGTAACACAATCGCCAGGTAAACCTGTCGTGTTCGCGATACGAGTTTGTTATTGTGCATATCAGCAGTTTCCTTCCAGTCCTTTGCTTTATAGACCTTTGATTAATGTTTAAACTTTCATCTTCTGTGGAGTAATCTATCTTTAGCAAAGGAGCGTAATAACTTATTGATTTAGCAAAGCAGGAGCATGTGTGGAAAAGATAAATGAAATTACCGAAGTCGTAGAAAATTTTCTTAAGCGTGAGTCCTCAGCCGGCATTCTGCTGATGATTGCTACAGCGCTGGCATTAGTGGTAGCCAATACCCCGCTCGACCTCTACTACGACAAACTGGTTTCCATGCCAGTGATCATTGCCGCCGGTGATTTCAGAATCGATAAACCTCTGTTGCTGTGGATTAACGATGGTCTGATGGCCGTGTTTTTCTTCCATGTCGGGCTGGAACTCAAGCGCGAAGTTTGCGAGGGTGAACTGGCTAACCCCAAAAATATTGTACTTCCTGCCAGTGGTGCGATAGGTGGCATGATCATTCCGGCGCTGATTTATGTTGGAATTAACTGGGGTAACCCCGCTGCTATGTCTGGCTGGGCTATTCCCGCCGCTACCGATATTGCTTTTGCCCTGGGGGTAATGGCGTTGCTGGGTAAACGAGTGCCTGCCAGCCTCAAGGTATTTCTGGTTACCCTGGCGATCATTGATGATATCGGCGCTATCGTAATCATTGCATTGTTTTATACCGAGAACATCACTGAAGTGGCTCTAATGATTGCCGCGGTGTGCTTTTTGATTTTATGGGTAATGAACAAGCGTAACGTGGTGGACTTACCTGGCTATATTATCGTTGGGGTAGTCCTCTGGGTGGCTTTGTTGAAATCCGGTGTGCATGCCACACTGGCAGGTGTGTTACTGGCAGCCTTTATCCCCATGCGGGAAAAAAGTAACCCGGATAATTCACCGGTGGTGCGCCTGGAACATGAGCTGAATTCCGCGGTAAGCTTTGCGATTATTCCCATTTTTGCCTTCGCTAACGCGGGTATCAACTTCAGTAATATTTCTCCCGAAGGTATTTTCCACCCGGTCACCTGGGGAATATTCTTAGGTCTGGTAGTTGGTAAACAAGTGGGTGTGTTTGCTTTTTGCTGGCTGATTGTCAAACTCGGTTTGGCGTCTCTGCCGTCTGATCTTAACTTTAAACATATTTATGGCTGTTCACTGCTGTGTGGCGTTGGCTTTACCATGAGTTTGTTTATTGGCGGACTGGCATTTCAGGAAACCGGTATCAATCAGATCTTTGATGAACGGGTGGGCATTCTTGCTGGCTCGGCAGTCTCTGCTGTGGTGGGCTTTATAGTGCTTTACATTGTCGGCAAGCCCGTGCACCCCACCGAAGAAGAATTACCCACGGTAGAGCAAAGCCCGGATCAGGCTAAATAACTGTTCCGAACCGACTTAAAAGTGCTGCTGAACATACTGGTAAACATAATCTCTTAAACATTTTGCCCGTTGACTCAGCAGCTTGCCGCCCGGCCAGAGCAAAAAAATATCCCTGACCTCTCCGCCCCACTCCGGCAATACTCTTATGAGTTCACCGCCGGCCAGTTCATCTTTCACTTCGGTGAGCGGCGCCAGGGCTATGCCCTGGGCATCGCGAACGAAATACTTCACCATTAATGGATCATTTACCTGAGCCCGACATCGCGGATAGAGGGTAAATGTCTGGCCGTTCGTTTCGTTATGCAGTTGCCATTTTGGGCGCATACTCAGGCCTATTAACTCATGCTCCGATAACTCAGCGGGAGTATCCGGCATGCCGTAACGGGCAATATAGTCTTCGCTGGCAACCAGCACGTTTTCAATCTGACCCAGACGACGCTGATACAAAGATGAATCATCCTGTCTACCGATACGGATGGCCAGGTCCGCCTGAGTTTCTATCATGTCCATGGGATGATTGCTCAGGTGCAGTTCAAGTTCTATTTTTGGATAATCCCGGGTAAAGGCGGTCCACATCGGCCCTAATATGCCATGGGAAATATTCACCGGCGCAAGCACCTTTAACTTTCCTTCCAGCTTTTGTGATTCATCACTGAACTGCTGCCGGGCCGCCTCAAAACGCTCAACCAACTCCGCGTAAGCATCAAAATAAGCTTCGCCGTCCTGGGTCAGCACACACTTTCTCGCAGACCGGTGAAGTAGCTTTACACCCAGCGCATGCTCCAGCTTTTGTAATCTGCGCGTCACTGTCGCCGGCGGCAACCCGGCATAGCGCGCGGCGCCGGCCAGATTACCGTGCTTTACTACCTGCACAAAGAGCGCAATATCGTCGAGAGATGATTTCATTTTGGTAATTTAAGATTAATAAATTAAGCATTTATACCATTATTGTAACGTATTACACTTAACAGGTGAGTAATTTTACTAATCCCGATCACTACAGGAACCCATTAATATGATCCATCCTCGCTTTGCCCCTGTTGTCTTCGCCCTGTTTATGGCATTTTTTATGTCAGGGATCATGTCGCTGGTCGTCACCACTATCAATATCGGCCTGGTCGATGATCTGCTGTTACGCTGGCTCGTTTCATGGCCGATGACGTTCGCTATTGCCTTCCCTACCATCATGGTTGTCGCCCCCATGGTAAAACGCATTGTTGGCCGTTTGATCATGCAGGAAGTGCCGGCGGAAGAATAAAACCTTTTACCTCAAAAAGAGAACACTGCCTGGCGCGGTGCTTTTTAGGCCTAAAAAAAAGCCTCCGGATGGAGGCTTTTTGGTAACTGCAGGTGCTTTTACAGTCCGTTCAGGAACGCATCAAATTTGCTCTGATAGGTTTCTTTCAGGCGCAGGCACTGATTAGACTCATCCATCATTATATCGTAGCTACGTGCCATCCCTTCGTGCTGGTCTTTGATTGGACCGTAGAATTCAATGGCCAGTGCCAGGTTATCGGCATCACAGGTGGTAGCGATAAATTCCGGCATACGCGATACGTGATAATCAGGCATTTTCTCAAGTACTGCCTCAGCATTATCAGACAACCAGGCGTAATAAGGCGTTTGGTCGTCCAGATTACGTCTCACACTGCCCAGCATGCTAATGGTATTGGCCGGCGTTACATTATCGGTCAGCGCCAGATCGAGCAGCTTGTTGATCATTGCCGGATCTTCATACCCCATGGAGTACAGCAGTGTGTTTTTCACGTTTGGTAATTTGCTGTCGGCAAATACTTTCATAATGCGATCAAACCAGGCAGGGTCAGCATCCGGCCCCATGGTTGTTACGCTCAGTGCGGTTCTGGCTATACCGTTTGGCATACTGCTGGTATCGGCCAGATACTGCTCAGCCAGCGCTTTGCTTTTCTTAACCAGCTCTGCGTTGTCGCTGTGACGGCCCAGTAAGCTATACAACTGAGTACGCAGTCTGATAACACTTTCATCATCATCGTCTGACTGAGTCAGCGTGAGCTTCTCCAGCAGCGGCATGTATTTTTCGTTGAGCAGCTCGGCAAATTGCGCTTCGTTGTCATCATTGACCAGATACAGGAATCCAGCCAGCGTACCCACTGATGCACGAATAACTACCGGATCTTCATCCGCGGCCATTGCATTCAGTACTTTCATTACGCTGTCGATACCTGCTTCACCACCGTTTAACAGTGCCTGCATGTTATACAGCACATTTTTCTTTTCACGGTTGTTCAGCACATCCAAATCAGCCAGCAGGTTGTCCATCTGCGCAGCCGGAATATTCCAGCGGAAATAGCCGGTAGCATTATCGTTAGGGAAAACCCACTCCGCTTCAGCCAGCTGTGGTAAACGGGTAGACTTCTTATCGACAAAAACAATCTCACGGTGGATCTTGCCGTCTTTTTTGTAACTGATGTTCAGCGGTACGGCCCAGGTTTGCTCTTTCACGTCGGCACCAGCCAGGTGGAAACGTTTTTGTGCAATAGTGCCGTCGCTGTCGATGTCCAGCAGCGGGTAGCCCGGCTGTTCAAGGTAGGCTTTCATCATTTTGCTCAGGTTGAAGTCTGACACTTCATCCAGCGCTGCCCATAAATCATCGGCCTGTGTATTGCCCCAGGCATGCTTTTTCATGTACGCCTGAACGCCTTGCTGGAAGTTTTCCGTACCAATCAGTGACTCAATCATTTGCAGGATCGATTCACCTTTAGAGTAGTTAAGGCCCAGACCGTCCATGACATCAGGCTGGCTGCGAACAATCTTCTTAACCGGCTTAACGGTTGGGCTGGCATCGGCACCAAACGCGCCTTCCTGAATGATGCGATCCTTAAAGTTCAGTTCCGGATAAAGTTCCATCATCACATAGCTGGCCATCCACGAGGCAAAAGCTTCGTTCAGCCATAAGTCATCCCACCAGGCCATGGTGACCAGATTGCCGTACCATTGGTGAGCAAGTTCGTGAGCGACCACATTTAATGGTGCAGAACGCTCCGCCAGACCCGGCTCGTCTTCGAGTAATAAAAGGCTGTCGCGATAAGTGATCAGACCGGCATTTTCCATGGCGCCGTGGGTAAAGTTAGGTACCGCCACAAAATCCAGCTTACGGTACGGGTAATCAATCCCGAAGAAGTTCTCCAGTGATTCGAGAATTTCTGGTGTGTGCTTAACAATAAATTTGGTTTTATCGGCGTAACCTTTAGGCACATACAGCTTACCAGGCACTGACAGGCCTTCCATTTCAACACTGTCGAACGGGCCTACCGTGTAAGCAATCAGATAGGTTGGCATAGGCTTGGTTTTCATAAAGGTAACGGTTTGCATACCGTCTTCTACCGTGCGCTTTTCCACCGGTGTATTTGACGCCACAACCTGTTTTTCAGGTGTGGTGATGGTCATTTGGTAAGGAATTTTAAATGCCGGCTCATCAAAGCTCGGAAATGCTTTACGGGCATGCATGTCTTCAAACTGCGTGAAGATGTAGTTACGGCCTTCGAAGCTCGACAGGTACATACCGTCTGAAGAGGTATTTACCTTGCCTTCAAAGCTGATGGCCAGCTCATAAGTACCTACCGGCACGGTAGCAGAGCTGTGGCCCCAGTTGATGTTGTAATCGCCTTCGGTAATACGAAGCGGATAAATTCGGTTGCCCTGGCGAAGTTCGGCGTTAGTAACCTGAATATCCATTTGATAAAAGCCGACTTTGGTTACCGGCTCAGTAATATTAAGCTCGATAACGGTTTCCCCGGAATAGTCAGGCTGGTCGGGGTCGATATTCAGGTGAATTTGTTGAAAAGTTGGCTTAACGGCGCCAGGTAGCCGATAGTCCACATCTTCTGCCGAGGCAACATTTGCCACCAGCATGAACATGCAGGAGACCCAGGATAAGAGTCTTTTCATGAACGAGTCCTCACTGTCGTTTGGGATTGGAATTTTTTATTATTTAGAGCTGAAATAACCGGGAAATAGTAACATTTATTGTTACTAAGATTTAGTCGATAAAGTGTAACCAACTGTTGTTCACTGTAAACTGAACCTTATAACTGGTTAGTTCACCGTTTTGCTGAATATTTAACCACCCCGCCTGCACTCCCGAGCGCAACTACGTTGAAGCAACTCTGGCAGTGCTGTGATGGTCTATCAATGCTTCCAGAGTCCACTCTCAGCAATGCCCGTACAGCTGTTAAAAGTTTCTTAGTGCCAAGATTATTAATAAAGCATTATCCATCTAAAATAAAATTTTATTATTTTCTATGATCCCCACATGTACATAAAACGTTAAAAGGTTGTAAATTTACCTGTAGCAACGGAGATCATGATGAAGTACAGAGGGCTCGCAATCATTGCTTGTACCGCACTGCTAACCGCGTGTATGGACGATGACGATAAAACAGAAGAAACACCACCTCCCCCACCCACTTTCAGCGCCAGCACTACCATTGAAATTGACTTAACCGGTAAACAACAGGTCCCGGCAAACATGTCTGCGCAAATGGCTTCAGCCACCGTTGAGCTTGACGAAACGTTGGGCTTAATGCGTGCGTCGGTGGACGTAAGTAATGTGGAAGGTGTACAGGCAATTCACATTCACGATGGTGACATCGGGCGTAACGGAGAAGTGGCCTTTGAATTTACTGAAGGGTCAACGGCCGGTACCTACACCCTGGATGAAACCAGTGTCAGCAGTGAGTTGATCACTGACTTACTGGAAGGTGAATGGTACATCAACGTCCATACCGACACTTTCGAGGACGGTGAACTGCGCGGCCAGATTGTGACCGACGATATGGCTGTGGTTACTTTTATACTCGACGGTAAGCAGGAAGTTCCTGCGGTGACCACCCTGGCCGATGGCTATGGTTATGCGCTGGTATCAACGGCAACCTACGATTTGGACCTGGTAGTGTACACAGAAGATGTCGAGGCAACGGCAGCGCACATCCATACCGGTCGGGTTGGTAATAACGGTGATGTGCTGGTGGCCCTTGAGCAATCGATGGAAGATACCAGCATGTGGATGACGCCGGAAGATACCATGATTAACGAAGAAATCTTTGGTGTTCTGGCATCAGGTGGTCACTATGTTAATGTCCATTCCGATGCGTTCCCAAGTGGTGAAATCCGCGGCCAGATCCTGACCGATAACTTTGCCCTCGCCACCTTTGCACTAACTGGTGAACAGGAAGTACCGGTAGTCGATACCGCCGCCTACGGCAGTGGCTATGCGTTGGTTGATACGTCTTCTTACGCCATAGAGCTAACCGTTGTTACCGAGGGTGTAGACGATGCCACCGCGGCGCACATTCACACTGGCCGGGTAGGCATGAACGGTGATGTACTGGTGGCGCTCGAGCAATCGGCAGACGACATGGGTAAATGGGTTACACCAGACGATCTTGCTATTGATGCTGCCACATTTGAGGTGCTGGCATCAGGCGGCCATTACGTTAACGTGCATACTCCGGCTAACGGCAGCGGCGAGTTAAGAGGCCAGATTTTAACCAGCAACTTCGCGCTGGCAACATTCGGCCTGAGTGGTGATCAACAGGTGCCAGTGGCGTCAACCAGTGCCATGGGCAATGGTTATGCGTTGGTTAACACTTCAACCTTCGACCTCGAACTGGTCATCGACACCACCGGCGTAGATAACGCCACCGGCGCCCATATCCATACCGGTAATATTGGTACAAATGGCGATGTACTGGTTGCGTTGGAACAGTCAACGAGCGATCCGGGCATGTGGATGACACCCGCCGATACCGCCATTAATGCAGATATTCTGGCCGTACTTGCTGGCGGTGGCCATTACGTTAACGTTCACACTCCGGCCTTCCCTGACGGGGAAATTCGTGGCCAGATTGTTACGCCTCAATATGTCATTGCGACCTTCGGCTTGAGCGGTGCTCAGGAAGTCCCGGCGGTCACTACTATGGCCTCAGGTAACGGTTATGCGTTGGTCAATTCGCTCACCTATGACCTGGATTTAGTGGTTCACACCGATGGTGTGGATGATGCCACCGCAGCGCATATTCACACCGGTCGTGTGGGCATGAACGGTGACGTACTGGTTGCGCTTGAACAGTCTGCTGATGATGCAGGCATGTGGATGACAGCCGACGACTCCATGCTGACGCCGGCGATCTTCGAGGTGCTGGCCTCCGGAGGTCATTATGTGAATGTTCATACACCGGCTAACCCCGGCGGTGAACTTCGTGGCCAAATCCTTACCGACAACTTTGTGATGGTCGCATTTGGATTAAGCGGCGATCAGGAAACCCACGCGGTTACCACCACGGCCACAGGCAGCGGTTATGCGCTGGTCAATACCGATGATTACAGTCTGGAATTGCAGGTGGTTACCAGTGGCGTAGCCGATGCAACGGCCGCGCACATTCATACCGGTGCAGCTGGCATTGATGGTCCGGTGCTGTTAGGCCTTGAGCAGGATGGTGATGATGTAAACCGCTGGATGGCACCCGCTAACGCGATGCTTGATGCTACTATCTTTGGCGTTCTGGCTGCAGGCGGCCATTATGTAAATGTGCACACGCCAGCGTACCCTAACGGCGAGCTGCGAGGTCAGATTCAGTAATCTCACCTGCCAGTAAACATAACTTCGAAGGGGCGCTACAAGCGCCCCTTTTTTATAAACGCTTTATTGGGCTTTTACCCAATCAAGCACACCGGCAAACCAGTCCACCTGATGGCGCATGCCAAAGCCATGTCCCCCCTCTTCCAACAATAACATGCGCACCGCCACGTTTTGCTCCCGCAAGGCAGCGTAGTACTCCAGAGCATTATCAACCACCACCACACTGTCGTCGTTAGCATGCACGATGTAGGCCGGCGGTGTTTGTTCAGTAGCCTGTAATTCATTGGAATAAGCGGTTACCAATGCAGCGTCGGGCTGTTCACCCAACAGCAGATTACGTGAGCCCTCATGGGTAATATTTGCCTGCATACTGATCACCGGATAGATCAGGATTTGGAAAGCGGGTCTGAGCACTTCAGGGTCATAACTGTCAATCACCGGCTGCGTAAAATGGGTCGCGCCAGTTGCTGCCAGATGTCCGCCAGCAGAAAAGCCCATCACGCCAAACTGACTCTGGTTAAGCTGCCACTGCTCGCCGCCTTGTTGAAGCCGGTAAAAGGCCTGTTGCAAATCCTGTAGTGGCCCTTGATAGGGTACCTCCATGTTGGCAGGATTGGGCATTCGATACCATAAAACCGCCGCCGCGACACCGTGTTCAGCAAACCGCTCAGCCACTTCCTGGCCTTCCTTAATGGAAGACACGCCAAAATAGCCGCCGCCCGGACAGATAATAACCGTTTTATCAACTGACTTATTTTCAGGGAGGTAAAGAGTAAGTGAAGGCTTACTTATTGCGGTGATAAAACGGTCATTAAAGCGCTCATCAAAAAGCCTCCCCTCATTGCTGGTGTCAATCGCACCGGGTATGCCTTGCGGATAGAGTTCAAGGTCGAGTTTGCGAATGGCTGATTGCGCAGAAAAACTCACAACCAGCAACAAGCTGGTTACCAGTGTAGATAGTTTCACGGTTTATTCCTCTGTTATTTTGTATGACAAATTAACATAAAATAAACAATAAAACAGTGCCGGCGGCCGGGTGTAGTAGGAAATTGCGCGAGGCGGCTGAGGCCTCGCGCTTGCGGTAGCAGAGGCTAGTTTACAAAGCCTTCGTTGGCTTTAATGGTGAGCGGATGATAGCCCGGCTTAGCTTCGGCAAAAGCTTTCTGCGCAAAAGCTTTACCCTGCGGGGTTTTCGACAATTCACGGTACAAGGGTTTAACCAGTTTGTTGCGACCGATAGAGACCAGATAGTCATAGAGTCTGTCATAGGCCGGCTGGTATTCATTATGCACGGCAATCATCAGCCAGCTGTGAGCTATCTCGTTATTGCTGCTGGTGGTAAGGCCAAAAGCATCATCCAGTTCTGCGAGTTGCTTATCAGACAACTCTTCAGGCATGTTATTTAAGAAGTACAGCCACTGGTGAACGGTCCATTGGGCAGTATCAATGTTGGTGGCCGATTTTTCGCCCGACAACCAGTCCTGACGTGCCTGATCGACAATCGAGAAAGCATCTGAGGTTGGCATTGGCGCATCGGCCGGAATGCCTGGCTTGAAGATCCACTGATCAATACGCTCGCTGTCGAGTTTATCCGGGTACTCGGCTAGCAGTGTATCGTTGAGATAAGCGATAAACTCATCGGTAGTGATGCTCTTAAAGGCAAAGTGCTTAAAGTAATTCAACAGGAACTGATCGAAGTTTTCACGCCCGACCTTTTGTTCCAGCTCGCGTAAAAACAGTGCACCTTTTTCATAGGGTATATCTGAGAACACGTCGTCCGGATTACGGCCGCGTAAATCAATCGCCAGGATCTGATCATTCGCTGGCAACGCAGCGATATCTTCCTGCAAATCCTGATAGCCCAACACAGCTTCCATACGGTAACGGTCGTGGCCATAAATCATTTCCATAATGCGGTAGGTCAGATAGGTGGTGAATCCTTCGTTCAGCCACAGGTCGCGCCAGGTTGCATTGGTAACTGTGTTCCCTGACCAGCTGTGAGCCAGTTCGTGGGCAATCAGTGATACCAGACTTTTATCACCGGCAATCACAGTTGGCGTGATAAACGACAGACGAGGATTTTCCATCCCGCCGAAAGGAAATGAGGGCGGCAGTATCAACAGATCGTAGCGGTCCCAGCCATAAGGGCCGTAGGTTTCTTCGGTAGCTTCCAGCATACTTTCGGTATCGGCAAATTCTTCTGCCGCGGCGTCCAGTAATGCCGGTTCAGCGTAAACCCCGGTGCGCTCCCCCATAGGTTTAAACTGTAAATCACCAATGGCCAGTGCAATCAGATAAGAAGGTACCGGCTGCGGCATAGTGAAATCGTACTCGCCGTCACGCTCGGTGTCGGGGTCGTTGGCTGCGCTCATTACAGCCAGTAGTGCCTCGGGCGTGTGAATGGTGGCATTGTAAGTCACCCGTACCTGTGGCGAGTCCTGTAACGGAATAAAGCTACGGGCGTGAACTGCCTGGGCCTGAGTAAACAAAAACGGGTGCTCTTTGCCGGCTGTCTGTGACGGCGTAAGCCACTGTACCCCGGATGCCTGTGGCGAGGTAGCATATTCGATAGTCACCTTATTACCCCGCTCAGGCAGGTCAATTTCCAGTGCTGCGCCCAGCTCCGGATCGGCAGGCTGTAGCTGGTAATCCAGCGTTTCACCGTTGGCGGTCACGCTCTGAATGTTAAGGTCTCGGGTATCCACTATCAGCGTATCTGCCTGAGCAGTCTGTTTCTGATACGTCAGCGTGGCACTGCCGCTTAATACGCTGGCAGCAAAGTCAGCCGTGAGATCCAAATCCAGATGAGTCACGGTGACTTCAGCAGGATTAGAGAAGGAGTGGTAATCCACCCCGGCCTGAATACCGCTGTTATCAGCAGCAGTTGCTTCGGCCGCGGGCACTGAACTATCGGTTTCAGGCGCCGGTGAACAAGCGGTGAATAAAGGAATGGTGGTAAGTAACCAAGCGAGATTCTTCATTGTCGTCCTGTTGTTATTATGATGATTTTACGTCAATGTCATAGTAGCGAAATCACGGTCAGCTTGCATCTGCAAACTGACCAAACACAGGCGTCAGCGCCGAATGTCTTATCCGGCACCAGCTTATTGAAGTCTGTCAGAGCCTGAACTGACCCACCAGCTTTTCCAACCGATCGGTTTTATCATTCAGAATTTTACAGCCCTGCTTATTATCCGATGAGGCCTGAGCCAGCTGGCCGGTATGCTCATTCACCTCGTTCACCCGCACGCTGATATCTGCCGAGACTTCGCTTTGCTCATGAGCAGCCGCAGCAATTTCGGCATTCATTTGATTAATCGTCTGGGTGGCGGTAATTATTGCCAGCAGCGCTTCACGGGTAGCTTCTACCCTTTGCTGAGTCTCCTGACTCTTATCCAGGCTGCTTTGCATGGTTTCCAGCGCCGATTGCGAACCACTCTGTAGCCGCTGGATCATATCCTGAATTTGCTCGGTACTATCCTGAGTCTTGCTGGCCAGGCTACGCACTTCATCAGCAACCACCGCAAATCCGCGTCCCTGCTCGCCGGCACGAGCCGCCTCGATGGCGGCGTTAAGGGCCAGCAGATTGGTCTGTGCCGCTATGTTTTCAATCACATGCAGCAAATTAACAATGCCGTCTACATCGCCCCCAACGCGCTGCACTACGCTGCTGGCACGGCTAATTTCTTCGGCCAGCTGATTCATACTGCTAACCGTTTCGTCCACTGTTTTATCGGCCAGTTCACTTTGCTGCTCAGCTTGCTGCGCTGCCTCTGCCGCAGCAGAAGCATGTTGGGTGACATTTTGCGACGAGTGAGAAAGTTCGGTAACGGCCGTAGCAATCTGATCGGTATTACTTTGTTGCTCTTCGGCAATAACGTTAAGGTCTGACGCGCGCCCGTCCAGATGCGTGGTTTCCTGTTCAATGTCTTTGGTCACGTCTCTTATCATGCACATCATCTCGTGCAAATTGGCCAGCAACTGGTTGACATTGTCAGCCAGCGTGCCTATTTCAAACTGATCATCAACCGCCACCTTGCGGGTAAGATCGCCATTGCCCTGAGCCAGCTTTTTAATTGACGAATTCACTTCATCCAGCGGCCGGGTAATACTGCGACGAACCAGTAACCCAATCACAAAGGATACTGCGCCGAGCAGGATACAGCTGACAATAAGTAGCGTAACCAGATGATTCCGACTGCGGTAAACGGCATCTTCTATCACCGCCAGCTCACGGTCGACTTCATCGATATAAAAGCCGGTACCAATCATTAATTGCCAGTCAGGAAAGTATGCTGAATAGGATAACTTGGGATGAGGGTCGCGCTCGCCAGGTTTAGGAAAGTGGTAGGTAACATAGTGATTACCCGTAGCAAGGCCATTCTTCTTGCCTGCCGCCACCAGCTCGCGTACGAGGTATACGCCGTTACTGTCCTGCAAATCCCAGAAGCTATCGCCAATCCGATCCGGACTCTGACCATTTAATACCCGTATTCCCTCATCGGTGTAGCCGAATATATAGCCCGACTCACCAAACTGGAACTGACGCAGTAAGCTTGCCGCTTCCTCTATGCTACCGCCGTTTTCATAAATGGGTTGCACCAGACTGACAGCCATTTCGAGCAGGGCTTTTACTTCTTTCTCGCGATCGTTAATCATGACTTCGCGACTGCTAATCAGTCGGTCCTGCGCTTGCTGATTTACCTGAAACACCGAAAAGAAGGTCATCACACCTCCCAGGATCAGCACAGGCACAATGGAAATGAGCAACAACTTTTGCTTAATTGACAGGTTCACGGGCTACTCCAGATACATAAACTTAATCGCATATACTCAACTAAAGTATGAGCTATCCTTGCCCAATAGCAACTATATTCACCATTCGAAGTAATTATAGTGTAAATTTTATGCGATAAAGATGTTGCCGTGAGAGGCGTTTAGAAACCTAATGAAGAAGACAAGATTTTTAGCTGGCCAAATAAACAAGGCATTACATTTTACGTAATGCCCTGAAATAAAAATTAAAACTAAACGCGTTAGTGGCTGGTTACGCCGCTATAGCGCAGTTTGGGGATCACTAACTCAGGGGCCACCGGCGCAGGAAAATCGGCGCTGGAGTCGAGGATCAGTGAACTGCCATCACCGAACTCATACTGAGTTAAATTCTTCGATAAAGACTTACAACTTTTACAGGTTCTGAAGCAGTGAAGCCAAAGATGCCCTTTTTCCACCATCAGAGCCTGATCGGCCTTCGAAGGTAACTTCGATTTTATTGCATGCACTGTCATAGGTAACTCCGTCGCTATGTCTTTCGCAATACGACAACCGAAAGAATAAATGTATGGTATGAGGTTAAAATAAAACAGGCCAGCCTCCGTAAACCGGCAAAGCACAACGACTCGCTTTATCTAAACTAAAGTATAGCAGGGCTAACTGATTAAAATTTGATCTACATCTATTTTTTTGGCTCTTTGATTTATGACCGCGAAAAACTTGAGATTATTCCTCGTCACTGGTGGGAGGCCGGGCTGACGAACCTGCCAGAATCCCACCGTCTATGGTTAGCTCAGTACCGGTAACATATTTTGACTCATCGCAGGCAAGATAAACCGCAGCAAAGGCCACATCTTGTGGCGATCCCATATGTTGCAGCGGAATGTCTGCGGCGATAGCTGCGATGGCTTGTTGCCGTGCTTCGCCCTCACCAAGCATGGCCTCCCAGATGGGCGTCAGGATCGCCCCGGGATGAATGGAATTACACCGAATAGGGTAGCTTTTTTCGGCGCAGTAAAGCGCAACTGATTTGGTGTGATTTCGCACTGCCGCCTTACTCGATGCGTAAGCCGCTGCCGCCGGGATCCCCACCATGCCGGAACGTGAGGAGATATTAACGATACTGGCTGCCGGACTGTGCTTCATTAAGCCTATGGCATATTTACAGCCCAGCGCAACACCATCCAGATTTACCCGGTGCACGGCATGCCAGCTGTCTAAATTAAAGTGTTCAGGATCAAACGGGCCGGGATGGCTCATAAAGCCGGTAATTCCCGCATTATTCACCAGAATATCGAGTCTTCCGAAGTCGTCGCGCACGCGCTCGGAAATAGCTGCCCATGCGTCCTCGGAGCCCACATCCAGCGGCAAAAATTGCGCTGAGTCACCAATATCACTGGCAACCTGCTGGCCGGCCTGTTCGTCTACATCAGTAACAATGACCGCAGCCCCCTGTCGGGCAAACTCTTCAGCGATTGCCTGACCAATCCCTCTGGCTGCGCCGGTCACCAGTGCTATTTTGTTAGTTAAACGCATCCTTGCCTCCTGTAAAAATTAACTATTAACCCGAAAACGACTCCGCCTGGTAATGCTGCTTTACCTTTTCGATAAACTGCTGCCAGGTTTCATTGGGCTGCCAGATAGCCAGCATACCTTCCCGCGCGACGGTTTCGTCTTCCTGCAGGCGGATAACACGATATAAATAGGTGAATACCGCGCCCCGCCAGTTTAACTTGCAGTGTGTTAACGTTACGCCCTGTTGGGCCGGGCTTTCCATAAACGCCACATAGTCGACGAAATTGGCCACCGTTGGGTTTTCCCACTCCACCTGAATATTGTGGTAATCCATGCCCAAATCGCTGACTAAAGTTTGTTCCTCATCCCTGTCTCCGGGGATAAGATCAATTACCCGGGTGACGCCCAGGGATTTAAAGGTTTCAAAATGGGCAGCATCAGGTAAGCCGGAGCTCATCATCTGTGGCGTATTGACCTGATAATTTTTAAGGCTGGTCAGTGGTTGTTCGTCTGCGCCGACGGCAAACGCCATAAAGCCGGCTAACCCTAACAGCCATGCGCGGATTGTCCTGCCTGTTCTATTCCTGTCTGTAATCATTGCCTGTTCCTTCATTACAGCAAACCTGCTGCTATCCAATGCCAGTATAAAGAACACCCGGTAAACTGCAATCAACCTGCCTGGCGCTTAACTGCCCACCACCTCAGCCTGACGGGAACGGCGAACCAGCACTGTGGCCATAAGCGCGATCGCGGCCGCCCCGACACCCAGTACAGCATAGCCGCACCAAACGGTGAAAACAGAAAACCAGTTGGCCGCAATACTGGCTCCGAAAGCCGGTAACACAGCACCTGAATAAGAAATGATATACACGGTGGATAACAGACCCGCCCGATAATGTTGTGGTTCGTCCTGCAGCAGTAACTTAATACACGCGGTAGACGCGAGCCCCTGAGCAATACCTACCGACAAACTGGCCACGATAAACAACACCAGTCCGCCCTGTTGCAACGCCAGGGTAATACTCATTACCGCCACGCAAAACAGCGCCATACCAGACTGCACAGCCCGACGCGGCGATAACCGACCGGATAAATAGCTGCCAAACGGCGTGAGGCCCATAATCGATGAAAAGGCAATCGCGGCTACAATAGCACTATCCATAGCCAGTTGCTCTGCCACTATCGACGGTCCAAAGGCCTGATAAAAGCCCCCCGCCGACCAGGTGGAAATGACTACCCCGGCAGTGGCGACAAAAATAAACGTTTTACCTGTGGGAAGGTGCAGACTTGGCCGCAAAGATGCCAGCGCCCCGGGCTGACGGTTAATGGTTTCCCGGCAATTAAACAGCAATGCCAGGCACACCAGCAGCAGCGTTAACACCAGGGCAAAAATGGTGATTTTAGGATACGGCCCCCAGGTTACCAGGGCACCACTGCTAATCGCTCCCAGTGGGATCCCCACCATTGGTGAGGTACTGGCAACCGCTGCCACCAGCCACTTTGGCTGATGTTCCCCGGCATCCACAGCATAGGCGCCAATACTGCTGGTTGCCACACCACAGGCAAAGCCTTGTAACAGGCGGGCGGCAAACAACAGGGTTACGTCGGTCATCAGCATCAGCAATATGCACGACAGTGCGCAACAGCCAATGGCAATAAGTGCCATGGGTTTGCGGCCGATATGGTTGGATAAACGGCCAAACATCAGTAATGCCACAGCAGCAGAAATGAAATAGGCCAGCGAGACCACACCGAGATCGGCATTGGTTAGGCCATTTTCCACACGGTAGAGGTTAAATAGGGAAATAGGCGTACCGGAAGTCATAAACACCAGTACAAAAGCACACGACGCCACCCAGAAAGTGGCGTTGGATTGAAGTTTCAAAATATTCAGCTCCGCGGAGAAGGTGGTCTACTTAACAGAAAAGATTGCACCTACACTAACGTAATCACTACCTCAGTCTGTGATGACTGAAAAAGTACAGCGTAGTCACCGGTGAACCTGCCCAGATTAACCAACCCATCGGCATAACCAAAGGATTTTTTGAACAACGCCAGATTTCCCCACGGCGCGTAGTAAGTAATGTCACCGGCGCTGGCTTTATGGCCGGCGGGCGCATCACGGGTATCCAGAGGCTTATCCAGGTAAGCGATTTTTTCTATGCCGGCGTAATCCTTAAGGGTCAGGGTTAGCGGTAAACGGGCAGCGAAATCCTCTGCCGCTACTGAGTCGTTCAGCTCAGCGCTACAGGTTTTATTGCCGGTGGTGAAAGTGATCTGCATAAATATCCCTTACTGACAGTGATCCTGTCAGATTAAAACTTACTATTAGCTATACATGCTATTTTTTCTGACTCACCGTCAAAAAAACAGGCAATTACTGCAAATTTATTGCACATTCATCCGAGCAAAAGGATTTATTCATACTGCCCGGTAAAACATAGGGTAAACTTGGCTTATACAACACCTGTTACAAAACAGAAGGAAAACTCATGATCACTGACAATCAACTTGCAGAGGTATCCAGAACACGTCTGGCAGCTCAAATCGATAAACGCACTGCCGGTAAAGCAATGCTCGATACTGCGATTGAAGGGCTTTCTTTCTACCGCCAGAACGAGGCTGCCTCGTCCTGTTCACTGTGTGTTGTGGAACCAAGTATTGCGATGGTTGTGCAAGGCATGAAAAGTATGACCCTGGGTGACGACACTTTTCAGTACGACAAAAACCGCTTTCTGATCACTTCGTTAGACTTACCGGCCCGGATGCAGGTGCTGGAAGCAAACAAAGAAACCCCTTATCTGGGATTGGTGATCAAGTTTGATCTGGCGGTGATGAGTGAACTGATCCTACAGGCGCCTTACGTTAAGCCAACCGAAAGTTTATCGGATAAAGGCATGGTGCTGGGGCACACTACTCCAGAGCTGTATAACGCCTGCGAACGTCTGGTAAACCTGCTTGATGAGCCAGACTCAATCCCGGTATTGGCCCCGCTGATTAAGCGGGAAATTTTCTGGCGCGTACTCACCAGCGAACAAGGCGCCAGACTACGTCAGGTGGTATCGGCTGGCAGCCAGGGGCTGCGCGTGGCCAAAGCCATCGAATGGCTCAAAGCCAATTACGATAAAGCCCACAGTGTTGAGTCGCTGGCCGACATGGCGCAGATGAGTAAATCTACCTTTCATCATCATTTCCGTCAGCTGACTTCCATGAGCCCGCTGCAATATCAAAAACGGCTGCGTCTGTTAGAAGCCCGTCGTCTGATGCTCGGTGAAGACATGGATGCCTCAACCGCCGCTTACCAGGTGGGTTATGAAAGTCCGTCACAGTTCTCCCGTGAATACTCCCGTTTATTTGGTGCATCACCAAAACGTGACATCGAAAATCAGTGGCAGAAAATGGGCGGTAAAGAGGCAGGTACACTGCTGATGGGGTTAGAGCACTAACCGACAGTTTTACGGGCACAAAAAAGGCGCTACCCGCATCCCGGTCAGCGCCTTTTTGTTGTGGTTCAGATAGTAGATGAGTCAATCACATAGCGGTAGCGAGCGGTTTTATTGACCACACTCTCCCACGCTTTATTCACATCGCTGGCCGGGATCACCTGGATCTCAGGACGAATATTATGTTCAACACAGTAGTCCACTATCTCCTGGGTTTCCTGCATATCGCCAATCAGTGACGCATTAAAGTTAACCTGTGACGCCGACAACGCTAACGCATTAACCGATACGGTAAAGCCATTGGGCATCCCCACCTGGGTGTAAGTACCAAAGGGTTTTACTACCGCTGCATAAGCCGCAACATCATAGGCCACGGGCAGCGTATTGATCATATAATCGAGCTGACCGCGGTACTCGTTAAGCTTGTCGTTATCTTCAAGCACTATCACTTCCTTAGCACCGAAGCCTTTAATATCGTTAACTTTATCCGGCGTTGTAGTAAAGGCATAGACGTCTGCGCCCTTGGCTACCGCCAGTTTCACGGCTAAGTGGCCTAACCCGCCAATGCCAGCCACCCCTACTTTGTCACCGGGTTTTAAATCGAATTTAAGAATGGGCGAATAGGTCGTCACGCCAGCACATAACAGCGGTGCCGCTTCCTCAAAACTAATGGCCTCAGGAATATGTACGGCGAAATGATCGCGCACCACAATATTGGTGGCATAGCCGCCCTGAGTAATGCCAGTAGGAGCCCTTTCATCCGGGTGTCCATAGGTAAACTTGGTTTTTGGGCTGTATTGTTCACCGCGGTTTTCACTGGTGTCGCAATCTGAGCAACCATCTACCATACAGCCAACGCCAGCGCGATCGCCCACTTTAAATTTAGTCACGTTTTTACCCACCGCGGCCACCACACCGACAATTTCATGGCCAGGCACCTGAGGGTATTGCTGAGGCGCCCAGTGCCCTTTCATCTGGTGAATGTCTGAATGGCAGATACTGGCAAATTTAATATCAATCAGAATATCGTCATCGCCAACCGGGCGACGCTCAAACTCCCAGGGTTTGAGCACCCCGGACTCATCAAAGGCCGCGTAACCTTTAGACTTGATATTTTGCCCTGGCTTTGAGGAAACCGGCGCAGCAGACGACAGTGACGGAACCAGGCCAGATAGCATGATCCCCGCTCCAACCGCTGAAGAAGACTGAATAAACTTACGTCGGGAAGCGCCTTCTGGTGATATCTTTGCGGCGGTTACCGCATCGTGTTGATGATGATTTTTGCACATAGAAACTCCTCAGGCATGGGCCCGATATAAACAATGAGAAAGGTTCAGACTCCGGGCGGAGCCTGCATTCAGATAGTCAGTTAGTCTCTGACGATGTCTTCAGACAGATAGATGTCATCCGTGACCGGCTCCTGCCAGTCAACGGCTTTACCGTCCAGCGCTTCCTGTACCGCCACATGTTGCATGGACTCGGTAGCCGTTGCGCCATGCCAGTGGCGACGGCCACAGTTGCACCAAATAATGTCTCCCGGGCGAATTTCGGTCTTCTTGCCGCCCTCACATTGGGTCCAGCCAACACCTTTAGTGACTACCAGAGTTTGCCCCAGCGGATGGGTATGCCAGTTGGTTCTGGCGCCGGGTTCGAAATTAACGATGGCCGCTCCCACTCTGGCGGGCTCAGGCGCGTTAAACAGATTACTGATATACACGTCACCGACAAAGCATTCGTCCGGGCCTTTAATCAGCTCCTGCTGGTCGGCGCGCTGAATATTCATATCTTCATTGGTGTTAGCATCGTCGCTCATACAAAACTCCTTAGGTATTGTCTGAATGTGTCAGGCAGTGCTCAACCGGTTAAATTGTGAGCGCCAGCTCTGGATAATGAGAGATTAATGCGAATCAGCCAAAACATTAATACATAAAGCTGCCGGTTACTTGCCTAAACGTATGCCCATGAACCCTAAGTAAATTCTGTAGCAAAATTGCAACATTTACCGACTGTGCAAGTTTGATTACTTACAATAATTAAAACTAAAGCATTGATAAACATACGCCTTACCGGCCTGGCACAACGCTTGATAGAGCATAATGGCACTATACTTATTGAGAAAATGAAAAAAGATGTTCAATGCCATGCATTGATGTAGGAGTCGAAAAATGAAAAAGCCGTTAAACTTCGTTTCAAACGCTTTAAAAAAGCAAACCACGAGAACACTTTCTGTTGTTGCCCTGTCGTCCGCCATGGTCGCCTGTGGCGGTGGTGGCAGTGATAATCCCACCCCTGAACCAGACACAGCCTCTTTCAGTCTTGCCGTATCAGATGCCCCGGTAGATCAGGCTAACGCTGTTGTGGTGTACTTTAATACCGTGGAGCTTATTGGTCCCGACGGTCCGATTACCTTCGATGTGCGCGATGAAAACAACGATCCGCAGGCCATCGACCTGCTCAATTATCAGGGCGAAGCCTTTGTTACCATAGTGGATGCCACCGAAATCCCTATTGGGACTTATACCCAGTTGCGCCTTGAAGTCACCGAAGACTCTTACATTGAAATGGACAGCGGCACCTTTGAACTCAAAGTGCCCAGCAACGAGTTGAAGCTCGACGGTATTGAAGCCCTGCCGGGAGTAGAAGCCGCTTATACCGTAGAATTTGATTTGCGTAAGAGCCTGGTAGACCCGGTGGGTCAGCCTAACACTATATTCTTAAAACCCCGTGGCGTGCGGTTAGTCGCAAACAACTCAGTGGGCACGTTACTCGGCACGGTTTCACCAGCGTTAATTGAAAGCGCGGCTTGTGCCGAAAAGATAGATATGAACAGCGGTAATGCCGTTTACATATATGAAGGCGACACGCTGGACGAAACGCTGCTGGGCGATGATGCCGACGAGCCAGCCAATGCCGATGAAATCTCGCCCTACACTGTGGCTAACGTCAATTACAATGAAGAGAGTGAGAGCTATGAATTTGTTGCTGGCTATCTGCCTGCCGGCCCTTATACGGTAGGCTTCAGCTGCCTGGCGTTGAACGACGAGCCTGAAACTGATGAGAATGCCGAGGTATTCAGCTTCCAGGCCGTTGTCGAAACATCGGTAACAGCAACCGAACAAACCACTATCGACATTCAATAATCCTCAGACGGGCAACGGACTGCCCGATTCACTCTGTCTCCACAGTAAGATATTGCGCCAGTACGGCATTCAGTTGCCCAACGTCCACTGGCTTCGACAAATAACCATCAAAGCCTTCTTCATGGTAAAGCTCCACATCAGCAGCCATGGCATTGGCGGTTACCGCAATCACCGGCAAATCCGGGTGATGAAGCTTAATTTTTTTGCAAGCCTCAACGCCATCCATCACCGGCATCTGAATATCCATTAACACCAAACCCGGGCATTTTTTATTTACAAATTCAACGGCTTCCAGGCCGTTTTCAGCAAAATAAATGGTGGCTCTGGTGTCTGCCAGCATGGCTTCCATTACTGAGCGATTAATTTCATTATCTTCGGCCACCAGAATCATTGAGTGGCTTAAATCAGGTTCTTTATCATTTGTATCCGGCGCAGCGTCAAGCACGTCTCCTGCAGCCTTAACTACTGGTAAGGTAACAATAAACCTGGACCCTTCACCCGGGGTACTGACCACCCGGATCTTGCCGTGCATTAAATGCACCAGTGACTGGGTGATGGCCATTCCCAGCCCCGTGCCGCCGTATTTACGAGTGGTTGAAGAATCAGCTTGTTCAAAGCGATCAAACAGCCGGTCCAGGGCATCTTTGGTCATACCCTGGCCGGTATCGGTAATACTGAACAGTAACTCGTCACTGGCGGTATTACGGGCCGATATAGTCACTTTTCCCTGCTCGGTGAATTTTATGGCGTTAGTGCCAATGTTCAGCAGCACCTGCCGTATTCGCACCGCATCACCAATCCAGACATCATGATTTGCCAGATTCTCAAAGATCAACGCTACCGGCTTATTACCTGCTAACATCGACATATCCGATTGCAGTCCATCAAGCATGGTCGACAAACTAAAACGATGCGGGTCGATACTTATCTTACCCGCTTCGATTTTTGAGAAGTCGAGGATATCGTTAATAATCCGGCTCAGATTGCGAGTGGAGTAAATTGCCTTATCCAGCAAACCACCGTGTTGCTCACCCGCATCGGAGCGACGGATCAGTTGCAGGGCACCGTAAATACCGTTTAACGGCGTACGGATTTCATGACTCATATTGGCCAGGAAGCTCGACTTGGCCTCATTGGCCTGCTCAGCCTGAAGCCGCGCCTCTTTTAATTCCTGCTCGCGTTTTAACTGCGGAGTGAGGTCGTAAGCTATCCCCAGGAAACCAAATAGTTTGCCGTCCTCATCGAATAAACTGGTAGCACTGAGTCGCACCGGGACCCTGGAGCCATCTTTGCGCACATAGGTCCAGTTGTTGATGTCTGTGTTGCCGTCTATGACTTTTTCCACGAACACATCGAAGCCGGGTTCAATCGGCCGGCCGAGTTCTTCAGAGAGCTCTGCGGCCCGGGCTTCCATCTCTTCATATAAGTGAAAAACAGCCGGAGTCTGCTTACCAACCATTTCTTCCGTGCGATAGCCAATCAGTTTTTCTGCTGCCGGGTTAAATGCTGTTATCAGGCCCTCATTGTCGGTAGCAATCAGCGCATAACCGGCGCTTTCCAAAATCCGCCGCTGTAAGATATTCGCCTGGGCTATCTCATAGGTGCGGGCGGCCACTTCACCTTCCAGCTTTTCGTTGTTTAACTCCAGAGCGCGCTGGTTAGCCTCAGCCAGCTCCCGTTCGTAACGTTTTGCATCGGCGCGGCGGCTTAACACAATGTGGAGGCTGAAAATCACCAGCGCCAGGCTGGTAACAATGGCCAGCGTATTATTGAACGCCTGTTGTCTGGAGGGTAAACGCAAACCATCAATAAAGGCCTGGTTTGGCGTTAACGATAAACGCCAGTCACGGCCGAACAGTTGTAAGGTTTGCTGAATTTTCAGAGCGTCAAGACTGCCATCCTGATGACGCCCGAAGAACGTCAGGGCTTCACCGGCAGAGATATCATCGATGGTAAGCATTACATCATCGCGTAAACCACTTACCGAGGACAACACTTCATCAATCAGCAGTGGTGCGTAGCTCCAGCCCACCAACGCATCCATCCGCGGATCATCCCCCTCAGGCACGTTGAGAGTATTGTACACCGGCTGCATAATTAAGAAGCCCTGCAAGCGCTTTTTATTTGCCTGCACCAGGGTGATGGGCGCCGTTAACTGAGTAGAATTGGATTTTGCGGCTTTCTCTGCAGAGCGCCGACGCATGGTTTCAGAGCCAATATCCAGCCCGATTGCCTGCAGGTTTGCGTGCTCGGGCATTATGTATTGGATGATAAAATAACTGTTGGTATGAGGCGTTAACGTGCGTAGTTCAAATTGCTTATCCGGCCTGTCCAGCCTTGCCCTGGCCATGAATTCGGCAAAGTCTGTTACCTCGACCCTGCGGATAAAGCCAAAGCCCCGTGCGCCCGGGTATTGCTGGCTGTAATTCTGGCTTCTGGCATAGGTTTGTACATAATCGTAATGCAGGTTATCTATACCTACTGCCACAATCGATGCTTTTAAGCTCGACAGCCCGTACGCATAAAGTGATACCCGATCATTTACCGCTTCGCTGATTTGCGCCAGACGCCGTTCCAGGGCATCGGTGATCAGTTGGCCTCGCTGCGCTTCGTAACTTTTACCCACTTCGGTGGCATAGAGGTAGCCGATGACCAGGACTATCAGTGGTAACCACACAGACTTGCTGATACTGCTCTGGATGGATGCACGCCTTAAGTCTTTCACCGACATCGATTTATACTCAACAAAATTCAATACTCAGGATGCACCAGTATACAAAACCAGCTCTGAAAATATGCACCGTTCCTCTGATTAATTATATAGGCGATCCGAATCCCTGCCTAAAAAAAAGCATGACCCAATGGATCATGCTTTTATAGTGCAGATTATGACCACAGCCTGGCTGTGGTATCTGTTAGAAAATATTCAGTTTAATTCTGCGGGTACCTTGTTCAGCAACTTCCTCACCTTGTGGGCCCATGTTATGCGCAGCATGAAACTTAGTACCAATGGCATTAATCCGGTGCAGGAAACTAATTTCACCGTTGTAGGTTAACCCCACGGTATTATCCGGACGAACGCCATCTTCCGGTTGCATAACCCGGGCAAAAATGTCCGGCGTAGCAACAGAGAAATGAACCTCCTGGTCGTACGCGCCCAAGGTCAACCACTGAATATCAGAGAAGTAACCTTTAAACTCCGGTAGCTCCCAGTGCTCACCCGCTACACCTTCGTTATACTCGTTTTCCCACACGGAATAAGAAACCCCTTCCATACGGTTTGCCCATACCCGGTAAGGACCATCGCCTAACCAGCGCTTGCGGGTAATGCTCTGTGGCGGATAGTTAAACGCGATGCCATGCAGAATATAGTTACCGTTCAGCTCGTATTCCACATCCAGTGATAAGTAACCCTCAGCGCGCACAATCCACTGCAGTTGAGTAAACCCGGCTGGCGGATTAGCCACTGAGATCAGCAAATCGTCACCTTCGTATTGCGTTGTTATTGAAGCATCAGACGCCTGTTCGGAGGCATTTGGATCGTGCAGCTTCCAGCTTCCAACACCGTTGTACTGCCCCTCGTACCGGCTATTATCGGAACGTAGTAGTCGCGGACCGTTTGACAGCGCCGTCTTGCCGGGCCTGGCGAAGGATTTCAGTAAGCCGGTGGAGGCGTCGAGGGCCAGAAATTTATCAGCTACCCTGATCACCAGTTCATTATCGTTTTCCACAATGATTTCTGGGCGCTGTTTCTCGACCTGGCTGGCAAACTCAGCAGTGGTCAGCGAATCGTTTGCGGCAGCATCCTGTACCGGCCATGTATCAGTCCAGACAGATTCCTTATGCTTGTTAAAGAATTCGACTTCCAGCCAGCCTTGTTGCTGCCAGTTGGCGGGTAGCTCCAGTTTAACCGTACCGGTAGCGTTAGGCGCGATAGCCGGTAACAACTGGCTGCCGCTGGCAATGAGCTGCTTCTCGGGTGAGAAGGCCGTCGCTGGCGCATATAAACGCCACTGCAGACTGGTTTCTGACAGGTTAGTGAAGTCATACAGGTTGCTGACTTGCAGCTCGCCGTTAAAGTCGGCTGGTAATAACTCACCGTTTGGCAGGTTTTCTACCTGAACCGGCGCCCAGATTTCCTTAATGGTAAAGAAGCTGCCTTCTTTTTCGCCGTGTGGCCCTACAATACCGTCGGGAGCATGGTTGCCATCGGTATCGATTCGGTTGTTCTCGTCGGTTCGAACCAGTCCTTCATCAGCCAGTACCCAGAGGAAACCGCCGGCGCCAAAAGGCTGCGAGGTAATGAAATTCCAGAAGTCGCGTAAACCGGCACCATGGCCACCGTCGTATAACCCGTGTAAAAACTCAGTGGGGAAGAAAACCTCGTTTTGCGGACCTTTCGATAGCAGCTCAGCGTAGGTTGGATAATGATCGGTATCGATATTGCGGAACAGCTCCCAGGGATGCAGTACCGGACGGTTTTGCAGGTCGTAAATAGCGTAGTCGTCATCAACTTCGGTATTCCAGCCGCCTTCGTTACCATTGGCCCACATCAGAATACTGGGGTGTGCCTGATCGCGTTTAACTAACTGTGCTACCAGGCGACGAGCCGGCTCTGTATCCAGGATAGGCTGCTGCCAGGTGGTCAGTTCGTTGATCACATAAATCCCCATACGGTCGGCAGCTTCCAAGAAGTGCACATCCGGCGGGTAATGCGACATACGCACCGCATTCATATTCATGCTTTTGATCAGTTCAATATCATCGACACTGATTTGTTTAGACGTTGTACGGCCAGTTTCCGGACGGAAACTATGACGGTTAACCCCTTTTAAAATGATTTTTTCGCCATTCAGATACAATCCATCATGAGGGCGCAATTCAAACGTTCTGAAACCAAAGGTTTTATTCAGCGTATGCAGGGGGTCGGTACCAGCTTTCAGGGTAAAACGAACCTGATAAAGATTAGGATATTCCGCAGACCATAACTTTGGATTAGCAATGGCTGTGCTCACCACGGCCTTATTCTCTTGCAATGGCGCACTAAATGGTTTGCCTACTGGCTTACCATCCATGTCCAGAATCTGTGCTTCAACGCCGGTTTCAGCACCGGTCAGACCTTCAAAATATACTTCAGCGTCGAACTGGCCGCTGGCCTTGGCATCCAGGCTTACCCAGTCGATATGTGATGCAGGTAATGCCTGCAGGAAAACCTGACGGAAGATACCACCAAACACCCAGTAATCAGCCTGACGTTCCGCAGCTTCGATGCTCTTATCGGCCGAAATTTTATCGACTACCACTTTAATCTGGTTGGACTCGCCAAAGTTAAGATAAGGCGTGATGTCGTAACTAAACCGATAAAATCCGCCCTGGTGAGTAGGCCCCACCTGCTGGTCGTTAACGAACACCGTGGTATCGGTCATTACGCCATCGAACACCACTTTAACGGTGCGGCCCTGCCAGCTCGCCGGCACATCAAAATCGCGACGATAGGTGCCCTGCTCATCATGTTTTTCACGAATATGGCCGTAGTCGTAACCACCAAACCCTTCGAGTTCCCAGTTAGACGGCACGGCGATTTTACTCCACTCGCCACAGTTGCGTCCTTTGTCACAGTAGAAATCCCATTCCACTGCGTCGTCGCTGCCAGTGCCGCTAAGCATCATAGTATTGGTTGCTGCGGTGTCAGACGCTACATCTGACTGACTGGAACAGGCGCCCATAATGAGCGCCAGCGCGCCGACCATACCGGCCCGCCAAAGGCTGGTCCTGACCGGTGTGTCCGTGCTGATAACCTTTTTACCAGTCGGCGCAAAAAGGGTATTCAGGCCGCTAAAATAGCCATTTATCATCCCGTTATTCCTCCACGAGTTTGAAAATTTTTCGATAACACCAATTGCCACCGGTGGCATCGACTGCTCTTTTGCCCATATATTAATACAATATTACTTATTAATGTAGCAAATTCGTTAATGAGCTTGTAAATAGTTTTTATACCCCATAGCTATCAGCACTAATACCAGCATAGCGCTAACAGGGCTTGCCGGGTGATTTTTGCTGCCGTCGGAACCTCGCTGGCAATCCCCCTGAATAACAGGCTGATAGTTAAACCTGCGACATAAATCGGTCAATCACCGCCAGCGGGTATTTAAACTCTTAACCCAGCGGACTATCATTCGCTTCTTAGCCATTTAGGAAGGATTTTTTTGTGAGTCAGGCAACTGTTAAATTACTTCAGGATTACTACGCTGCTTTTAACAAGCAGGATATGGACACCTTTTTGTCGCTGCTCACTGATGATGTTATTCATGACATCAATCAGGGCGTTCGCGAAGTGGGTAAGGATGCGTTTGTAGCGTTTATGGAGCGCATGAACAATAACTACAAAGAAACCATTGTAGATATTGAGGTAATGACCAATACCGCAGGCGATCGCGCCGCTGTAGAGTTCACCGTATTAGGCGAATACCTGGCCACCGATGAGGGTTTGCCCGAAGCAAACGGGCAAACGTATAAACTGCCGGCCGGTGCGTTTTTTGATATTCGCGATGGCCTGGTTGCCCGGGTAACCAACTATTACAACCTTGAAGACTGGATAGCACAGGTTTCGGCCTGATTGCTACACAACACTTATTATGCTTACTTTTAAATGTTTATCCGGTGCAGCGCTACATCAATATATAGATGAGCTCGCCCAACTGCGCATGCAGGTGTTTCGCGACTTTCCCTATTTGTATGATGGCGATGCCGCTTACGAAGCCCGGTATCTGAGCACCTATATTGAGGCGCCAGACAGTATTATCGTACTGGCATTCGATGGCGCTAAAGCCGTAGGCGCATCTACCGGCGTACCGCTGAAACATGAAACTACGGAAGTAAAGCAGCCTTTTGTTGAGGCCGGGTTTGATACTGAGCGCATATTTTATTGTGGCGAGTCGGTGCTGCTGCCACAATATCGTGGTCAGGGCGCGGGCGTTGCCTTTTTTGAATACCGTGAGGCGCACGCCATGTCCATCGCAGGCATTACCCACTCATGCTTTTGTGCGGTTGAGCGCCCGGCCGATCACCCGGCTCGCCCGGCAGATTTTCAGCCGCTTGATACATTCTGGCAGCATCGCGGCTATCAGAAATGTGCCGACCTGACGACCACCTTCAGTTGGAAGGAAGTGGGAGAGTCTGAGGAGTCTGCCAAACCCATGACATTCTGGATGAAAGCACTCACTTAGGAGTAGCAATGCATACATTTAAACTGGCCTCGGCTCAGTATGACATCGGTTTTTTTGAACACTGGGATGAGTTTGCCAGAAAGCTTGATGACTGGGTAAGCCGCGCGGCCAGACAAGGGGCCAGGCTGCTGGTTTTTCCTGAGTATGGCAGTATGGAGCTCACCTCACTGTTTGGTGAAGCGGTGTATAGTGATTTAGCTAAGCAACTCCACGCTATGCAAAGCCTGTTACCCCGTTGGGTTGCCCTGCATAAATCGTTAGCGGCTGAATACGACGTGCATATTCTGGCCAGTTCTTTTCCTACCGCGCAGGAAGATGGCAGTTTTGTAAATCGCGCAAACCTGTTCGGCCCTGAGGGTCTGCTCGGCTATCAGGATAAGCTCATCATGACCCGGTTTGAGAACGAACAATGGCACATCAGCCCGGGCACCGACATTAAAGTAATTGATACAACACTTGGCCGAATCGGCATTCACATTTGTTACGACTCAGAATTTCCCATGATCGCCAACCATCAGGTAGCGGCAGGCGCCGATTTGTTGCTGGTACCCAGTTGTACGGATACCCAGGCGGGCTTCCACCGTGTTCGCATTGGTTGTCAGGCGCGCGCATTAGAAAATCAGTGCTATGTGGTTCAGTCACCTACGGTTGGCGATGCCAACTGGTCACCAGCCGTCGACGCCAACACTGGCCGCGCCAGCGTTTATAGCCCGGTCGATTATGGTTTTCCGGCGAACGGGATTTTAGCCGAGGGTGAGAACAGCGACCCAGCCTGGGTGTATGCCACCGTCGACCTGGGGGAAATTGCCCGAATTCGCAATGAGGGGCAGGTATTTAATTATCGCGACTGGCCCAAACAATTCGAAAAAAACGCCCCCGGGCGCGATTGAGTTAACCCGCCAGGCGCATCCCCCCCATTCGCCTGGCCATCATCAAACTCACCGGCAACCGCGTTTATACCAGTTTGTTGCTGCCGTAATATTGAGTCGATATCACTCAGAATACGCTGCTGCCCGAGCAGCTTCTGAAAGATATCAGCGACAATAGACGTTCTCTCTTTAGCCCCTTGTTTAATTTCTTCCATGGCATCCAGAGCGATAGTGGATTGAGTCATGCAATCTTCACATGACACCACCGCAGACTGCATCCCCATGCCGGCATCGGCCGAGGTTTGCTTTAACTGTCTGACAATTATTGCGATCTCCTCGCTGGATGCATTGGCACTCCCCGCCAATTGCCGCACTTCGTTGGCGACTACCGCAAACCCCTTACCGTGATCCCCCGCTCTGGCCGCTTCAATCGACGCATTGAGTGCCAGCAAATTGGTTTATTTAGCGATATCCTGAATTTTAACCACAATGGAGGCTATCTCATCAGACTGCCGGGCCAACTGGCTGAATACCTCGCCTACGCTGTGGATATGCTCCGCCAGAAATCCTATGGCCTTCTGACTGTTTTGCGTGCTTTCGTAACTCTGTTCGACTCTTTGCCCGGAGTAACCGGCCAGTTCGCGGGCTTTCTCCATGCCCAGTAACACTTCGGATAACCTGTGTGCCCCTTGTTGCGTATGCATAGCTACCTGTTCACAGAGTGCATGGTTATCTGTGATGACTGTTAGTAACGATTCGTCTTTATCACTTGCTGTTGGCTGTGACTGAGCTTTGCTTTCAACCGGTACCTCCACGTATTCGGTGATCACTGATGACTCAGTGAATTGTTGGCAATATAGTATCAGCCACCCAATCACTAAGGTTGTCATTACAGCCACCAGCGAACCAATTAACGGTAAATTCCACAACGCTGCTAACCCTGTCACCAACCATAGTCCGGCTATGGCCAGTCCGCCGGCAGCCAGTATTCTGACTTTTCTTGCTCGAGCTTGCTGCTCAACCTCTGCTCTTTTATTCAATTCGCTTACTCCACTGCTTTGTACAACCGTCGCAGGCTGCTTAACAAAAGCAGGACCACTGCAAAATTAACACCTCTCTTACATTTACCGCATAATCTGGAACCACCAGCCAGATAACCCGGTTTATCCGTAACAAATAGTGTCTAGTCAGACTAAGCGTCTGCGTTGAGAAACTGTTTCATTTTGAGACGCCCCTTCACATACAGGTGTTATTTTTTAAAACACTGAAACTCGATACTTTTTAACAACATTCACATAAGCACCTGTTTTTATAAAGCACTTTTGTTTATGGAATGTTAAATGCAGAAGGTAGGGCAACGTGATACGTTACTTTTTAATAAGGATAACCAGATGAAAAACACACTACTTAAACCTGCCTTGCTGTCACTCGGCCTTTCATGTGCTGCAGTGAGCCCCCTAACCCAAGCTGCTCAGGTTGCTACCGATCCGGGTGATTACTCACCGCTGCCAGCAGGCATTGATTTGGGTATTTTATATCTGCAATCTTTTGATAACGATGAGTTCTATGTTAACGGCCAGCAGGTTGAAAACGGCCCTACACTGAGTGCCGACATTGGCTTACTCCGCTGGGTTCACTACATCGAGGTTGGCGGGTTTATCGTTGATCCGCAGGTTATTTTACCTGTTGGTCAGCTAAAGCTGAATGCCGGTGGCGCTGAAGTTGAAGCTTCGGGTATTGGCGACCCGATCCTAGGCGCAACCATCTGGTTATACAATAACCCCGATACCAAGCAGGCTTTTGGTGTAACGGGTCTTGTGTCCCTGCCATTAGGTAGCTACGACACCGAGAAAGGCCCGGTTAACCTCGGTGAGAATCGCACCAAGTTCATTACCCAGGCTGCTTTTGTCACGCCGATTACCGAGCAGTTTTCAGTTCATCTGATAGGTGAGTACACCTTCTTCGGCGATAATGATGACTTCGGTGCTTCGGGAATCACTCGCGAACAGGACGACCAGTACGGCTATCAGGTACACCTGAATTACCATATTTCTGATACCACCACGGCATCGGTGAACTACTACCACGATTTCGGTGCCGAATCTGAAGTAGCGGGAGTGGACCAACAGGACGAACTGAATAACAACCGCTGGCAGTTTACTGTACAACACTTTGTACAGCCTGATCTGCAGGTTCAGGTACAGTATGGCCGCAGCATTTCAGTAGAAAATGGCTTTTTCGAAAATGACCGTATCAACCTGCGATTTGTAAAAGTCTTTTAATTCATAAGGGTGTAAGTGGTGCGCGTCACTTACACCTTTCTTCACTTTTTAAGGGCCGCATCTCAGCCCGCGATCATTACAGCTCTCCCACCCAAAGTTCGCAATGCGAATTATAGTTCACAGTAAAAACATATTACAAATAATTTACAACTTGTGGTAGACTCTGCGTTCGTTAATCGGTTACCCCAAAATATACTGCAAAACGTCTATAGAGGCCTGGCAGTATTCCCGATAGGTTGTAGTAATGAACAATGAACTCAGTGTAATCCGACAGCGTTTTAATGAGGGAGATATTCAGGTAGCTAATATGCTACCGGGTGCCATTCGGGAATCATGGCTTCGCTGCGCAGATCAAACCGTCAGAATGTCCGGAAAGCTTGAATACAGCTACGTGCATCCTGACAAACTCGAACAACTCAAGTACCAGAACGAAGAACTGCTGACCGTCTCAAATCGGCACGTCGAGCAGCTATATCGGGCTGTCGCAGGTGCAGGCTGGTCGGTACTGCTTACCGACAAGAACTGTAATGCACTGCAGGTCCGTCAGGCAAATCGCCTGAGCAATGCGCGTATCGCTTCGGCATTTCGCGATGGCGTGATGCTCAACGAAGAAAATGTCGGCACCACGGCAATGTCCTGTGCGGTTAACACCAAGCAATTTACCCGTGTGTTTGGTGGTGAACACTACAAAGAACAGCATAATACCTTTCACTGTGCCGCGGCGCCGGTGTTCGATCACATGGGCCGCCTGTGTGCGTCGCTGGACATTACCAACGAACACTCCATTAATGATATGGCCGTGTTTTATATGCTGGAAACCTGTGCGCGCAATATTCAAAAGTCTTTAATTTTGAATCTCAGCGATACCTATGTGATTGAAATTATCCCCTCGTCAGGTCAATTTGGTGATATTACCAACCTGCTGCTGGCCATATCGCCCAACGGCAAGATGACTGGCTGTAACGAAGCCGCGTCGACCTTTATTTCCGATCAGCGTCGTTTCTTTGATACCTGGTTTGACGGTCTGTTCAGTTCCGATATCGGCATCATTCAAAACCGCCGTGCTGCCAGTGGTGAACCTTTCTATCTGACGCTGCATTCAGGTGTAACACTGGCTTCAAGGGTCATTAGTACTCCTTCCTCACCCACCACAGAGGATCGCGGTAGCGAAGAGATCCGCCCTGCCCCGGTCATTGCATCGGTACCCAATACCACCTTTGGTGATGAACAGTTAGCCCGGTCAGTGGAACGCGGTGCGAGAGTGCTTAATCGTTTGCCGGTGATGCTGTATGGCGAGTCCGGCGTGGGTAAGGAAGTTACTGCCCGCCACCTGCACGATGCCAGTCAGTGTCAGGGCAAGTTTATCTCAATTAACTGCGCTTCAATTCCAGAAAACCTGATCGAAAGTGAACTGTTTGGTTATCAGGCCGGAGCCTTTACCGGCGCCGATAAAAAGGGTTTTAAAGGCCGTATTGCCGAAGCCGACAAAGGCACATTGTTTTTAGATGAAATTGGCGACATGCCGCTGGCTTTGCAAAGCCGGTTACTGCGTGTACTGGAGACCCGCGAGGTAAGCCCGCTGGGTTCATCAAAAGAGCACAAAGTAGATTTTCAGCTAATATGCGCCACCAACGTTAATCTGGAACAGGCCATTGAAGAAGGCCGATTCCGCCAGGATCTGTACTTCCGCCTAAAAGGCTTTGCGATCCCCATCAAACCCTTACGCGAGCGGGACGATAAACTGGCCATCGCACAAACCATTCTGGCCGCCGATTGCCAGTATAAACAACAGCTCAGCGCCGAGGTCAGCCGCTTTATCGAATGCTACAACTGGCCGGGTAATATCCGCGAGTTGCGTAATGTGTTGCTCTACGCCGATGCCATTGGAGACGATAGTCAGACTGTCCAGATGGATGAATTGCCGGAAGAATATCAAACCTGCCAAAGCTGTGTTGCATCGACTGCCATAGCCAACACATCAACCCCAGCTGACTCAGGACGACTGCTTGATCAGGCTAGTCAGGATCTCATCAACCGTGTAGTAGAAGATTGCAGTGGCAACATGAGCCTGGCAGCCAAAAAACTCGGCATTTCCCGGGCGACCTTGTATCGCAAACTGGCTAAAGACCGCTCAGGCACTGCCTTAAACTGAGACGGGTAACACTAGCGGAGTGTTTCATTTTGCAACACTCCGCACACCTCAAATATAAAACTACATACAATTCAATAAATTAACTTTTAATTAACTTTTGGCATGCTCCCTGCGTAGTCATGGTGTACGTAGTTTTAATCACTATAACAATGATAAAGGGCAATCAAATGTCACAAATTAATAATCAACGCAGGCAGTTTCTGAAACTCGCAACCGCTATCAGCGCAACGGTGATGAGCTGCTCATCGATGCAGGTCATGGCTGGGATCCTGACTGATGACAACAAGATGGATGCTACCGAGCAGGCCGTATTTAACAAAATGCTGGCTATCTCACTGCCCACCGAGGGCAGCAATCTGGTTGACCCGGCCACGTTACCGGTGATTTCAACTATCGAGGGAGCCTTGTTGGCGAGTATGCCCCACCATATTCGTAAAGGTCTGAATCAGGGGATCCATTACTTTAACCAAAGCGCAGAAAAAGCATTTGGTAAGCGGTTTACCAAGCTGTCTGACGAAGAGGCAACTAAATTTGTCGATCAGTGGGCAGCTTCCGACGTAGCGCCGCATCGCGCACTTGCGATGGGCATAAAAAAACTCACCGTACTCGCCTACTGGGCAATTCCTAATACCTGGGCACCACTTGGCTATGACGGCCCCGTGTCTGAGAAATGGGGACTCGCTAAACGCGGTATCACACCAGAGCCACAAGCCTAATCATCGGTAGGAGTACAAAAATGTCTACAAATAAAAATCAGTTAAATGTAATCACTGCTGCCGATATGACGGCGGCTCAACTCGACCTTGACGCCGATGTCGTGATTATCGGTTCCGGCGCAGGCGGCGGGATCAACGCTTACGAGCTGGCGAAAGCCGGTAAAAAAGTCGTTGTGCTGGAAGCTGGCCCTTATGTGCCTTCTGAGAAGTTTACCGAAATGATGGCGGTGTCGATGGCAACCCTTTACGAAGGTGAAGGCGCACAAAGCAACACCGACGGTGATATTACTGTATTGCAGGGCCGCTGCGTGGGCGGTTCTACCGTGGTCAATGCGGCATTGTGTTTCCGTACCCCTGATTATTACCTTAAAAAATGGGGTAAGGAATTCGGCCTGACTAACCTCACACCAGAAGTCATGCTGCCCTATTTTGAAAAGGTTGAAGAAAACCTTGGCATCACCGAGGTAAAAGGCCACGAAACCAGTGTGGGTGCAGAGTACATAAAAAAAGGCATGAAGGCGCTGGATATTCCCCTGGGTCTTGCCCGCCGTAATATTCGCGACTGCGCGATGACCGGCTTTTGCTTTGCCGGCTGTAAAACCGACCGCAAACAGTCAATGATGGTGACGTATCTGCCCTGGGCCTGTAACCACGGTGCGGTGATTTATGCCGACACCCGGGTAACTAAAATTAATACGCAAAACGGTGCCGCCAGTGGTGTAAACGCCGAAGTGGTTGACCCTAAAACCGGCAAGGTAAAAACCCGCATGAGCGTTAAAGCGCCAATCGTTGTGCTGGCTGCGGGTCCAACCGGTTCACCTCTGCTGCTGCAACAATCCGGCCTGGCGAATTCAAGCGGTCAGGTAGGTAAAAACTTTGCCTGTCACCCATCGCTGTCGGTCACTGCGATGTTTGATAAAAAGCTTAACGATTTTCACGGTGCTACCCACAGCCTGTTCGATGATAGCCACACTCTGCCGGAAGACGGCGGTTGGATCCAGCTGAACGCAGTACAGGACCCGGTAGAAGCGTCGTTTATGGCTGAACCCGGCACCGGTAAACCCTATGTACGCTACATGCAGAATTACCCTAATTCAACGCGCCTGATCACCCTGATCCACGATAAGAACGTCGGTGAAGTAACCCTGGAAAACGGCTACAAAGAAATTCGCTATCAGGTTGACGATGAAGACTTTGAAGCCATGAAGAAGGGCCTTAAAGACAATGCGCGGATCCTGTTTGCCTCGGGCGCAAAATACCTGTATCTGCCCACCTCAGACAAGCAGCGTATTCACTCCGTGGATGAAATAGACAGCGTGATTGATGCCCTTGAAAATCAACCAGCGCGTTATCGTTATACGTCGTTCCACCCGCAGGGAACCTGCCGAATGGGTGCCGATAAGCGCAAAACCGTGGTTAACCCCTATGGTGAAACTCATGATATCAAGCGCTTGTATGTAGTAGATGCCAGTTTGCTGCCCACCTCGATTGGTTACAACCCATCAGAGACGGTGTATGCACTGGCCAGTTACATTGCCGATCACATTAACGAAGCGAATCCAAGTTAAGGTATTAACATGAATTACAAAGCTATCAGCCAGAGTGACTTTTCCCTCGACTACACATCTGGTTTTTCTGGTGCAGCGTTCGACATTGTCGAACCTGCCACCGGCACTGTTTTCGGCAGCGTTAACGCTGCCACAGCCGACGAAGCCAGCACCGTTATCGAACGCTGCAAAGCTGCGCAGCCAGAGTGGGCTGCCAGCACGTTTGAACAGCGGGCGGTTATTTTACGCCGCTTTGCTCAGGCGCTGGAAGACAACGCAGAGCTCATCCATACCTGGAATGCCAGAGAGTGCGGCTCTATTCGCCCGAAAAGCGAATGGGAGTTACAAGCCTGTATTGAGCAAACGTACATGGCGGCCAGCCAGGCCCAGGCACCTAATGGCGAAATCTACCCTTCGACCATGCCGGGACGTAAAAATATGCGCGTACGCATTCCGGTAGGAGTGGTGGGTGTTATTGCACCTTGGAACTTCCCGTTACTGCTGTCGTTACGTGCGGTGCTACCAGCGCTGGCCATGGGTAACGCTGTTGTATTAAAACCGGATCCGCAGAGCTTCTTTACTGGTGGTGTTATCATCAAAGTGTTAATGGACGCTGCCGGTTTACCCGAGGGCGTACTCGGTTTACTGCCCGGAGGCGCTGAGCCAGGCCAGGCGGTTGTGGAACATCCGGCAACCGGAATGATCGCATTTACCGGTTCAACGGCAGTTGGCCGCTCAATTGCCCGCCATTGTGCCGAAACCTTTAAGAAAACATCACTGGAACTGGGCGGCAACAATGCCTTTATCGTACTCGACGATGCCGACATTGACTCCGCATCATCATGTGCTGCCTGGGGCGCGTTTTTGCATCAGGGTCAGATTTGCATGCAGTCAGGCCGTCATATCGTTCATGAAGATATTGCTGGTGCCTATATTAATGCACTGGCCGAGCGCGCCAACAACCTATATGCCGGTAACCCCTTTTCAGAGCAATGCCACCTCGGCCCGTTGATTAACCAGACCCAGGCCGATAAAGTCAAATCACTGATTGATGACTCGGTTGCCATGGGCGCTGAAATCGTGGCCGGCGGAACAGTGGATGGCCGGTTAGTCAGACCTACAGTGCTTAAAAATGTCACACCAGAGATGCCGGTATTTAAGCAGGAAATCTTTGGTCCGGTCGCACCGGTTGTAACCTTTAGAACCGAGCAGGAAGCCATCGCTCTGGCCAACGCGACTGATCTTGGCCTGTCTGCATCGATTCATACCGGTGACAGTGCGAAAGGTGAATACCTGGCCGGACTAATTGACGCTGGCATGGTGCATGTAAACGATCAGACCGTAAATAATGAGTATCACATTCCATTTGGTGGTCTGAAAGACTCTGGTGATGCTGGACGCATTGGCGGTCCGGTAAACCTTGAAGAGTTTACCCACAATAAGTGGATTAGCGTAATGAACAAAGGTATTCAGTACCCGTTTTAACCGCACTCTCCTTCCTGAAAAGCAGGGCCCTAGGCCCTGTTTTTTTATGCGTGCTATTTAGCCAGCCGCTGCTGTAACGCAAAAATAGCGCCGCCTATTATCAGTGCCCAAAAGGCCGACGACAAACCCAGTAACGACAAATCCGAAGCCGTGATCAAAAAGGTACATAAGGCAGCTTCACGTTCTTTGGCCTGAGACAGCGCAGCGGCCAGGGAGCCCTCCAGCGCGCCGAGCAAAGCAATACCGGCAACCATAGCAATAAAGGCCGCAGGAAAGGCCTGAATCACACTCACCAGCGCCGCACTGAACAAACCAAACATGGCATACCAGAACATGGCAACAAATGGCCCGAAATAGCGCTTAGTAGGGTTGGGATGCGCATCACTACCGGTACAAATAGCGGCTGTAATGGCCGACAAATTCACGCCGTGACAGCCGGTTGGCGCAAACAAAATGCTCATAAAACCGCTGCCCGCAACAATTTGATTGGCTGGCGGCGCAAAGCCATCCTGACGTAAAATAGCGATGCCGGTAATAAACTGCCCGCTTAAGGCCACCAACACCAAAGGCACAGACACACTAAATAACGCCGATAAAGAAAAGGAAGGGCTGTACAACTGGGGCACAGATAGCTGCCAGTCAACCGCAGCGAAGGACAACCCCTCGGTTGCCATCAGCACCGCAACACCAGCCACTACGGTTAACATAATCGCATAGCGCGGCAATACCTGACGTAACACAATATAGGCGCCAAACATCACTAAACCCAGCAGCGGTGCGCCGGTCATCTTCGAAAACAACGCCAGGCTGAAATTAACTAATATCCCCGCCAGCAACGCCGCGGCCAGTGATAACGGCAGACGCTTAATTAGCTTCTCAAACCCGCCGCTTAGTCCAAGTATCAACAGCATTGCACCAGACATCAGGTACGCCCCGATGACATCTCCCCACGGCATCCCCGGCACCAACGTCACTAATAAGGCCGAGCCCGGCGCATTCCAGGCAAACAGTACCGGCATTTTGTAACGCAGGCTAAACCAGCCGCATAATAAGCCACTGGCAATCGACATGCCCCAGATCCAGGAGATCAGTACCGCATCGTTTAACCCGGCTGCATCGGCAACCTGAAACAGGATCACCAGAGGCCCGGCATAGCCCATGGTCGAAGCCAGTATACCGGCCACGGCCGCAGACAGTGACCAATCCCCCATACCAGGCAAGGCGATTCGGAAGCGTGTTGGTTGCATAGTAAGACCCCAAAAAAAATGCTGCGGAAACCAAAGAACATGATTTATTCGCAGCATTTTAAGTTATGTAAAAAAATTTCAGACAGCTTACGGCCACTAACCGCAGTCGCCTCCCGCTACAGGCAGGATCGTACCGGTAATATAGCTGGCCTCATCACTGGCCAGATACAAAATGGCCGAAGCCTGTTCATCCAGCGTACCGTAACGGCCCATAAAACTGGTATCTTTGGTCTGGTCAACAATTTGCTGGTACCACACCTTCTCTTCGTCCGACTGGCTGCTTTCGTTGCGCGGCACAATGCGCTGCGGCGCTTCGGTACCACCGGGCGCCGTAGCATTAACGCGAATGTTATATTCAGCGTATTCAAAAGCCAGCGACACCGTTAAAGCATTCACGCCGCCTTTGGCCGCGGCATAAGGTACACGATTGATACCACGGGTTGCCACTGAAGACACGTTAACGATGGCGCCATTACCGCTCTCCAGCATTGCCGGCAGAACTGCCCGGCAACACCACAGGGTTGGGAATAGCGAACGACGTACTTCCTTTTCAATTTCCTGCGGCGCGTAATGGGCATAAGGTTTTGCCCAGATAGTACCGCCCACATTATTGATTAGCTTATCTATGCGACCAAACTGCAGCAGCGCGGCATCCATGGCATTTACTGCACCCTCGTAGGTTTCGAGATCTGCGTTAATAGCAATGGCATCACAGCCGGATTTAACCAGCTCGGCGGCGATATCGTGGATATGCTCAGCCCGGTCGACCAGCGCCAGTTTAGCACCCTCGCTAGCCGCGCGCTGTGCCGCGCGCAGGCCAATCCCCTGACCTGCCCCGGTAACCACCAGCACCTGACCATCAAAACGATGACTCATGCCGCTTCCTCTTTCGGCGTGCTGGGATTAAATTTCTCATAGTGGAATGAATGCGGCTCGGTACCTGAGTCTTTAAAATACTGGCGTACGGCATCCACCATAGGCGGCGGACCACATAAATAAGTATCCGCTTCAACCAGGGCAAATGGCACTGCATCCATGTGGTCAGTCACGAAGCCCTGACGTTCATGGCCGCTTTCGCTGTTTACCACAACCGTAGCATAGCTAAACTGCGGCATAGCCTCGGCAAAGGCTTCCAGCGCATCCAGTTTGACCAGGTCGCTGACATTAGTCACGCCGTACAGTAAAAATACCGGCTGCTGAAGGCCCTCGGCCTGCATATATTCCAGCATTGATAAAATGGGCGCCAGACCGGTACCTCCGGCCAGCATCAGCACCGGCCGTTCAACCGTGCGCAGATAAAAGCTACCCAGCGGGCCGGTTACCGGCAGTTCATCACCTTCGACCGCTGTGTTGCTCAGGTAGCTGCTCATTTTGCCGCCCGGCACATTGCGGATCAGAAAGCTTGCCTCATCACTGCCCGGTAATGAGCTGAACGAGTATGCCCGTGAGTCGTTATCACCCGGAAAGCCGAGGTTGATATACTGCCCCGGCAAAAACGCCAGTGGTTCAGACAGCTTCACATTCAGCTCAATGGTGGTATCAGACAGCGCCTGGACACCAGTAACGGTACTGGTGATAGCCTGCGGGCCAGATGCACAAAGCGAAGACGCGGCGGGGATATATACCACCACATCCGACTCTGGCAACATCTGACAGGTCAGAATAATACCGTCTTCGGCTTCATCGTCGGTAAGCGCCTCGTCGATATATTCATCGCCCAGATCGTACTTGCCCTGCCGACACGTGCCTTTACACGTGCCGCAAACGCCATCGGAGCAATCCATAGGCAATTTAACCTGATGCCGGTAAGCGGCATCCAGTACGGTTTCGCCATCGTTGCAGTCGATAACCCGGGTAACCCCGTCTTCAAAATTAAGTGCGACTTTAAAAGACATAGTAATACTCCCCGTCTTTAAAGGTGATAAACGTCGATAACCTGATTGATATAATCGTTGTTGAGGACGATTTTCTTGCGCGTGATTACCGGTGTATCACCGCTTACATCCAGCGTGCAGTGCGCGGTACCGAAAAACTGCGAGGTCTCGCGATAGCGATGGCTCAAGGTGTTAAAGTTGTAGCGAATATCCATCACGTCACCCTGGTGACTCAAGATCTCCAGGTTCGAGTTCTGATGGGTAGTCCGCGGCTCTGGCATACTCGCACCGGAGCGCTCAGTTTTAATGCGATACACCCGATCTTCCAGACCATTACGGTTCGGATAGTAGATCAGCGAGATCTCTTTATGCGGATCGGCAGTCAGCTGATCGTCGTCATCCCAGGCTGGCATCCAGTATTCACACTTAGGGTGATAACAGCTTAACCACTCATCCCACTGACGATCGTCGAGCAAACGCGCTTCACGAAAAATAAATGCCTGTATTTCCTGATAAGTCATGATTACTGCCTCTTAGTCTTTCTGCACAACGGGGATTTGATTGGCTTTTTCCTGCTCAATGGCAGACAGCATTTCGTTTACCCAATGCTGATGGTGATGCACATACAGACCTTCATCTTCCGGCTTGATCCCGGTAGCTACGGTGTCCATGCCAACCGATTCAGCATACTTATCAGGGCCATTCAGCCAGTGTGCAGCGCCCCGGCTCATATCGTTCCAGCGCATCGCGCGGGCTTCATAGCCCTGCTGACAACCACGGAACTCTTCAAGGTCGTCCGGTGTACCCATGCCCGACACATTAAAGAAGTCTTCATACTGACGCAGACGCTTCTGGCGGTTTTCGGCTGATTCGCTCTTAGGTGCAAAGCAGTAAATCGTCACTTCGGTTTTGTTTACTGAGATAGGTCGCAATACCCGGATCTGGGTAGAGAACTGATCCATGATATACACATTCGGATACAGACACAGGTTACGGGTCTGGTTTACAATGGTATCGGCACGGGCTTCACCCACTTCGCCAATCAGTCGCTCAAATTCACTGAATACTGGGCGAGCCGACGGGTTAGTCAGGCGGGTCCAAAGCATCATGTGGCCGTTCTCAAAGGAGTAAAAACCACCTTCACCAGACCAGCTTTTGGCATCAACCGCTTCGGTCCCGCCTTCGTCATAATTACGGTGGCTCATGGTCGACAGATAGTTCCAGTGAACTGTGCCAACGTGGTAGCCATCGGCACCATTTTCGGCAGTCAGTTTCCAGTTACCCTCATAGGTGTAAGAGGAAGTACCGCGCAATACTTCGATACCTTCCGGATCCTGGTCAACAATGTTGTCGATGACTTTAGTGGTTTCACCCAGGTAAGTTTCCAGCGGCAAAACGTCGGCATTTAAGCTGCCGAACAGGAAACCACGGTACGATTCAAAACGCGCAACATGTTTCAGATCGTGGGAACCGTCGGTGTTAAAGGTTTCAGGATAACCGCCTTTTTTCTGATCGCGGGCTTTGAGTAACTTACCCGAGTTATTAAACGTCCAGCCGTGGAACGGGCAGGTAAACGAGGTTTTATTACCGCGTTTACGGCGGCACAAGGTAGCACCACGGTGTGAGCAGGTATTCAGAATAGCGTTCAGCTCACCGTCTTTATTGCGGGTAATGACCACCGGCTGACGGCCAATACTGGTGGTAAAATAGTCGCCCACTTGTGGGATCTGGCTCTCGTGGGCCAGAAATACCCAGTTGCCCTCAAAGATATGTTTGAGCTCTAAATCAAACAGTTCCTGATCGGTAAAAATGCTCCGATCGCAACGGTAGTGGCCTTTGGCCTCGTCGACTTCAACAGCACCGCGTACGCGCTGCTCCAGTTGATCTAACTTTGTCATATTGATTCCCCCGAATGCGAGCAGGCTTAAGCCTGCTCCGCTGCTGCACGGGCACGAGCGTGCTTGGATTGCTTGTCATCATCGCTGGTCGCTACCAGTGAAATGTTAAATTCCACGTCCAGGTAGTTGTCTTTGAAACCCAGCTCTTTCAGTTTGTCGCTATCGGCGACTGTAGTGGCTTCTACTACTAGTTCATCGCGGGTGGCAAAGGCAAAATCGTCGTAGGTGTATTCATCACCGGCGAGGTTGATTTGGGTAGTCAGGTGTTTAAAGCCCGGCTTCGACACGAAGTAATGGATATGAGCAGGACGGTTGCCGTGACGGCCCAGTGACTCCAGTACTTTCATGGTAGAACCGCCCGGAGGACAGCCGTAACCGCTGGGAACGATACTCTTGGCACGATAGCGTCCTTCAGCGTCGGTGCTGATCCGGCGGCGCAGATTAAACTCGCTCTGCGACGGGTCAAAATGCGAATATGCCCCTTTGACATCGGCATGCCAGATATCCACGATAGCGCCCGCAACCGGCTGGCCGTTTTCGTCGAGTACCTGACCGTGTAGCCACATTTCCTGACCTGGTGACTGACCGTCGTCCATGCGCGCTTCGCCTTCGGTTAACGGTGCGCCTTCAACGTATAGCGGCCCTTCGATGGTACGAGGTGTGCCGCCCAGTTCGCCGGCTGCGGCATCTTTAGCGTCTTCACGAACATCCAGGAAATGGTCGAAGCCCAGACCAGGTGCAAGTAACACGGCTTCGCCGTTAGCGCCCAATTCATTAAGATAATTAACGCCTTGCCAAAACTCTTCCTGAGTAATATCAAGATCTTCAATCATACGGTACACATCGGTAAGGAACCGGTGCATTATCTGTTTAGCCCGTGGGTTACCACCTTCTTTGTCTAAACCAGCTGCTCGCTCGAGCAGTTTTTGTACGTGATCGGTGTTTAAGGTATTAGTTTTAGTCATAGTCGTTATCTCCGAACTACCGGGTGCGGTATTGCTTGCCTGTTGGTGTTTATTTAATTGATGACGGATGCTGACACAGCGGTGTCACCGAAACGTTCATGTAGGGGTACAGCGGTAACGCCATCAGCACATCGTGCAGATGCTGGTTATCCCGCACCTCAAAAATGCTGACATTTGCGTATAAGCCGGCCACCCGCCAAAGGTGTACCCAAATTCCTTCGCGCTGCAGTTCCTCTGCGTAGTTTTTTTCCTTGAGTTTGATCGCGTTGAATTCCTCTTCGCTCAGGTGAGACGGCGGGTTGACGGTCATTTCAACTTTAAAAAGCATGGTTAATCCTTATTAGTTTTTACGGGCGTATTCGCGCAGCTTGTCTTCGTCAAGCTCCACTCCGAGTCCTGGAGTGGCAGGAATATCAACGCCAAATTCATGATAATTAAGAGGAGTTTTTACAATGTCGTCGCGCTGTAATAACGGCCCGAACATTTCGGTGCTGGCTTCGATGGCTGGCAGGGTCGACCACGCATGTAGCGCCGCAACAGTACCAATGGTGCCTTCTAGTAAGGTACCGCCGTAAAGTCCGACACCCGCGGCAGAACACACTGCCGCTGCATCCAGCGCACCAAACAAGCCACCGGCCTTACCTATTTTCAGCGCCACCGAACCAGTGAAGCCGCGGGCCGCCAAATCAAAACAATCGGCACTATCGGCCACTGATTCATCAGCCATCACGCCGATATTGAATTTGTTCGCCAGTCTTACCAGGCTGGCGTAATCTTTTGCCGGCGTAGGCTGTTCTACCCAATCGATACCGGCTTCCTGCAGTGCTGCCATCCCCAGCGCAGCCTGAGACTCGGTCCACGCCTGATTGACATCCACGCGAATGCTTACCGAATCACCTAATGCGGCTTTGATGGCGGCAACGTGAGCGACATCGTCCCGTACACTGCGCGAGCCAATTTTAAGTTTGAAAATGTTGTGACGACGCTCAGCAATCATCTTCTTGGCTTCATAAATGTCTTTGTCGGTATTACCGGATGCCAGTACCCATAAGCACGGTAAGTGAGCATGGCAGGCGCCGCCAAGCAGGCTTGAAACCGGTACACCAAGTTGCTGACCGCGTAAATCGAGCAGCGCAGTTTGTACAGCCGATTTAGCCAGACCATTGCCACGGAACAGCGTATTCAGTTGGTTCATCAGCGCTCTGGGATTGTCGACAGAATTACCTTTAAGGTAAGGCGCGAAGTAACTGTCGATGTTGGTTTTGATACTTTCGGGGCTCTCAGGCCCATAAGCCAAACCACCAATGGTGGTGCCTTCGCCAATGCCCTGACGGCCTTCGCTGTCGGTGATGCGGACAATCACCATGGATTGCACAGCCATGGAAGTCATCGACAACTTGTGCGGTCGTATCGTTGGAATATCGACGATGTAAGTTTGAATTTGTGTTATCATTTCGCTTGTTAAATTTGTGTTGCCATAAAATATCTGGATGTAAACCTACCTATATTTTTTATTAACAACCAATATTGATTTAGTTGGGACTGATACCCGGGAGGTATGGTGGAGTTACGACACCTGCGTTACTTTTGTGCCGTTGCAGAAGCAAAAAATATGACTCGTGCAGCCGAGAAACTGTTTATGGCTCAGCCACCTTTAACAAGGCAGATCAAACAGTTAGAAGAAGAAATGGGCGTTGATTTATTTGAGCGCCAGGCTCGCGGCATCACGCTAACCAAGGCAGGTGAACACTTTTGGAAGCAGGCCCAACTAATACTCGAAAAGTTAGAATCAAGCATTGAGGAAACCCAGCGTATTTATACCGGCGAGAAGCGCCTGTTTCGAATTGGCTTCGTGCCGTCGGTATTTTATGGTCAGTTACCGCTGCTGATCAGACGGCTGCGTCAGACAACCCGAGCCGAGGTTGAACTTCACGAACTCAAAACCGGCGAGCAGGTAGAGGCACTAAAAGCTGGCAGACTGGACATCGGTTTTGGCCGGGTATTAATGCCCAGTGCCGACGAAGATGTCACGCAAACACTGCTGTTTCGTGAGCCCATGCTGGCGGCGTTACCTATCAATCATCCTCTGGCCGGCTCAAAGTTGTCGATGGCGCAACTTGCCGAGTTGCCATTAATACTTTATCCGGCAGGCCCGCCGCCGACCTTTGCCAATATCTGCCGCGATCTGTTCACCAGCCGGGGACTAAAAGTGAAGGTAGCCCAACAGGTAAATGATATTCAGACCGCACTCGGCCTGGTCGCCTCCGAAATGGGCTTTACCCTGGTGCCGGAGCAGGTAAAGCGAATGAATCGCGACGGCGTGGCGTTTGTATCGCTGGAAGAGGAAGGCATTACCAGCCCGGTGATCTGCAGTCAGCGAGCAGAAGCATCAGATGAAATGATGATGGCCGCTATGACCATTGTTAATGAATTAGTACAAAACCGCATTGATGGAAAATACCCCTGATAACACAGGGTCTGCCCGGTACACAGGGTTGCCGGGCGAGTCTTTGATATTGTGTATAAAGTTACTTAGCGGGTATCAGCGCGTATATTCTGTGCCGCCTGCTGCAACACCGGTAAACACTCGTTAGTCAGCGTCTCAAGGCTCACCCGCGAGGCATTGGTACTCACGTTCATTGCCCCAATCAAACCGCCCTTGCCACTGAACACCGGCACCGCTACTGAGCGCAGGCCCTCTTCAAGTTCCTGATCAACAATGTTGTAGCCCTGCTCGCGAGTGACATCTAAAATTTCTTTGAGTGCTTCAGGGGTGGTGACACTGCGGCGGGTATGGGCCGTTAACTGCGCTTCACTAAGCCATACTTTTTGCTCAGCACTGTCGAGCCAGGCCGCCAGCACCCGTCCCATGGAGGTATAAGGCGCAGGCAACCGGGTGCCGGTGGTGATGTTAATTGACATCAGCCGGTGTGAAGCTGGCGACCGGGCAACATAAACCACGTACTGGCCGTCGAGTTTTCCCAGCGAGGCAGACTCGCCAAGACTCAGCGTGATGTCTTTCAGGTAATGTTCAACCACGGCCAGATAGTTATTACTGGCGGTATACGCCTGCCCCAGCGTCAGTACTTTAGGAGTGAGCGCAAACACCCTGCCGTCGCGGCGGATAAAACCCAGGGCATGCAGAGTAAGTAAAAACCGGCGCGCCTTGGCGCGGTCGATGCCCATCCGCTCGGCAACCTGAGTCAGTGTCATCTGCTGATGCTCAGCGTCGAAAGCTGCCAACACTTCCAGCCCGGTGGCCAGGGCGCTTATGTAATCCCTGTGATCAGGGGCGATTTTGTCATCACTCATGGTGTCATTCTCATTTTCGTCTGCGCAATTATTTCTTATTCCGCTGTTAAGTACCAGTTCTCTATTTTTTTCAGCCACATAATCGGAAAAAGTCCGCGCACTGCGCATTTTTTTAACAATTAATTCTTGACCAGCACTGAATAGATCATTTATTTTGTTTGCATTGTGAATTTTAATTCGTACAGCGAACTTTTATTATGGCAGTTTTTACTACTCTTTCACAAGCCATTGCAGATGGTGTGCGCGACGGGCATACCATTGCACTTGAAGGCTTTACTCATTTAATTCCCTTTGCTGCAGGACACGAGATCATCCGTCAGCAACGCCGCAACCTGACCCTTATCCGCATGACTCCGGATCTGATTTACGATCAGCTGGTTGGCGCAGGTTGTGTCAGTAAGCTGGTATTTTCCTGGGGCGGCAACCCGGGAGTAGGTTCGTTACACCGGGTTCGCGATGCCATTGAACACAGCTATCCCCGCCCGGTGGAAATTGAGGAACACAGCCATGCAGCTATGGCTAACGCCTACGAGGCCGGCGCTTCAGGCCTGCCTATGGCGGTATTTCGCGGTTATGTCGGCAGCGACTTAAAAGATGTCAATCCGAATATTAAAACGATTTTTTGCCCGTTCACCGGCGAAGAGCTTGCCGCGGTACCGGCCATTAAGCCCGATATTGGCATTATCCACGCGCAGAAAGCTGACAAAGCCGGCAACGTGCTGCTAGAAGGCATTGTTGGCGTACAAAAAGAAGTTGCACTGTCTTCCCGCCACTGCATTGTCACCGTTGAAGAAATTGTCGATGACCTCGGCGCCGGCCCGAACAGCTGCGTTCTGCCTGCCTGGTCTGTCGATGCTATAGCTACCGTTCCCGGCGGTGCATCCCCGTCTTATGCCCAGGGCTACTATCCGCGCAATAACAGCTACTACAAAGAGTGGGACGGCATTAGCCGTAGCCGCGAAACCTTTAACAAATGGCTGGATGAACAAGTATTTAACGGAGACGCACTATGAGTACTGAGCAATATAGCGCCGCTGAAATGATGACCATTACCGCCGCCCGTGCGCTGCATAACGGCTCCACCTGTTTTGTTGGCATTGGTTTGCCCAGCGAAGCGGCCAACCTGGCGCGGCTGAGCCACGCACCGGACATCACCTTAATTTACGAGTCAGGCACAATCGAAACCAAACCCCGCGTACTGCCTTTATCCATTGGTGACGGTGAGCTGTGTGAGTCGGCCTTAACCACCGTTTCCGTGCCGGAAATGTTCCGCTACTGGCTGCAAGGTGGCCATATTGATGTTGGCTTTTTAGGCACGGCGCAAATTGACCGTTACGCCAACCTCAATACCACTGTTATCGCAGCGAATCACCCGGCAGAGGGTGCCGACGGCGCGCACAGTTACGCAAACCCGAAAGTACGCTTACCGGGTGGCGGTGGTGCACCGGAAATCTCAACCAATGCCAAAGAGGTGATTGTTACTCTTAAGCATTCGGTACGCACCTTTGTTAAAGACGTGGACTTTGTCACTACGTTGGGCTTTGGCCGTGATGGTCAGGCGCGACGAGGCAGAAAAACCATCGGCAAAGGGCCGGTTATGGTGATCACCGACTTGTGTATTCTGCGCCCGGAACCTGAAACCAACGAGCTGATTGTGGTGAGTTTGCACCCTGGCGTAACGAGAGAACAGGTTACCGAGGCAACCGGCTGGGACGTACGTTTCGCCGATGCCTTGCAAACTACCGATCTGCCGAGCCAACGAGAAATTGAAGTATTGCGGGAACTTAAACGGGTTACCGCCGAAGCTCACAATAAAACGGAGAGCGCGTAATGAATGTATATCTTTGTCATCCAAGACGTTCAGCAATTGGTCGCTATGGCGGCGCACTGGCACCGATTCGACCCGATGATCTGTTAGCACAGGTTATTCAGGCGGTGCTAACGCAGTGCCCGGACCTGCCTGCTGACGCCATTGATGATGCCTTTTTTGGTTGTGCCAACCAGGCCGGTGAGGATAACCGTAACGTAGCCAGAATGGCTACACTGCTGGCCGGACTGCCCCATTCGGTACCAGCCACAACCATTAACCGCTTGTGCGGTTCCGGCATGGATGCCGTAGGCCTGGCTTATCGCAGTATTGTGACGGGTGATTCCGATCTGATTTTAGCCGGTGGTGTTGAATCCATGTCACGGGCGCCGTTTGTAATGGGCAAATCCAGCGGGCCGTACGACCGTAGCCAGAAATTGGAAGATACCACCATGGGCTGGCGCTTCATTAACCCGGCCCTTAAAAAGCAATATGGTACCGAGACCATGCCGGAAACCGCAGAGAATGTGGCAGAACGTTATGGGATAAGTCGTGAAGCCCAGGATGTGTTTGCCAGTCAGTCTCAGCAAAAGGCCGCTGCCGCTCAGGAATCCGGGCGTTTTGCCAAAGAGATTGTGCCGGTAAGCTATCAGCCACGAAAAGGTGATCCGGTCATCATCGATAAAGATGAACACCTGCGTCCGCAAACCACACTGGAAGCGCTGGCAAAACTGAAAGCGCCCTTCCGGGAAAATGGCAGTGTAACCGCGGGCAATGCCTCCGGCATCAACGATGGTGCTGCGGCTATGCTGGTCGCCAGTGAAAGTGCAGTAAAACGCTACAACCTGGTGCCTGTTGCGCAAATCAAGGGCATGGCGACGGCCGGTGTTGAACCGTCGGTGATGGGCATTGGCCCTGTACCGGCAGTGCAGAAATTACTTGCTAAACAGCAGCTAAGCCTTGACGATATCGGCATAATAGAACTAAACGAAGCGTTTGCCGCACAGGCGCTTGGTTGTTTGCAGGAGCTGGGGCTGAGTGCTGATGACAGTCGCGTAAACCCTAACGGCGGTGCGATTGCTCTGGGCCATCCGCTGGGCATGTCTGGTGCACGTTTACTGCAAACGGCAGCGCTGCAGTTTGAAGAATCATCTGCCGAGTACGCCTTATGCAGCATGTGCATTGGCGTGGGTCAGGGTATCGCCACACTTTTAAAACGGGTTTAGGACATCGTTATGCCAGTATCAACGCAACAAGGTATTCATTACCAGTTTATCGACAATCCAGGCAAACCAACGGTGGTATTAGCCCACCCGCTGGGCATGAATATGCACGTGTGGGATTACCTGGTGCCCGACCTGACCACCAATTTCAGCATTCTGCGCTTTGACCTAGCCGGACACGGTGACAGCACGCCATACAGTGCCGATACCACCAGTCTGGAAGACTCACGCCTGGTTGATGATCTGCTACAGCTTTGCGATGAGCTGGGCATAGCAACCTTTCACTTTGTGGGAACCTCTATTGGCGGCATGTTAGGTCAGCAGCTATTGGCGTCGGCCAGTGAACGCCTGCTTAGCGCCACGTTAACTAACACGGGTATGAAAATTGGTAGCCGGGAGGGCTGGCTGGACCGCCAGGCCAAGGTGATGCAGCAAAGTCTTAGCACCCTGGCCCCGAGCCTGGTAACCCGCTGGTTCAGCCCACAAAGTTCAGAACGTTACCCTAACCTGCTGTCTCAATGGGCTTCCCTGCTGGCCAGGACTGACGATCATTCCTACGGGTTATTGTGTGCCTGGTTGGGGGAACAGGATATGAGCAAGTCTCTGAAAGCCACCGATATTCCGGTACTACTGATTGCCGGTGAAGACGATGTGGCGACCCCAACCTCAGATCTTATCGCGCTGGGTAAAGCACTCAACCAACCTGTTGCCGAGCTTAAACAAACCGGCCATGTGCCTTCGCTGGAGTCGAGTCGCGAATTTACCCAGCTGGTGCGTGATCACCTGACTTCCGTTAAATAGCTCCGCATTGATAAAAGCGATATGTGAGCCCGGGCAGCATAGCTAAAGCCCGGGTAAGCTTTTTTTGCACTCGTAACTACCAGTAGTTGAGTAACTCAAAATCCTGCTCAGCGTCGTCGATAAAGGCCTGATAAATACGTTTTCGCTGCGAACTTTCCGGCACAAAAATGTAGCAAGGCGGACGAGGTACAGACTCCTGCAACTCAAACCACAACTTATCCAGCGACTCTTTTCCGGGCACCACGTAAGTCTCACCCCATGTGGTGGTATAGATAACGGTCACTTCATCCACGGTGGGCTTGAGGCGACTGGAGGTAAAATTGACCACCGCCATACAGGCCTTTATTTGCATCGGGCTTAACAGGGCTTCCCGTGGAATGGCATTCACCCGTACCGGGCCGAAGATCTTGCCAAAATGCTTGATCAGGGCATGAATGTCGCTGTCGGTAACCGGATCAGTATCGTAATCGAGTAACACTGTGGTACTGATATCGATAACGCGATTACACACGCACCACAAAATGAGCCTTACAGGCGATTCGGCCACACTAATGCGGGCTTTTTCCTGGTTCTTACCAAGCACGCCGAGCTGATCGTCGTAGTAGGCTGCCCAGACCTGCTGACCATTTTTACGCCGGTGCTGTTTAATGGTAATCACCGGGCAGAATACTTTGTCGTCAAAGCCGATGCGTAAAAATTCCAGCTTGTGCTCTTTTTTGGAATAAAACGTATCGAGGCGACGGCCCAATACGGCCATATCTTCACGACTGACCGACTGATTATCCATTTGCAGCTGCGAGGACATGCGCCGGTAGCAATAAATTAAGAAACGGTGAATTTTGCGGCTTAGCTGGACTAACTCGGTGAGCGACCAGTTATGGGAATTATCCAGATGGCGGATCTGACTCTTGGTCCAGCCCCACTGTTTAACCAGACCAGCAATAATGCGCCGTTTAAAGGTAATATCACTTTCTGCCACGGGCTGGCTGAGCTGGCAATTGCACTTAATATAGAGGCACTGCTGTAGCAGCAGTACGGTTTCCGGTTCGTTGACCGCCTGATAATGGCTCAGCAGTTGATCAAACATCAAAGCGTAGGGATCGATATTGGCCACGTTGCCCGGCGCTTCATCGCCATGATGAACCCGTTTTTTAAGCAGGTTACACAATGGCTGCTCTTGCTCCAGATTCTCCAGAAACACTTCCAGCTTGGCCATTTTTAAAACGGATTTAAATGGCGAGTCGATAGCTTTACCCAACTGCCAAATGGCCGCGCCAAACAATTCCTTAATATCCAGCTTGTCGAGATGCCCCAGATCCATAAACCAGTTGGGATCCGGTGAGCCGCCCTCCTCAAGAGCATTCAGCAGCGAATAATACTGCTGTTCGGTAGTAGCGTCGGGGGTTAGCCACCAGAACGGTGCCTTACCTGCCACCACGATATTAGTGGTATAAAACTCGGATTTTAAGAACACGGCCTGAGCCGACCCGGCGCTTTCTCCCTCGGCTACGCCAAAATCATTGTTTCTGACTTTTTCGATATCCGACAGGAAAAAATGGACTTCGATGTCATAACAACTCATCGCCCAGTCTTCAATAGCGTGGAGTTTACGCTGCATGGCATCCAGCGACGCTGCATTCAGTTTATCGCCATCCACGCAAACCCAGTAATCAAAGTCAGACTTCTCAGATTGCGCGATGGTGCCAATACTGCCCATTAACACCAAAGCGTCGATGGCTCGCTGGCGAGGCCAGACAGACTTGATGTCATCAAATAAGTCATGATGCTGAGGAAAAACAATAAACAACGCGTCTTTTATTTCGTCACGAAAACTGAAGTTATTCAGGCCATAAAAGAGCTCTGCATCGGCATCGACATAACCGGGAAGTTCAGGATGATTAACATGCAGTAAAAAAGGGATGACATGAAACAGCGGCCGGCGCTCTGGCGGCAATAACGCCTGCGCCCGCTCGATACGGGCCTTGTTATAACGAAGTACCCGCAATAACCGAATTGTCAGGTTTTGCTGAATTGTAAGCGATGGCTGTGAACTCATTGCACCACATTTATCCTTAAATACTCGTTAAAGGATAGTCATTTTATTGCAGTCTGCTAAGACTCTGCCAACATTGTGCAGGAAAGCCTGTGTTCCGGCCACCATTGCCATCTGCCAACAGCGGGAACAAACACCACCCGACAGTCCAATGACACACTAACGAAAACTAACGTGTTGAAAAACGTCTGCCGTATAATGTAACGGTTATTACTCAATTCACCCAGCATTAGATCCGCGAAAACTGGCTTTTATTGGCTTTGATCAAACCGGCACCTACGCTGACATGATGCCCCAGATTAGGCGAACAGTATTGATGTGAGAGTCGCCGCGTGCAACGCAACCAATAAAGAAACAAAATCAGTACCCGATAGCACTGTGAGAAGGGTTTTATTCGTGGAAATGATAGGAGCTGCCGCCTAGAAAAGCGGCAGCTTTAAAGATATTTAATAGAGTTCAAACACCGGTTTGCCCTCGGCATCAAACTTAACTTCCATCACGCGGGCGTGACGGTTGGGATCGTACAGTGGATCCTGTTTAATTTCTTCCAGCGGGCGAGTGTCGGTTTTCGGTACCACGGACGGATCGCCAACAGCATGCTCGTAATCCCGGGCATGATAAACACACAAAGGCGTTACATCATCTTCGGCTACGGTAAAACAGTTATGGCCGGGGCCGTAAATTTTCTTGTCGTAGTCCGTTTGCAACACGGGATGTCTGGTTTTAGTCCATGAATTGCGATCCAACAGATCGGCGTTTTCATCGGCTTCCATATAGCCCATGCAATAGCAGGCGCCTGTGGCACTGGCCGAGAACGCAATAAAGATTTTGCCATTATGCTTAAGTACAGCCGGGCCTTCATTTACCCAAAAATCAACCCGCTCCCAGTCGTAGTCCGGAGTAGTGAGCATAAACTGCGTGGTTTTAAGCTTAATGGGTGATTCCATTTCAGCCAGGTACAGGTTAGACGCGGCAAACTGTCCGCCGGTTTTCTCGGCCCAACAAAAATAACGCTTACCGTTATTTTCAAATACCGTAGCGTCGAGAGAAAAGTCGATAAAGGATTTTTCATCGCCGTCGGCGGCTTGCATCATGCCTAGTTCTACCCACTCATCATTAAGCGGATCCTGGCCTGTACATTCGAGCACGTAAGGGCGTAACGCCCAGATATCTTCTTCTTCGCTGGCGGCGAAATAGATGTACCACTTACCGTCGAGATAGTGAATTTCAGGTGCCCAGATGTGGCGACTCATAGGGCCGCTTTCGTGCTTAAACCACACATCGAATGTTTCGGCGTCCTGCAAGCCTTCAATGGTCGCAGACTTTCTTAACTCAATGCGATCATAGGTGGGCACTGAACCGGTGAAATAATAAAAACCGTCGCTGTGTTTGTACACAAAAGGGTCAGCACGCTGGGCGACTAACGGGTCATTTGTTTTTGCTGTCATCATTTATTTCTCAAGTTAGATCGAGGCATTTGTCATACAAATGAATTTCAGCGCCAAAGATAACACTTTTTTTACTGTGAGCGCTACCGTTGGGTGACACCATGTAAAGAGAAATTAAGAGAGATATTAAAGCAATGGGGTAAATAGGAGGCGCTAATGCACCTCCTGTAAACCGGCTAATCAGAGCGCGCTCATCCAGGCGTGCTCGGGAAGTAAATACAGGCCTTTTTCTGCTGATGCTCCTTCGCCAACGATGTGGCCAATCCCGGCAGCCATTACCGCCAGAGTTACATCAAAGGCATTCAGACTATCGCCATAGCCCGCAGTCAGGTTAAACATAGAACCGTCCGCCAGCAAAAACAGCGTTTTATCGCCCAGTTGGTAGGCATTAACATAGGGCATTGGCTCGCTGTGGGATGCATTCTGCTTAAGATAAGGCACGTCAATTTCCTGCGCGACGTGGCCCACGTTTAAAATGAAGGTTCCGTCTTTCATATTATCAAGATGCGTTGCACTCACTACGCCATAAGCGCCGGTTGCCGTGGCAATGACATCTGCCGTTTTCACCGCCTCACTTAAATCGACCACCGGCCAGCCATCGTATTTAGCCTGTAATGCGCGCGCCGGATCCAGCTCGGCAACCTGTACCTGTGCGCCAAAGGCTTTGGCCGAGGCCGCAACGCCCTGCCCTACTAATCCGTAACCAATAACGACTACCACCTTTTCGTGCAAGGTCAGGTGCGTGGTTTGGAAAAACGTTTGCCAGGCACTTAAGCCTACCATGTGGCGGTTATGCAGCCCTTCTTTTACCGGCAGATCATCCCAGTTAAAAATGGGATAACGGGGCGTAACATTGCCCAACCGGTTGATGCCAGAGCCGGTTGCTTCAAGGCCGGCAATAATATCAGGCTGAAGCTTACCTTCGTGTAAGCGTGTAGTCAGATCGGCGCCCATTTCGCATAAATGGGTTGGCCCCCAGGCCAGTGCCTTGTCAAATGAGTCAGACCAGTCCTTATCACTCATATCTCGCCAGGCATGGGCGACCGCGCCTTTGCTCACCAGATGCGATACTACATCATCCTGCACGGTAGTGGGGTTACAGGTAGTCAAAAACACTTCGCAACCCGCATCAAGTAACCCCGCCACCAGCGGAGCCATTTTTAAATCCAGATGCATATTACAGGCGAGTTTTACGCCACTGAGGTCAGGTAAGGCGTTAATGGCAGCGCGAGTGCGCGGCATATGGAGCGTGGCCCAGGCCAGCTCAGCTTGAAAATTCTGATACATAACAATTGCACTTGAAGAAAAATTAAATAGTAAGCGTTAGTAGTGCAACGCAACAAGGGGTAAATTGAAAAGTATTGTGTAGTTACCGATTAACAAAGGGAAACCGATTTACCGAGCGCTCATTAATTACTCAGCTTTGCATTTTCTCAGCAGTCAAATTCACGACCCAAAGTTGCCGGGACTGGTGAAAAGGGGCAACAAAGCTATAACAAATGTAAAAATAAATACCATACCAAACAATTGCTTATTAAATAGTCAGCCACTTTAACGGAAATTCCATGTAAATTTTAATAACAATAACTTTACAAAGGAAAACGTTTTCACTAATATTTACCCAAGCTTAATCGATTAAGCTAAAACTTAAGTTGTTTGCTAAGTTTCCCTGGCTAAACAGACAACTTACGAAGCTTAGGGTTTGTAGAGAAAGAGAGAACGTAAATGACCACACCATTAAAACCAACGTTTGCTAAAAACCGACTGGCGGCTGCCGTTACGTCAGTCATGCTTGGTGTCAGTTTTACAGCCGTCGCGGCTGATGAAACAAAAACACCTGAAGATGATGCGTTTGAAACCATTGTTGTCACCGGTACAGTAGGTGGACGCACACAGATTGAATCTGCAGTAGCGGTTACCAGTATCGATGACGAAGTGATTCAGAACTTTAAACCTAACTCTGAAGTTGAGTTATTCCGCCTAATCCCTGGTATCCAGGCTAACGGCGGCAATGGCCCGGGTGGTAATGCCAATATTGCGGTTCGCGGTTTACCGGTAGCAACCGGCGGTTCACCTTTCGTGCAAATTCAGGAAGACGGCCTGCCTACAGTACTATTTGGTGATATGCAGTTTGGTAACAATGACTACTGGACGCGTTTTGATGCCTCAACAGCCCGGGTTGAATCTGTTCGCGGCGGTACCGCTGCGACCTTTGCTTCGCAAGCCCCTGGCGCCATCATTAACTACATTTCACATATCGGTGATGTGGAAGGCGGCTATGTAGGCCTTTCTACCGGTATCGGCTATGACGAAAAGCGCGTTGACTTTCGTTACGGCGGTTCGGCCTCAGACTCAGTGATCTACCACGTTGGTGGTTACATGAAAACCGGCCGCGGCCCGCTGGATGATGGCTTTAATACCTCTGAAAGCATGCAGTTAAAAGCGAACCTGACCAAATACCTCGAAGATGATGAAAGTTATGTTCGTTTCTATCTGAAAGCCGCTGATACACAAGAGCCGTTCTACACCGGCTCGCTGGCTTATGCCAATATCAGCAACAATAAGATTTCTGATGTCAGACCTTACCCTGGTATGGATGGTCGTTCGGCATCTAACTTCTCGACTCTTAACCAAAGTTTCCTGATCGTGAATAACGAAGGCGCGGTAGAGCGGGTTAACATGTCGGGCATTACCACCGAAGCACTGGCATTAGGCAACGAAGTTCACTATGTGATGGAAAACGACATCATGGTGGATAACAAAATGCGCTGGACCGATATGAGCGGTGCTTTTACCGAGCCTTTCCACGGCCCTGGCATGACTTCCAATGTGATTGGCTCAACGGTTAACGGTTCAGTTGTCGATGCAATCCGTTACGCCAATGGCCCGATGGCAGGTGAGTTATACAACAAGCCCTATATTGATACCAACACTAACGTTCGCACTGATATCAATGATGTTGGCAGCTTTGTGAACGACCTCACCATCTCAAAAGAATTTGCGCTTGATGGTGCGACGTTAAATGCCCGTGCCGGTTACTTCTACATGAACCAGAAAATCGCAATGGACTGGCATACCAACCGTAACTTCCGCGAAGCGGGCAGCAGTAACCCGGCACAATTGGATTTATTTGATGCCGCAGGCAACCAGTTAACCGCCAACGGTCTGGCTGGCTTTAACGACAACTGGGGTGATTGCTGTGCTCGTGTGTACGATCTGGAATATACCAACACGGCCCCTTATGTAGCGCTTGAGTTAGAACTGGATGACTTCATTGTGGATGGTAGCGTGCGCCGGGATACCATCGACGCTTCAGGTTATACCGTACAGTCGAGTGGTGAGTCTTTTGACACCGTTATTGATGGTGTAGCCATACCAACCCTGATGGCGGATGGTAAAGAAGAGTACCCTGACTATTCTGAAAGCTATACTTCATACACCTTTGGTGGTTTGTACAAATTTAACGAAGATACCAGCTTCTTTGTACGCACCTCGAAAGGCAACCGTTTCAACTCAGACCGTCAGACCGTGAGCGGTAAGATTCAACCGGATGGTTCATTAACTCAGGCCGGTCGCGTAGCGGCTGTGGATGAAGTGAATCAACATGAGATTGGCGTGAAAAACCGTGGTGACCTGGGTGAAACCGACTATACCGTTGAGTTTACCTTACTCAAAGGTGATTTTACCCAAAGTAACTATGAGCCAACCTCAACGCCTGCCTGTCCTAACGGCGGCTGTATTCTGGATAACGAATACCGCACGGTGGGTTTTGAATTCTACGGCACGTTACGCTGGGATGCTCTGTCGGTAATTGCTAACGCTACCTATACTGATGCCGAGCAAAAGCCAAATGGCGGCACCTGGGGTCCGGCTAACGACATCCCTGAATTAACCTATGCGGTAACGTCTTCCTACGAAATTTCAGACCAGATCAGAGTGGGTCTGAACATGTCCGGACAGTACGGAAACCGTAACGGTGCCGGAGTTGAGACAGAAAACAAACCTATCTTTGGCGGCAACATTTCTTATCGCCCTACTCCTAACCTTGAATTCGCCATCATCGGGCAAAACCTGACCGACGAATTTGCCCTGCGAGGTTTAAGTGGTGTGGTAGATGCCGATAACGGTGTGATTTCTGCGCAACCGGTGTTAGGCAGAAACCTGAGTGCATCAGTGAGACTATTATTCTAATGGCAGAATATTAGCTATAGTCGATGAGCAGGTGGCAGTTTTGCTACCTGCTTTTTTCGATCGGCGGGAGGAAAATTGACCACGCAAGTAAACGCCTTGCTCGCAAGTGGGCAAACACAACAAGCAATAGCGCAACTGGGTCAGAAGCTTGAAAACAACCAGGCCACCGAATCGGAATGCCTGCTGCTAGGTCAGCTGCAGTTCGAGGAGCAACTGGTCCCCGAATCAATCACCGCATTTGAAGCGTTTTTATTACATCAACCGGACAATACCGACGCCTTATTAGCGCTCGCTCAAAGTCAGTTACTGGCGGGTTTTAGCGCCACCGACACCTTCGCCAAAATCACCCGGCTCAATCCGGCCCTGCGCAGTGCCTGGCATGGTTATGCACTGGCAGTCGCATCACAAGGTAATGTAGTAGAGGCACAGCAGTTCCTGGAGTCGAAACTGCAAGCGCACGCGGACTGGGTGGAAGGGCATAAACTGCTAGCCACACTCAAATATACCCAGGGTGATGACGCCACTTTTTTAAACAGCTTCCAACAGGCAATCAACCAGCAACCGCAACACGCGCAACTACATCAGCACTACTTTAATTTACTAGTACAGAACAAAGGCTGGGATAAAGCACAGCAGCTCATTGAAAACATGCGTAAGCAACCGGCACTCACCCGCTTTGCCACGATTGCCAGTATTATTCTGGCCATTGAGTCAGACCAGACAGAGCAGCTTAACCCGCTGCTACAGCAAGCTCAGCATATTGATGATACCGCGCTGGATTTAGCTCTGGTCAGATACTTTATAAAACAACAACAGTTTCAGACCGCTGAAAGCATCGCTATGCGCAGAGTCGCAAAGTCCTCAGCACTGGTTTTTATTCCGTATTTGTCACTTATCTGGCGCCTAACCGACAGCCCCTACTTTGCCTGGCTCGAACATAATGATGAACTGGTTAAGTCGATGCCGGTTCATTTGAGCGAAAACGAGCTTAGTGAGCTGAAAGCTTGCCTGAACAAGCTGCATTCCTCACGTTCTCCTTTCATCGAGCAATCGGTAAGAGGCGGCACACAAACCGATCAGCACCTGTTTTTGCGCCATGAGCCTATTTTAAGAACCCTGCGAGACAAACTAAAACAGACTGTCAGCCGTTACGTGGCGCAACTGCCTGAGCATGATGAGAAAACCCACCCGTTATTAGGCAAGCCCAGAGCGGCTGCTCTTGAGGGCAATATAAAATTCTCTGGCAGCTGGTCGGTAAAGTTGCAACAACAAGGTTATAACGTCAGCCATACGCATCCTAAGGGCTGGATAAGTTCTGCGCTGCATTTACAGCTCCCTGAAATGAGTGATCCGGCCACACCCGACGCAGGCTTCATCCAGTTTGGCACACCGCCGCCGGAGCTTAAGCTTAACTTAGCCCCTACTTTAAAAATAAAACCGGTTGTAGGTAACGTGGTGTTGTTTCCCTCCACCATGTGGCACTCCACCGTCCCCTTTGAACAAGGCGAACGCCTGGTGGTTGCTTTTGATGTGCAATCTCCGGCCCGTTAAAGAAGATAAACTATGAATAGTAATCCCTCGCAAAGCATTCAAAAAATTGTCATCGTCGGCGGCGGCTCCGCTGGCTGGATGACCGCAGCCTCGCTAAGTAACGTGCTAAAAGGTAAGTGCGACATAACCCTTATCGAATCCGATGAGATTGGCATTGTTGGTGTTGGTGAAGCAACCATCCCGCCTATCCGGGTATTTAATCAGACCCTGGGGATCAGTGAAGCCGAATTTCTGCAGCGGACCAATGGCACCTTTAAACTGGGGATCGAATTTGTTAACTGGGGCAGTAACGGCTCCCGTTACTTCCACCCGTTTGGTACTTACGGCCGTCAGTTCGATACGGTATCCATGCATCATTACTGGCTCAGCGCGCACCAACAGGGGCAAGCCAAACCGCTGGATGAATATGCCATGGCATGGCATCTGGCCCGCAAGGGTAAATTTATTCACCCGTCCGGCGATCCTAAGAATGTACTCTCCACCTTTGAATATGCCTACCACTTCGACGCCGGGCTGTACGTTAAGTTTTTAAGAGACTACGCAGAACAACGGGGCGTAAAGCGTATTGAGGGTAAAATCAGTCATGTGAGCAAGAACAAAGACACCGGCTTTATCTCCTCGGTGTCGCTTGAAAATGGCCAGGTGATTGATGGCGAATTTTTCATAGATTGTTCCGGCTTCCGTGGTTTGCTTATAGAACAGGCTCTGCATACCGGCTACGAGACATGGTCCGAGTGGCTGCCTTGCGACCGGGCCTGGGCCGTACCCACCGCAGGCAATGCAGACCCTATTCCTTACACCCGCACTACCGCACACACGGCCGGCTGGCAGTGGCGCATCCCACTGCAAAACCGGGTCGGTAATGGCCATGTATTCTCCAGCGCTTTTATTAGTGAAGAACACGCCCGCCAGCAACTACTCGACAACCTCGACAGCGACACGCTGGCTGAGCCGCGGCTGATTAAGTTCGTAACCGGCAGGCGCAAGCGATTCTGGAATAAAAACGTAGTAGCCATAGGCCTGGCCAGCGGCTTTATTGAGCCGTTGGAGTCCACCAGCATTCATCTGATACAGGCTGGCATTGCCAAACTGCTGGCGTTGTTTCCTGATAAATCCTTTAACCAGCGCAGCATTGACGAATACAACCGTATCGCCATTGCTGAGGTTGAGCGGATCAGAGACTTTATAATCCTGCACTACAAACTGATGGAACGCCGCGATACCGAGATGTGGCGTTATTGTGCCGACATGGATGTACCAGACGAACTGGCAGAAAAAATAGCGCATTTCAGAGAGTTCGGGCGCATTACCAAAGGTGAAATGGACCTTTTTGGCAATACCAGCTGGCTGGCTGTGCATATCGGCCAGGGTAACACTCCACAGCGAACCGACCCGCTGGTCCATTATAGCGACGCTGATTACACTGGCTGGCTCAATAAGTTAAATCAGGTTATGACCCAGTATGCCCAACAGGCACCTGGCCATATGGCATACATAAATAACATGACTAAAAGCTAAACACTGCTTAGCTTTAAAACGCAAAAAGGCCGCAATATTACTTGCGGCCTTTTTGGTGGTAACGCCATATCAGCATCAACAGTTTATTACTTTAAAGGACTAACCCGGCCCTGGATAGTTGGGTTATCTTAGCGGGCCGGGCTGGTCGGAAAGGTTGATTCATCCATGAATCTTGCACCGTCCGTGCAACTCCCCGGAACAAGGGGCACTCTAGTTCCGTGGAGTAATCCTTGCGGTAAATCCGCCACCCGGAGCGAGCTGCATAGTCAGGCTATCGCGGTGGGTAACGGTTTTTGTGACTTTCTTAAAATCTTCGGCAAAACGGTGGGCATTGATGCCGTCCTGGAAGATAACAATGTCGTAGCGACCAGCTGGCAGGAAGTCCAGGTCGATGTTCATTTTACGAGAATGCTCGTCTGTCATCGCACCAACAAACCACTCAGAACCAGAGCGACGGGCAAAAGTAACGTAGTCTCCTATCTGCCCGTTCAGCGCGATAGATTCATCCCATACGCTGGGTACGCTGGCAATAAACTCGGCACACTCCGGGTTATCCAGATACTGCGTGGGGCTATCCGCCATCATTTGCAGAGGACTTTCAAATACTGTAAACATTGCCATCTGATGCACCCGGGTAGTCTGGCTCATGGGGCGGTTAAAGCGGATGGTAAAGTCGGCATGATCAGGAGCTTTACCACTGTATTGGATTTGCTCGTAGGCGGCTGGCCCAACAGCATTAGACATGGCACCCGGGGTATAATCCATTGGTCCAGCCACCATGCGAATAAATGGCAGCGTAGTGTTATGCTCAGGCGTGCTATCCAGACTCCACTTATTCCACTCCAGGCCTTTTACACCTTCGCGAGAGATAACGTTAGGATAAGTTCTGCGTAGGCCTGCTGGCTTATAGGCACCATGGAAATCCACTAACAGATGGCGCTTGGCAGCTTCATCGGCAATCTTCCAGTAGAAATTAACCATTTCCTGATCGTCACGCTGAAAGAAGTCTGGCTTAATGCCCACTGCACCTAACTCGGCAAAGCGGTCCATAGCCTCATCAAACTGCTGCTCCAGGGTGAGCCAGGTTGTCCACAAAATAATGCCCACATTGCGCTCTTTGGCATAGGCAATAATTTCCGGCACATCGAATCCGGGCACTGAGCCCATCAAATCACCCAGCGGATACCAACCCTCATCAAGAATGACATACTCAATACCGTGCTCAGAGGCAAAATCCACATAAAACTTATACGTTTCGGTATTCAGGCCTGCTTCAAAATCCACGCCTTTTAAATTGTTAGCGTTGTACCAGTCCCAGGCTACCTTACCAGGCTTGATCCACGAGGTGTCTGCCACTTTATTAGGGATTGCCAGCTGATAAGTGAGTTGGTTGGTTAGCAGTTCTGCATCGTTTTCTGCTATTGCCAGAACTCGCCATGGGTACGCTCGCTTGCCATCGGTTTTCGCGATGTAATCCGCTCGTTCAACAACAGGTTGGTTGCGGTCGATCCACTCTGGTTCGCCATCAACAACCTTGGTAGGTTGTTGTGGGAAAGTGCCTTTCAGGCCATCTTTGCCATCACCTAATAACCACAACCCGGCATAATCACGCAAGGCCGTTTCGGTAATCAGAACCTTTGCGGAACCAGCATCCACCAACGTAGGCGTACTTGCCAGATCGGTTGGCTTAATCTCGCCTATCGACTGATGGAGATAGCTGCGCTCATTGTGTGAATAAAAGCTCTCTTCCAGCGGATAGTAAACCGTGGCACTGGTTGAAAAGTTAAATTCAGCGGTCTCATTCAGCACCGTAACAGGTTGCTCAAAATCGGTAACAAACCGGTAGGCAACGCCATTATCATAGGCTCTGAATTCAACCGTATAGCCATTGGCAAAGGTAACTGTCATGGCCTTATATTCATCAACGACTTCTGCAGATTTTACTCTGACCTCAGGATAAAGCACCTGCGAGTGCGCCTGATAAGAAACATTGTCTACCGCAACGCCTGAGGAAAGTCCCGGTTTACCATCAATAGCTAAATCGATAACCGAAGGCGCAAGTAAGGGTTGCCCATTTAAGTTAATGGAGTAGCTAACCTGCTTGTCTGCATTAACGGTAACGGTGATATCGCCATCCGGCGAGTTAAGTTTATGCACAGAGCCAGCAACAGCTGCTTCAACAACCCCAAGGTTTGTCAGAACAACAGCTAAAGACGCAATAGTTTTCAAGTGGTTGACTGTTTTCAAGATCAACGTTCCTCTAATAAATCTCTTCAGCGATGCATTTCGATGAAGGTTAATCGATTAAGTTAAGACAAAGGTAAAACGTTTTCCCTTTTCTGTCAACAAAGTTTGTTAATTTTAGGTAAAAGCATTTACAACTAAAGGAAAGCAGGACTAAGGTATAATTTCAATATGACTAAAAACTCATTGCAAAATCATTTTAGTTTCGCTTATTACACAAGCGCTGTGCTATTCTCACCAAAGCAAAGTGTTAATGCGAAGTAAAAAATCGCTGGCCCGGCTATTTGAGCAGTATTTAAGGTTATAAAGTGACAACTATTAAAGATATAGCTAAAGCAGCAAACGTTTCCCCTGCAACCGTATCCCGCGTGATTAATGATGGACCCAAAGTTGGCCTGAAAACTCGTGAGCACGTTAAACAGGTTATGAAGACTATGGGCTATCGCCCAAATATTAATGCCAGAGCACTGGTCAATAAGAAAAGCACGTCGCTGGGGTTAGTATTGGCTGAATTGATGGATCCTTTCTTTGCTACCTACGCCAATGCCATCGAAACTGTCGCCCGCGAATCAAACTCGCAACTCTTAATGAGTTCAGGCTCATCCAGCGCCAGTAGTGAACTGGACGCAATAGAAACACTGCTTGATCACAGAGTGAAAGCCATGATTGTTCACTCTAAATTTCTTGATGATAAAACACTGGTCGACATTGCCCGCACGGTGCCGGGTTTTGTACTGATAAACCGTTATATCGAAGCAATCAGTGAACGATGCGTATGGCTCGACAACGTGCTTGGCGGCTACAAAATGGCTGAGCACGTGGTAAACCTCGGGCACCGAAAAATCGCTGTTGTCAGCAGTGATTTTGACATCGAAGATCCCCGGGACAGACTACAAGGTATCAGAAATTTCCTGGCCGAACACAACATCCCTTTACCGGACAGTCACATTGCCATCTCGTCACCAAACCAACAAGGCGGTGAAATAGCCATGCGGGAGCTGCTGGCCTCGCAGACGGAGTTTACTGCAGTGCTTGCCTATAACGATGCCATGGCCTCTGGCGTAATGAATACGCTCTATGACCATAATATGGATGTGCCTAACGACGTATCGGTAATGGGATTTGACGATGTTATTCTGGCTCAGTACTGTCGGCCAAAGTTAACCACTATGCACTACCCGATCAAGTTAATGGCCTCAACAGCGGCAACCATTGCTATGGATTTAGCTCAGGAAAAAACACCATCAGAAGAACGCTCCTACAAGTTTATTCCAACCATTATGGCCCGGCATTCAACAAAGAAGATTTAGCCTGCGCAGCAAAATAATAAAAGTAGTTATAAGGTCCAGTAAAATTGAGCGCCATAGTTGCTCGAATACAGCAGTAAAGTATTAAAAGTTAAGGAATAGAGGTATCTTACCTGCAGGACCTGCTGATCAAGGACGACAAATGTACATCACGCTGCTCATCGCAAGCTTATTTATGCTGTTTACGACTCTGGCTCCGCACCTGCCCGGTAAACACTGGCTTATCAGAGTGTGGGAGTTCCCCCGTTTACAGCTGTTTGTACTCATTCTGTTGTGCATTACTGGCTGGACTTTTCAGGCGATGGAGCACACGGTTACAGCGGCAGTGATGATGACCGCCCTGGCACTTGCAGGTATCTATCAGGCGATTTGGATCCTCCCCTATACTGTGCTTTGGCCTAAGCAGGTAAAGCAGATAAGCCAGCTGGATAACAACAGTACGCTGAGTATTCTTACCAGTAACGTGTATATGTATAACGATAACTACGACGGGCTGAAGAAACTGGTGGGGCAATATCAGCCTGATATGCTAATCCTGCTGGAAAGTAACCATGACTGGCAGGACGCGATGTCATCGATTCACTCCGAGTATCCGCACCGCCTGGCCTGCCCGCTGGAAAATCTTTATGGCATGCATTTATACAGCAAGCTACCTTTTCAAGGCGAACAGATCCGCTATGTGGTGGAAGATGACGTGCCGTCTATGGAAGTACAAATCGACATCAATGGCACTCAGGTAACCGTTTATTTTCTGCATCCCAAACCGCCAAGCCCAACCGAGAATGAGTCTGCCGCCCCGCGGGATACCGAGTTAGCCATCATTGGCAAAGAAATGGCCGAACACAACGACCCGGTGATTGTATCCGGCGATTTAAACGACGTGGCCTGGTCGCCGAGCACACGACGCTTCCGCAAGCTTAGCAAGGCCCAGGATCCCCGAATCGGGCGCGGCTTTTATAATACCTTTCACGCTAAATATCCGCTGGTGCGCTGGCCGCTGGATCACATTTTTCACTCGAAGGATTTCGAGATGGTAAGAGTAGAAAGGCTACCGGGGTATGGCTCCGATCACTTCCCGCTTTTCACCCAGCTACAACTGATGCGCAAAAAATAAGCTTCAGGTAACGTCACAAAACCAGGGGAGCACCAAAATAGGATGCTCTTCTTTGGTTCTAATTCCTCCGGCTTATCGGCAAATAATTAATAGTCACAACAGTCGGTGTAAATTCAACCATCCAGCTTATCGCGCTCATGATCAATTTGAGTCTATTGTCTAATTTTTAGTTTTATGATCTAATCGGGCCATTAAAATTAACAGGAACGTAACTAAATCCACTCTGGATTTCAGTTAAAAAACATGGATGTATCAAATGAATTATAAAAACACTGTCTTTTTTTGCGTTCTAATTATCTTACTCAGTGCATGTGGAGGGGGAGCCGGGGAGACCGATAAATCTGCCTCACAAAATCATCAACCTGTCGCAAATGCCGGCGTAAATAAGGAAGTTAATATAGGCGAGAACATAACGCTTAACGGATCTGGGACTGATCAAGATGGTGACACATTAACATATCGTTGGGACGTACTCAGCGCTCCCGAAGATAGTCTATATTCCTTTTCAAATGACAGGGCTGCAACAACTGAATTTTCGGCAAATAAAATCGGGGAATACCAAATTAAATTGACCGTTAACGATGGCAAAGTTGAAAGCGCTCCCAGCATTATTAATATCACTTATCGCGAATCTCATCGTCTCAATGGCTTTGTACACCATTTAGGTTTGGTCTATGGCATTGAATATAAATTAGACGAACAAGGCACGTCGCTAAATAGAACAGAAGCAGGCGGAGCGACCTACTGTAACACTGGAACGACAGTATCTTTTTACATCGGGGTTAATAAGTTTGGTGAAATAAATTGTCAGGAAGACATGCATTTAATGGATATGACACTTAACGGAGAAACTTTGCCAGATCACTACAAAACAAATGTTTCCTGGATGCTTCAGATACTAGACTGGGATCAGCTTTATTCTAACGGCAAACTAGGCAGCTTTGATATAGCATTGGATATTGAGATAGATGCAGAAATAGACTTTTACGTACCGACCGATGATTTTATTGAAACGAACAATATTACTGATATTGTTCGTAGTAACCTTGATAAATACCATCATGACATCCGAAATTCATTTATTGGATGGCAGGAGTTATCAGATGAGCAATTAGTTGATGCAATAATTGGTGATGTGAATAAAGCCAAAGCGTACGCTCAATCATATGAGGTTTATGGAAAGGCGGAATTTGAAAGAAACTCAAACCTAGAAATGGGTTTCCCCTATGAAGATAAAGATAGGATTACAAATGCCACATGCCAATATCTTGGCGGGCCTCACAACAGTGTTTTGCTAACCAATTTACAGGGTGATGAAAAACTGGAAATCATAGTTAATATTTATCCTTGTGGTGGGCTTGTAATGCTAAATCATGAAGGAACTGAACTCATTAGTTATAATCAAGGGGAAGGCGTAATGGGATTCTCCGCTATTGACGACCCGCATAATCCCTCCTACAAATTGATTGCTTCTGCTGTAGGCATTAAAGATAGTTTTTTGAATAACACTGTATTATTCGAACGACCAGGCAATAGTATTTACCCACCTACCACTGCAAAATTTGGCGATATGCAGCAAGAAAGCATATTTCTGCCGACTCCTCCTTCAAACATTTTAAGATATTCAAACGAAGGCGTTTTGGAAGAAGATTTATATTGTGACTTTCTTGAATTTGATCAATGTAATGACTTCTTCAGACCTCCGATTGTTGGTCAATTAGATAACTCCCCCGGAACTGAGCTTTTGTTTGCCAGCAAACAAGCAGCAGAAGGGATATTTTTAACGGACTTGCAAGGCAACGTTAAAGAGGGGTTCCCGATAATTGATTCATCTCCGATAGCATACACTTTGGTAGTAGGCGATGTAGATGGTGACGGGGAAAATGAAATCATTTCGATGGAAAATATGCCAGGCACTCAAATTTTTAAAATTTACAATATGGAAGGAGTAAAAGAAGCAACCATCCCCCAGGAAAAATTAGTAATGGGACATAATGCTCACGTTGTTCTTGCTGATTTAACAAATGATGATATACCAGAGATTATTGTGGCGGGCGACTCTTATTTGTTCGTTTACACATATAAACAGAATCGATATCAAATATTGGATGGTTGGCCCCAAAGATATAATTTTTTGGGAGGATTTTCACATCTTGGTATTTATCCTGTAGTAGGTGATATTGATGGTGATGGAGCGCAAGATATAGTTATTTACTTTAAGAATCATGGACCTAGTGTAACTATAGGGGATGATGCTACACAATATGGTTTTAGACCAATCGAAGGTAGAGGACGTCTTCTAGCCTTCAGTAATCATGGTAAGCTTTTATCAGGGTTCCCCAAAATAATAGATGACTTTGCGAGTGTCCACGGAATTCCGATTACTCCAGCCATCGGTGATATAGATTTAGATGGGCGCAATGAAATAGTTCTATCTGGTAGTTCTGAAACTAAAGCGCCAGTCGTTTTCGTTTATGACCTCGGTGGCGATAATCACGGTGATGTCCAATGGGGACAATTTGGGAAAGATGAAAAGCGCTCTAATACTTTCCAATAAATATCTCTACTTTTAAATTTACCTCGACTCTATATTAAAAGTGAACTCACCGGTTCACTTTTATTTTTTACTACTAATAAGAAGGACTTCAAGCTCGCGGGCTGGCATTGGCTTAGCGTACAAAAAGCCCTGAGCGTACTCAACTTTGAGCTCCTGACAATAGCGGGACTGCTCAGCGGTTTCTACGCCCTCGGCTACAATAAATAAGTCGAGCTTGTGACCCACATTTACGATTGCTTCCATCAGTGCGCCGTCGTAAGCACTTTCAGGGGCATCTTTCAGGAACGTACGGTCAATTTTAAGATGACTCACCGGGAAGTGTTTCAGATAACTCAGCGATGAATAACCCACACCAAAATCGTCTACCGAGATTTCAACACCTTTTTCACGCTGTTTTTTAAGCTCTTCGAGTGCGTCGCTACCCGCTTTAATGAGGATATTCTCGGTAAGTTCGATACCAATATCCTGAGGTTCGAGCCCGTAACGCGCACGGCAATCATCGAGCCCGGCAAAGTAACCAGGCTCAACCAATTCCCGACCAGACACGTTGATGTCGACCCGAATTTTAATGCCTTGATCACGCCATGCCTTAACCTGCCGACAGGCCTGCTCCATCACCCAGCGACCAATATGCAGGATAAGATCGGTGCGCTCAGCAACCGGAATAAAAACCCCCGGTGAAACACTGGCCACTTCCTGAGAGGGCCGCCAGCGCAATAAGGCTTCACAGGCAGCAATTCTACCCGTGGTTAAATCAAACTGCGGCTGATACACCAATTCAAATTCGTTGTTATTCAGCGACTCGTGTAACTGCGCGGCCAGGGTGCGCTGCTCTTGAAGTTGCAAAGCCAGGGATTCACTGAAAAATTCGTAGCGATTGCGCCCCTTGGCTTTTGCATCGTACATGGCCAAATCCGCGTTTTTGAGCAGATCGCCGGCTTTATCGCCATCCTTAGGATACAGGCTAATGCCCACGCTAAGGGTAATTCGCACACTTTCACCACTCAGCTCAAATGCTTGCTCGAAGCAATCAGTTAGCTTGCCAGCAAGTTCACTGGCACCGGTTTCATTCAGAGCATCGCTCACCACCACAAACTCATCACCGCCAAACCGGGTAATGAGCCCTTTACCGTCAAGGCACTCGTGCAAGCGTTGCGAAACGGCTCGCAACAGCTCATCGCCCCAGGAATGGCCCAGCGTATCATTAACCTCTTTAAACATGTCCAGATCGAGAAAGAAAAGCCCGAAGTTATCACCGGTTTGTTGAGCCTGTTCAATGCGGCTCTGCAGGGTGTTTTCGAGATGACGACGATTGGGCAGACCGGTAAGTAAATCGGTAGACGCCATCTGCTCCAGCTTTTCCCGCGCCGCATGCTGTTCACTCAGGTCAATATCGATGCAAAACATCTCCGGCGAATCAGTATTGGCCTTGAGCATGACATGCGAAGAGAAGACGTGCACGATACTGCCGTCTTTACGTTGCAGTGGTAACTGAGCAGACGGGATTGGGATGCCCTGATCCAGCCACTGTTGGTGCAGCATTAACACTTCATCCCGCATGGCAGGAGGAATAATCAGCTCTTCAAGTTTTTTACCGATGGCCTCTTCACGAGGAAACCCATAAATTTCTTCGCTCGAATCATTCCAGTAGATGACATTTCTGTGCTTGTCGTACCCCTGAATAGACACTTTGGCAAGTGAACAGATAAGATCCAAAAATCTCAGTTCTGCCGCATCATAGGAGTCGCCGAAGTTTGTCATTTCCCGTTTATCTGAAAACATTGTCTTCCTATACAAGCACTAAGCAGTGTTTTGTAAATTTCTTTCATAATCGTACACTTATAGAAAGTTTAGCTCAATTCCAAATAATTACCGTGTTTTCCATAATCGCCAACTAGCCACCAGCGCGTCGGAAAACGACCAGTTCGTTATCCAATAAACTTTCTATTCGCGGTAACAATGCCTCACCCTCAAATAGCATAGGATCCTGCGCAGACTCCACGCCAATCCGGGTATTATTACCAGCCGCTTTAGCGGCATAAAAACAACTATCGGCAATTGCCATTAGAGCTTTAAAACTGATAGTCAGGTCTGGCGCTTGCGTTAATTTATGACAGCTTATACACACTGTTTATCCGACAAACAACTTGTCAGGCGTATTGCTTTACATCTACAGGTATAAAAACTCTTTGGAGACAAAGTGTTAAGTCAATTTTTCCGTCGGTATGCACAGTGATTTGACATGCTGTCGCAAACAGCTGGCACTGCATAGAGAAGATAACAACCGGAAGAGCATGGCCAAAGCCATGCTGTCATCCGGATTACGAATTAATTGTTATGCTGAATTTTGATTAAGCGGCCACCCTCTTTGTCTTCCAGCACATAGATGTTGCCTTTATCATCCTGCTCGACTTCGCGAACCCGTTTCCCCCACTCATAACGCTCTGCCTCTTCGACCTTCCAGGCGCCTTTGTCATCCTTATCAAAAGCCACGCGCACTAAGGCCTTAGAAGACAGCCCGCCAATGAAACCATTGCCGGTCCAGTCGCTGAACATAGTTCCTTTATAAATAATGAACCCAGCCGGACTGATAGCAGGAACCCAGGCCTTTTCTGGCGATTTAAAGATCGGGAAGTCTTCATGGTTGGGAATTTTTGTACCCGAATAATGGTCGCCCTGTGAAACCATGGGATAACCATAGTTGCGGCCTCTTTCAATAATATTAAGCTCATCACCGTGGCGAGGCCCCATTTCATGCGCCCACAGATTGCCCTCGGCATCAAAATCGATACCCAGCGGGTTGCGGTGACCAAGGGTCCATATTTGCCCGGTAACATTGCCGTTGCCGGCAAAAGGATTATCGTCCGGCACACTGCCATCGTCGTTTAAGCGCAGGATTTTACCCAGATTCATTGCCATATTTTGCGCTGGCGTAAATTTTTGCCTTTCACCTGAGGTAATAAACAAGTAACCGTCGGGCGAAAACACCATGCGATGCGAATAGTGCCCGTTACCGGTCACTTTAGGTGACTGGCGCCAGATAATCTCACGGTCTGACAAGCTTGCGCTGTTGTTAGTGATGTTTAGCGTGGCGCGCTCAATCACAGCGCCGCTGAACGCATCGTCTTGTGGGTCGCGCTCAATGTACGACACATAAACGGTATTGTTGGTGGCAAAATCAGGATGGATAATCACATCCCCCAGACCACCCTGTCCTCTTGCGGTAACACTTGGCACGTTATCAACTGAAAACCGCTTTTGCTGATTTTTATCGAGCAGCCAGATGACACCTTCTTTTTCGGTTACCAGACTGTGGCCATCCGGTAAAAATGTCATTGCCCAGGGTTGATCAAACGAGGCCATTACCTGGCCAGTGAGCATTGTGCCCTCGCTGCCTTCCATCTTAACTTGTGCTGACGAGGCACTTTGAGCAAACGCCACAAACGATGTGGTGAGTAGCGTCATAAAAAACAGTAGCTTTTTCCGCGCGGGTATTTTTTGCATAATGAGGCTCCCTACCTAATTCGTTGTTAGCGCACTACTCGTCACACGCTAATGCGACACGCTATTCATAATCATTATAGGTACCTACGTGATTTATCAGGGATAAGCTCAACTTGTTGCCAATTCAGCAAGTTGATTACTACTAAAGCCACGCTGGATAATGTTATATATCCTCATCTTCTCGCCACCGGGCAAAATACTGCACCAGAAAATCAATGGCCATACGGGTCCGCAGGGGCATAAAGCGCCTGTTCTGATAAACAATCCAGCTACTTGAGCCGCTTCCCCAATAGGGTTGTAGTATCGGGGTCACGCGGCCGCCTTTCACTGCTTCGGTAAACGTGCTTTTGGGCATGTAGGCTATGCCCAGCCCCTGCTCACAAGCTTGCAACACAGCATTAGCGTTATTGCTTCGCCAGCGCCCTTTTACTTTTACACTTTCCGGTACGCCATTATGGATGAACTTCCAGGTATCATTATTGGTAACAATACAACTATGATTTTTTAAATCGCCCGGCTGGTTCGGCTCACCATATTGTTGAAGGTAATCATGGGCGGCTACTGCCATCATTGGCCGGTTAACCAGTTTACGAGCGATCAGGCTCGAATCGGAGAGCTCACCATAGCGAATGGCAAAATCAATGCCGTCTTCAACAAAGTTAACCATGCGACTGTTAAAGTCCATATCAATGGTTAACTCAGGGTGGGCCTGAGCAAAACTCATCAGCGCCGGGGCCACATAGTGTTCGGCAAAGCCACCAGCCGCACTTACTCGTAAAGTACCGGTAAGATTAATTTGCTGTAGATTCACCAGCTCATTAGCTTGCTGTAAGCCGGTGAGCAGATCTTTAACCTGCTGATAATACACCGCGCCAGTGTCAGTCAAACTCACCAGCCGGGTGGTACGTGAAAGTAAAACACACCCCAGGCGCTCCTCCAGTCTGGCCAGCTGACGACTCACATGGCTGGTGCTACAACCGAGCTGTTTGGCCGCGGCTGAAAAACCTCTGCTCTCAGCTACCGCTATAAATTCGACGATCCCTTCAAAACTATCCAAAGCACTGCCTCTATTATTGCTGTACAACAACAGTATTTCCAAAAATTAGCATATTATCATTCAATGAGGGACGTTTTATAGTGATTGCAAATGAACAATGAAACTGACTATGAGGAACTTTCATGAAAAAAATACTTATCCCTGTAACTAATCACGCTACGCTTGGCACCACCGACCAGGCCAACGGCACCTTTTCACCCGAGATCACCCATGCAATTCACGTGTTTACCCAACATGGATTTGATTATGACATTGCCTCAATAGCAGGCGGCCAGGTGCCTGTTTACGGTACCGACATTGAGGGCGATGAGGTTAACCAACAGGTATTAGCCAGCGAAAATTTTAAAAACCGTACGAATAGCAGCCTACCGGTTTCCGAGGTAAACATCGACGATTACGATGCCATTTTTTACCCTGGTGGTTTTGGACTGCTGAGCGATTTAGCCAGCAATCAAGACTTTGCCAAGCTGGCCGCAACTCACTACGAAAAAGGCGGATTAATTGGCGCGGTTTGCCACGGCCCTGCAGCTTTATTGCCCATTACATTGAGCTCAGGCGAAGCTCTTCTGGCGAATAAATCAGTCACAAGTTTTACGCGTGAAGAAGAAGTCGACTACGGCACAATTAATGACATTCCGTTTTTGCTGGAAGAGGCACTGGCCCGCAAAGCGACACGATTCAACAAAGTACAGCCATGGCAGGAATTCGTGGTAGAAGACGACCGTGTTATCACCGGCCAGAACCCGGCAAGCGCTCACAGTGTGGCTACAGCCATGGTGAAGCAACTCGGTTCTTAAGCCATTTTGTTTATAAAGAGCCCCCCGGATAATTGGGGAGCTCTGGTCAGCGGAGCGTAACTAAAAAATGTGCCCAAATGCTCTGCAGACAAACTCAATATATGGCAGCGATAGTTTGCAGAGCAAATACGTTCCCTGAAGCAGGCACAAAAGCCATGCGATAACTCACAGAGGCCGCTTGCAAGTGGAGAAAGCGTTCATCATGTATTAGTAAGTAAAAAAGTGTTGTTATCGCCAGATGACTACCAATAAAAGTATCGACAAAGGAATACTGGTGAGTCCAAACAGGATTAAAATCCCTAAGCGCCATCGTTTCGATACTGTACCGATGAGCCGTTGTCTGCGTAATTTAACGTCGGGCCTCAGGCGGTGCAAGACTGAGTCGAGTTGATGCGAGATCAAGATAGAGGTAAAACCATTTTTACTAAATTTCTCAATGTCTTCTTCAGAAATATCAGGAAAGAAAGGGCTGCCCTGTGGGTCAAACCCAATAAAATAGGTGGCAGATTCCAGCGGTGGTAATTCACTGCCAAAAATGCGCTTAAATTGCTCGTTGAAATCCCAGTAAATATGCTCGTAATTGGATTTGTTACTGATACGCATTACATCGGGTAAACAGAGCAATATAGATTGCGGCGGTAACAGTTTACGGGCTTGCTCAAACTCCCAGGTGATACCATCAGACTCCCCTACAATTAATACTGCCAAAGTTGCCGTACGAAGAAATTCAGTGACTCGTGTCTGCCAGTCATCAACACTGACATATTCTCGATAAGCTCCACCATGGTGTGTACCCGCAAAGCGGCCTTTTGCGCTTGGATCAGCTATCGAGATCAAGGGGCCCAGTGCGTTTAAAGGGGTCAGTAATTCTTCAAAACGGGTGCTTCTTGTTCCACTTGGGTCTATAAATATTTCTTCCTGGTCTTCAACAAAGTGCAGATCTTTTTCGAATGGTCGCAAGAAAATAACGGGCGGCCGGGTGTCTTTTTCCAGCACTTCTTTTACGGTGGGGGCGAGCAATGATTCGCCGTAACTGTATAGCAGTATCCCTACGCCAAAAAGCAACACGCTCACCACAACGCCTATGAGAACATAATCACCCATAATTGCCAGTAAAAACACACTCAGTGTGAGTGGTATCAACAATACTGAAGCGGAATATGCAACCCAGCCTTTTGTTCGCGGCGTTAGCGAGCGACACAGACTCACTATGGCTGATCTTTTTTAGCTGGAGACTTTACATAGCTATTCCAATTACTGTTTTCTTTTGAAATTAACCCCTCAATCTTTATAACAAACTCAGTAAAGGCCTCGACAGTGTGATAAGGCTCGCAGCCTGTCAGATACAAGAATTTCTGATGCTTAAGGGTTTCGCAAGTCGTTCTGTATTCCAGCCAGTTTTCCTGATACTTATTCAGGCTTATCAGCGCTGACAGTACGGCTATCAGCCCACCTAATATTGCAATTATAATAATGGTTGCGGGGTGCTCAGGCGCTATCCCGGCAATCACAGGAATAGAAGACGCTGCCACCACTTCGATTCCTCGTAGCCGTTTAAACCAACTTTGAGCCCGCTGACTCTTGTTGTCATACCAAGCTATTTGAGCATCGAGCCTGGTGGAAATGTATTCCTCTTCATTCATTTGCAAAGCCCCGTGCTTTAAAAGATTATTCACCAGACAAGTAATCGCCTGTTTGAAGTCGACACCAATAAAGAGACAACACTACCGGGCCATAAAAGTTGAAATCAGTATAAATAGTAATCAACCAATCGACTAGCTCAATTTTTCTGTGTTGAAAAATAACTGGATTTAATCGTTGTGAGATACAGCGTTACAATCAATTAAGGCAATATACAACGGCGGTCTACGCCACTTATTCTTTGCGTTTTTCATGCGAAGCCACACTGTTCATATCAATGTTGGTCGTTTGAGGCATACCAAGATTCATTTGCTGCTTAACCTCATCGAAATGGACCAGATAGTCCCAATACCAGCGTGCTTTTTACGGTAGAGAGGTGTCTTTTGGTAGTCCTACAGAATCTTCTGATGTGAATATTGACACTGTAGATGGTCGTACTGCTTTAAATTCTGGCAAAGGTCAGTGCCTGCATATAAACACAATGATTCGTTTGTTAACGTAAATACCGTATTGAAGAGGCAACAAAAAAGCGAGCATCACTTCCGTAATACTCGCTTTTCATGGGCCAGTCACCTAGTTCCCAACTAGATTAGGCCTGTTCCCAACTTCAATTGTCATAATCACGAACTTAATTACTGTCACAAACTTAATTGCGCTAGTCACAAACTTAATTCCCGACTGACATCTCTGTCTTACGCTAATAAAGTTTGTGAGTCGGGTGTCTAATTTATAAGGCTTTCTTGAGGCCGAAAATTGAATAGAGTTTGTGACTATCCCAATAACTCAAAAGGTTTTGACCCAACTTATTTTAATAAAGTTTGTGAATCATGGCAGGTTAAAGGCTTCTCTTATGTTGCAAAGAGGAGCCTCTTGTTCATCAAAAATCGTTTTTATCTTTAACCGCTATAACTTGACCGTTTTTAGCAATTTGGAAATAAAGCTTATTTTCATTGCTAGGATTAGACGCACTAACAACGTAAAAATTGTCTTCAACATTAGCAATCGAAAGTTGAGATTTATCAATATTCTTCCATGACTCATCTAACTTACCAACTTCAAAACCCGCGTCTTTAAATGTCATCTTTTTGATCAAGGTGGCAGAAATGCTAATTGCTTTCTGACCGCTGATAACCCCATGATCACCATGAGCTTGTACGTTACCAGTAAGCAAGGCACCACAAAGTGCAACAATTGATATTAGTTTGTTCATTTTAGTTCCCATTAGATATCTGATATTAAGTTTCAAGTCGTTATTGTTTAAGGCCAATAACTTCATATTGCCCTTTAACCAGTAGCTGTATAGAAACAGACTTATCTGATTTGTTTTTCCAGTACCAACCATGAGAGCCAGTAAATGGCGTGGTATAGCTGCCTTTCATTTCATTAGCTGTAGCAATGGTGTAGCTTTCAAAATATCCCGTTGTGTCGCCTTCAGGCTCACCATGTAAATCGAAGTACAATGAAGCACCATCGGTTAACCATTCATAGGTCATTTTTTCATGCTGTTTCATATAGAATTTATATTCAATGCCACGTCCCGCTGGAACGGTCACTTCTATTGTTTGAAACTCATCGGTGCCTTTAGTCGTCTCTAATGACGTTGTTTCCATTTCAGCCGCTTGTGCAAGTGCTGTTAAACCTAACTTGCCACCGAGACCTGTCGGATCGATGTTGTACTCTGCTGGTAAGATAAAGGTAACCAGAGTAATAGCCGCGACGACGACTGCTGAGATACTCGCTTTAACGAGTGTTTTGGTACTAACTGTATGTTGCATAAGATTCTCTTTTTGTTTTCTCTAATTTGTCGCGTATTTCTATTGATTGAATCAATTAAATAACGAAATAACCTGTAAGTTGATAGCCCATCAACATCACACCAGCGCTCATTAATGCGCCATTGGTAATTGTTGAAAATCGTTGGAATGACGGTAATTTTCGCCACGCATTTATCAAAATAAGTATCAGTGCAAGTGCCGCAAATTGACCAAGCTCGACACCAATATTAAACGCAATTAAATTGGTCACTAAGCCATCATCCGGAAGGCTGAATTCTTGTAACTTGGTTGCTAAACCAAAGCCATGAAACAGACCAAAAATCAGCACCGCCCATTGGGTATTAGGTTGCCAATTAAAGCAACGCTTAAAGCCACCTAGATTATCGAAGCCCTTATAAATTACAGAAAAACCGATAATGGCATCAATTAAATAAGCATTAACTTGAATATCGCTTAACACGCCAAATAGCAATGTTGTGCTATGTCCGATAGTAAACATAGTGACGTACAAAAGTACGTCACGGCTGCGATATAAGAAGAAGATAACACCGACTAAAAACAACAAATGGTCATAGCCCGTTATCATATGCTTAGCGCCTATGTATAAGAATGGAATAAACTGAACACCCGTATTTTGCTCTAAAAACGCTCTGGTTTTGTCATCAACTCCGTGAGCCAAAGCTTCAACACTGATAAGCGCTAACAGCGCAATCGTCAGATAGGTCAGTACTTTAATCATGTTACTTGGCATCTTGTGACTCCAATACTTCAACATCAGTCAAAATAGACTCCTTTTCTTTATGTAAAATTCTATACAAGGCAGGAATGACAAACAGGGTCAAAATCGTTGACGAAATAATGCCGCCAATGACCACTGTTGCTAGAGGCCGCTGAACCTCTGAGCCTATGCCCGTATTTAGCGCCATAGGAATAAAACCTAATGATGCAACGAGTGCCGTTGTTAACACAGGTCGAAGACGCGTCAGCGCACCGTCAAAGATTGCTTTATCAAGTGCCAGCCCATCTTTGCGCAGCTCTCTAATAAACGACACCATAACCAGTCCATTTAAGATGGCGATGCCCGATAAGGCAATAAAGCCAACCGCTGCCGAAATTGAGAATGGAATATCACGTAGTAACAGCGCTGCAATACCACCAGTTAATGCGAGCGGAACCCCCGTAAAGATGATCATGGCATCTTTAAATGAGTTAAGTGCGAGGATTAACAAACCAACAATCATGATTAAAGTGACAGGTACAACAATACTCAGGCGCTCTGAAGCGGATTGCAGTTTTTGATAAGTGCCGCCATATTCCACCCAGTAGCCTGCTGGAACTTCTACGTTTTCTTCAATAACCGTTTTAATATCACCAACGAAACTTCCTAAGTCTCTTCCGCGAACATTGGCAGTTACCACCACTCTCCGTTTACCATTTTCACGGTTAATTTGGTTTGCACCAGATATCAACTCAATATCAACTAATTCTTTAAGCGGTACTGAATGTCCATCAGCCAAAGTTATCGGTAAATAAGGTAATGAATCGATATCATTACGTTTAGACTCTGCAAGACGCACTACAATATCAGAACGGACATCGCCTTGATAAAACTTACCTGCGATTGTACCGCCCATAGCCGTTGCCACTTGAGACTGTACTTGGCTGATGTTAATGCCAAACTGCATCAGTTTTTCACGGTTTGGTACAAGATTAAGCATAGGTAACCCAGTAGTTTGCTCAACTTGTATATCTACGGCACCTTCAACCTGAGAGATTGCACCCTCTATCTCATCGCCTAACGTGGTCAACGTATCAAAGTCATCACCAAACACTTTTATCGCAAGTTCAGCTCTGACCCCTGCCAATAATTCGTTGAAACGCATTTGTATTGGCTGTAAAAACTCATAGCGGTTACCCGGAATTGGCTCTACTAGCGCGGCTAGCTCTTCTACGATTTGTACTTTAGTTTTGTCAGGATCAGGCCATAACTCGCGAGGTTTCAAGATAATAAAGTTATCAGCGACACTTGGCGGCACGGCATCGGTTGCAACATCGGCCGTTCCTATTTTGGCAAAAACGCGCTCAACTTCTGGCATTTGTTTAATTTTATATTCTAAGGATTCCTGAAGCGCGATTGCTTGAGACAGTGATGTACCCGGAATCCGCAGCGCGTGCATGGCAATATCACCTTCATCCAAATTAGGCGCAAATTCACTACCTAGCTTAGTTGCCTGATAACCTGACAAACCCACTAATACTGTTGCGACTACAACAACTAACCAGCGGGCTTTTAATACCCAGCTCAAAGCGGGCTTGTAAAGAACAGCAGCACCACGAATTATTGGGCTATGTTTTTCTTTCACAGGCTTTTTAAATAACAAGGCAACCATAGCGGGCACAAAGGTAACCGATAACACCATAGCGCTAAGTAAAGCGATAACCACGGTGATCGCCATCGGGTGGAACATTTTGCCTTCAACACCTTCTAAGGCAAAAATTGGTAAGTAAACAGCGGTGATAATAAACACGCCAAATAGCGCTGGGCGTATGACTTCTTTTGTTGCTTCGAACACGAGTTCCATACGTTCTTTTAGCGGCAGAGGATTGTTTCCTGCTTGACTTAGCCTGCGAAGACAATTTTCTACGATAATGATGGCACCATCGACTAACAAACCAAAATCTAACGCGCCTAAACTCATCAGGTTTGCACTCACACGAGTTTGTATCATACCTGTCACTGTCATTAACATGGCAAAAGGGATCACTAAGGCAGTTAAGAATGCGGCTCTGAAGTTACCTAAAAGAACAAAGAGTACAACGATTACCAGTATCGCCCCTTCGGTCAGGTTAAGTTGAACTGTTTTGAGGGTTTTATCTACTAATTTAGTACGGTCATAAACAGCAGTTGCGACAATACCTTCTGGCAAAGTGGCGTTAATTTCCTTGAGCTTTTCTCCCACTGCATGGGCAACGGTGCGGCTGTTTTCACCAATAAGCATGAACACAGTACTCATTACCACTTCACGACCATTTTGTGTAGCAGCGCCAGTTCTTAGCCCTTTGCCGTTTTCAATATCGGCTACGTCTTTTATATAAATTGATGAACCATCAACCGACTTAAGCGGAATATTACCAATGGCAGTCATATCAGTAACCTGACCGGGCAGCCTTAACAACCACTGTGCGCCATTTTGCTCAATAAAGCCTACACCTTGGTTTTGGTTGTTTTGCGAAATTGCATCAACCACATCGGCTTGTGACAGCCCAAAAGCAAGTAACTTTTCAGGTTTGAAAGCGACTAATATTTCACGCTCAAATCCCCCTATCGGGTTCACTTCTACTACACCCGGAACCCGCATTAACTGTGGTCTTATTGTCCAGTCATGTACGGTGCGTAAATCCGTTGGTGTTATAGGCGTGCCATCAGCATGTGTAGCATCAGGCTCAGCATCAACGGTGAACATGAATATTTCACCAAGACCTGTCGCAATTGGCCCAAGTTGAGGCTCTAAGCCCAGCGGTAATTCAGCGCGTGCCGCTGATAAACGCTCATTAACAAGCTGACGGGCAAAATAGACATCAGTATCATCACTGAATATTGCAACCACTTGAGATAGGCCATAACGAGAAACTGAGCGGGTATAGGTCAACCCCGGTAAACCCGACAACGCGGTCTCTAACGGAAAGGTTACCCTTTGCTCAACTTCTAACGGAGTAAAACCAGCCGCTTCGGTATTGATCATTACCTGCACATTGGTGATATCGGGCACTGCATCAATCGGTAGTTTGGTAAAATTCCAAATACCTAGACCTGAAACCGCTAACACCATCACCATCACAAGGAATTTGCGCTTTATTGAAAAGCGTAAAATTGACTCCAACATTGTTACACTCCTAGTGATCGTGTGATGCGCCAGACTTTTCAATGTCGGCTTTTAAGATGTAGCTATTGTCGGTCACGTATTCGGTTCCCGCTTTTAAGCCACCTAATACTTCAATCCATTCGCCTCCAGCGCGGCCTAACTCAAGCATACGAACTTCATACTGCTCACCCACTTTGGCGTAAACGACAGTAAAATCTCTAAAGCCTTGCAAGCCCACACGTTTAACTGCCAGTGGCACATCAATAGTGGCAATTTCTATGTCAGCTTTAACAAAACTGCCTTCAGAAAAGAGGCCATCAGCTAATTCGACCCAAACTATTCTTGCCTGATCATCTCTCACGCTAGGCTCAATAAATGACACCTTACCAGCTAGGGTTTCCTCATGACCTTCAACGTTTAACGTTACTGGCGTTTCCAGTTTCACCTTGGAATAATCCGAAGGATAAACCGCTAATTTGGCAATATGGCGATTAAAATTAGTAATGGTCAGTAAGGTTCTACCACCCGTTTGCTCACCCGCGTTTGCGAATAACTGGGTAACAACACCGTTAGTGGGCGATTTAATAACGTAGGGTTTAAGACTTTCATTACTCTCTACTGTGAACAGCGTTTGGCCTTGTTTAACAGTTTCACCGTAATTGACATGTAACTTGGTGATTTCACCATCAAAACGGGCAGCAATGTTTCGCTTAGCGTCCACAGGTAAACTTAATTTGCCATAAGCGGGAATGGTTTGATGAATGGTCGCAGGGCCTGCAATTTCAGTGTTGATTTCCATTGCATCGGCAACTGCCTGTTCAATCGTGGTGCGACCTTCGAAGTTGTCATATCGCCAATTGTACTTTTTACCCTGATAAGTGGCTTCAATGGCAACAACAAAAGAGTGAGGCTCATAAATGACCATATCACCGCGAAGAAAATCACCTTGGGCATTAAAGTTAATATCATCAGTACCATCGCCTAAGCGAATTAATTTTACGTTTAAATCGACTTTCTTTGGATCGATAGGCTGTCCATCATTAGTCGCCCAAACTCGAAATTCTGGTGGCACACCTGTTTCAAAAATAGATAGCTCTATTGCAAAGTCACCATATCGTAACATGCGCCCACGGTGTGGACCTTTCTCTGGTTCAGCTTGCTCTGTTGCTGGTGTTGATGATGCAACAGCATTAGGTGCGATGACACCTGTTAATGAGATAAGTATCGCCAAGCTCAGTGACAACAGGATATTTTTATTTTTCATAAGTTTGCTCACGGTTCTACTCGCTATCACTAACGGACACGCCAGTTAGACGTTGAATTTCAATATGTTGTAAGTGCAAAGATTGATATGCATCAAGTAACTGATTTTGGGCGCTAAGTAGCTCTCTACGGATATTACTCCACTGGTTGTAGCTAAGCTTGCCGATATCAAATGCCTGACTTGCTTCAGTCAATGCGGTTTCTAGTACGGGAATAATTTCAGCTTGAATCGTTTCAATGACATGGTGGGAATGCGCCATTTCTTGCAATAGTACATATAGCTGTGCATCAAGTTTCTGCATTAAGGCTTGTTGCTGAGTTGCCAGTACATCTTGTTTTGCGCGTAAGGCCGCTATTGTTCCTGCATTTCTATTGGCATTCCCCCAAGGAATAGAGATACCCGCCACTAAACCAAAGTCATCTGTCGCTTCATATCGTTTCAATCCCGCAGTGAGTTGCCACTGAGGTTTTGCTTCAATGCGTGCAAGCTCCATTTGAGACTGAGCGATACGTTGTTCATTAACAAACTGCTGTATTTGTGGGATTTCCTTAAGCTTGATTAGCTGGCTTTCTACCGAGGGAATTTCCGGCTTAAGCATTAAATTCCCCGTTAATTTAAGCTCAGCCTGAGGCTTGCCCCATAAGGATGACAGTTGATAATGACTGGCTTTTAATTCGTGCTCTAAATCTTCTACAGCGAGATTTCTTCGAACCAGCTCGGCTTGAGCCAAGCGCATTTCAACATTGGAACTTTTACCCGCTTTTACTCTTTTGGCAATCGCGTCAACCACTTCCTGTGCCTGAGAAACTGCTAATTGATTTAATTTCAAGCGCTCTTGCTTTATCAAGATTTCAACAAACTGCTTTGCAACAATCGCAGAAAGATCGAGTGCTTTTATTTTTTGCTCTACTATTACTGCACTTGCTTGGCTTTTTGCCGCATTAACTCTGCCATCAATTTGATCTTGTTGAAGTAGCCAAGAGTAAGTGAGTGTCGATTGCATACTTTTTAATGCACTATGCTCACCTGTCCCTAACGCATCCTCAATCATTAAACCTATTTGAGGGCGTTCTCCAATGGCAGCTTGCTCGATATTGCCTTGCCACACAGCTTCTTCAGCTACCAAGGCTTTCAGTTCGGGATGACTTTCCAGAGTCATGGTCACAGCCTTGCTCAGATTAATAATCTGATGTGATGACTGTATTTGCTGCTGGGACTGCGAATTAGCCAAAGAGGGGGTTGGTATTGCTAAACCAACTCCCGTTGTTACAGCTATACCAATAGCCAAAAACCGATAGCTAATCGGTTTTTGGCTGTTGCCATTACGCTTGTTTTTATATGGGTTAAATCTCATTCCATATCCTTAATTAATGGATGAAAAAAGTTTCGATAAAGTGATGGAAACTATCGACCGTGGATGCAGCAAATACAGGCATAGTTACCAATAATGCTAGAGTAATGAAGATAGTGGTAAGTGATGGTTTATTAATTGGATTTAATAACCGCTCAACACGAAGACTGGTGTGATCATGTCCGAAGTAGCTAACAGGAGCCTGATCGTAATCCGTAGGAAGTGCCTTTTGAAGCCTAGCGACGTCAATCAATGTCTGTGCGACATCAAGGTGGTCGTATTCTTTAGAGACCTCATTATCGGCTATCTTTTCCGTCATTAAGACATATTGCTCAATTAGGGTTTGTTTTATACGTGATGGATAGAAGCTGGCTAGTGCCGTGAAGAGCACTTTAAATAACGGATCTCTTGCCGTTACATGGGCAAGCTCATGATTAACGATGATATTAAGTTGTTCATCGCTAACTTGGGTTTGTAGTCCGGTTGATACGTAGATCTTGGGCGATATAAAGCCTGTAGTAAAAGCAACAGGTACTTTAACAGGCATCAAGAAATATTGATTGCCATTAGTCGTCTTAGCATCTTGTGCGTCAGAAAAGCTTAGCAAACTCGATAATGCGATAGATTGTTTGGTCCTAGCTAAGATAGTCTTTGCTACGCGCCATGCTAAATAGATCAATGCCAAAAGCAATGTTAACGCGTGCCAACTTGAAAAGCTGAAAATATCGATATGGTGCCAATGGGCAAAATCTTCGAACCAGCTTATTTTAAAAATTTTATCAAGCCCTATCGAGTAGGGCATAAAGTAACCGATGCAAGAAAGTGCTATCCACCAAGGCGCACTAACAAGAGACCACATTATAAATTTTTGACTATTAAAACTGACTTGATTGAGCCTGAACAACACAAAACGAGATACGACAGCTACACTTGCAATACCGATCACAAATGCAAGCACTGCAACACTGAGCAAGTTTAGTGCGATTGCCATATCTCCAACTAACATAATTAAGCCTGTTCCTTTCTCAACTGGCGCTGTTTTTCGATCATTTTTTCTAATGTATCGAGTTGTGCGTCATTAAGTTGTGCTGAAGCGGAACTAAAAGCGGCTATTAAGCTGTTTTCACCATCTTCAACAAAGTCACTGGTCACATTTGAAATAAGCTGAGCAATTAAACCTTCACGATCTACTCTGGCTGAATAACAATACGCATGGCCTTGTTTAGTTCGCTTAAGTAACTCTTTTTTAAATAACCTATCAAGCGTACTTTGAATGGTATTTAACGAATTACCACGTGCAAGCCCCAGTACTTTATGTACTTGCTTTGCGTCCGCCTCTTTGACATTCCAGAAATGTTGAAGCACTAACTTTTCTAGTTCACCTAACTGCATAACACTTTACTCTATTTAATTCGCTGGCTATATTGTCACAACAAAAACCGATAGGCAATCGGTTTTTAGATTTAAGGGTATTATATGGGTTGGCTAATAACTAAGTATTTGATCACCTCTACGGTCATTGTCGTGGCATCAGAGCTAGCAAAACGAAATGATAAACTAGGCGCACTGATAGTGGCATTACCGACAGTCACCATTTTAACCATGATTTGGTTATATGTTGAAAAGCAGCCGTCAGAGAAAATAGCCAATCATGCTTGGTACACCTTTTGGTATGTTCTTCCGACGTTACCAATGTTTTTTATTTTCCCCACGCTGATGCAACGCTACAGTTTTTGGGTATCGTTACTCATCAGCTCAATAGTAACGATAATTTGTTTTTGGCTGTTTTCGTTATTGCTGAAACAATTTGGAATAAATTTGCTTCCTTAATTACATACAATAAGCTCCGAAATTAGCAAAGAAGCATAGAGGTTAGGTACTAAGCTGCTGTCATACGAATTTAAATGTTCAATCTATTGCTTCTTGTTTAGACCAATATTTGATGAATTTATGGCTCGTTCTAATTGCTGCTTTTCACCAGCCTCTCGCTCTTCTTTACTTTTGTAATCACCTCTTAAAAAGTTAAAGCTAGGCCCATTGTCTGAGACAAATTCATTAACTAAACCTTTAACATTAAGTTCATATTTTTCATCAGTCATTTTATTTCTCCAGTTTTATATATTGCTTGCGGGATGGTAAATGTCGGTATAGCCAATTTTTGTCATGCTTAAAAAGCCACAAATAACTAGCGTTAAATTTATGCTTAAGTTGATTGCGTGAATATCTAGGAAACTTCTTCATTGCTAGTGACAAAGATTTACGATGCTTTACAAGCTTTGCCCTAAAACGGAGGTGCTTACGTTGTTCAACAAGTTCTGGATGTTGGGTCAATACTTGCTCAATAGCACCTGTACTTAAATTAAGTCCGTTTGCAATATCCTTAGCTGGGATGCCCATCATCAGTTTGCGCAATATCGCTCTGCGGTCATTTTCAAAAATCTTAGATGCGCGGCTTTTCACTTTCCCGCCACCAGCAACAACCTTTGATTTGACGGCAGTAACACTTAACTTGACCTGTTTGGCAATGTTACGAAGGCTTTTTCCCTGTCTAAATAGACTCAGAATCAACTTACTTTTTAAGCTGTCGCTTGTACGCCTTCGAACTGAGATACTGGATTTATAGTGCTTTTCTAAATCTTCATTAGCGCTATGGTATTTTGATAGAAATGAGTCAGGTGTAGAGAATAGATATGACATCAAAGCCAAATGTTTCGCAGGATGTAAATGGCAATCATGGTAGTTATAAAAAAGCTGACTTGGGTACGGATAGGTTTTGTTGGTTGCAAATAACGTCTGCCATGCAGCATGGTTCAATTCTGCGGCATAATACCCCTGCAAATCTTCTCTTAGATTCTTCTGCCTAATCCTAAGGCTTTTGCAAGCAAACTCTTTGTTAAATAGCTCAATGCGATAACAGTTTGTTAGCCTTTCATAATCAAACATATCAATATCTGATTGAGTTAGTGCCCAATGGCTAAAACTCGAAAAGTGATTGTGATGCAATTCACCTTCATCAAATATCTCATTATGCCGTTGTGGAGGTAACGACACTTCTCTTCGCGTGACCTGTATCTTCAACAACTCTTTAGCATGTACTGGGCAGGTTACCAATGCATAAAGTTGATGTTTCCGATGCCAATATGCCACACCATATTGTTCCAAATCGTCATTTACACATTCAGGGCAATAGTACAGGCAACTTCCTTCATTCACTCGGTTAGATGTAATACCAAGCCACTTTTGCACAAACTCAACATTACCATCAATAAGTGCTTGTTTGACTGGCTCATATTTATTTTGACCTAGAAATGGTTTGAAGTAGTTTAGACATGTGTGGTTGTCTAATAGCTCAATAGGATGAATGCCATAGTTGTCAGAAATCCAAGGAATCAAGCTAGGAAATGGACTGTTTATTTGCAGATTATCACTACCCCAATAGTAGTTTTGAGCAATGCGAATGTGAGGATAACCACTAAAGTATAATTGCCTTACGATAAAGCTGGTTAGGGTTTCATCTGGGAATAAGCCGCTATAGTCCACAATGCTCTCCCAGTAATATATTTTCAACTTCAGATTGGCTATAAAACATGCGTAGACTGGCAATATAAGAAAGAGGTGCAAAATACTTATTGCTGTAAATTAGCATGGTGAGATTGATGCAATATGGCGAAGTAGATGATTCATGGTTGAAGTTGGGAAATTCAAAAAAATTTTTGTAATGCCAATCTAAAACCAAGTAATCCAAAACACTCTGGTACTTTCTAAGTGACACTCGATGACTTTTACTAAGCTTTTCAGCAGAATTAGGCAGAGATAGAGCAACCTTGAGTGCGTTTTTTATTTTATTTAACCGACTTTGAGGCTTTTTCTTTATTACCTCTAGAGTTAACAATTCAAGCCAAAGCTCTTCATCTGACAAGCCAACAATATTGGTCTGAATAATTTTATGACATAAAGGGCATTTTTTATCATTGGGCGGTAGTGGATGGTTTGCGAGTTTTGTAAGGTGATAACCTTTGCAGGTGCAGCCATATATTAACTTTACCTCATGACTTGGACATCTCAGTATAGTGGGTATTTGATGTATGACATGCCAATAACGTGTGCCCACATTTAACTTATCTTGTTCAACACAAACTGGACACCAACGCCAAACATTATTAAATGCAATATTCTTTACACCGCTAAATGACAATGTTTGGTTGGTTGCGGCTTCACTAATATCTTGTACTAGAACTTTTGGTAAAAACCTTGAATTAAAACGAAATGCTGTATGGCTTGCAAGAAGTTGCTCCCTTGGAAGAATTCCTTCGTATAAACGCCATATTTTCTCGAAATTCTCGCGCCAAAAATATTTGTTATTAAGCTCATAATCTGAAGATGTAACAAACCTAATTACTCTTCTAAATGACCTATTCCCCTCCCACACACAGTAACGAGCTAACACGCCATTAATATGCTCTCCGATAATTGGAGCGGGAAAACCGCTAAACATGGTTAAAACCCACTTTCAAAATTGTCGTCATCAATAAGATTGCTGTTATTATCTTCCGGCCCACCATACTCCGGAATATCAGGAACTTGATGTACGACAGGAGGTTTATCAATATCATCCTTTTTCTTATTCTCCCAAACAGCGTTACCCTTATTATCTCTGGGTAGAGCTTCCTCATAATTTTTTAACTGACTTTCGTTAGGGCTGTCTGTTTGTTCAACCATACGCAATTGCTCTAACGCAAAATCGATATGCCTAAACTGAGTTTTATAAACTTGATTAAGTATTGCGATGTCATCAGTTTTCTTTTTTGTAATAATCACCTGTTCATGATGAAGTTTCGCTAAACGATTAATGATTGCTGGAATACCCACTGATAAGCGATGAAACTCTGCTTTGAAAGCATCTGTAGGAACACCACCCCTACAAATTGTCTCTGGGAAAAAATCAGTAAAAATCTTATTAAACTCATCTGAATCTAAAGGATATGTGCCAAATACAAACTCTCTATCATCAAGCATTCTGCGAGTTGTGGTCATGTCGAGGTATTTACTTTGGTCTTTTGACGGAATAGGTTCAAATAGTTCAAGCCCTTCTAAAGTACAGCTAAGGACCACAGGTATGCCTATCTTGTTAAAAAGAGACTCAATTACCGTTAAATTTGGAGAGTCTGAAGAGGTAATGTGCTTTAAGAAAAACTGAACTTCATCAATATGAATCAAACCAATGTGATGCTTAGTAGCAACCAATTGCATGTTCGCATAAAACCGCTCAACAGACTCTTTGCTTCGCTTTTCCCAAGTTTTAAAGTACTGCGTGTTCAATACAGCATCAACAGCAGCAAAAAAAGATAGTGCAAGTGCCTTTGGTGACTTCGATGCTGCACAATCAAAGCTTACATATGTTAATTGTTTAGTTTGAAACGGCTCTCCATGAAAGCTCTCGTGCTCAATTACTTGAGGTATTAATGAGAGAACTGAGCGCACTGTAGTAGTTTTGGATGTTCCACTTATCCCAGTAACAACGCAACTAGGTGCTGATGAAATACTAAAAGATAAGTTTAAATTATCGTCATAAACTCCTTCTATTGCGTTTTCACCAATGGTGGTTCTCTGATTCAGATAGTTAGGTTCAAAAGGGTTTCTATCAACGTATCCGCACAATATAAGCTCCATAAATTTATGATACATATAAAAGCTATGAGGATGAGGTGACACAACTTTTCTAAAATGATTTATCTGTGTTTTTTTATAAAAGCTTTGAAACTCGGTAAAATCATTGGCAGTTGGATGAGGCTTGTGTAATTTTTTAATAACCTCTTCCCGCTTTAACATAACGGTTAATGCCTCTGTCAGTGGGTTTCCATTTAAAACGGGATCTGGATGTTTGCTGTATACCGCTTGCATAACCTTGTTCAAATTAGTCTGCGTCATACAAACTCCTATCTATATCTGAGGTTTTCTGAGGTTGTTTAGTTGTGCTTTGAGAAGGTGACGACCCTTTAAATGCCCCTTGAATGTTAGAAGACACCTCTAGCATATCTATTTGACGTTGTATGTTTTGTCTTGCCCTGATACCCGGCTGTATGGATCTTCTTGTATTCTCAGGTGCATCTCGCATGGCTTCAAATTGTTGCGCAGTTAGCTTTTTAAGTTCATGCTCTTTTTTGATCCGTTCATCTCTTTCTATTTGCCCAAGCCCATAGGACTCTTGTAGCTCTTCGTACAAACGATGAAAGATCATGTCCCACGACTCATCGGCAAATCGTTCACAATGGTCATCTCGCTTAAGGGTTAATTCGACATAGGAACCATCATCGGTTCGAAAAATTAAGAAGTTGCCTGAAGCTCTTGTCCAACCTACAGTGATCTTAAAGACCCCATGTTGTTTAGCTCTGATATACCACTTTTGTTCATGCGCGTAGCCTGAATCATATTCAAGCCCCCGAAAATGAATAGACCCGTCTCGCACAGAAGCTTGATCTTTTAATAAGAAAGCCCATCTAACATGCATACGATCATACTCAGTCAAAACTGGATTACCGCCATTCATTTCTTCATCAATGTTGCCTAGCCAAAGCTCTCTTGGAGTAAATCCAATACTATTTTTAGCATCACGCTTATTCAGTAAATGAACTCTGTTGCTCGTATTGTTATGATGAAGAATGTCTTTGATAATAATGCTATGAAGTGCGTCTATAGTATAGATAGCCTTATTACTAGGGTGCTGTTCTTCTCTTTTCAGATCTACAGTTGCACCCGCAACAAAGTTAATCGTCATGTCTTGCACAATGCCAAAACGTCTTTCGACAATTGACTTACAATCTCCTCGATATACAGGAACAAAGTTGACAGTGCGAAGGCGAAGGTTGGCTTTGAGCATAGGTTCTAAATGTTTAAGTGAATATTCAGAACCATTATCAGCGGTAAGTTGAGATGGAATGTGAAAACAAGGCCACTCATTTTCTTTTAAAGTTATGCCATATTTGGCGCAATGTTCAGCCTTTGGTAAACATGCATTTACCATAGCCTCAGATGCCCCTATCCAATCGGGGCCATGAAATCCTATGTAATAGCCAACAATCATTGTGGTATACACATCAACAACAAAATAGATTACGGGTCTACCTACAGACCATCTACCAGTAGTATCATAGGAATATCGAATGTATATGTCGGCAATAGTGGCGTCTATTTCATAACGAAACGAGGGTCCAATTACGCCATCTCGCGCTCTCTCAAATCTGGGTTTCCAGTCCTTATCATAAGCAATATCACCATATTTTAATCTCATCAAATCTTCATGTTTGATCAAAATACGCCAATGCCTGTAGAACATTCCATCTGAAATACATTCTTCAGGAGGCAAGGCTCTTACGCATTCGATTGTTCCATTAGGGGTTTCTACTACTTCAATAACGACTTCAAATTCTCGTTGATATACTCTCAGTGCATATGCAGGTTTGTACCGAAGGTTATGGCGCTTAAAATATGAATAAAGACGAAACATATTTTGTTTATCAACATCGGTCACTCCACGATGTTTGCTAACAGTTTTTTGACGACCTTTGGACTGTTTATCAAGCTTTCCTGATTTGCGTCCTCGTTTGATATTTGCATCTTTGAGTGTAATTACATGGTGGTAATTTGAACCACAATTCTTAAATCCAAAAGGTAAAAAAGCATTCTCAACACAACCAAAAGCAATATACTTGTTAAAGGCATTGTAAAACGCCCCTTCACTTTTCCATTCGTGACCTTGCTCTATTAGCTGTTCAATCTTTTCAGCGATACCGTCACCAAATAAGTACTCGTTGACACATTCGTCATTAAGTAATGATTTGATTTTTTTGACTCGTTTTTCTCTAAAATCAATCCAAGTTTGGTTGCGCTTTTTTAAAATTTGTAAGTCTGTCATGTCTAGCTCAATTGGCATCACATAACGCTGGATTTCTGTTCCTTTTCTATTTTTAAATGAGTTGAACGTATCGAAGGTCCATATTTTAGGCTTTTTAACGTTGTTATTTTTAGGATTTTCGAGGTGATTAACATCGATGACTGCAACTCGATCTGACCATTTATCGATTGCACAAATGAAGTAATTTATGCCTTCATTTTGGTTAACTATTTGCAGGCCTTCGTACATAACTACCCCCTAGCCCACTAATTTCACTGGGTAGTAAAGTTTCAACTTTTCACTGAGATCTAACGGTAACAATTGATCTAGTGCAGATAGCTTAAATAAAGTAATGCCTTGCTTTTTACTTAACAGAAGCTTTTTGCAAGCAAAGTCGATGTGATCCTGAATAGTACTTAAAGGTGCTAGATACCAGTGCTCTAAAAACAATTCACAAAATTTTATTTGGGTGTGTTTATCAACGTCAATACCAAACGCCTGAGTAAACCAATCAATGTTCCAGCATTTGGCTTTGGTAGCATTTAATTCTGTTATAAGACGGAATATAACTCCTTTTTTGCGCCAATACTCACGCTCTATTTTTTGCTTTTGAAGCGTGCGTCCTCTTTTTAAAACAGGCTTTCCTCTTTCATCGAGTCTGTAAAACTGATCAAAGTACTTAAAGCTATAAGCGATTTTCTCTATTTGCTTAGACTTGAGGTTTACCTCATGAACAACAAAATCTGTACTAGCTACATAAGCCTCATTGGTTTCATAGTTTTTATGATGAACAATGTTAAGTTGGCGAGCTATCTTAAGTGTTGACGGAATGTGTAACGGTACTTGCTCATATACTGCTATAACATTGGGCCGCCATATTAGTATCTGGTATGCCCTGTATTCGCCATCACTAAGCAAGTGAATGGTTCGCTTTTGTTTTGGACATTCAACTAAGTGTCTCCGTCCCATTTTGTTCACATCAGTGACCCTTACCCAAGGAGCATGTCCTTGCTCAAGAGTCAGTTTTTTCCATCGTCTCAAATCACCAACGATTTCAGCCGTTAGATCAGGTTGCTTGACTGCCATGACGGTTACCCAAAGGTTACTCTTCGTAAAACAGACAATGGAAGCAACTTCAACTGGGAGTTAGTCAGCTCAGGTTCAAAACAAAGCTTTATGTTTAAGTTAAAAAGCAGCTGCAATATTTTACGTGCATCAGGAGAGTTCAAAAGTGAACTCGGTACTTCGATACATTCGATATTGTTGATGCTAAGTACCGTTACCATTTTTTGGCTTAATCTGCATAATCCCACTTTTTCAACTTCTATACACTGAGGCATCAAGCGCACTTTCAGAGCTGTTGAATTAATTACTGATTTACAAAGTTGTTTAACACTTGAAAAAGAATGTTCGCTTAATTTGAGTGTATTCATGATTTCACCTTAAGTTTTTAATCACTTAAAACAAATAGAACAAATAAACACAAAAATCAAGAAGCGGAATAGCATAACCCGTTGTTTTTAAAGGATTTAATAAACGTTAAATTATATATTTATTTTAATGTTTATTATTTAGTAATTTCCCAATACATTGTTTAATAAGAACTTAATTTATATATATTTTCATATAAATTATTTTTTAAGGGCGATTCAGAGAAAAATAAGTTAAAAAATCACGCAGAAAACTTTTTGTATTTTTTTCGATTCGTGTTTGAAATTGAAGAGCAGATCAAAGATCTCAAATTCTCATAGTGCAAATAATCCATATTACCTCCATGCTTTGGCCTATGTTTTTAAAAGCTACTCAGCTAGGATTTATGAAGACCAACACTAGAGCGAACTTACTATGGCAACAACGACAGTTTACAATTGGATTATAGTTTCCGTATATGACCGCTATGATCAACATGACCATAATACGTTCGTAGGCAAGGTTTTATATGGCTTCGTACTAGATGACCAAACCTACAGGTTTGCACCAAATGATTATGTCACCAGCTCTCGTATTGAGAAATGTGACCTGAAAAGAGGTATTATTGAAACGCACAGTGGCAGCGTCTATGTACTTCATGGGACGGGAACAGATGCTGCCATTGATTTTCGTGATTTTGAATTATTACGAATGGGGTACAGCCCAATACAGATCGCTCAATTAAATACAGCATCGAATGGAATGATTCATTAAAACAGTGATGCTTGAAAATTGAAGTCTTCGGCACTCGAAATTCAATGAATTCTAGGTAATAGATTCAATTTAAAGGATCATAGTATCGTGACTGCATATAAATCAGTACGAACTACGATCCAATTCCTAAAGGTAAATTTTACTTATTAATAATGACCCTAAGCTTCACTCCACTTATCTCATCTATGTATGCCGCTGTTGCACCTATCACTGTTAGCTGATCATCAGAAATTTTTGCTTTAGATATAGCAGGCTGAACAATGGAAACACCTAATTTAAAGTCAGCATATCGAGATATTTTTGCTAGATTAACTAAGTCTTCAAATGAGCCTTTTTCTATTCGAGAGGTTTTTCCATTTTTGAGCCTTCCACGCTCTCTCTCCATCAGTCGTAAAATCAATTTTTCTTTGTCTGCAAACCACTTAACACTTTTCTCTGCTTGACCTACGACTTGATAAACATCATCGATTCTTGCTCCCGGAGTCGCCACTCCACCTTTTTTAGAGCAATATTTGCAATGAAACAAATCAATCACCAGTTTATTGTCATCTATGTTTTTTATCGCGACAATATCTGCAATTTCTCCTGCTCCATCATCATCAAAAACCAAATCATATTCATTTAAAATTTTATGAATCGTATAGTATTGGACTGAATTTGCAATCTTACTTGTGGTCTGTGATTCAACTGATATATCAACTCCATTCCAATCCCAATCTTCTGTATTGTTCAGATCGTATTTATAAATGTAATCTTCATTAGGGTAATATCTAAATGCACCATCTATTAATGAAGTGTCACTTAAAAATATTGTAGGGGGGTGCTCTTCAAAAAACTCAGCAAGCGGAGTGGACTGCTCCCCAATCTTAATGTTTAACTTGCTTTCCGAACTAATAGCAACTTCTCCGTTGCCTTTAATTCTCATTGACAGATTGTGCTTGCCGTATTGATTATTGAGGAAAAATCTAATTTCTTTAGAATCTGGGCTGAGTTGGTCACTTAGCAATAATTCACAGTTTATTAGCGTTTCTTCCCATGCTACAGACTCAATAGAAATTTTCAGTTCATTTTTTCTAAGTATTTCGACAGGCCAATCAATAGCTAGTGCTGGGATGTTTGGAAACTCAACTAGCTCTTCGGTTTGCATGGCCGTCTTCATCACTTCATTTGTATCAATTTTGTCGTCCAATATTTTTTGTCCGACCCCTTTACACCACTTTATCCACTGATCTAAAGAGTCGCTATCCATTGCCCAAACTTTACCTTTATGCGAACAACCAATACTAACTAGTTCGCCATTTTCATAGCCTTTACCAAAGATGTTTGATTTTGTTGCTCTATTGGCTTCAATATCAGGTATTTGTTCATTTATCTCTGTACCAGTATGCATAGAGTATCGTAACCCCTTTTTATTTTTATTAAGGCCAACATTTTGCAGTTTTAAACGCTTGAGTCCCGCAAGTGCTCGGAATACGTATTCTCCTTGAACTTGAGTAGCATCTTCAGCAATCAACTTTACTAACCTTTTTACTAGGCCATCTTTAGCGGAAGAATGAATAAACAACAAACCATTTGCTTTGTCATAGAACGCAATATATAGGTCCCAAGATTCATCAAAAAGTTCCCTAGAGCTGGTCCACCCTACTGGAAGAAAAGATTTAACCGAAAATACCAACGTATCTTTTTCGTCATTAATAACGGAATCAATTATCTGAAACTGCTTGTTTCCAAATCTACTAAACCTTTCTGGTTTCCATTTGGCAATTCGCATTCTATAGACAGTGGTACTTATACTTGGGGTCAGTCCCAGATCCAAAAGTTTACTAGGCTCGGAAAACTCTTCTCGAAATTCTTGATAGGCTTTTTCAACTTTTATTTTTTTAGAACTAATACTACTGATAACATTGTTCCAGTCAGAGTCTTCTTTATAAAGCTCTTCTAGACTTTCATTTACGTTAGGGTTCGCAATATTGGCAATAAACTTAGCGTCACCGACATTTGATGTCGTTCTTGTAAAACGCCCAGTAAACTGGAGCATTACATTGATACTCTTGTGTGGATCGTGAATCGCAGAAATTTTAAGTTGGGGGAGATCGAAACCTTCACCAAGCATATTTACACAAACAATGATTTTGTGTTCTCTATTTTTAATTGCTTCAAGAACTTTTGATTTATTCTTGGTATTACTATCAATCAAAACAGGCTTAAGATCTTTTTCCTTTGCGTAGATCTCAAATATTTCTTTTGCGCGTTTTTTACTTGCCGCTCTTGCCATAACAATGTGGTCAAGCTTGTTTTCTATGTCTTTTCTGAGCAGAGAAATAGCTTGTTGAGCTATCGCTTCATCTGACTTTTCCTCAACAAATTCTCTCACAGGGTGAAACTCTATAGGCTTAAAATATCCGTCATCTTGAGCTTTTTTTAACGGGTAATTAAATATAATTTTTCCTTCTATTCTCGAACCATCACTTCTAAATGGCGTTGCAGTAAATTGGAATACTGATTTATCTCTAAAACGAGACTTAACTTGCGCCCATGTTGTCGCTGTAACATGATGAGCCTCGTCAACAATTAAATGTGTACATTCTTGCGTTAATTTCTCGAAATACTGTTTAGAAAATTTTGATAAAGAGGCTGCTGATGTAATTATCACATTGGCATCAAGAATTTTGGATAAATCGGAAGGGTCATCTATTCCATGTTTAATAGTTGAAACTATAGGGTTAAAAAATTCATCACAAACAAGTCCCAGTTGCCTAAGCAGACCAAGTTGAACAAATTTATTTTTAGTTTGTTCTCTTAAAGCATCAGACGGGACAATCACAAGAGTTTTCTTAAACTTCCCTGCAACTACGATAGATAAAATAGTCTCAGTTTTCCCCGTCCCGGTTGGCATGACAACTGTTGCGGCATTTTTTTCGTCCGACCTATCAAAGCCTAGAGCAGCAAATATACCACCCAATTGTGGGGGCCTCAGCCCAGCGATACCTAGTTTTTCGTTTTCCTCAATGAAAGAAAAATTAGATTTACACCACGAGTCGAATATATCTTCTACTGAATGTTGTTCGTCATTTAAAGGTTGCCACGTTACGGTACTACTTTTAACTTTTATTTCTTGCATCACATTCTTCCTTGTTGACAACAATATTATGAATTTTAAGCTAACATTTTATATGCATTTATCCTACTTCAATATCATGTAATTTCGAAAGAATAACAGTGAGAACCCCATTAAATTACAAGCAGTTAAAAGAGGGGAGAGAACAATCAGATTTGTCCAACAGCCTGTTTTCCTTTGCCGTGGACTCGTACCAACCTGTTGTTGAAGTAAAGAATATACTTTGTGCCCGTCATAACAAAAAAGGTGAGCACTAGGCTCACCTTTCAATTCTTTACGAGTCACAAACTATATTCGACTCACAAACTACCAAAATAAAGTCACAGACTTTATTAGAGTACGACAATCTCACTATTCCTCAATATAACTTTCCAGCGGCGGGCAGCTACACATGAGATTACGGTCGCCGTATACGTCGTCGATACGGTTTACGCTTGGCCAGAACTTGTTGCGGGCAACGGTAGGTACCGGGTATGCCGCGGTGGTGCGGTCATAGCTGCGGTTCCAGTCGTTGTCGCAGATATCGGCCAGTGTGTGTGGTGCGTTGTGCAGCGGGTTGTCGGTGGCATCCCATTCGCCGCTTTCCACTTTGGCGATTTCTTCGCGAATGTGGATCATGGCTTCTACAAAACGGTCCAGCTCAAACTTCGATTCTGACTCAGTTGGTTCAATCATCAGCGTACCGGCTACCGGGAAGCTCATGGTTGGCGCGTGGAAACCGTAATCGTTCAGGCGCTTAGCGATGTCCAGCTCGGTAACCCCGGAGGCTTCCTTAAGCGGGCGTAAATCGATAATACATTCGTGTGCCACGTGGCCGTTACGGCCTTTGTAAAGCACCGGGTAATGGCCTTCCAGTGAACGTGCCACATAGTTAGCGTTCAGAATGGCAACTTCGGTGGCTTTGCGTAAACCGGCACTGCCCATCATTTTGATGTACATGTAGCTGATAGGCAGAATCGACGCACTGCCCCATGGCGCAGCAGATACCGCACCACAGTCTTTACCCGCACCTTCAATGTCTACCACAGTGTGGTTAGACAGGAACGGCGCCAAATGCGCTTTTACGCCGATAGGACCCATACCCGGGCCGCCGCCACCGTGTGGAATACAGAACGTTTTATGCAGGTTTAAGTGCGATACGTCTGAGCCAATAAAGCCAGGTGCGGTAATCCCTACCTGGGCGTTCATGTTGGCGCCATCCATGTACACCTGACCGCCATACTGATGCACGATATCGCAAATTTCACGCACGGTTTCTTCGTATACGCCGTGGGTTGAAGGATAAGTGATCATGGCACAAGACAGGTTACTTCCCACTTCTTCTGCTTTAGCACGTAGATCGTTCAGGTCTACGTTACCATTTTTGTCACAGGCAACGACTACCACTTTCAGGCTAACCATTTGTGCCGAAGCCGGGTTTGTCCCGTGGGCAGAACTTGGAATAAGGCACACATTACGATGGCCTTCGCCACGACTCTCGTGGTAACGCTGAATGGCCAACAGTCCGGCGTATTCGCCCTGGGCACCTGAGTTAGGTTGCATAGATAGCGCATCGTAACCGGTAATGCTGATTAGCCAGTCGCTGAGCTCGCTTATCATCTCCTGATAACCTGCTGCCTGATCCAGCGGCGCAAACGGGTGCAGCTGACCGAACTCCGGCCAGGTCACCGGGATCATTTCGGCTGTAGCATTCAGCTTCATGGTGCATGAGCCTAAAGAAATCATCGAGTGATTGAGCGCTAAGTCTTTATCTTCCAGGCTCTTAATGTAACGCAGCATCTCAGTTTCTGAGTGATAGCTGTTAAACACTTCGTGCGTGAGGTAGTCACTGGTACGAACCAGGTCGCCCGGAATAGACTGGCTACCCTGAGTGGTCACCTGGGCATCGAGGTCGTCAATGCTCAGGCCGTGCTCGTCACCAATGAGTACGCTGAACAGGTTTAGAATATCATCGCGGGTTGTGGTTTCATCCAGCGCAATACCCACTGCGCCTTCAAGATCTGCACGCAGATTGAGGCCCAGTGCCAACGCCTTTTCAATCACAGTGTCTTTGTTATCCACCAGCACGGTGAGCGTATCAAAGTAGGTGCAGTGCTTCAGTGCCAAACCCTTTTTGGTTAAACCAGCAGCCAGAATATCGGCAAAGCGGTGAATACGGCTGGCGATGGTCTTAATGCCTTCAGGGCCATGGTAAACCGCGTAGAACGAAGCCATGTTGGCCAGTAATACCTGAGCAGTACAGATGTTTGAGTTGGCTTTTTCGCGGCGGATATGTTGCTCGCGGGTTTGCAGCGCCATACGCAGTGCCTGACGACCACGAGTGTCTTTACTTACGCCAATAATACGCCCTGGTAATGAACGCTTGTAAGCATCACGGGTGGCAAAAAAGGCGGCGTGTGGACCACCGTACCCCATGGGTACACCAAAACGTTGGGCACTGCCTAAAGCAACATCTGCACCCAATTCCCCGGGCGATTTCAGCAGCGCCAGGCTCATCAGGTCGGTGGCAACCGCTACAATGCCTTTTTTGGCCTGTACCGCGGCAATAATGTCGGTGAGATCTTTCACTTCACCGGTAGTGCCGGGGTATTGTAGTAACGCACCAAACACATCGTGATCGGCCGCCTGCTCGGCAGGGCCAGTAATAATGCCGAAGCCAAACATCTCAGCACGGGTCTCTACCACGTCGAGGGTTTGCGGGTGCACGTCATCGGCCACGAAGAACAGGTTAGCTTTTTTGTTTTTTGATACCCGTTTGGCCAGCGCCATGGCTTCTGCCGCCGCGGTACCTTCGTCCAGTAATGAAGCTGAGGCCAGCTCAAGACCTGTTAAGTCGATTGTCAGTTGCTGGAAGTTAAGGATGGCTTCCAGACGACCCTGGGCAATTTCTGGCTGATACGGCGTATAAGCGGTATACCAGCCTGGATTTTCCAGCACGTTACGTAAAATGACGTTTGGCACGTGGGTATCGTAATAGCCCATGCCAATAAACGAACGGTTAATTTTATTCTTTGCGGCGGTGGTTTTTAGGGCTGACAGCGCTTCAACTTCGGTGGCGCCTTCGCCGGTTTCGATAGGTTTATCCAGACAAATACTGTTGGGCACGGTCTGCTCGATAAGGTCATCCAGTGAGCTGGCGCCCACTTTGTCCAGCATCTGCTGAATTTCTTCTTCGCTGGGGCCAATATGACGGCCAACAAAGGCGTTTTTTTGCTCTAACTGAGCCAGTGAAATTGAAGCGTTTGACATAATTCGTTAAGCATCTGCAATAGAGTAAAAAGAATAAACAAAGGGGCCAATACCGCCCCTTTATTATCAATGTTGTAACGTCAGACTTATTCGTCGTCCTCGATACTGGCGGCGTAGCCTTCAGCGTCGAGCAGCTCGTCCACTTCAGCCACATCGTCGGCCTTGATTTTAAATAACCAGCCGTCACCAAATGGGTCTGAGTTAACCAGCTCAGGTGAGTCTTCAAGTTCTTCGTTTACCGCCAGTACTTCGCCGGTGATTGGGGTGTAAACGTCTGATGCGGCTTTTACCGATTCAGCTACTGCCACGTCGTCGCCGGCATTTACCTGATCACCCACATCCGGTAAATCAACAAATACCATATCACCTAATAAATCCTGCGCGTGTTCAGTGATACCAATGGTAAAAACTCCGTCACCTTCGGGGCGAACCCACTCGTGTGACGCCGCGTAACGTAAATCATTTGGGATAGTACTCATGTGTATTCCTGCTCTTCGTTAAATTGTTATAAAACACTTTTTCCATTGCGGACAAAACTGGGCTTAACCACTTCTACTTTAACCCACTTTTTACGCATTTCCACCTCTACGGTGCTGCTGTTAGTCGCAGGAATACGCGCCATGGCTATGGCATGTCCTAAGGTAGGTGAGAAGGTACCCGAAGTGATAATGCCCGCTTCGCCTTCTGCTGTTTTGACGTTCAGTCCGGCGCGCAATACGCCTTTTTCTTTCATCACCAGGCCAACCAGCTTTTGGGTGCCCTGTTCACGTTGCGCCTCAAGCGCTGCACGACCCACAAAGTCACGGTCGGCAGGTTCCCAGGTCACGGTCCAGCCCATGTTCGCTTCCAGCGGCGAAATGGTCTCGTCCATGTCCTGACCATATAAATTCATGCCCGCTTCCAAACGCAGCGTATCGCGCGCGCCCAGTCCGCTGGGTTTAACCCCGGCATCCAGCAGGCTCTGCCACAGCTCAGGCGCTTTTTCTACCGGTACCATAATTTCGTAACCGGCTTCACCGGTATAACCGGTGGTAGCGATAAACAGGTCTTCGGCCTGCACACCGTAAAACGGCTTCATGCCTTCTACCGCTTCATTCTGGGCGTTAGAGAACACCACTGAAGCTTTGGCTTTGGCTTCCGGCCCTTGCACTGCAATCATGGCAAATTCAGAACGCTCGGTAACCGTTACGTCAAAGCCTTCGGTTTGCTTTAACAGCCAGTTCATGTCTTTTTCGCGGGTCGCCGAGTTCACCACCATGCGGTAGTTAGTAGCATCAAAATAATACACAATCAGATCATCAACCACGCCGCCATCGTCGTTCAACATGCCGCTGTATAGCGCTTTGCCTTTGTCCTTAAGCTTATCAACGTCGTTAGCCAGCAGGTAACGCAGATAGTCTTTAGCCTGGCTGCCGGTAACATCAACAATGGTCATGTGCGACACGTCAAACATGCCCGCCGCCTGGCGAACTATATGATGTTCTTCGATTTGCGACCCGTAGTGAAGCGGCATATCCCAGCCATGGAAATCGACCATCTTGGCACCTGATTCCAGGTGCTTGTTGTATAACGCGGTGCGTTGTGTAGTTGCGCTGCTCATTGTGGCTAACCCGACATTGTGAAGATATTGCATAAAAGTATAGGGAGGCCTGGCAATCACAACAAATTGGAAATTCTTATGAATACATTTAAAATGCTTATATACATAAGGTAAAATATCAGAATTACTAATCTTTATGATGAAGCAGCTCTCCCTCGACAACCTGCGCACCTTTGTTGGTGTCATTGAACAAGGCGGCTATGCCAAGGCCGGTCAATGGCTGGGGCGCTCGCAGCCTGCCATCAGCCTGCAGATAAAAAAACTGGAAGAACAGCTGGGTAAAAAGCTGTTCACTAAAGTGGGTCAACGGCATTTTCCGAGTTCTGACGGCAACTGGCTGTACCCGAAAGCCAAGGAGCTGCTGGAGCTTAACGACAGTATTTTTCGTAGTTTGGATCCCACTCCGTTACGCGGCCGCATGCGGTTAGGGATCCCTAACGAGTTTGCCTCAACCTTGCTGCCTGGCCTGATTGGCGAGTTCTCAAAACGCTATCCGGATGTATCGCTGGAGGTGACTTCAGCCCTGAGCCGCGAGCTGCTTCACCCTTCGCGGCAAAATGACTTTGACATGATCCTCGCGCTGGTTAACCCGGAGCAAGCTACCGATGGCGATGTGATCCTGGAAGATGAGGTAGTCTGGGTTGGCGATCCGGCTCATCCGCTCATCACTCCCAATATTGCCCTGGTGCTGGCGCCCGATGGCTGTATTTATCGTAGTCGCGTAATAACCCACCTTAAACAACAAACCACGGCCTGGAAGATAAGCTACACCAACGCCGATTTATCCGGCCTGGTAGCGGCGATTCAACAGGGTCTGGGCATCACCGCGCTGGCGCGCTCCAGTATGCCGGCGAATCTGATGGAGCTGAAACACAAAAACCTGCCGGCACTGGGAGGGATCAACGTATGCCTGTTTATTCAGTCTACCCAGCACCCGGTTGTAAGCAGAACACTGGCAGACTTCATTACTCGTCGATTAAGAGAACGATAATTTCCATTTGAACTTGGGGGTTCGCGACTTTGCACTATACTTTGCTCAAAGCCCGTGTTTTTCGATGATATGCTAAGTACCCCCATAGACAGCAATCTGGTTGACGACGACTATTCTCTGTTAACCAGTGACATGACCGCAGAGGAAGCCGCCCAGCTTACACCTGTTTTTCAAACACTCACCGATCACCTTAGTCTGGATGGTGCGGTGCTGCTGTGTCATTCACGTTCGCTGTGGAATCAGCTGTATTTCACCACCGAGCAATCCCTCGATAGCGATTTTATCGAGTCTTTGCTGGGGCAATTTAGGGCCGAGAGTCGCTGGCATTGTCCCGCCGGTATTCTCGACTTTGCCCTGCCTTGTCACGATGAACTGGCAGCACTTACCTTATTCAGTGAACCACTCAATATAGAACTCAGCCTGTGCGTGATGCTAAAGGCTGGCACTACTACCGATGAAGAGCTGTTTAATCGCCTGCAGCATTATTTACAAATACTCACAACCCTGTGTGAGCACATTACCCGGCAGCGCATTTTACAGGCCAGGCTGATTAAGAAAAAACGTCTCGGTTTTATTGTAGAAGCTACCGGAGCTGGCACCTGGGAATGGGAGATCCCTTCCCAGCGCGTGCAACTCAACGCCCGTTGGGCGAATATGCTTGGTTACCAGCTTCACGAGCTGGGCCCGCTGTCGATAGATACCCTGTTTAATGCCATGCACCCTGAAGACCGCGAGACAGCCAGAGCTCTACTGCACGATTGCCTGCAGGGTCATACAGAATTCTACAATTTTGAATGCCGCATGCTGCATAAAAGCGGCGAATGGAAGTGGTTTCACGAGCGGGGCAAGGTTACCGATTATAACGAAAAGGGCGAACCTTTGCTGATGGCGGGCACCCACACGGATATTAATGACAAAAAGCGTACCGAAATTGCGCTCGCCGAAAAGGCCAGTTTTCAGCAGTTAATGTTCGACCACCTGCCAGTATATTTATTTGTGAAAGACACCGATTACCGCATTGTGATGGCCAACGATAGATTTATCTCACTTTATCCGCCAGAGAAGCGGCAAAACGTAATTGGCTATACAACTGTCGAGGAATACAACAAGGATGAAGCCGCGCAGTTTTTGCGAATGGATATCCTGGCCTTTGCCTCAGGCAGTTCAGAAAACGAAGAGCAAATCCAGTTTCCCAACGGCGAAGTCCGTACTCTGTGGACCAAGAAAGTCCGCTTTGAGGATGCCCGGGGGCAATCTTTTATTCTGGGTGTAGCTACCGACATTACCAATGTGAAGGCCAGTGAACTGGCAATGCAACTGGCAAAAACTGAAGCGGAACAGGCCAATCAGGCTAAAAGTGAGTTTTTAGCCGTCATGAGTCATGAAATCCGCACGCCAATGAATGGCATTATGGGTATGTTGCAGCTGGCGGTTCAGCACGCCTGTGACGAACAACAACAACGCCGCCTTGAGCTTGCCCGCACCAGTGCCAGTGCCTTACTTACTATCATCAACGATATTCTCGATTTTTCTAAAATCGAAGCGCAGAAAATGGAGCTGGAATACGCGCCTGTTGAAATAGATTTACTGGTTAAGCGTATTGTTGAGGAACAATTAGTTCACCTGAGCACAAAGCCTGTACAACTCCAGGTCGATTTGAGTGACCTACCCTTTAGCCGGCTTACCGGCGATGAAGTACGCCTGGGGCAGGTACTAACCAATTTACTGTCTAACGCGATTAAATTTACTGCCGAGGGGGAGGTGCACCTGAGTCTGCGAGGTATTCCGCTGGACAGCGAACATATTCTGCTTGAAATCACCGTGAAAGACACCGGAATAGGCATGACCGAAGCCCAGCAACAAGTGTTGTTTAAGCCGTTTAGCCAGGCCGACTCATCCACAACCCGGCGCTTTGGTGGCACCGGCCTCGGGCTGTCTATTGTCCATCGCCTGACTCACATGATGAAAGGCAAAATCTCCGTAACCAGTAAACTCAATGAAGGCAGTCAGTTTATCGCCACGGCAACTTTATCTTCGCCGGTACGCCTGCAACAATTGCCGGAGGTAGGTGGCGTTATCGTGTTGAGTTCACTGCACAGTCAGGCGCGATTACTGTGTAAACAATTAGCTGTCTGGAAGGTTCGCTTTGTATTAATTGACTCGCTCGACTCACTGGCTGAGTTCAGTGAAAAAATGCCGCCCAACATGGACTGGCTGATTATTGATGACGCGCTACAGGCTGAATTCAGCGCCTGGAGAAACAGTAAAAAGCAGGCCCACCTGGTTGAGCTATTACCCGCCAATCTGGCTATCCTTGCCGAACGCAATGCTACCAGTGATGCTAAGGCTTTACCTGACAAAACTTTTCATAAGCTCAATAAGCCGGTTTTACGTCATGAGCTATTCGCCTTGCTGCAGGGCTCAGCCAAAGACGTTGCAAAGAATGCCGATCTGTCATTTATCCCGTCCCACCAGATGGTGGCTCCAACAGGTCGCATCCTGATAGCAGAAGACAACCCAATTAATCGCGAGGTAGCTTTTTATATGCTGCAGGACGCAGGGCTTTCGGTGTTGTCGGCCGAAGATGGCAAACACGCGATCGATTTACTGAAAACCAACAATGATATCGATCTTGTCCTGATGGATTGCCGCATGCCGGTAATGGACGGCTTTGCTGCTACCTATGCTATCCGCACCGGCAAGGCAGGCGAGCAGTACAAGAACATTCCCATCGTGGCGTGTACCGCTAACGCTTCTGTGCAGGACAAACAAGAGTGTCTGCAAGCTGGCATGAACGCCTACATCACTAAACCGTTACGCAAGAAAGTTCTGCTCAACACCGTTTTAGCGATGCTTAACCCCGATTATACCATCTGACAATACTGGCTTTTTTCCGGTCTTCCTGTCAGCTCTCATCGTGCGTCTCAGGCACTACTATGAGCTGGCAGTTTATTTTTTAATCACGGAGAAAAATCATGAGCAAAACAACCCTTACCTCACTTCAGCCTCACCAATTGCTTAACGTTAACGGTGCGGGGATAGTCTCGTTACCGGGTCTGAATCCCATTCCCATGCCAGCACCAATGCCAGGCCCGGTGATCATTCCCGACGACAAGGAAGACGACTCCATTTTTGTAGGGCTTAAGGTAACCCCGATGGAATAAGTAGGTTTAAAAGCGGCTGGCGGCAGTAGCCGCCTGCCACTTATTTTTAAACTTTCAGCGGCTCCAGTTTACCCAGTGGGTCGGCCAAAGATTCTGGTGGTGACGTAAACCAGGCCGGGCCATCAGGCGTCATGTATAAACAATCTTCCAGTCGCACGCCAAACTCGCCGGGTAAATAAATGCCGGGTTCATTAGAAAAGCACATGCCGGCTTGCAACAGGGTACTTTCGCCTTTGACGAAGTTAACACTTTCGTGCCCCTCCATACCTATCCCATGACCGGTTCGATGAGATAGCCCTGGCAACACATAATCCGGTCCGTAACCTAACGCGGTATAGTGTTCGCGCACCGCATCGTCCACACTGCCAGCAGGCTTACCGAGTTGCGCCGCCGCAAATGCAATCTCCTGCCCTTTACGTACGGTCTGCCACACCTGCTGTTGCTTTTTATCAGGCTCACCAAATACAAACGTCCGGCTGATATCAGACTGGTAACCATGCACCGCACAACCGCAATCCATCAGCACCACAGAGCCATCCCCGATGACCTGCTGCTGACGGGTGCCATGAGGGTAGGCACTGGCCTCGTTAAACAGTGCCAGGCTCCACGGCCGGCTGCCTCCCAGCGCCACCATGGCCTGATTCATCATGCTCTTGACTTCGGCCTGCGACATGCCTTTGCGTAAGCGTTTATACACGTAGCCGTAAGCCGCCAGGGTGATTTCATTGGCTTTATGCATTAGCCTGAGCTCATGATCTGACTTCATCATTCTGCAGCCGCGAGTAACCGGTTCGGCGCTTACCGCACGCAGCTGTGGGTTAGCACTCAGGATCCCGTCGGATACAAAAAAGCGTACGCTGTTTTCAAAACCAACGGCGCCCTTTTTAATACCGCGATCGGCAAGGATTTTTGTCACTAACTCAAATGGGCTCTCGTGCTCCTGCCATACCCGAACGTCATCGCCTACTTCCAGGGATTCGCGGATACTGGGCTCTTCAAAGAACGGGCACACTACGCCAATCTCACCTTCCCCGGGGATCACTACGCCGGTAAGCCGTTCGCTGCGCCACCACTGAATACCGGTGAAGTACACCATGGCCGCACCGGGTTCCAGAACAATGGCATCGATGTTTTGTTGTGCCATCAGTTGTTGTGCCTTAGCAATTCGAGCGCGTCTTTCACTGGCAGAAATAGGCGACAAATCGCCTACCAGTGATGACAGCGAAGCCAGTTCTTCCCGCTGCTCTGCGGCGCCTGCCTTGCCGGCCAGCAACAAACTAACGCTACTTAAGCCGGTTAATTTTAAAAATGTACGTTTATCCATATCTCGTTCTTCTTGTTTGGATGTTAAAACTGATGCGTAAACACTGAGCGCGAGGGGATTTCTATCAGGCGGGTCTGTCGCCCGTCCAGATACCAGACGCCGGTGTCATCAAAAAACGCGTCCTCTTCCAGCATAATGCGAATTTCTTTGCCCCAGGCTTCCACCATCACCGCGTTATTCAGCTCAATACTGTAGGCAGTATTCATATGCAGCGGGTAATCACCGTCGCCCGGTACACCGCCCTGCTTATCCCACATACCCAGTGTGGTGCCTGCTGCATGGCCGTGATAACCCAACGGGTGAGTATAAATAGTCGGTTTTAATCCCGCCGCTTTTGCTTTGGCTAAACTGCTTGCCAATACCTCGTTACCAGTGCGGCCTGCGGCGAACTCACCGGTAAAGATATCCTGTAACTGATTGCCTTTTTGCAGCGCCTGCTGCAGGTATTCAGGCGCGCTACTCTCGCCAGGCATTAAAATGTAAGCATGCTGCTGTGTATCGGTATTAAGGCCCAGATAGGTAATGCCAAAATCCACGTGCAGCAAATCACCGGGCATAATGACCTCGGCCTTATCATCGTCAAACGTAGCTTCATGATCGAAGCGCTGATTATCGCTTCGCTGCAAGGAGACAGACGGATGAAACCAGGTCGATAGCTTCAGTTCCGCTACCCGCTCTCTGAACCACCACACCAAATCGTCGGTGGTGGTTTTACCTACCGTGATAGTTTTGGCTGAAAAGCCTTCGGCAATTATCTGATGGGCGACCGCGACCATTTTCTTGTAGTGGGCAATCTCGGCATCAATGCGGGTTTCCAGCCAGCCAACGGCCAGCGCTTCCGCCGATACCACCAGCGACTGGTATTTTTCCGGCAGTTCGGCCATTAAACTGGCGCGGTCGGTAACGGTAAGACCATCGGCATGGGCCCAGATTTCGGACTGGTTTACGCCAATAGACTTGGGATCAAAACGTTCAATAATCGCATTCAGAGCCTGCCACTGATCCGGCTGCGCAGATTTATCCCAGGCTCGTTCAAACATACTCCCCACCTTGTAAGGCGCTACCGCCAGCGTATGCACCTTGCCCTGATCATCCCTGGCGATAACCAGAATAGTGGTGCGTCTGGCGGTTTGCAGCCAGTCTGCCGGCAGGAAGGTGCGTAATACCGGGTCTTCATTGTACTCGCGGCTAATCATAAGCCACATGTCGATGCCGCTGCGGGCCATTAACTGGGGTAAGAGCTGCTCAACCCGCTTTGCCAGCAAGGTATCCTGCACTTGTGCGCGCTCGCGCAATGAGAGTAGTTCATCGGCCGGTGCCGCCTGACTGTTAAATACGGCTAAACCGCCCAGTAGCAGTAATACATTCAACACTCGCACCCGGTATGCTCCTGATTGTGATCAAAGGTTTATACCAATCCGCATAGAAGTTTACCCTCTCAGAGTGAGTCAAAACGACTTAGATCA
>NZ_RCUA01000065.1:275-34949 GCF_003731635.1 Marisediminitalea oceani | reverse complement strand
CTAGCCAGAAAGCCTGACAGTCTTGCTGAGTGGGCAAACTTCTATGCGGATTGGTATTGGCTACTGTATGCCCGCTTGGCCGCAGTTGCAACGCCAGCGCTATAAGCTGGCCTGCGATGAAGATAAAGGCGGTTTTAGAACTGGCGTGTTACCAGCCCATTGCCTGGGTAATAAAGCGTTGTTTTATGGACGGGATAGCATCGGCCGTGCACATCCCTACGCCGCGGATGAGCTTTTTGAGCGGATGGCTGCCACCAAACAGTTGTTTAAAGCTTTCCATGGCTGCAATCATCTTAACCGCTTCACTCTTTCGGGCCCGTTCAAAAGCCCTTAACTGACGCGCCTGATGAAACGCTGCCTGCTCGGCGGCTAGCTTTTGCAGGCTGTCCGCCAGCGCAAATGCATCCTGTAAACCAAGGTTGGCGCCTTGTCCGGCTAACGGATGGATCGTGTGTGCCGCATCACCAATTATGACCAGGCCATCGCTCAGCCACTGGCGAGCATAGCGCATGGTTAGCGGGAAGTGCATGCGCGCACTTTCAACCGCGATTTCGCCCACGTCACCTTCAATAGCAACCTGCAGAGCTTTGGCAAAGTCACTGTTAGATAACGCCAGTAACTCGTCGGCTTGCTGACTGTTCTGCGACCAGACAATAGAGCACAGGTTAGGATCGCTTAAGGGTAATAAGGCCAGCGGTCCGGTTGGCGTAAACACCTGGCGCGCTACTTTACCGTGAGGCGCTGCGGTTTTGATAGTTGCCACAATGGCAGTATGACCGTAATCCTTAAACGTCAGCGGAAAGTTGGCGTATTTTCGAATAGCTGAATTAGCCCCATCGGCACCGACTAACAACCGGCATGACACCACTTCGTCGTTGTCCAGCATAAGCATGGTTTCGGATTGTCCGGTTAACACTTTGGCAATGTGGGTCGACGGTAACATCTGTACATTAGACTGCTGACTAACCTGATGATGTAATGCGTTAACCAGAGACTGGTTTTCAATGATGTGTCCCAGTTCGGAGGTGCCCATTTCTTCACTGCTGAACTGGATCCGGCCAAAACTGTCCTGATCCCAAACCTGCATTTGTGTATAAGCACTCAGGCGTTGCTGGTCGAGATGTTGCCACACACCCAGTTGCTCAAGCACCTGTTTATTGGCCGCGTTAATCGCTGACACCCGCAGTTCGGGCTGCTCTGAGAGAGGTTTGGCTATGGCAGTGGTGTCGATCAGAATAACCGACAGATCGGCCTCTTTGAGAGACCGGGCAAGTGCCAGTCCCACCATGCCTGCGCCAACAATTGCGATGTCCGCCTGATACATATTTTTATGTCCTGTTTTGTTGGTGTTTACTGTCCAAAACCCATGGTCTGACGAACAAACTTTTGCGACAGTCCGTCGCAAAACTCCATTGCCAGTAAGCCGGCATTCCGCCCAGCCACCAGCGGTGCATACCGATTGGAGAACAGTCTTACCAGACCATCCGTTAAACCGATGGTAGTCGCTTTATCCTTTACTCTGCTTTGCCGGTATTGGTTTAACACCGCAAAAGCCCCCGGGTCGGCGGCACTTTCCAGAATATCGGCCAGTGCCAGTACATCTCTGAGCCCAAGGTTAAAGCCCTGCCCTGCAATGGGATGCAACGCCTGTGCGCCGTTACCTACCACCACGCAGCGATGGCCGGTAAATTCGCGGATCTGATTTAACACCAACGGGTAACTGTGGCGGCTGCCCACCTTGTTAATCACCCCATGCCGGTAGCCGATTTGCTGCTGCAACCGGCTGATAAACTGCGCCTGTGGCCACGCCAGGGCGGCTTCTGCCTCGTCGTGACTTAGCGTCCAGACTAACGAGTAACAGTTAGCGTAATCACTGCTGTCATCTTCAGCAAAGGGCAGCAGGGCCAGTGGTCCGTTTGGCGTAAAGCGTTCGTGGGCCCAGCCGTTATGCGGCTCACTTAATTGCACGTTGGCAATAAGCGCAGACTGGCCGTAGTCTTCGCTGCTACGTTTGAACTTGAGTTTATCTGCCAGCTCAGAGCGCCCGCCATCAGCCAACACTAATAAACCGGCGGTTAACGTGCTGCCATTGCTGAGCTGTAGCTCAATGCTATCGGCAGACTGGTTAACTTCATCAACCGTTACGCCTTCCAGCACGCTGAGCTGTGGTAACCCGGCAGGAAAAAGCTGCTGGCCGAGTGCCTGAATTCCCACTACCTGGCCAAAACTTGATAACTGATAATCACTGGCGTGCAGGCGGGTCTGGCCAATAAATCCCTGGTCGGACACCAGTATATGTTCGATGGGCGTAGCGAAGGCTTTTTTCAGATCGACGCCCAGCTCAGTTAGCGCCTGTTCAGTGCGTTTTGCCAGGGCGATTACCCTGGCATCAAACCCCGGATGGCTGTGCGGATCCCGGCTAAACTGATTGGCGTCGATCAAGGTAACACTGTGGCTGCCCTGCCTGACCAGCAAACGCGCCAACGCAGAGCCCACGGCTCCGCCACCCACAATAACAATGTCTGACTGGTTATTCTTTGCCACTGACTGTGTTTAATCCTTCTACGGGCAATCAGCCCTCGGCCATTAAGGCTTCAATCTCTGCAATGGTTTTCGGCACGTCACCGGTTAACATCTGGTAACCCTCACGGGTAATAACGATATTATCTTCAATTCGGATCCCTATGCCGCGATATGGCTCGGGAATATCGTCTTCAACCGGAATATACACACCCGGCTCAACGGTAATAACCATACCGTCAGCCAGCACTCTTGGCTGGCCGTCAAGCAGGTAATCGCCAACATCATGGACGTCGAGGCCTAGATAATGCCCCAGGCCATGCATAAAGAAGCGTCGCCAGCTTTTGCTGGCCAGCGCTTGTTCCGGGCTTTCTCTCAATAAGCCTAATTCGCACAAACCACGGCAAATAACCTCAATGACTACTTCGGTCACGGCCGGTAATGTTACCCCGGCTTTCAGTTGCGCCAGAGCGGCCAGTTGCGCATCGAGCACCAGTTGATACACCCTGGCCTGTGCCGCAGTAAATTTGCCGTTGACCGGAAACGTACGGGTGATATCGGCAGCATAGCCGTGAAACTCGGCTCCTGCATCGATCAGGATCAAGGAACCATCAGCTATTTGCTGGTTATTTTCTGTGTAATGCAGGATACAGGCGTTTTCGCCGCCCCCCACAATGGTGCCGTAAGCGGGTTGCCGGGCACCGGCCATGGCAAACTCATGATGCAACTCGGCTTCAAGCTGATATTCGTAACAGCCAGGCGAGGCAAACTGCATAGCCCGGCGGTGAGCCCGGGCCGATATTTCGGCAGCCAGGGTCATAACGGCAATTTCTTCGCGCGATTTAAGTAACCGCATTTCGTGAATTAACGGCCGGCAATCCACCAGCGCAGTGGGCGCTAAGTTTTGTTTCGGCGTTTTACGCAGGGTATCGAGTACGGCAAATACCGCCTCATCGGCAAAAGCAAATTCACCCTGCGGGAAAAAGACCTGCTGATGGCCTTCGAGCCATTCGGCAAGCACCTCAGGCAACACGTCGGTGGGATAAGCTTCATCCAGTTTGAATGTTTCCAGCGCCTGCTCAGGCCCCAGCCGCTTGCCGTGCCAGATTTCGAGCTGTGGATCTTTAGCCTGACATACCAGAGCCCGATAATCCCCGGCGTAGCGCTCGTGGTTAGATAGCAACAACCAGGCGTCGGGCTCATTAAAGCCGGTCAGATACCAGAAATCGCTGTTTTGTCGAAACACATATTCGGTGTCACGACTGCGGGTAACCAGTTGCGCTGCCGGCAGCACCAACACGCTCGACGGCGGTAACTGACGCAACAGGCGGGTCTGGCACTGGCGAAATTGTTTTACCGTAACCATTAATGTACAGAAGGTGTGTCTTGTTGGTCGTCGAGCAGTGACTGACCCAATTCGTTAAAACACAGCAGTGCAGAAATGCGCACGTATTCCACCACTTCGTGCAGGGCTTGCTCTGACTCTTCGTCATCGTTCATGGGTTCTTCCATGCGGGCGATATCCGAGAAATCCTGCAAAGCTTCGCGCACGTCATCGGAACAATTACTGAGCTTTTGCTGATACAAACCAAATCCGGCCATAAAGCCCTGAACCCAGTTGATAAGTGCCAGACCGCGATCGTTAATAGGCTGATTATCATCTGGCAACATCAGGCGTAAAGCAAACTGACCATCTACCAGTTGCTGGCAGGTTTCATTAAACAGGTTTTGTAATTGAGAGACCACAGTAGAGGCCAGCGGCTGCCCCTGATTCATGGTGTCCTGCAGTACCACAAGCCATTGCTGCTCACTCAGTGACATGCCGCCACACAGCATGCCGCACATCATGCCATGGATTTCAGCGCCATCCACAACCATCTCGTTATCGGCAAGGCATTGGGTTAAAGAATCGAATTCAGTGGACATAGGGTATTCCATAAACAATTTGTCCAATGCTAACAAATGCACTGGTTTAAATCCAAAACTCCCGCTCATATAAAAGCCGGTCGGATTAAATAAACAGCTAAGCGGGTACAAAGTAAGCATTTGAATATCATATGACGTATCGTGTCTGGCAGTTCAGGGCTGATTCTACTATGATCACCTTTCGCAAGTTATTAATCACAGACTTGCATAGCGACGCAGAGGGCGTAAACTTACTCCTTTGAATTCGCTAACAACAATGTCTCCTGGGGTGTTTGCCAGTCTATTCATGTCCCTGGCCGATGCTATTTACCAAGGAAGTTGACTTGTTACTATTGAGCAAGCTCGGCTCGTACCGAGAAGCCTACGGTGATAATGATGCTTCCGCCCTGAACTTTTCGGTTCTAGGGCGAACAATAGACAGCGGCACTTTGGGAGACGCCATTTATCGACGGAATTAATAATGGCAATAATAAACTTTGGATCGGTAAATATTGACCATGTCTACCAGGTCGACCATTTCGTGCAACCCGGCGAAACTATCGCATCGACCAACTACCAGCAATTACTCGGCGGCAAAGGTGCCAACCAGTCTATCGCTTTGGCAGCAGCTGGCGCAGAAGTTCGCCATGTCGGCAAGGTAAACCAGTCAGACAGCTCATTTAAGCAAACGCTGATCAAGCATGGCATCGACTGCCAGTTTTTACAGTGTGTCGAGGCACCTTCCGGCCACGCAATTATTCAGGTTACCCCCTCGGGCGAAAACGCCATTGTACTGTTTGGCGGTGCCAATCAGGAAATCGGCAGTAAAGAGATCATGCATGCGCTGGATAAAGCCCGGCCATCTGACTGGGTATTAACGCAGAATGAAACCAGCGGCCTGGCCGAAACGCTTCAGCAAGCCAAACAAAAGCACATTAAAGTGGCTTTTAACCCGGCGCCTATGAGTGAGTCGGTGAAGTCTTTGCCCCACGAGTGCATTGATCTGCTAATCGTCAACGAAGTGGAAGCGGCCGAGCTCTCCGGCGAGCAGGAACTCGACGCCATCATTGAACACTATAAAACCCAGTGGTCACATGCTGAGGTTATTATTACACTGGGTAAAGCCGGTGTGATTATGCTTAATAATCAACAAACCATTCAGGTCGACGCTTTTGTAGTGGATGCAGTAGATACCACTGCCGCCGGCGATACCTTTATAGGCTATTTTTTAGCGGCTTACAGTCAGCATGCGGATGCCCGTCAGGCATTAAAACGCGCCTGCGCGGCATCAGCCATTTCCGTCACCCGGGCTGGCGCGGCTCAGTCGATCCCCGAGGCCAAAGAAGTGGATCGCTTTTTAGCGAAACACACCGGCTAAACGGCAGAATAAAAAGCATTAATTGAGAATACTATGACGCACAAAATTATTATCGACACGGATCCGGGCATCGATGATGCTATGGCGATCTTTTTTGCCTTTCAGTCACCTGAAATAGAAGTACTTGGCCTGACTACCGTGTATGGCAACATTCCGGTTAGCATGTCGGCGCGCAACGCACTCACATTATGTGATATCGCCGGCCGCCAGGACGTACCGGTTACTAAAGGTGTGGCGCTACCCTGGGTAGGCCCCGAGTCTGACTACGCGCACTTTGTGCACGGCGACGACGGCTTCGGTAACATCGATTACCCGCCTTCAACCCGCGAGGTTGACCCTCGTAGCTCGGCCGAATTCATTGTTGAAATGGCCCGCAAGCACCCTGGCGAGATTACCCTGGTAGCAATTGGTCCGTTAGGCAATATTGCCCTGGCGCTGCGCCTGGAACCTGAATTACCAAAACTGGTAAAAGGGATCAGCATTATGGGTGGTGCCGCTTTTGTTCCCGGCAATGTTACTCCGGTAGCTGAAGCTAACATCTGGAACGACGCCCACGCCGCTGACATTGTTTTCTCAGCCGACTGGGAAGTTAAAATGTTTGGCCTGGACGTTACCCTGTTTGCCCCAACCGACCCGAAATTTGTAGATATTCTGGCGGAGAAAAATCCGGTAATGGGTGGCTTTATGCAAAAAGCCTCACAATTCTACATTGATTTTTACTCGCAAAATCGCGATGAAAAAGTGTGCTTCTTCCACGACGCCTTCCCTATTGCGCATCTAGTGAAGCCGGAACTGTTTGAGTTTACCCGTGGCAACATTCGCGTATCCACCGACGAATTAAACCGCGGCCAGACAGTGGTAGCAAAGCCAGGCACCACCGCCAGCCCGCTATGGACCGAAGCAAAATTTGTGCAAGCCGCCACCGGCGTCAAGCACGACGAGCTGTTCCAGCTGTTTATCGACACTTACGCACTGTAAAGTATTAAGCCCTGCTTCGTGGCAGGGCACTTTATTCCGCCTATGACCAACACCAAGCCACAATCCCGTCGGGCACTGCGTCAGTCACTTCGCGCTAAACGCAATGCCTTAAGCGCTGGCCAGCAAAGTGAGGCAGCCCGTTTACTCAGCGAGCAGATTCAGTCGATTATGACTCAGCCAAACATTACCGTGGCAGGGTATCTGGCTAACGACGGTGAAATTGATTTAACACCCACCATAAAAGCTTGCCAGCAAAACGGTGTAGTTACGCTTCCGGTTTTACACCCGTTTACCGGTAAGCATCTGCTGTTTCAGACCTTTACTGAGCAGACAAAAATGACTTTAAATCGCTTCGGGATAAGCGAACCTGCCCCCAACAGCACGGCTATCCGCTTGCTAAGCCAACATCAGTTGCTGCTAATGCCATTAGTAGGATTTGATGCTCAGGGTAATCGTTTGGGTATGGGCGGCGGCTTTTATGATCGCACTCTGGCCAATATTAACGCCCTGGATAACCGACCTACCCTGGTTGGCGTTGCCCACGATTGCCAGCAGGTTGATGAATTACCCATTGAGCCCTGGGATGTGCCATTGGATCTTATCGTTACCCCAACGCAAATCATCTCCACCCGCTGATCCAGCTTAGACGCTCTTCATTTCCTCCCGTGATATTCAGTTTTTAACGCCGGCGGATCCTATAATTCCCTATGCGAAGTGAGGTAAATTCGGCTAAAATACCGCCTCTTTTTTTCAGCGGGTATTAGCATGGATCAGAACGCGAAAAAGCAGGCGGTTGGCCGCGCTGCAATTAAATATGTTGAGCCAGACACCATTATTGGCGTTGGTACGGGCTCTACCGTTAACTATTTCATCGACGCACTGGCCGATATTAAACATCAGATTGCTGGTGCAGTATCAAGCTCGGTCGCTTCCACTGAGCGCTTAAAAGCGCTGGGCATAGACGTATTTGAACTCAATGAAGTCGACAGCCTGTCTATTTATGTTGATGGCGCTGATGAAGTTACCGAACACAAGCACATGATCAAAGGCGGTGGCGCGGCACTGACTCAGGAAAAAATCGTTTCTGCAGTAGCTAAAACCTTTGTGTGTATCGTGGATAACAGCAAGGAAGTGGGCGTACTGGGCAAGTTTCCTTTACCGGTAGAAGTTATCCCCATGGCACGTTCTTATGTGGCCCGCGAACTGGTAAAACTGGGCGGCGATCCGGTTTACCGCGACGGCGTGGTAACCGATAACGGCAACGTAATACTGGACGTCCACAACCTGGAAATCCTTAACCCGGTAGAGCTGGAAAAAGCCATTAATAACATCCCAGGGGTGGTAACCAACGGGATCTTTGCATTACGTGGCGCTGATATTGTGCTGGTTGCTACCGACGACGGTGTTGCAACACGGTAATAAACCATCAGACACTACTGGATGAGCCCTAGCAAAACCGCCAGGGCCTGACATGGCTAAAAACGACCAATTCGTTCCTAGATATTCCAAAGTGATGCAACAAAGCGCTTTGTTCTACCCGGGAGTTTGTGGTACTTTACCCGTATAGACGTCCAGATGTCTCAAAAATTCCCTGACTGAGAGCGATGTAATGAGCAAATTTTCACTATCAAAAGATAAAATTAAGATCTTGCTGCTGGAAGGTGTGCACAAAAGTGCCCTGGAAACCCTGCAGTCGAATGGTTATACCAACATCGAGTATTTAAAAACCTCGTTACCGGAAGATGAACTCATCGAAAAGATGAAAGACGTTCATTTTGTGGGAATTCGCTCTCGTACTCATATTACCGAAGCTGTGGTTGAAGCGGCCAGCAAACTGGTAGCGGTAGGCTGCTTTTGTATCGGTACTAACCAGGTAGACCTGAAAGCTACCCAGGCCCGCGGTATTCCGGTATTTAACGCACCGTTCTCGAACACCCGCTCGGTAGCAGAGCTGGTGCTGGGTCAGCTGATCCTGTTGCTGCGTCGGGTACCTCAGAAGAACGCTCAGGCGCATCGTGGCGGCTGGGACAAGAGTGCAGAAGGCTCTTATGAAGCCCGTGGTAAAACACTCGGTATCATCGGTTATGGCCACATTGGTACCCAGCTGTCTATTCTGGCTGAGCACCTGGGCATGCGCGTGCGCTTCTTCGATATTGAAGACAAACTGGTACTGGGTAATTCAGAACAGGTCAAATCAATGGATGACCTGCTCGCTATGTCAGACGTAGTTTCTCTGCACGTACCGGAAACGCCGGAAACCAAAGACATGATTGGTCAGGCTCAACTGGCTAAAATGAAAAAAGGCGGTATTTTAATTAACGCCTCACGCGGTACCGTGGTCGACATCGATGCGTTAACTGAAGCGCTGGCGTCTGGTCACATCGGTGGTGCTGCTATCGACGTATTCCCTGTTGAGCCTAAGTCGAACAATGAAGAATTTGAATCACCACTGCGTCAGTTCGACAATGTTATCCTTACTCCACACGTGGGCGGCAGCACCCAGGAAGCACAGCAAAACATCGGCATCGAAGTAGCTGGCAAACTGGCTAAGTACAGCGATAACGGCTCTACTCTGTCTGCGGTTAACTTCCCGGAAGTATCGCTGCCAGAAAACGTGAAGCGCTCTCGCTTGCTGCATATCCACGAAAACCGCCCTGGCGTGTTAACCCAAATCAACCAGGCATTTGCAGCCAAAGGCATCAACATTGAAGCCCAGTACCTGCAAACCAACGCCGACATTGGTTACGTGGTTATCGACGTGGAAGCCGACAAAGCCGAAGACGCTCTGTCTGAATTAATGCAAATCAACGGTACTATCAAAACCCGCGTACTGCACTAATCAGACTTAACCAAATAGCTTATCCAAAAGGCTGTCTTCATAAGACAGCCTTTTTTATGGGTAATGCAACAGCACCAAAACCGACTGTCGTACCGCTCAGGAGATCCCCGCTCAAACGCATGCGGGGATGACGAAGGAAGTGCATGCGGGGATGACGAAGGAAGTGCATGCGGGGATGACGGTCGTTGCAACATGCGCGGATGACGGGAGTTTTTAGCATAGCTAAAAGGGCTTACAAGGTTGTTTAACATGAATTAAAACAGCCACAATAATTCCGTCTTCCCGGAATTTGTGCAGCAAATATCCGGGATCTCCCTATAAAGCTCAAGTTTATCACCGCAGTCAATTCGACCGCTCTTAACCTGTTCGGTTATTGCGAACTATTGATAAACAAAAAGCTTCAGGTAATCCGTAGGCTTGTCACGGACGACGAGCCAGGGGCAGCGCGGGCAGGACGTCCGCTCTGCTCGTTAGGTTTGCCCTTTTTGTTTCTCAATAGGCTTTTTCGCAATTTAGAACTGAGCGACGCTGTTATGAAGAGCCTAAGGGGTGGCCTCACTGCCACCCCTGGTCGTCGTCGGCGACCCGACAAAATGTGGATATAACCTTAGCTTTTTATAAGGATGTATCGGATGAGTCAACCTGCTCAGGAGATCCCCGCTCAAAAGCATGCGGGGATGACGAAGGAGGTGAATGCGAAGATGACATAGGAGGTGAATGCGAAGATGACATAGGAGGTGCATGCAGGGATGACCGAAATTTTTAGCCGCGTATTGATACCCTTTCTTACACAAACAACAAAGGCTGTCTTTAAAACAGCCTTTGCAATTAAACTCAACGGTAGAGTCGAATGAGCCCTATGCTTAAAAGAAGTTGTAAACCAGGGTAACCGCAGTTTCGGTATCCAGTTTTTCAACGCCTTCCGCAACATTGCTGTTGTGGTCCAGACGTAAAGAGACCTTCATTGATAAAGAACCACTGATAGTCGCAGTTAATGCAGACTCAGCGCGTGATTTGGTGTTTTCAGAACCCACCTCAGTACTCGCTGTTTGAGTAAATTTCGCCGTATCAGAGATAAACCATTTAAACGCTGCAGAGCCACGAACAATGAAGCTGTCATTGTCTACACCTGCTTGCGTCTCAGCCCACGAGTAACCCGGACCGACACTGTATTCAAAAGCAGTCTTTTCCGTTTTCCACATCTTTTGTGACCAACCGCCGGCCAGTGTTGCCTGATAGGCGAAGTTACTGAAACGGTCATCTTCATACGAGGAGAACGCAAATAAACGGTGATCGGGATTTTCTAACTTGTAGTTACCCTGTGCCGAGGCGAAGAATTTCTGTGCCGATGTTCTTTCTACTTCTTCACCATCCTGAATAACCGTTTCCTCTTTATAGAGGCCTTCGATTTGATAATCGTTACTCCAGTTTTCAAGCTCTTGCTGAGCGGTAATACCGGCTGTGGCAGAAGTGGTTTCGGTGTTACCAGTGGTAACTATCAGACCGAACTCACCATCCATTGTAAATGGCTTTGGTTCATCCTGAGCAATAGCGCTGGCAGCAACGCAGGTACCGGCGATGGCAAGTAGTAGTTTTTTCATGCGGGGGGTTCCTAAATCAATTCAAATCCTGTTCGCCAAGTCTGAGGGGAGAAGACTCGCTCAATGGCTAGAAACCGCTATGTTAAAGCATCTCAGAGCAAAATCAATTCATCACGAGGACTAAATTCAGAAAAAACGATAGACAATAGTCACGGCCGTTTCGGTGTTTAATGACTGCGCATTATTCACCGGGCTGGTGTTATGTTGCATGATGAATGAGAATTTTAGCGCCAGTGATTCGAATAAATTAGCGCTTAACGATGTTTCGGTACGTGACTTGATGTTTTCATCACCCGCTTCCATAGAGACAAACTGACGAAGTTTAGCCCCGGTAGGCCAGATGTAGTGATATTCTGCCGACGCTCGGACAATTAACCCATCAACCTGATCGGCCCGCTCACCGTTATCGAATTTAGCAAAGGCATAACCCGGCCCCACACTGTAGCGAAAGTCGCTGATTTCATTCTGCCACATTAGTTGTGACCAACCGGCTGCGATGGATGAACGGTAGTCGTAACCATTAAAACGATCATCTTCGTAATCGCCATAAACGAACAACCGACGGTTTTCCTGTGCCAGTTTGTAGTCGGATTGTGCGTAGGTATACAAGCGCTGGGCGGTGGTTTGGTCGACCACGCTATCATTCACGGTTACTTCGGTTTCTTTATACAGAAACTCTACCCAATAGTTATTCGAGAAGCGTTTGGTTTCGTGCTCGGATTTAAGACTGCTCTTAATTGAGGTCGCGTTGGTATTGCCCGAGGCAAATATCACCCCAAGTTCACCGTCGAGCGTAAACTTATCCTTTTGATCTTCGTCGTACTCGACGAAGTCGGCATGATACAACGTACTGATCAGATCTTTATCAGCGCCGGATGCCGACATACAAAACAGCGCCAGAACAAGTGGCGCCGCCTTCATTAAAAATTGGTGTAACATGGAAGCAGTTTTTATGTTTTGTTTTTATTGCCTAAGGAGCGTTTACAAAACTGACACTGCTACCTTGTTAGTTTCTTTTTGGGCAAACAGTTTGGCGTTTTGTAACACTTCGTCGTCTAGCGGCAACAACCGCACCATGTCGGGTGATATAATATCCAGCTCCGGATACCGTTCCCGCTGATAATGAGCCGTTGACAGCCGTATAGCACAGGTTAACAAAGACACGTCTAAGTCGCTAGCCAATTTAACCCGATTGTGGGCAAATTTAACCGGATAAAACAACGGCATAGGCAGCTTCCACTGTTCCATAATTGAACCACTGCATTCAGTAAATAAAAATCCGAAGTGAGCAACCTGACGATCCCAGGGCGTACCCGGTGAATCATCTTTCGCATACTGTTGATATTTCTCAGGTTCACACTTTGCAATTACCAGTTCACTCAGGTTCTGCAAAATCCCCATAACAAAAAAACGATCGCTGCCACGCACATTCATGTCTTTGGCGAGGTATTTTGCCAGCATGCCGGTGAATACCGATTGCTCCCAGTGTTTATCAACAATCAGGCACTGGTTGTCAAAATGCTTAAAGGCGATATTCGCGGTTTCGGCCAGCACCAGGTTATACAGCGCCTCACCACCAATAACACTAACCGCTTTAGTGATGGATTCTATTTGCGATGGGAAGCGGAAGAGCGCACTGTTAGCCAGACGAAGTAATTTGGCAGTAAGCGAAGGATCGATGCTGATAAGCGCGGCGATGTCGTCCATATCTGAGCGCGGATCGTCCAGCACATTTCGTAACCGTAAACAGATGTCCGGTAACGTAAAGGATTGCGTTGCGTATTCAATATATTGATTCATTACCCCGTGACCTTTCCTCGATCATAATTTAAGTATATCAGCGCGTTAAAATCTCGCTGCGCTATTTGTCCGGCTCATCATCAAACAAATCCTGTTGCGACGGCTGTGTATCAGGTTGGTTACTGGATTGTGACTTACGGCGTTGATAATAGCGCTTACGCCGCTTACAGGCGTCGAGTATTACGCGTCGCGTGCCGTCATCGATCTGTAACCAGTACAGCCGCTCTTCGCGGGAGCGAAAACAGCCCTGGCAATACCCTTTAGGACCGCTTTGACAAACGCCAATACACGGACTTGGAATAGTAAAAAACTCAAGCTGAGCTGGCTGCTTGTCGTCTGCCATGGTTACAGAATTTAATAATCAATATTATTAGCTTAGCACGCCTTCGGTGGCGTAAAGTATAGTTTTTAATCAGTTAGTGTATATTCAATGGTAGAGACCACGCGCACCTGTTTAATGTGAGGGTGCTGGCTATCTCTTTCAAAAATTGAAAACTGCCCCTGATTCGCCCGTTTGATCTTACCCAGTTGACTGTTGGAATCATCGGCAAACTTCTCTGCCACTTCCCGGGCGTTGATAGTTGCTTCCTCTATCATTTCCGGTTTCACTTCATTTAAGCGGGTAAAAATGAACTCCGTGCGGGCATTATAGTTCTCGGTACTCAATGCCACGCCCTGCCCGAGCAAATCAGATAAGTTTTGCTGCACACTGCGTACTTTCATCACATCAGCAGAATATACGGTAACGGTTTGCGTGCCGCTGTAACGAAACTTTACGCCATTATTGCTGCCGTACCGCTGGGCCAGCTTGTCAGTTACTTCAGGTAGCCCTACAGTAATCTCCTCAGGCTCTATGCCCTGTAGTATAAGGTAAGCTTTTACCTTCTCGCTATTAGCCGACATAGTGTTGTACAACGACGTTAGGTCATTACCGGCTTCTACGAACTGAAGTGGCCAAATCACTTTATCGGCCACATACTCGCGCTCTGACAAGCCTTTTACCACAACCGAACGCTCCCACTGCTTAGCTTCGATTAACGCATTCCCGCCCAGGCCTCCAAGTGCTGCTGCACCAAAGAAGATACCCAGAGCCAATATTCCGGCAGCACCTTTATCCATGTTATGTCCTTTTGTTTATGATTGATTACGCCACTCACTATAAAAAGACATTATGGCAAAATCAGGTCGTTCCAGCGATAAAACAGGGATATATCCACATCCTGTCATGCCGGAAGCCGCTTGCGGCTTTCCGGTATCTCCTTGCATGGCATTTTGCTGTTAAAACAACAATCGAAAAATACTGTTAGCGTGAGACAGGCTACTTGGGAGATCCCCGCTCAAAAGCTTGCGGGGATGACGGGTTTAATTTAGCCCTGTGACGATTATTTTGGAGCCCCCCCACTCTGTCATGCCAGAAGCCGCTTGCGGCTATCCGGTACCTCCTTGAATGGTATCGGGCTAATGACATAACTAACTAAAAGTCCATAGGTGTGGAAACAGCTGCTTTTGCTTTTTATTGGTTCTTGTTATCGCGAGATATTTTAGCAGGGCAGATAAAGTAAAAGCGTAGAGGCATCATGGATGATGGCTCCGGCCAGCGAGGGCAGGACGCCCTCTCTGGACGATAGGCTTTACCTGCCCGGCTAAAATATGCTTTTCGCGATATAAGAACTGGGGGAGTCCAGAGGGGAGCCACCTCCCCTCTGGGTGCAGTCGGCACCCCGACAAAGTGTGTAGTCTTCATAGCAAATTATCTATCTCGATTAGTTGAGACAGTTCGTTCAGGAGCTCCCCGCTCAAAAGCATGCGGGGGTGACGAATAACCGGAATGCCAGTGGCATTCCGCAGTATGAGGAACGACACGCCATGGATGGCGTGGCTGGAATGACTCACAGGGATGTTTGTTACTCCTAAGCTTCCCTCATCAATGCAGTCATCCTGTGATCCAGAAATTTGCGAAACAAACGTCCGGGCTCTCCTTGTAAGGTTCAGGTTTAACACCGCTGTCGATTTGGCCGTTTTTCACCCGTTCGGTTATTGCGAACTATTGATAAACAAAAAGTTTCAGGTAATCCGTAGGCTCGTCACGGACGACGAGCCAGGGCAGCGCGGGCACGACGCCCGCTCTGCTCGTTAGGATTGCCCTTTTTGTTTCTCAATAGGTTTTTTCGCAATATAGAACTTCCGGGAGTCCAGAGGGTGTGGAATGACACCCTCTGGTCGCAGTCGGCGACCCGACAAGATGTGGATTATTCGGCTTTATCTGACAAGGTTGTTTCTGATAAGTCAAGCTCTTGAGGAGAGCCCCGCCGAGCGCATTGCGGATATGACGGGGATGTCAGATATTTTTTTAATCGAACAAACAAAAAAGGTTGTCTACAGTGAGACAACCTTTTTAGGAGGTCCCGGTCTTCGCCTTGCGAAACCGGGACGAAGAAACGCAAAGGCGTTTCTTCGCTTTAGCGTTTTTTAGCCTTAGGGTTTGGCAGATCAGTGATGCTACCTTCGAAGATTTCAGACGCCAGACCGATTGACTCATTCAGCGTTGGGTGAGCGTGAATAGTCAGCGCTACGTCTTCGGCATCGGCGCCCATTTCGATGGCTAAGCCGATTTCGCCCAGCATCTCACCGGCGTTAGTACCAATCATGGCACCACCGATTACACGGCCAGAGTCTTTGTCGAAAATCATTTTGGTCATACCGTCAGTTGCATCAGAGGCAATCGCACGACCCGAAGCAGCCCATGGGAAGGTGGCTGTTTCGTAGCTTACGCCCTGCTCTTTCGCTTCTTTCTCGGTTAAACCAACCCAAGCCACTTCTGGCTCAGTGTACGCTACTGAAGGAATGCAACGTGGGTCGAAGAAGTGCTTCTTACCAGCGATGTTCTCAGCAGCCACATGGCCTTCGTGAACCGCTTTGTGGGCCAACATAGGCTGACCAACCAGGTCGCCAATCGCGTAGATGTGGCCAACGTTGGTTTTCATTTGCTTATCAACTGAGATAAAGCCGCGCTCGTCAACTTTAACGCCTGCTTTATCTGCAGCAACCAGACCACCGTTTGGCTTACGGCCAACCGCTACCAGTACCTTGTCGTAACGTACTGGCTCAGCCGGTGCGTTTTTACCTTCAAAGCTTACGTACAGGCCATCGTCTTTGGCTTCAACGCCGGTCACCTTAGTTTCCAGCATGATGTTGAATTTTTCTTTATAGGTCTTCATGAAGACCTTCATGATGTCTTTATCGGCAGCCGGGATTAACTGGTCGAGGAACTCTACCACGTCAATGTTTGAGCCCAGTGCTTCGTATACCGTCCCCATTTCCAGGCCGATGATACCACCGCCCAGTACCAGCATTTTTTCCGGAATGTCTTTCATTTCCAGCGCGCCGGTTGAGTCGATTACGCGGTCGTCTTCAGGAATGAACGGCAGAGATACCGGCTCAGAACCTGCGGCGATAATGGCGTTTTCGAAGGAGATGGTGGTTTTACCGTCTTTGCCTTCCACTTCCAGGGTGTTTGCACCGGTAAATTTACCGTAGCCCTGAACGTGCTTAACTTTACGCATTTTAGACATACCTGCCAGACCTTTGGTCAGCTGGCCAACTACGCCGTCTTTGTATGCGCGGATTTTATCCAGATCGATTTCAGGTTCGCCGAATGAGACACCGTGGCTGGCCAGGTGCTTGGCTTCTTTCATCACTTTAGCAACGTGCAGCAGGGCTTTGGAAGGAATACATCCTACGTTCAAGCATACACCACCAAGGGTTTCTCTGGCGTCAACCAGAACTGTTTCAATCCCCATATCAGCTGCGCGGAAGGCTGCTGAATAGCCGCCGGGGCCGGCGCCTAGTACCACTAACTGCGTTTTAATTTCGCTCATCGTGACCTCAAATCTGTCCTGTTTCTATACGAATGTAAGTGTCTGAATTGTAACTAGCTGCGTCACAGCAGTAAAGGTAAACTCTCTAATTCAGATTACGATTCGCCCTGCACGAGGCAGGGCGAACAATGATTTACAGAATTAACTGGCGTAAATCTTCCAGTACTGACTTCAAGTGTACAGCAAACCTTGCTGCGACCGCGCCGTCAATAACACGATGGTCGTATGACAACGATAAAGGTACGGTCAGGCGAGGTTCAAACTCTTTACCATTCCACTTCGGCTTGATGTCAGATTTCGATACCCCAAGGATAGCGACATCCGGTGCGTTTACAATTGGCGTAAACGCAGTACCACCAATACCACCTAAGCTTGAGATGGTGAAGCAGCTGCCCTGCATGTCGGCAGCTTTAAGCTTACCGTCACGGGCTTTCTTACTGATTTCCATCAGCTCTTCGGATAGCTCGTAAATGCCTTTCTTATCAACATCACGCACCACCGGTACTACCAGGCCTCCCGGCGTATCCACGGCAATACCGATGTGGATGTATTTCTTCTGGATCAGGGTTTCACCTGACTCACCCAGTGAGGTATTAAAGATAGGGTACGCACGTAATGCATCGGCCGCCGCTTTCATCATAAACACCAGCGGAGTGATTTTTACGCCCAGCTTGCGCTTTTCAGCAATGGCATTCTGCTCTTTACGAAACGCTTCCAGATCGGTGATATCCGCTTCTTCAAACTGCGTTACGTGTGGGATAGTTACCCAGTTACGGTGCAGGTTCGGGCCGGAAATCTTCTGGATACGGGTCAGCGGCTTCTCTTCAATTTCACCAAACTTAGCAAAATCAACTTTTGGCTGTGCCAGTACCTGCAGGCCACCACCGTTACCACCAGCAGCTGGTGCTGTGGTACGCGGACGAGACAGCTCTTCTTTCACATAGGCCTGAACGTCTTCTTTAAGAATACGGTTCTTAGGACCACTGCCTGGTACTTCTGATAAATCCACACCAAACTCACGGGCAAGACGACGCACCGATGGTGAGGCGTGCACTTTACCTGTTTTTGGCTTGGTACCGGCCGAAGGATGATGCGGCACAGGGGCTTTTTTCGGTTCTGCAGGCTTGCTGGCAGCTGGTGCGCTATCCGCTTTAGGCGCAGACGCAGCACTTTCTGACTTAGCAGGCGCTGGTTTGGCGCTACCTGCCACTTTCAGCATACATACCTTGTCGCCTTTCGACACCTTATCACCGGATTTAACCAGTAACCTGGTGACCACACCTTCTTTCGGCGACGGTACATCCATAGTAGCTTTATCGGTCTCAAGAGTGATAAGACCGTCTTCAACCGCTACGGTATCGCCTTCGGCTACCAGGATTTCGATAACATCAACGTCTGATGCATCGCCAATGTCTGGTACGGTGACTTCAATTTCTTCTTCACCTGCCGGCTCTTCAGCAGCCGCTTCAGGTGCAGATTCGGTAGCAGGCGCAGATTCCGCTTTTTCAGCCGGGGCACTGTCTGAGCTTCCAGAACCGGCAACCTCAAGCAATAATACCAGAGAACCTTCGCTTACCTTATCGCCCTCTTTTACCTTCACCTCAACCACTTTACCAGCCTGTGGGCTTGGTACATCCATGGTTGCCTTGTCGGTTTCAAGGGTGATCAGGCCATCTTCGGCTTCTACGGTGTCGCCTGCGCTGACCAGAATTTCGATAACGTCTACGTCAGCAGAGTCACCAATATCCGGTACCGTTACTTCAATAGTTTCGCTACCGCCACTGCTTTGCTCGGCAGCTTGCTTTTGTTCGGCTGCTGGCGCAGATTCTTCTTTAGCAGCTGGGGCTTCTTCCGTTTTTTCTTCCTGAGCCGGAGCTTCTGCGGCATCGCCGCCAGCAACTTCCAGCTTGGCCAGTAAGTCGTTGTGGCTGATTTTATCACCCACTTTTACGCACAGCTCTTTGAGCGTACCGGCAAAAGGTGCTGGTACGTCCATGCTGGCTTTGTCACTTTCAACTGTTACCAGGGCGTCTTCGGCTTCAACCGAATCGCCTGGCGATACGCACAGTTCAATGACTTCAACTTCATCTTCACCTAAATCCGGTACTAATACGTCTTTAATGTCTGACATCGTTTGCAGTCTCCCTGAGCTTATGCGAACAGCGGGTTAATTTTGTCCGGGTCAATACCCAGATCCTGCATGGCTTTATTGAGTGTTTTGCCATCCAGTTCGCCTTGCTTATACAGCTCATAAAGCGCTGCAAAAGTCACGTACTCCGCATCCACCTCAAAGTGGCGACGTAAGTTCGCGCGGCTGTCCGAACGACCAAAACCATCAGTACCCAGTACGCGGTAAGCGCCTGGTACATAAGCACGTATCTGCTCACCGTAGTTCTTAATGTAATCGGTAGCGGTAATAGTCGGGCCGTCAAAGCCTTCGTTAAGGACTTCAGTGATATATGGCACTTTGGGATCCGCATCCGGGTGATACATATTGAAGCGGTCACACTCCTGACCGTCACGAGCCAGCTCGTTGAAAGAAGGTACTGAGTACACTTCAACCGCTACGCCGTAGTCGTCATGCAGCTTGTTAGCCGCGGTACGTACCTGCTCTAAAATGGTACCAGAGCCAAGCAGTTTAACTTTCTTCTTCGCGTTGCTGCGGCCAATGGTCTCTAACTTATAGATACCTTTGATAATGCCTTCTTCAACGCCCTTAGGCATAGCTGGCTGCTTGTAGTTTTCGTTCATTACGGTGAGGTAATAGAACACGTCTTCCTGCTCTTCGAGCATTCTGCGCAGACCATCCTGAACAATCACAGCCACTTCATAGCCGTAGGTTGGATCGTAGCTAACACAGTTAGGAATAAGCGCCGCCTGGGTATGGCTGTGGCCATCCTGGTGCTGCAGACCTTCACCGTTAAGCGTTGTACGACCAGCTGTACCGCCTACTAAGAAACCACGGGTCTGGCTGTCGCCAGCGGCCCAGGCTAAATCACCCACACGCTGGAAACCAAACATAGAGTAGTAAATGTAGAACGGCACCATTGGCAGATCGTTAGTGCTGTAAGAGGTACCTGCTGATAACCATGACGCCATGGCGCCCAGCTCGTTGATACCTTCCTGCAGTACCTGACCTTTCTGGTCTTCACGGTAGTAAGCTACCTGATCAGAATCCTGCGGCTCGTATTTCTGGCCCTGGCTTGAGTAAATACCTACCTGACGGAACAGACCTTCCATACCAAAGGTACGGGCTTCATCCGGAATAATTGGTACTATGCGCTTACCAATCTGCTTATCTTTAAGCAGTGCAGTCAGTACGCGTACAAACGCCATGGTGGTGGAAATTTCACGGTCACCAGAGCCTTTAGTTACTGCCTCAAAGGCTTTCAGTGCTGGTGCTGGCAGTTCTTCAGTAGACTTAGCCAGACGACGCGGCATGTAACCTTTAAGGGCTTCACGACGCTCGCGCAGATACTTCATCTCTGTGCTGTCTTCGTCAAACTTGTAGTATGGCAGTTTTTCTAATGCTTCGTCAGAAACCGGAATGTTGAAACGGTCGCGATAGTGTTTGATCGCTTCCATGTCCATTTTCTTAACCTGGTGAGCAATGTTTTTACCTTCACCGGCTGCCCCCATACCATAACCTTTAACGGTTTTAGCCAGGATAACCTGTGGGCGGCCTTTAGTGTTTACTGCGCGATCGTACGCTGCGTAAACTTTTACCGGATCGTGACCACCACGGTTTAAGCGCCAGATGTCTTCGTCAGACATATTGGACACCATTTCTTTCAGTTCCGGATATTTGCCGAAGAAGTGTTCACGGGTGTAAGCACCGCCCTTCGCTTTGAAGTTCTGGTACTCACCGTCTACGGTTTCGTTCATTAACTGCAGCAGTTTACCGGTAGTATCACGGGCTAACAGTGGATCCCAGTAGCGACCCCAGATAACCTTGATCACTTCCCAGCCTGCGCCGCGGAAGGTCCCTTCCAGTTCCTGGATAATTTTGCCGTTACCACGTACCGGACCGTCCAGACGCTGCAGGTTACAGTTAACCACGAAAGTCAGGTTGTCCAGGCCTTCACGAGATGCCAGACCAATTGCACCCAAGCTTTCCGGCTCATCAATTTCACCGTCACCAAGGAAGCACCATACGCGCTGATCAGAACAGTCTTTTAAACCACGGTTAGTCAGGTATTTCAGGAAACGGGCCTGATAAATAGCCTGCATCGGGCCAAGACCCATAGATACTGTTGGGAACTGCCAGAACTCAGGCATTAATTTAGGGTGCGGATAAGAAGACAGACCTTTGCCGTCTACTTCCTGACGGAAACCGTCTAACTGGTCTTCAGTTAAACGACCTTCGATATAAGCTCGTGAATAGATACCCGGCGCAACGTGGCCCTGGTACATAATAAAGTCGCCGCCGTCTTTGTCGTTCGGCGCTTTAAAGAAGTGGTTAAAACCTACATCGTAAAGCATGGCAGAAGAGGCAAAGCTTGAGATGTGACCACCTAATTCAAGGTCTTTTTTAGACGCCCGTAATACCATCATCAACGCGTTCCAGCGCAGTGCATTACGAATGCTACCTTCAATCGTCTGGTCGCCTGGCATGGTGGGTTCCTGCCCCGGCGGGATTGTATTGATATAAGCAGTGGTAGCGTCGTACGGCAAGTGCGCACCGTTGCGGCGGGCTTTCTCAATAAGAGACTCTAACAAAAAGTGCGCGCGTTCTACCCCTTCTTCCTCCAGAACCGATTCTAACGATTCCAGCCATTCCTGGGTTTCCTGCGGGTCAACATCTTGGTGCATCATATCACTCATGGTGCCATCCTATAGTTACTGATATAGAAATACATCCACACTCTATATGGCTGGTCGGCACATATGGCGGATGAAATACCTAACAAATTGTCTGACATGGCAACGATACTGCCGCACCATGTCGCTTTGTAATACTTACCTGACTGCCTCGTTATACTGCCGAAGCCGACACGTGTTCTTAAATTTCCAACCGGCGCAACGCTCGTTGCACACGACTGTCTCGCTGATTAATTGCCAACAACGTTTTTTCGATGTAGGCAAGGTGCGCATTACAGGCCTGACGGGCCGCTTCCGGATCCCGGCTTGCAATGGCTTCAACAATCTCTTTGCGCTGCTGGGCAATGTTATCAACCGCTTCGTCACTGGCATGCAAGGCCAGCATTTCAAAGTTGCGCTCGATATTGTCTACCAGCATGGTTTGCATGGTGCTCATTACATGGAGCAACACCATGTTGTGTGAGGCGCGCGCCATGATGACGTAAAAGCGCCCCAGGCATTCGGCCTGTTCGCGTTTGCATTCAGTGCGTTTGGGCGTAGGCATTTGATCCAGTGCTTCACGCAGTGCCGCATAATCTTCAGGCTGGCCACGCAACGCTGCGTAATAAGCCGACATCCCTTCAAGGGCGTGCCTGAATTCAAGTAAATCAAACTGGGTTTCCGGCCGGCCACTGATAAGGGCCATTAGCGGATCGGTCATCGCTGAATTAAGCTGACGGCTAACAAAAGTGCCGCCTCCCTGCTTACGCTCTACCAGCCCGCGGGCTTGTAAATTACCAATGGCTTCACGTAACGATGGCCGTGAGACCTGAAATTGTTCAGCCAGTTCACGTTCCGGAGGTAAGCGCTGACCGGCCAATAGCGAACCGTCGAGGATCATAGACTCGAGTTGCTCGGTGATAACGTCTGCAAGCTTTTTGCGGCCGGTTTGCATATGAAGAGTTCTGGCTCCGAAACATTGCTATGTAAACGAGAATGCGTTCACAATAAAATTGGTATTACCATTTTACCTATCTAATTAGTGTAGAGCAGAATATCACGGAGGTAAATAGTAAACATAGACCAAGTTTTATAAAGTTTCTGTAACAAACTACTTAACTTTTGAAATTATTCATAAAATTTTACGGGCCAAACTGGTTTAACCAGCCCCAAAACATCGCAATTTTCGGTAATTTAATTACAGATTAGACAAATTACAAAATGGTAAGCCATTGTTTTGCAGTGCAGCATTTTATTACCAATCACCTAAAAACTGCGATAAAAGGCTGCTGGATTCACCTTACTTCTGACCTGTAATGCTGAAAAATCGCACGTATTGTTAAAAAAACCATCAACAATGGGTATTTGTACCGCCTGATTGCGGTTAACGATCAGATTTATAAAGGAATAGATAAAGAAAAGGGCTGCCAGTGCAGCCCTTGTTTTAATGAGATAAGGATCGCTAGTTAACCAGCCCAAGTAAGGTCAGCACTGCAATAACAGACAACAGCAGCATAACATTGCGCTTCGCCAGCGTCACCAGGGCCTTAGGTTCACAGGCCGGATCCGCCTGTTGTGATTCAGTAAAGTCGACATCTTCGGCTTGAGCCGCGACTTCGGTTAAGACTTTTTCGCCGGCGATGGAAGGATGCGTCAGGTAACTCAGCCATGTCGGTAGTGCGCGGGAAAAGTGGCCCACCAACAACAATCCGAATGCGGTAATACGTACCGGGAGCCAGTCCAGAATATGCATCCATGTGGCCATCCCTTTTTTACGTTCATCGTCACTTTCACACCACAGGCGGAAACATTCCCTGCTGGTCACGTATGCGATTACACCGGCAGCGCCAAACACGGTAAAAAAGATAATCACTGCTGCGTAATGCTGATAGTTTAACCATAGTAAATGCTGGCCAAAACTTTTCCCCTGTTGGGTAGGCTCATCGGCGACTTCAAGCGAAGTACAATGGCCCAGTTCCCGCGTGTATAAATGACAAGCTTCCAAATCGCCGCGTTCAGCTGCCTGTAGAAATGAACGATAGGTATTGCGCAAAGGCTCACTGCCCAGGCACAAGAACAATATAACGCTTTGTAATACAAAGCTGATAAATCCACCAAATAACCACTGACACACTAAAAAGGTAACCAGTACCGGCAGCGCTATTTGCAGTACCAGTTGAATAGGTACGCTTTGTTTGGCTATCCAGTCCTGCCCCTGTGTCCATTGCAGGTATTGGCCCAGATGATTTTCAACATGCCACACCGGCTGCTTACGAATTGCCCTTTCCAGTGACAAGACCAATAGCAAACTGATTAACACCATGGTGGTTTCACCCTTTTATATGTTGACTAAGTGCCTGGCGATAGCCAGCCCAGTTAAATGCCACGCCCGGATCGGTTTTGCGCCCGGGGGCGATATCGTTATGCCCCACTATTCTGCCCAGTGTTATAGCCGGATACAACGAAATTATCTGCTCACTCACCGCTTCCAGCGATTCATACTGAGCCTCGGTATAAGGCAGTTCATCGGTACCTTCAAGCTCGATACCAATAGCAAAGTCATTGCATTTTTCGCGGCCCTGGAAACTGGACACCCCGGCATGCCAGGCTCTTTTGTTAAAGGGCACATATTGCTCCACCGAACCATCACGGCGGATCACGCAGTGGGCCGATACCCGCAAATGGGCGATTTCGGCATAAAAAGGATGCTCATCAGGGTCCAGCGTGCCGGTAAACAGTTGCTCTATGCCTTTGGTGCCAAACTGCCCCGGCGGCAACGAAATATTGTGGATCACCAATACGCTCACCGCACTCTCGTCTGGCCGCTCATCAAAAAACGGCGATGCCTTTATTACTGCGTCTTTATATTGATAAGAAACACTCATAGTAGTGAATTTTTTAAGTAATTCATTAGAATAGTGTGACAGCGAAGTCGCCGGTTGACAATCTAAAGGCAAGGTATGACCCAACAAAGCAATGACACCAGTAAAGCCGCCAAGTGGATGCTTATTCTTGCCTGGGCCTGTTTATTTGGCCTGCTGACCCTGGTATTTGGTGATTTGCTTGAGCAGCAGACAAACCCTAATCAAAAGCCGGTGAGTATAATGCGAGGCGAGCAAATCGAGATTCGGCTGGAACAAAATCGTCAGGGGCATTATGTGGTCAGTGGTAGCATCAATGGCAAGCCAGCAGTTTTTCTGGTTGATACCGGTGCCACCAGTGTGTCCATTCCAGCCCATTTAGCTGATGAGTTTAACCTGCCACGCGGGCGCAGCGGTATGGCCTCCACAGCAAACGGCCGGGTTAAGATTACGCTTACCGAAATTGCCACCCTAACGCTGGGCGGCATTACCCTGCAAAATGTCGGGGCGAATATTAACCCTGGCATGCAAGGCGAACAGATTTTGCTGGGTATGAGCGCCCTAAAACAGTTAGAATTCACCCAACGAGGGGAAACCCTTATTCTTCGTACCCTATAAAAAGAAGTATTATTGTGAGTCAACAATCATTGCCATCCCAACAAAGCATTCAGCAACAAGTTACCCAGGCGCTGGCCGAAGACCTCGGCGGCACGCCTGAAGCCAGTGCCGATATCACGGCCAATCTGATCCCTTCCGCCCATCAGGCTACGGCCACTATTATCACCCGCGAAGATTGCGTAGTGTGTGGTGTGGCCTGGGCCCAACTGGCATTTAGCCTGGTAGATAGCAGCATCGAACAAAGCTGGCAGGTAGCAGATGGTGACAAAATATCAGCAGACTCTGTACTGGTTTCGTTAAAAGGGCCAGCCAGAGCATTGTTAACGGCTGAGCGTACTGCTCTTAACTTTTTGCAACTGCTCTCGGGCACTGCCTCAGAAACGGCTTTTTATGCCAGTTTGCTGGCAGGTTCTGACACCCGTATTCTTGATACTCGCAAAACCATCCCGGGTTTACGGCTGGCCCAAAAATACGCGGTAGCCTGCGGCGGCGGCAAAAACCATCGCATTGGCTTATTCGACGCCTTCCTTATAAAGGAAAACCATATAATGGCCTGTGGCGGTATTGCCGAAGCAATCAGTACAGCCAAAACACAGGCGCCCGGTAAACCGGTTGAAGTGGAAGTAGAAAGCCTGGAGGAATTGCAACAGGCAATTGATGCCGGTGCCGATATTGTGATGCTGGACAATTTTACTAACGAACAGATCCAACGCGCAGTTAGCCTCACGCAAAAACGGTGTAAACTGGAGGTGTCGGGCAATATTACTTCTGAAAGATTATCTTCTCTGGCCTTGCTGGGCGTGGATTACATCTCTTCAGGAGCGCTTACCAAGCATGTCAAGGCGGTTGATTTGTCATTACGCATAAATTTGTAGTATCGGCTAACCGCCTGAATTCCCTGGCTTAGGTATCTTTACGTATGCCGGATTGTACAAATAGGTAGCAGTTTCCAACACTAGAGTATAATTCCTAATACTTGTCAGATGCTTAGATGGTTCTATACTGAGAATCAAGTATCGGGGACGTGAGTTACGACGCCTCAGGTATCAACCTTAACTTTATTAAATGCTGACATTTTATTGTTTTGCGACCCGGAGAATGTGACCATGAAAAATATCAAACTGAACAACAAAGGCTTTACCTTAATCGAACTGATGATCGTTGTTGCCATCATCGGTATTCTGGCAGCGGTAGCATTACCTGCTTACCAGACTTACACTAACAAAGCGAAATTCTCAGAAGTTGTAGGTGCAACTCAATCTCTGAAAACTGCTATTGAAATTTGTGCTCAAACTGAAGGCGCCCTGGCCTCTTGTGCACATGGCAACAACGGCGTTCCGGTAGCCATTAATGCAGCCAATGCTAACCAGTATGGCAACGTTGATTCTCTGGTATGGGATGAAGCTGCTGGTACTATCACTGCAACTGCGGTAACTGCCGGCGGTCTGAATGGTGAAACTTACATCTTGACAGGTGTTTTCAACAACGGCCAAATCACCTGGACTGAGGGCGGTACTTGTGGCGCGGCGTCAATCTGCTAAATAAGAATTATCCTCAAAGCCCAGTTTTCACTGGGCTTTTTGCTTTCTGAACAGTGAGAAATAGCGATGGCTAAAGAACAAGCGTTAACCACCTACACCTGGCAAGGCAAAAATGCTAAAGGTCAAACCATTAAAGGTGAAACCAGTGCCAAATCTGTTCAGGAAGCAAAAAATCTACTTCGCCGCCGCGGCATATCGGCGACAAAAGTAAGAAAATTATCCAAACCTTTATTCGGTCGCGGCGGCGATAAAATAACACCTGCTGATATTTGTGTTATCACCCGCCAGATGGCCACTATGCTGGCAGCGGGTGTTACCCTAATACAAACCATCGATATGCTGGCAGCGGGTCATTCAAAAGCCTCAATGCGTAAAGTACTCATTCAGATTGGTGACGACGTAAAAGCCGGTACGCCGCTGTCGAATGCACTGCGCAAGCATCCAAAATATTTTGACGATTTATATTGCGATCTGGTGGAAACCGGTGAGCAGTCAGGTGCACTGGAAACTATCTATGACCGGATTGCGGTTTACAAAGAAAAAGCCGAGGCACTTAAATCCAAAATTAAAAAAGCCATGTTTTATCCGATTGCGGTACTGGTTGTTGCCTTTATCGTAACGGCAGTATTGTTGATCTTCGTGGTGCCACAATTTGAAGAAATATTTTCCAGCTTTGGCGCTTCACTGCCCGCGTTTACAATGTTTGTGCTGGGGATATCACGATTTGTTCAGGATTATGGCGTATTCCTGTTGGCGGGGATTGGTGTCTTTATTTATTTGTTTAAGGTCTACCACAACAAATCAAAAGATTTCCGTGACAGCCTGGATGCCAAGCTCCTTAAAATTCCCGTTATTGGCGAAATCTTGCGTAAAGCCGCTATTGCGCGCTTTACAAGAACGCTCGCCACCACCTTTGCAGCCGGTGTTCCCTTAATCGGTGCTTTAGAGTCAGCCGCAGGGGCATCGGGTAATGCGGTTTATCGCGACGCGATTTTATTTATCCGTAAAGAAGTCGCCGGGGGTATTCAGATGAATGCCGCTATGCGCAGCACTGCGGTCTTCCCTGATATGGTGACGCAGATGATCGCCATTGGTGAGGAGTCCGGCGCAGTAGATGAGATGCTCAGCAAAATCGCCACGATTTACGAAAACGAAGTGGACGATATGGTCGACGGTTTAACCAGCTTGCTGGAACCCATGATCATGGCAGTACTTGGCGTGGTTATCGGTGGCCTGATTGTTGCCATGTACCTGCCGATTTTCCAAATGGGTATGGTAGTTTAACGTTAGCTAAGCTGTTATTCTTAATTGCATTTTCTGATAATAGGTTACGCCCTGCATGCAATCTGTCATTGAGCTTAGTTTACACTCACCCTGGTTCTTTTATGCCCTGGCGGCCATTATCAGCCTGATGGTGGGCAGCTTTTTAAATGTGGTTATCTACCGCTTGCCTATTATGATGGAGCGTGACTGGCAGCGGGAATATCAGAGCTATTTCAATCCCGATGAGCCGGCCCCCGATACCGAGCGCTTCGATTTAATTAAACCTGACAGCACGTGCCCAAAATGCGGCCACCGCATTCGCGCCTGGGAAAATATTCCCGTACTCAGCTATTTATTTTTAGGTGGCAAATGCAGTCAGTGTAAAACCGGCATCTCATTTCGCTATCCGGCGGTGGAGTTACTGACCGGCATTCTCTCTCTTTGGGCAGCACTTCATTACGGCCCGTCCTCTCAGGCTTTAATCGTAATCGTATTAACCTGGTTACTGGTTGCCATGACCTTTATCGACCTGGATAAAATGATCCTCCCCGATCAACTGACCCTGCCCCTGCTGTGGATTGGTCTGTTGGCCAGTATCAATCACATTTTTGTGTCGCCCACCGAAGCTATTCTGGGTGCGGCCATCGGCTATCTGAGTTTATGGAGTATTTACTGGGCATTTAAACTGCTTACCGGAAAAGAAGGCATGGGTTACGGCGACTTTAAGTTGCTCGCTGCACTGGGTGCATTTACCGGCTGGCAGGGTTTGCTGATTATTATTTTATTGTCTTCTTTTGTTGGTGCGATATTCGGTATCATCATCATGATCCGGCAAAAGCAAGGTAAAGAGTTAGCAATTCCTTTTGGTCCCTATCTTGCCATTGCCGGCTGGCTTACCCTGTTATATCAGGAACCTATCAAAACCGCCTACCTGAGCTGGGCGCTAGGTTACTAGAATGAATGATAAACGCCCTTTTCTGGTTGGTGTTACCGGCGGTATCGGCTCGGGTAAAACACTGGTAACCGATACCTTTGCCAATTCGGGTATTGAGGTGGTCGATGCAGATATTGTAGCCCGGGATGTTGTGGCGCCAGGTTCGCCTGGACTTGCTGCCATCACTGCCCACTTTGGCGACACTATTTTAACCGCACAAGGTGAGCTGAACCGGGCAGCTTTGCGAGAGTTAGTGTTTACTAACGAAGAGCGGAAACAATGGCTGAATCAGTGTTTACATCCGCGAATTCGTGAGGCGATGGCCGAAGCGATCAGCAACATCCGCTCTGAATACGGTGTGCTCGCGGTACCACTACTCATTGAGAACGGTATGCAAAAGATGGTCGACCGCATTGCGGTAGTGGATTGTCCGGAATCTGTTCAATTGAAGCGTGCGCTCTCACGCGATGGCAGCAGCGAAGCGGCAATAAAAGGCATTATGGCGGCTCAGGTTTCGCGGGAAGATCGCCTTGCAGAGGCTGACGATGTAATTGATAACAGTCGGGATAGAGAATACACCATCGCACAGGTTAAGCAGTTACATGAGCAATATCTTGGGATAGCCCGCACCTTCACCCGTTAGCACTCAGTCATAACTTAAGCGCTATAGCATAGTTTGTTGCATCCACATTCTGGCAAACCGCCAGACCGCTTTACGTCGTCGGTGGGCCTTGTGCGGATCGTCATCGTGCCAGCCCTTAAACGCACCGGCCGAAAAACTTCCGAATAACCCCAGTGGCGTTGCCAGCAGTTGCTTGGAGGCAGCAATGGCATCTTCCTGACAATATTTGCCCAGCAGTTTAATTTCTTTGTATTCGTGAACTCGTTGGTCGCGCTCCGCGATCGCACGTTTTAAAAACAGATTGGCCATATTAACTCTCCTGTTTACTTTGCTGTGCTTTGTCACTGCCCTCTTGAGGCTCACCTTTTACGGCTGCGACCAGTGGATTGATGGAAATGTGTTTAAACGCGTCCTTCGCCACACGCCAGGCCATGAACATCAACAGCCCGTTAACCAACAACAAGATACCTGCTACTACAGCGGCATGTAATCCGGCTTTAGCCAGTAAAACAGCCGAAGCTGCATTAAGAATTAACCAGCAAACACAACCAAAGGCAAACGTTGCCAGGGTTGCAAGCGCGGTAACCAGCACAGACTGCCTGAGCAGTTTTGCCTCGGCTCCCACCATTTCCCATTGCGCACTGAACTGAAGTTTCTTTGCCTCAATAAGGTCAGACACTGCGGCAACTACTTCATCCAGGGTTATGTCTGGCTGCGGTGCCTGCTCAGCAGATTGCTCCTGATGCGGCGACGCCCCGTCGGGCACGTTACTGTCCGGACGGGGCGTTGCTGGTTCGTTAACAGATGATTGATTCATCCATCACCTCTGATTATTTGCTTTTTTTCAGCAAAGAGGCCACCAGCATGCCGGCTGCGAAAGTAATACCCGCTGCCGCTACAGGGTTTTCTACGGCGTAATTACGCACTGAAGAACCTAACCATTTCTGCTTCATCAGGCGACGACGAGCAGCCAGATTATCCGCCGATTCTGAAGCCGACTCACGTAAGCTTTGTTCAGCGGTTGCCGCTTTTTCTGCGATCGTATCCAGCGAATCATGCAGTGTGGATTGCAGTTTATCTGTCATAGGATGACCTGATGTATCTGCACCATTGGCGGTAGACTTTGATGTAGCCATAATTCTCTCCTTAAATTTAATTGTACTTCCCCCTGACTGCTGCAACTGCTGTTCCAGGTTAAAAAATCAAGCTAAGCCTATGATTTTTGGCTATTATTAAAATAACGCCCGCTAAACTTACGTGTTTGTAGGTAAATTCTGCGCAGCGGTCATGTAATTCCTTCCTGTTTGTAAGGCCAGATAACCGCCATAGCTGGCGAATGCATTGGTAAATTACTGGCTGGGCTGGTACGCTAATGCGAATAATTGACGAGGAACCGAATGTCAAACACAACAGTCTACGAATTCCCGCTGAAAGAAAAAGTTCGTAACTATCTGCGTATCGAACAGTTAATGGGACAACTGAAACTGGGTGCCGCGGGCCTTGATAATGGCTTATCGCTGTATTTCTTTGAGCAGCTGTTTACCTTACTGGACTTGTTTGAACGTATCGACATTCGTACCGATATCATTAAAGACCTTGATGCCCACGAGAAAAACCTGGTGCATTGGTCGCAGCTGCCCAACATCGATAACGATGCCCTGCAACAAACCCTGAAAACCATTATCAACGTGCGCGACCAGCTCAAGGTCAGTAAAAAAATCAGCGCTGAACTGCGTGATGATAAATTTCTGGCCAGTATTCGTCAGCGCTTTGCCATCCCGGGCGGTACCTGCAGTTTTGATTTACCCAATTTACATTATTGGTGTCATCGTCCGATTGCTGCACGCCAGGAAGATATAAAACAGTGGATCATGAGCTTCGCACTCACCGAAGAGGCAATCAGCATTGCCCTGTCGTTTTTACGAGAGCGCACCGCTTTTAGTGCAACGGAAGCTGCCAATGGCTTTTATCAGGGTGTAGCAGACGATCGCAACGAACTGATTAGGATCCGTTGTGACACCAGCGAAGAATATTATCCTGTACTGAGCGGAAATAAGTATCGTTATGCCATCCGCTTTATGTACTATAACCCACCTGAAGGCCGCTCCGGTGCGGTCGAGAAACCGGTTCAATTTGATTTAGCAGCGTGTTAATTGTGAAAGTAAAATGCCCAACCTGTCAGCAAGACGTGGAATGGTCACCAAGCAGTGAATACCGCCCGTTTTGCAGCAAAAAATGCCAGTTGATTGATTTAGGTGAGTGGGCTGGTGAAGAAAAAGTCATCTCCAGTCCGGCCCAGGAGTCTGATATCAACAACCTGGATCCCGAAGATATTGAAGCCATGCTGAGTGAACAACACAGCGACTTTTTTAAGCATTAGAGACGAACTCCAATGATCGCAAACATCACTATTGTGGGCGGAACCCACGGTAACGAAACCAGTGGTATTCAACTGGTGAGAAACTGGCAGAAATTTGGCGTACCGGCAGCCTATAAGGGGCTGAACATCGACTGTTATTTATCCAATATGGCAGCTATCGATGCCAATGTACGCTTTGTTGAGGAAGACCTTAACCGTCAGTTTACGCCTGCTCTGCTGGCGCGCCAGCCGCAGTGTCAGGAAGCCCGTTTAGCCCATGCGCTTAATCAACAATGGGGGCCGAAAGGCGAGTCAGACATCGACCTGCTCATCGACATCCACAACACCACCAGCGCCATGGGAGCTACCTTAATCATTCTGCAAGCCGATGAGTTTCATACCCAGCTCGCCCGCTATGTAAAACAGCAGATGCCAGAAGCCAATATTCTGGTAGAGGACGAAAAGCCGCCATCAGAGCATGCTTATCTGTGCAGCATTGGTAAGCGCGGAATCATGATTGAAGTAGGCGCACAGCCTCAGGGCGTGTTGCGCGCAGATGTATACGACCTAACAGAGCGGATGGCCCTGGCAATTCTCGACTTTGTGAATGCTTATAACAGCAATTCAGTGCCGGAACTGCCGCCCTGCGACGTGTTTCGTTTTATTGAAAACATTACCTTCCCGCGCAGCGAAGACGGTGAGAGACTGGCCATGATCCACCCTGCCTTACAAGATAATGACTTTGCTCCGGTAAGCACCGGTGAGCCAGTATTTTTGTCTTTTGATGGTGAGCCACAAGCCTGGCAGGGCGAGACCATTTACCCTCATTTTATTAACGAAGCGGCCTACCACAAACTTCACGTTGCCTTCGCCACCGCCACTAAGGCGCAGCTTTAATCTTCTGCGAAAATCAGGTCAGCCTTCTACTCGCTGACCTGATTTAACATTTATTATACATTTCCGAATTCAGTCTATACTTAAAGCAGTATCAACAAAAGATGGCTGAATGCCCCCCGTTCAGACATGACAGGCTTTGCTAATGTACTTCCACGGCCAAAAGCAGAAGTGCATCACCTGATAACTTCGTAACGAGGCTGACTGATGATTATTTCACTTACCCGCCATAAGGCAGAACTCGGTAAGATAAAAGCGCTGGCCGATACCGCGCAGTACCTGATCCGCTCAATTAGGAACTCTGTAGCCACTATTCAATTTACGCCAAACGGAGAGATACTGGACGCCAATGATCTATTCTGTAACGCCGTGGGCTATTCATTAAACCAGATTCAGGGTCAGCATCACCGGATGTTTTGTACATCCAGCTATGCAAAAAGTCAGGATTACGCCAAATTCTGGCAACAACTCAAGGATGGGATACCGCAAACCGGCACATTCGAACGCAATAAGGCAAACGGCGAGACAATCTGGCTTGAGGCTACTTACATTCCCGTTGTTGACGCCAACAACCGTGTAAGTTCAATCCTCAAAATTGCCTGTGATGTAACCGACAGAATGGATGAAGTGATGTCACTTAAGGCAGTTAATGACTCACTGGATAAATCAACCGCCGTTATCGAGTTCACTCCAACCGGCGAAGTTCGCAAAGCCAACCGTAACTTTCTTAGCGCCATGGGATATTCACTGGACCAGATCAAAGGTAAACATCACGCCATGTTCTGTACCCAGGAGTTTTTAGAAGCGAATAAAGACTTCTGGAAACGACTGGGTAGCGGTGAACACCAAAGCGGCTTGTTTGAACGGCGCACCGCCCAGGGTAATCCAATCTGGCTGGAAGCAACTTACAACCCCATATTGGGGCCGGATGGCAACGTTATAAAAGTGATTAAGTTTGCTACCGACGTGACCGCTCAGGTAGAAGAAAAGCAGCTAATCACCAAAGCTGCAGAGCTGGCTTTCTCGACGGCAGAAGAAACCGCGCAAATAGCCGAACAGGGCAACGTTATGCTCAAAAAATCAGTAGTAGCATCCGACTCCGCCCGCAGTCAGGTGAATACCGCCAACGATTTAATGGCTAAGCTTATCGAACAATCAACAAGTATTGGTGCCATCGTTTCTACCATTCGTTCGATTGCTGAGCAAACCAACCTGCTCGCCCTGAATGCCGCCATTGAAGCCGCCCGGGCCGGCGATCAGGGACGCGGTTTCGCCGTTGTAGCCGACGAGGTACGCCAACTCGCCAGCCGCACCAGTGAATCCACAGTGGAGATTGAATCGGTGGTCAGTGAAAATAAACAGCTGTCAGGTAATGCATCAGAGCAGATGAAAAACGTTCGCCTCAATGTGGATCAAACCAACGAACAGATCACCCAGGTGCAGGGGGTAATGGACGAAATCCATAAGGGCGCGGTAAATGTCTCGGTGTCAGTTTCGTCGCTGCTTAAATAACCGCTCGTCATTACACATTAAGTTACTGTCATGCAGTCTACACATCAATAGAACCCCAGGGAGATCCCGGATAGTTTCTGCGAAACTTCCGAGATGACAAATTTGTTGGCAACGTCATTCCGCTCCAAATATCAAAGCCCCCGTCCCAAATATATCTGTCATCCCGGCCAACGAGCCGGGACCTCCCAAACAGTCTGCCCCAGCTCAAATAACCTTTTCATGAGATCCCCGCTCAAAAGCATGCGGGGATGACTTTTTTAATTCGGTCATCCCGATCCAAATATATCTGTCATCCCGGCCCAAATATATCTGTCATCCCGGCCCAAATATATCTGTCATCCCGGCCCAAATATATCTGTCATCCCGGCCCA
>NZ_RCUA01000065.1:0-158 GCF_003731635.1 Marisediminitalea oceani | reverse complement strand
GTCATCCCGGCCCAAATATATCTGTCATCCCGGCCCAAATATATCTGTCATCCCGGCCCACGAGCCGGGATCTCCCAAACAGTCTGACTCAGCTCAAATGGCCTTTTCATGAGATCCCCGCTCAAAAGCACGCGGGGATGACTTTTTTAATTCGGTCA
>NZ_RCUA01000064.1 GCF_003731635.1 Marisediminitalea oceani | reverse complement strand
AGTAGCGCATCGGCAACCGTGCCGTTACTTATCATTGAATGCCATTGCTCTACAGGTAGCTGACTACAGATGATGGTGCTACTTACGCCGTGCCTGTCTTCTACCACCTCCAGTAAGTCTGTTGCCTGTTTGACGGTGAGTTTTTCCAGTCCCCAGTCATCCAGGATCAGTAGCTGTTGTTTCGCTATCGTTGCTAGCTGCTTGGTGTAACTGCCATCAGCGTGGCCGATGTGTAAGTGCTCGTTTAATCGTGGTAATCGCCAGTAACCAACACGTATTCCCTGGCGACACGCTTGTTCACCAAGCGCACAAGCTACATAGGTTTTACCGCCACCTGTGGCTCCGGTAACAATGATATTCTGATGATGACTAAGATATCCGCCATTTAATAAATCGGCCATTCTTGGCTTTTGTAATCCGCGGCCATTGTCGTATGACAGTTCTTCCGGTGTTGCATTTAACCTGAGTCGTGCCTGTTTACGAAGTCGGTTGATGCGGTTTGTCCGTCTTTGGTTCATTTCATGGTCAACCAGCAGGGACAACCGTTCCTCGAAGGCTAATTCACAGTAGGTGTTGGGTTGAGCGCGTTGCTGTTTTAACATATCCGCAATCCCTGTCATGCGCAGTTGCTGTAATTGTTGGATGAGTAGATCGTTCATTTGAGTTCCTTATTTGTAATATTTAGGGCCGCGGATGTTGTGATGAGTGAGATTGGGCGTTTCAACGTCATCCACTTTCGGGGCATTATCAAGGTGGGTGTGCAACAGCGATTTCACGCTGGCTCGACAGGGATTACCTATATCAATAGCCCGGCGACAGGCTTGTTCCAGGCGACTTTCGCCGTATTTCTTTGCAAGGTTAAGTAGCCCAAGGCAGGCCCGATAACCTTGCTCTGGATGTGGTTTGCTTTGCAGAATGGCGTCGGTGACTTCAAGTGTGGAAGGGCCGATCTGCTTTGCCCAGTTCTTGAGTCTTCCGGGTGACCATTTCTGATGCTGATGATTGGCAGGCATATGCTCATCAACACAGGTAAAGCCACCTTTTCGGTCACTACGCATGTGTTGTGCAATGCACTCGCGTTGGTAGTAAATCCGAATAAGCCGCTTAGAAGCCTGTATTTCAACTGACTTGCCGACAAAGAGGTGAGGAACTGAGTAGAAATGGTCTTTGTACAAGACATGGTAATCAATACCGACTCTGGCAATATGGATTTCAGTGTATTCCCATGGTGTTGTGGGTAACGGGGCCAGCTCTGGTTTATCCAGCGATTCAAACAAGGTTTGTCGGTTTCCCGGTAATCGCTGGAATGGTTTCTGATTCAGTTCATGCAGTAACGCCCGAATAGCAACATTAAGGCCTGATAAGGTATGGAAGACCTGATGCCGCAATTTTGCCATTATCCATCGTTCCACAATGAGTACGGCATTTTCTGCTTTCGCTTTATCTTTTGGCTTCAGAGGTCTTGCAGGCATCACGGCGCAGCCATAATGATTCGCTAATGACTGGTAAGCTGTATTCAACTGAGGTTCAAATCGACAGGCTCTGGTGACCGCTGACTTGAGATTGTCCGGTACCAGCAATTGCGGCACGCCGCCGAAGAAGGCAAACATAGCCACATGCGCCTCCAGCCAGCTTTCGAGCTTCTGGTTTTCTGTGGCAATCGCAAAGGTGTAGTTTGACGCGCCCAGTACCGCAACAAAGACCTGGGCATTACGCACTTCTCCGGTGCCGGGATTTACAATCGGTAATGTCGGCCCACAGAAGTCGATAAATAGCTTCTCGCCTGCTTTATGCGTAAATCGCATCGAGCGCTTTTGCTGGGATTTCCATTCACGATAATTGTCGCAAAACTGGCTGTAGCTATAGCAAGCATCAGGGTAATTAGCCTGATATTCCTCCCAGAGCAGCAGTTTAGTTACACCTTTACGCCGCAGTTCAATATCCATCAGGCCATAATCAGGTTTAATACGGCCCGCTTTCCTGTCAGGATAAAGTGACTAATGTAGCCATTGATCTGAGGCATGCTCAGATAACAGCCCGCCACAATTCAGGGTTCTAAATTTATCGAGAATATCAGAGATAGTGGCAGCTCCCACATTCAGTCTCCTGGCGATGTCCCGGTTACTGAGGTTTTCATGAAGCTTCAGATGGAGAACCGCTGTGACGCGCTCTATGTCAGTCGGTTTTGACATACTTATTTCCTCCGGCGTTTTTCAAGGTAGTTGTCGCCTGAGCTGTTAAGCTGCTTCTTTTTTACTTTCGGGATTTAGCTCTACGCTTCCGATCTTATCCCAGTTTCTGGTTTCACCAGACCAACGACTCGGATTCTTCACTTTTGCCTTGGCATATAACTCAGCGCGCTCTGCCAGTATCTGTTGGTCTTCTCCTTTGTGTCGCTGCTCTGGGGTAACGAATTTTATGCGGCTGTGGCGATGCTCGGTGTTATACCAGCGGACAAAATCTCGCACCCAGGCTCGCGCTTCCTCCAGCGACTTAAAGCCTTCACTCGGCCATCTATGGCAGTATTTGACTGTGCGGAACAGAGATTCTGAGTAGGGATTGTCATTACTGACACCGGGTCGGCTGCGTGAGCCGATAACGCCCATTTCAATCATCTTAGCTTGCATGGTCAGGCTCTTCATCGGACTGCCATTATCAGAATGTAAGATTATCTCTTCACTCACGCATTTCTCAGACCATAGCGTGCGTTCTAATAGGTTAGCGGCATGCTCATCAGACTCACAGTCATACACTTCCCATCCCACGACTTTACGGCTAAAGATATCTATTATCATGTACAGATAAAAGAACCGACCAATGACTGTAGAGGGACAGTATGAGATATCCCAGGTCCACACTTCACAGGGGCCTGTAGCCGTAAACCCATCAGGTTTTGCGATGGTACCTTTGGGCTTGGCTTTGCCTCTGTGAGTAAGCTGATTATTGGCTTTCAATATACGGTAAAAGCTGGATTCCGAACCCAGATAAATTCCCTCATCGGCCAATATGGGAACAATCTGACTGGGCGGCAAATTGGCAAACCGCTCTTCATTGCAGATATCCAAAATGGCTTGCTGTTCTACCTCAGTTAGCTTATTCGTAGGCGTCGGCCTGACCGCTTCCGGGCGCTTATCTGCGCAAACCCCATCAGCGTCCCACAATCGTTGTAACGTGCGTAGGGATAAGCCGATGATGTCACAGGCTTTGTGTTTTCTGGCACCCGAGCTAACGGCTTCGTCAACCAGTGAAACATAGTATTGCCTATCTGAGAACGTGGTTAATTGTCCTCGTCTTCCCCCCAGTAGGCATTTAACTTTTTTCTGAGCACCAGTAGCGCAGCAGTTTCGGCTAAAGCTGCGTCTTTGCGTTTTAGCTCTTTTTCCAGCTCTTTAATGCGCTTCTTATCCGCTTTGCGTTCCTGGGCCTGCTGCTTACGTTTATCCGCCTCGGATTGATTACCGGAGATACAGCTTTGTTTCCATTGCTGGATTTGCTCAGGGAAAAGCCCCTTTTTCCGGCAATACTCACTTACCTCAACTTCCGACATGGCAGCAGTCTCTATCACCGCAGAAAACTTCTGCTCTGCTGTCCAATTCTCAGGCGTATTACTTTTAGTCAAACTGAAATCGGCCTCTGTATACTTAACCCGCCAACTATATAGCGTCGACAGGCTGATACCTTCTCTTTGCGCAAACTGGCGTAATGATAAACCGCTTTCAATTAACTTATTAATTGCTGTCTTCTTAAGCTCTTCTGGATAATGTCTCACTCATACCTAACTTCCGCACCCTGTCTATTACTATGAAAAACTGAGGCGACAACTATCCTGACACAGGGGGATTTTGACTCGTCCTGGATAAATTAAGGTGCTGTAAAAAAACGCGATCGAAATCTTCTTCGAAGATTTCTAAAGATGGATATTAATCACCAGCGACAAAAAAAGTGTGTTTTCACACAGCCTGGACCAATAGCTGAAGGGTCAGAACTGATTGAGTCGTACTTTATCTATTGCCTGATTAAGTTAGAACTTATCCAGGTAAATCACACTTATCCAGGTAAATATTATCCAGGTAAATCAGGGTTGGTTCTGTGCAGACAAAAAAGCCGACAAAGATACCAGCTTACTTCTGAGCTATCCCCACGAATAGTAAAATAAAGTCAAAGAGTTAGGGAACATTCATGGCATTTGGTGATCAGATCTTTCGCCAAAAAAAACCAACACAGAAAACACCATGAATGCACGCTCTATATTGAACAATCTTGTCTCTTTTGTCAGCCATAAAATGCATAAAACCCGCAAACAGGCCGTTGTCGCCTGTGTGCGAAGCTTGATTGAGAGCGGTTCGGCCACTGTGACCAGTATGGGGCGCGGTATCCGTTCCAATGCCTATGAGAAACACCGTATTAAGCGGGCTGACCGGCTGTTATCTAATGGTCACCTCCAGCGTGAAGTACCGTTTATCTATGCAATGATTTGCCGGTTATTTTGTACCTGTAAACATCCTGTCATTGCCGTTGACTGGTCAGATTTGGATAAGTGCAAAAAGCACTTTTTACTTCGCGCCGCAATTGTCGTTAAAGGGCGGCCTATTACCCTTTATCAGGAAGTGCATGATAGAAAAGCCAGTGCAAAAGCGACTACACATAGAGACTTTTTAGAGATATTGCACACGCTCTTACCGGATACCTGCCAGCCCATTATTGTCACTGATGCGGGCTACAAATCGCCGTGGTTTCGTGAAGTGCAGGCATTGAGATGGCATATTGTCGGACGTGTGCGAAAGCCACATTTATATTCGCTGGATGGCGGTAATGAATGGCAATCTATCGCTGAGCTTTATCTAAAGGCTACAACACGGCCCAAGCGATTTGATAACGCGCTTATCGTCAAGTCACGACCTTTTGCCTGTACCTTGGTGTTGGTTAAAGAGAAAGCGAAAGGTCGACGAGCGTTTAATGCCAATGGCTCGCGCCAACGGGATACCAATTCATTGAAATATGCTGATGGCGCAAGAGATCCGTGGCTACTGGCGACGTCATTGCCCTACCATCGTCACTTATCTAAACAAGTCATCGATATTTATCGCCAGCGCATGCAAATAGAAGAAGGCTTTCGGGATATGAAAAGCACGCGCTTTGGTCTGGGGTATGAAAATAATCGCAGCACAACCAAGACACGCATTACTGTTCTGGTCTTGCTTACCACACTGGCTTCGTTAGTGGCTGTACTGTTGGGCATGCTATTAGTTGTCAGTAACAAGCATCGACGCTTTCAGGCAAATACCGAAACAAAATCCGTACTATCCTTTCACTTTCTTGGCTTGAGAGCTTTTAACACCTCAATGCGATTTACCCTGCATCAGTGGAAAAAGACGATCCGCTGGCTTGATGAACTCACCGCTGAAGCTTGCATGAGCAAGATTACATGCTAAATTCGTGGGGATCCCTCAG
>NZ_RCUA01000063.1 GCF_003731635.1 Marisediminitalea oceani | reverse complement strand
ATGTTTAGGCGAGGCAGCTATATAGAAAAGGCTGACTTCCCTTCGCGAATCGGCTATGAAGCATCCGGGATAGTCATTGAAGTCGGGGAAGAGGTAAATCATTTACGCCTTGGGGACGAGGTTTGTATTGTCCCTCAGATGGGGCTTTCTCAGAACGGCTGCTACGCAGAAGAGGTTGTCGTACCAAATGAATATGTGGCACTCAAACCAGCAGGGCTAACCTTTGCCGAAGGCGCAGCAGCTTGGATGCAGTACCTGACAGCTTATGGCGCTTTGGTCGAAATTGCTAACGTGCAAAAAGGCGATGCAGTACTGATAACCGCCGCATCGAGCAGTGTTGGATTGGCTGCGATTCAAATTGTGAATTCTCTGGGGGGTATCCCTATCGCTACAACTCTAACAGGAGCTAAAAAGGCTGCTGTGCTCAAGGCTGGCGCGGCCCATGTGATTGCAGCCCAAGAAGAACCGCTGCTGGATAGCTTGAGAGGTATCTTGGGAGAAAACAATTTAAAAGTCGCATTTGATGCTGTCGGTGGGCCGCAGATAGCTGAAATTGCTGAAGCAATGAGCCCTGAAGGAACAATAATAGTACACGGAGCATTAAGTCCCGAAGTCACTCCTTTTCCCTTAAAAATAGCACTTCGTAAAAGTCTGACAGTTAGGGGATATGTGTTTACTGAAGTTATAAAAGACATCGAGCGTTTTCGCAGAGCAAAGCAATTTATCCACTCGGGTTTATCCGAGGGAACACTCAAGCCTGTCATTGATCGAAGCTTTAAATTTGAAGAGATAGTAGCAGCGCATCACTATCTGGAGTCCAATCAGCAGATTGGTAAAATAGTGGTCGAACTTGATTAACAGTTCGTAGCTTCCGCTAGTATCTCAACTCAGTCAGTGCCTGATAATAATTAGCGTGGGCTTTGTTGCGGAAATCGAATGAACTAAATCAGAATCTTACGATCAGATCAGGGACATTCATTTTGATTGCACGTGTTACGGAGATGCATGCCCATTATTACTCGACAGTGGCTGATTTTGGTCGGGAATTTGCGTGTTCAGTGGCGAGTAGCATGGGGGAATTTATTGGAAGGCTAGATAACCCAAGCAATGAGATTTAGACGATCAAACGGGATGATAAAATTCTAGCTTCTGTACGAAAGTCAGGGCTTTGCATTGGTGGAAGAGAAACTAGGCTCACAATGGGGTATAGAAGTCTTGGAGCAACGCTTCACCAGGTGCCTATAAACGTGAATAAATATTTAAGGAGTCTCAATGACAGCTACAAAAGAAGAAGTTATCGCTTTCATGAAATCGGAGTTTCCACAAAGCAAATGCGTTGTGGAAGCCGTGAGCAACGGTGGAGCGACTGTATCTCATCATGTAGGTCAGGATGAATTACGTCCTGGCGGAACGGTTTCGGGGCCTGTTTTAATGAGTGTGGCTGATGTGGCACTTTATGTGGCGATACTTGGTAAAATTGGCATCGTGCCATTGGCAGTAACAACTAGCCTTAACATCAACTTCTTACGTAAGCCATCGGCAAATGAGCGAATCATTGCGGAATGTTCTCTGATAAAAGTCGGCCGTACTCTCGTGGTTGGGGAGGTTTCTCTGTACTCTGAGGGGGTGAGTGATTTAGTAGCACATGCTGTGGGTACATACTCTATACCGCCCTATACATCGGAACGAAGTGAGAATATTAAAACAATTAACTCTCTGAAAGCTTGACTCCGTTTAAAAGGTTATTGTTGAGGATGCATATGAGCTCAAGAAAACTAATTCGAACTGTTCGTTTCCATGAATTAGGTGGCCCGAGGTGTTAACTATTGACTCGCTGGCGAGTCCAAGTTTGCAGGCCACTGATGTACGTATTGCGGTCAAAGTTGTTGGGCTCAATCGTGCTGATGCCATGTTTAGGCGAGGCAGCTATATAGAAAAGGCTGACTTCCCTTCGCGAATCGGCTATGAAGCATCCGGGATAGTCATTGAAGTCGGGGAAGAGGTAAATCATTTACGCCTTGGGGACGAGGTTTGTATTGTCCCTCAGATGGGGCTTTCTCAGAACGGCTGCTACGCAGAAGAGGTTGTCGTACCAAATGAATATGTGGCACTCAAACCAGCAGGGCTAACCTTTGCCGAAGGCGCAGCAGCTTGGATGCAGTACCTGACAGCTTATGGCGCTTTGGTCGAAATTGCTAACGTGCAAAAAGGCGATGCAGTACTGATAACCGCCGCATCGAGCAGTGTTGGATTGGCTGCGATTCAAATTGTGAATTCTCTGGGGGGTATCCCTATCGCTACAACTCTAACAGGAGCTAAAAAGGCTGCTGTGCTCAAGGCTGGCGCGGCCCATGTGATTGCAGCCCAAGAAGAACCGCTGCTGGATAGCTTGAGAGGTATCTTGGGAGAAAACAATTTAAAAGTCGCATTTGATGCTGTCGGTGGGCCGCAGATAGCTGAAATTGCTGAAGCAATGAGCCCTGAAGGAACAATAATAGTACACGGAGCATTAAGTCCCGAAGTCACTCCTTTTCCCTTAAAAATAGCACTTCGTAAAAGTCTGACAGTTAGGGGATATGTGTTTACTGAAGTTATAAAAGACATCGAGCGTTTTCGCAGAGCAAAGCAATTTATCCACTCGGGTTTATCCGAGGGAACACTCAAGCCTGTCATTGATCGAAGCTTTAAATTTGAAGAGATAGTAGCAGCGCATCACTATCTGGAGTCCAATCAGCAGATTGGTAAAATAGTGGTCG
>NZ_RCUA01000062.1:4723-9667 GCF_003731635.1 Marisediminitalea oceani | reverse complement strand
CTGTAGTGGTCAATAAAACCCGGACACCTTTTTGGCTAATTCTTCCGCTTTTGCCGGTGGTAGCCCATCGTTAAATTGATGCGGTCTTTCCCAGTTGTAGTAATTCATCAGGTAATAACCCACATCTCGTTTTGCTTCATTTGGCGAATGGTAGCCGGTTGATGGCATCCATTCGGATTTGAGACTTCTGAACACGCGCTCCATCGGGCTATTATCCCAGCAATTCCCCCGGCGACTCATACTCTGAACCATCTTATAGCGCCACAGCCTTTGTCTGAACTTACGAGCCCCGTACTGCGAGCCCTGGTCGCTGTGGAACATCACGCCTGTTGGCTTACCCCTCAGCTCGTAAGCCATATCTAAAGCTCTCGCGGCAAGTTCCGCATCCGGTCGATGTGACATACTCCAGCCGATTACCCGTCGAGTATGCAGGTCAATCACGACCGCTGCATAATGCCAGGCTGAGCCAGTCCAGATGTAGGTGATATCACCGCACCAAGCTTGGTTGGGCTGCTGCACGTTGAACTGCCTGTCCAGTAAATTAGGGATATCTGGCCGCTCAACCTGCACGTTTTTGTATGCGTGCTTACCCGGCTGCTTGCTCATCAGCCCTTGTTCTTTCATTAGCCGGCCTACTTTGAACCGGCCCATGATGATGCCTTCATCGCGAAGCATATCAACAAGTGTTCGAGTGCCCGCGGACTGACGACTTCTATCGAACAGACGCTTCACTCTGGCGCGCAGAATACGTCGTTTAGCGCCAATCAGCCGGTGGCGCTTTCGTCGCTCGTAATAGCTACTGACACCAACACCTAACGCTGAACAGACCAATTCTGTTGATTCATGCACCCTCAACCGGTCTATCAGCGCGTGGATTTCAGGTCGTCGGACATTAAGAGTGCAGTAGCCTTTTTTAAAATAGTTTTTTCTCGCTCCAGCCTATTCACGCGAGCTTCAAGTTCCTGAATGCGTTGCTGTTCTGGTGTCAGGGCTTTTGATTTCGGCGTGCTACCGCCTCGTTCAGACTCAAGTTGCTGAACCCATTTGCGCAGAGTATTTTCATGAACGTCTACCGCGCGACTTGCTTCGGGTACACTACACCCCTGATCAAGCACCAGGCTCGCTGCATCATGTTTAAATTCCGGACTGAATGACCGTCTTTGTCTTCTCATTGAACACCTCGTTATTAAGTGTAATGCTACCACTTAAAACAGTGTTCGGGTTTAGTCTGCCACTACAGGTCTAATTTCGTGTGTCAATGAGTGAGATAATAAGTCGAAATAAAGGCTTATAACATTACAGGAACACATATTAACTTATCCGTTCATGCAACTTGGTAAGGATCGGTAGCACTTTGGATAGAATATCCGCCACATATTCTAAGCCAGTTCAGTTTACCCTATTTTATAATCACACGAACCTTCATTTCTTGTCTCCTTACTATTGAAACCATTATGTTTTATCTGTATAAAAATAAAACAGAAAAAGGATTTTGGTTATGCAGTTAAGACTCTTTATTAACCTATCGATACTCGTATCCTATGCAGTTTTGAATACTGTTCAGGGGCAGGAAGTTATCGAAGTTTCAAAAAATGACTTCCATGAAAAATATGCGGATAACGTAGATGTTAGTGGTTCGGTATTAGCTGCATCCTACGTTCCTGGAAGCCTAAAATATGCATCACCTGATCAGCTATATGTATATGTCCCAGAGTACAGACGGTTTTTAAATATCGTACTGTCCAGTATCGATGGGAAATATAGTGCTGACGCCTCATTTGAATTATCAGAAAATCAAACAGGCTGGATTCAGCTCAAGCTTCCAACTGAGTATCAGAGCGAATATAAAAAATACCTCCCCAATAGGCTAGTAGCCTTCTCATTCGCCGATAATACCGACATGTTTGGCAATTATATTCAAGAGGTGTTTCCGACCAGTTGGGGAACACCTACTTCAAATAGATTTACACTCTTGGTTAACAGTGCTGGCAGTAATCCAAACATCACTTTCAAAGATAACGAAGGCAAGCTAGTAACAGAGGACTGTCAAAGTATTCGTGAGAAGTTCACGAGAGTATTCAACTACACCTGTAGCCTAAGCGATCACGCTATTGATATTGCCACAACTTTCACTTTTAGCCCTGATTATCAAAGCAGTGGTAAAGACTACATAATTTGGCCGATTGGTGATTAAACAAATGAACTCGCCTCGCCGAACGGAATTGGACGTAGAAGAATTACTAAAAGAACTAAACGTTAAAAACCTCTATAAGCCAGCATTAATATTAGGCTTATTAGCTGTTATTGCGATAGTTTTTTTTATTACCATTTTGATTCACGCAATTTTTACAAAACTCGACGCTAACACTGAATATTCAATAAACGTTGCAACTCAAGTCGTGCAATATGAACCTAACGATTCGGCAATTCCAACCGTTAACTTGCCTTCATTTTCTGTTATTAAAGGCTCTAGCCAGTGTCAGCGAATTGAAGAAAATGATTGGATAAAAAATGGAGAGTTAACATTCTACGAAAATAGCTATGTGATTTTTCGTGTACATAAAGAAAATGAAATAAAGTTAAGCGTAGAACCACTAGTTGAAGATACCAGGATTGCTCAGCTTATATCTCCTAAAGGGCGCTGCGTTCTCAAAGAGAAATTCGCATTGACTATGCGCCTAACTGAAGCAGAGCCAGATTTTATTAGTATTCTGGTAGGTAAGGTAACTTTAGGTAAAACGCTTAGTTACGCCACCGAAACGATGCCAGCCCTATTACAAAACGGTAGTGTCGAAGTAAAAGACTATAGTTTCTGGTTTGAAGATCCTATTGGCTTATCGTCTATAACATTGAGCATGGGTGATACTGTACTACTACCCGCTGATGAGAAAAACGCCGCAACTGGACTGCTGACAATTAGCCAGGACGAAAATGCGTTCACAGGTGTATTTAATAAGAAAGGCGGGGAAGTAAGAATCACTAAACCTTTCGCTTCAAATCAAGGCAACCCGATCTCCGTTAGTTTCTTTGAACGCCTTTATAACGACAATGCACTCACAATTACACTAAGTGTTAGCTTTATCGTGATACAAGCCTTGATGTTCCTGATAACAACATTAATCAGACTCACATATATTCCCAAAAATTCAGATTTAGAAGAATCTCATTCCGTCCCCAGCAAGGGCGAAGAAGCTTTAGATGATATGGACACCACTAATGAAAAAACTAACTAAGACACTGACTCTGCTCTCGATACTGTTTTCAATTCCAGCTTTCGCCTCGGACGCATATGTCAGAACCCCGCACCAAGAAGGGCAAGGCATACTGAGACCCATTGGTGATAGTTGTTTTCTATACACTCCCGCACACGTGGTCACCCGTGCTCAAGGCGTAATGATAGAAACTCGATTAAGGAAAAAACTACAGGGAGAATTAATCAATACCTACCCTCAAGATTTAGCTCTTGTAAAACTGAAAGATTCCTCAGCCTGTGAAGAAAGTAGTTGGAATGGTGGAGGTGAACGCGTTGATGCAATATTGGATGTTATATCTAGTGGTAGGTTGAACTACAAACATCAGCAAGGCCGTTTAGAGGTATTTGATTTAGAGATTACTAATAAGGCCGTCGATACAACATTTAACATCAAATTAAAGGATGGTAAGAAGTTTCGGAAAGGAATGAGCGGCTCAATAATAACTGTCGGCGATTATCCAATTGGAATGCTGTTATCTGTAGAGGGTGATATAGGTACTGTGCTCAGGATGGACACAATGGCAGATCTATCAAGAAGAGTAATTCTCAGATATGCAACTGATCTTGAAAGAATTGAGATGGGGGATACAAAAGTCAGAAGTGAAAGTAACATTGCTACAGAACCCCAAAAACCTGTCGGAATAAAAAACGCTCCCCCCCCCAAACAAACATATGAAAATAGAGACCAAGTATTCAATGGTCGTATTTCTAAGGGTGAAACTACAGACCACAAAATTCTCGCTCGCGGCAATACTGCATACCGTATAATCGGACAACCACAACGAGATAGCGTAGATATAAGGCTTGAATTTCTTGATGATGCTGGTAATTGCATATTCCGGCTTATCCGGACACCAGCACCGGTTTAATCCGGACGCCTGTTTTCCTCGCTTTTCTCTAATCCTATTTTTATCCTATCTGTCCGGATTGTGCCAGCTTTCTCATTGATTCTCCTCCCAACTCAATCCGATGGCTGTTGTGGATCAGCCTGTCCAGCAGAGCATCTGCCACCGTTGCATTGCCTATCATGTTGTACCATTCTTTAACCGGGAGCTGGCTTACCATGATTGTACTGGCTGTTTGATAACGATCCTCCAGTAACTCCAGTAGATGACCGGCTTGCTCCTGGTTCATCTTTTCCATTCCCCAGTCATCGATTACCAGCAGCTGTTTCTTTGATAAGGCGAGTAGCTGTTTTTGATAACTGCCATCCAGCCGCCCTGAACTCAGATCATCCAGTAAACGGCTAAGACGATAGTAACGAACGCTGTACGTCTGCTCACAGGCCTGGGTTGCCAAGGCGCAGGCTACGTAAGTTTTTCCGGCACCTGTTGGTCCGGTGAGTAGGATATTCTGGTGCTTTAGCAGGTAGCTCCCGGTTAATAGTTCACTTATCTGGATACGTTTTAATCCCCGATCCTCTTTGTAGATAAGCTGATTGGGTGAGGCATCAATACGTAACTTAGCTTGTCGTTTCAGGCGTTCGATCCTGGCCTGGCTTCGCCCCAGTACCTCGCACTCAAGAAGCAGGCTAAGCCGCTCCTCGAACGTCAACTCAGCATAGGTGGAGAGTTGCTCTCGCTGTTGCTCAAGACCCTTGGCGGCATGGCCAAGACGCAGGGTTCTTAGTTGCTCATTAAGCTGATTCATGTCGTTCTCCTAGTGGTAACTATTTGGGCCACGCACATTGC
>NZ_RCUA01000062.1:0-4673 GCF_003731635.1 Marisediminitalea oceani | reverse complement strand
GTAATCGCTTATTCTCTGAAACTCATAGAACGAGTAACAAATTAGACTGGGGAGTCGGTGTAACATCGCCAGGAGAATATACCTTGAGAGTTATCGGTACAAGCTATGCCGGACAATACTCGCTTGATGTCAAAACTATTGCGACTCCTGAAGAGCTTACTTCTCCCAGCAATATTGTTGGCACTAATGATTCTGTCCGCGGCTTTATTTCCAAAGGGACTTTTGCTGACTACAAAATTCTCGCTCGTGGCAATACTGCATACCGTATAATCGGACAACCACAACGAGATAGCGTAGATATAAGGCTTGAATTTCTCGATGACGCTGGTAATCGCTTATTCTCTGAAACTCATAGAACGAGTAACAAATTAGACTGGGGAGTGCGTGTAACATCACCAGGAAAATATACCCTAAGAGTTATCGGTACAAGCTATGCTGGGCAATACAATTTAGAATTTGTAGAAAGTAGTCATTGATACTGACTTTGCTGATGTTTGCAGAGATGGTGGGGAAACTGTCCACTAAAACACTAACAATTTAGTTAAAGTTGACATGTGCTCATTATTAATTTTAGCTCTTATGATACAAGTTACTTTTTACTATAGTATTTCCCATGCTAACAATGTAATCATATCAATAAATCTAAGTATGTAAAAAGGGCTGCAAAGCAGCCCTCAGAGTTTTTCGATCTGTTCAGTCCATTCATCAATAGCTTCCACTGAAAAGTAGCGGCGCTTCGAAAGCCCGAACACATTCTCAAACTCGTATTCGTCCACCGCTTCAGAATTAATAAAGTTAGTGATTTGAAGTTCGAAAAGCAGAAACAATAAGCATCTCTCACCTGGCTCGAAATACTTCTTCCTGAACTCTTCAGGTAGTTGCTCCTTCAGCCCATCAGACAGAACAAATCCATTGGTGACAAACATTTCATTCTTATGTTCGTAGATATAGTCCAGAGTTTCTGGATTGAAATACCAGCAAACACGGAATTTGTCAGGCCATTCGGTACGCGTACTGCGTTTGAATTGATGTATAAACGTGATTTGCAGATCAGTGCTATTTGTCTTCTTAGTCATAGTTAAGTCCTCAGTTGGTAAACCTCAGAGATAACTAGTTTCGTACCAGGAGAACTTTGCTATTTCAGACCTGCATACATCTCGAATACCTACACAATAGGCCTATTGGATTGCATGTTGAACCAAGAAAGCAATGATGTGAATTGCAAGACTAACGACTACTGTATATTGTGACAATTATGGGACAGTTTTGGGACGCTCTTTTCAAGAGCAATCAATGATTAGGGTAAGTCATTGAAAAATAGGAGAGATTGGTCGGTGTGAGAGGATTTGAACCTCCGACCCCTGACACCCCATGACAGTGCGCTACCAGGCTGCGCTACACACCGACCGAAAGAGCCGCTAAGTGTACTCATTTTTTTATCGAATGCAATGCTATATTACGATATCTGTGGTTAACTGCTTTAATACTCAACAGTTTGTGGCCTGCAGCTTAGGTTTTACCGGTTAAGCTGTTCTGGTCGCCGACGTTTTCAACAGGAGTGAATTTTACCCATACATCACCAGAGGCAACATCGAAAATAATTTTGCGGTAGCCCGACTCGCCGACGTGTGCCACTTTCATTTCTATATTGTTAGCCATCAGAAACTCGAACGCCACCTGTACGTTTTTATCGCCGACCGGAGTTTTTTGCACCGATGCAAAAGCCTTTGAAGAGGTGTTGTTCAGAATATTACCGCCACCAAATATCTTAGCTTCAAACTCGCTTAGCGGGATCTGGTAACGGGCCACGGAACGCTGGAATAATCCAAAACAGTCACTCCCATATCGAGGATTCAGCTTGTCACCAGGTTCATCTTTTCTGACCGGTAACGCAAAATGGCACATTCCACCGATCTTAAGCTCTGGATGCCAGAGAGTTACTGACACACAGGAGCCGAGCAGTGTATGCAACTCTAAATTTGCCTCACCAAAGCAGTAATCCCCGGCATGTAAATGGACTTTCTTGCGTGGCGGCATTACACCGCCCGCAGTAGTCGCGCACCGATGTTGTTAAGCGGCAGTAGTAAGTCGGTACCGCCTCGCTCGTAGGCTTCTTTCGGCATGCCATATACCACACAGGTTTCTTCGTCCTGGGCGCAGGTCCAGGCGCCCGCTTCTTTCATTTCAACCATGCCATTGGCGCCGTCATCCCCCATGCCAGTGAGGATAGTTGCAATGGCATTCCTGCCAGCGTATTTGGCGGTAGAGCGGAACAGCACATCAACCGATGGCCGATGCCGGGAGACCAGTGGACCATCCTTCACTTCCACGTAATAGCGTGCGCCACTGCGTTTTAGTAGCGTATGTTTATTCCCGGGAGCAATCAGTGCCTGTCCTCGCAGCACGGCATCGCCATTTTGGGCTTCCTTTACTTCTATGCTGCACAGGCCATTTAAGCGTTTAGCAAATGAGCGCGTGAAGCCTTCGGGCATATGCTGAACAATAACAATCCCCGGACAGCCCAACGGCATAGTCTGTAACACAACTCTGATCGCTTCAGTACCGCCTGTGGAAGCGCCAATCACAATCACTTTCTCAGTGGTTTCCACCATCGAGGACGAGCTTTTTGGCGCAATCACTGAATCGGCGTTGAGTTTTTTAGCCGGAACAGCTCCCTGTTTGGTTAGCTTTTTGAGTCGCGCTCTGGCCGCGCCTTTCACCGCATCGCAAATTCTCACCTTGGACTCTTCAAGGAATTTTCGGGTGCCCAGCGTCGGCTTAACGATAATATCGACCGCCCCGGCTTCCAGTGCCTTAATGTGCGTTTGCGTTCCCTCTCCCACCAGCGAAGAACAAATAACTACTGGTACCGGATGTTGCTCCATTATCTTATGCAGAAACGTGACTCCATCCATACGGGGCATTTCCACATCGAGGGTGATCACGTCGGGCTTTTGTTGTTTCATTTTCTCAACTGCCGAGAAAGGATCGGCAGCGGTGGCAATCACCTCGAGTTGCGGATCAGAACTGATCACTTCTTTCAGGGCTTGTCTGACTAGCGCAGAGTCATCAACGATTAAAACTTTTACCTTATTCATTGTGTTCGGCTCTGGTAGATAGTGGGCTGGCATTTATCAAACCGGGTGTTGGCATCTAATAAGGCTTCTGAATGGCCAATACACAGCACGCCATTGGGTTTCAGGGCGCTGTGGAACCTGTCGGTGAGATACTGACGGTCGTTGTCACAAAAGTAAATCATCACATTGCGGCAAAAAATCACATCAAAACGCTGACGCAAAGGACCAAAGTCATCATCAAGTAGATTAAAAAACGCAAAGCTGATTTGACGCGTCACCTCAGGAGCCATACACACCCGGTTATCATGTTTGTTGCGGGCTCTGAGCAAGTATTTTTTACGCAGCGCCATCGGCACCGGAGTAATTACATCATGTGGGTAAACCCCTCGCTTGGCCTGCTTTAAACAGGTTACCGAGATATCAGTTGCCCAGATTTCAAAGCGCAGATTTTGCCATTGTTGCTGCAGTTCCAGCATCTCCATGGCCAGGGTGTAAGGCTCATGCCCGGCTGAACAGCCAGCGCTCCAGATCCTCACAGGTTGTTGCAATCGGTGTTGATTACGCAACAAAAATTCACGTAAAAAAGTGAAATGTTCCGGCTCGCGGTAAAAGTCGGTTTTATTAGTGGTTAGCGCATCGAGTAAGTTGAGTTTCTCACTCTCGCCGTCCTGGGTTTCCAGGGTGTAGCTGATGTAGGCGTGTAATGAGTCAAACCCTAGAGGCTGTTGATCTTTGAACATTATTTGTTCAGCAGTACATTGGTAGCCACATCATCATGAATGCCAATGCGACTGTACTGCTATAGTTTCGAGCTAGCTTGTCGTATCTTGTTGATATTGCCCGGTACCTTTTTATCCTCAAAAACGCGTTTTCAACAAGATGCCTATATCGATACAGGCACCAGTCCATATCGTCATTACCTAATTTGTTATTTCGTTTGCGTGGAATATTGGCATCTGCTCCACTTTCTTCTACGTAAGCTCTAAAAGCTTCACTGTCATAGCCTTTATCAGCACAAACAATATCGGCTTGTGGGGAGTTTATTATCAGACTTTGTGCATGTACGATGTCGTTCACTTGACCACCGGATAGTTCAAAATAAACGGGCAGGCCACCGCTATCTACCGCAAGGTGAATTTTCGTTGAGTTACCACCTCGACTTTTTCCGATGGCCTCATCTTGTTTACCCGCTGCACCGCTACTATCCTGATGCGCTTTAACTATACTACCATCAAGAAACAACCATTCTGGGTCACCCTCGGAGGCTAAGCTTTCAAATAACTTTTGCAATATGCCTTTCTTCGACCATAAATTAAATCGTCGGTAGACCGTATTCCAGAGACCAAATTCAGATGGCAAATCCCGCCACTGAATGCCGGTACGCATTCGGTAAAGTATGCCCTCCAGGGTATTTCGGTGCTCATATTTGTTATAGACTCTGCCACTCTCCTTTAGCAGTACTTTTAGGATTTCCCACGCATCATCTGTTAACATCGTTCTTGGCATAGCAACATTACGGTTAATTATTTTTGGCGAAACAATTATACCTCGTTGCTATGCCGGCTGCTTTTCATACAAAGATCAACAACCTCTAGC
>NZ_RCUA01000061.1 GCF_003731635.1 Marisediminitalea oceani | reverse complement strand
AATTAACGAGCGACTTAGATAAAATGGGGTGATCCGGGTCTATATTGATCGCTTACTTAATAGATTACATGAGGAAGCTCGTAACCACTTCAATAAAATGCCATCACCTACTGTCCTAGCCGTAGGAATCTTGATTGGAAGCCCACACAAGGAAATCCAGCAGTTTACTTAGCAATAACTGCTGAAAGAACTGTGTAGAAGCGTCGGGACTAGGAATCCCGATTTGAATATGTTCACGAATGCGATGTTCATAGTCATGGTTAAAACTGGCAGAGCAATAAAATGAAGAGCAGGCTACTCAGCCTGCTTTTTTCATTCTGTTTTACAGAATTCACCTTTGGTGAGCCTAGTTAACGGTAGGACTAACTAGGAGAATCAAAATGAGTACACATTCTAAAAAAATAACCTTTCACATGCTGCTTGATTGCGCGAACTCTTTCCTCAACCTGGCAAAAGTATTTATGGCATTTAGCATCTTTCCACTTGTGCATGAGACTGTAGCATTTTGGCTCGGCTGGAAAGGGTATGTGGAAGCAAATTTTCAGCTTAATGATTATTTCTATTACAACATTGTATGCCTAGCTGTGTCTCTATTGATGGCATCAGCAGCACTGGTAGTGAATAGGAGTATAGACGAAAATTAAGCTATTTTACGGGCACGAGAGTGCCCGTTTCTATTACCACCATAATTCTCCTCAGGGGTTCCTAATTTTTAATGCTATTCATTGAAAATTAGGAGGACAAATTGAATCAGCATCAACGTAATATCCTGAGGCTCTTAGGGATACTAAAAAGATCAGCATTCAACATTGGAGATATCACGCTGGTTATCTGGTGTATCCATGCAATCACTGAGTTCGAGGCTGACCCAACCTATCCATTTTTGGAGTTAAGAGGGCTGATTTTTATTTTATTAATATACATGTTAGGCATAGCCATATCTGTACAGCGCGAAAGCTTGCGCAATAAATATGAACAGCAGTAACGACTAAGAGCACCCCACGGGTGCTCTTTTCTATACTTTTAGCTCGTCTATTTAGCGATAGAACGTCTGCTCAATAGGCTCGATAAATTTGGTTCTGAATATGATTTTCTCGCGGAGTCTGTCTGCATCATCATTGCTCAGTAGCGGGAGTTTCGTTTTCCGGTCATAACGACAGGGCATCTCCTCTAGCAATTGTTTGTAGTAGCGCTGTGTGTCGTTATTGATTTTCTGAGAGCAGGGGATAATGAATACTTTATCGTAGAGTTTATTTTCCCCTAACATTGCGTCGCGTAATTTCAATATTGTCTTTTCGTGTTGTGTCTTTCGTTTAAATGATGCTTCCAGTTCGAGAGCTGCAACCTCGCCATTGTCTAGCTGTACTAGCGCATCGACATTTTTTACAGCAGATGAACTATGAATCCGCTTAAATTCAATCTCTGTTAAATAGGCTGACCAAAGTGGCTTTGGAATACCGTCTTTGGTTTTGTTTTGTAACCCCTGGCTCAATACAAAACTTAAAATAGAGTCATGCATGATTGCATTTTGATTAACCTGGGTAATTGGCTCTCTCGCTGAACGGAATGGTATATCTACTCGCATTAGTTCTGCGGCAAATTGAGCACCGGAATGGGTTAGTACATAAATACGGCCATCTGCGGCCCTATCGGTTGTAGCAATCGTTAGTAACCCCTCTTTAACTATTCTATTCAGCGATTCAAGGACTTTGTGCCGTCGAATCTGCCATATGGCTTGGCATGTTATTGCAGACACAAAACCATATCTAGCCGCCAGGAGTAATGCTAGTTTCTTCTTCTCCCGCCCCCTATGAACGGGATTGGCGCTTTTGTTTAACCGCATATTGATGTTGAAGTAGATGTGAAGGTTATCTGCATTTTGCAAAGGTGTGTTTGACATCATGTTCCTCGTCTGTTGATTGAGACACTAAAAAGGAACTGTGGATGCAGAATTACGTTATTTAAGAATTTTTTCGGGTTGTCGACTGGGATTTGCTATAACTCACTTTAGCCCAGTAAATTACCCTGTTAACAACCCAGTCGATAATTGACGCTCACAACATTCGTTGTGAGCTAGTACGCTTATAGTGCCCGTCACTGCTGATGTTGACGTTCGTCAACGCAGTGACTCTACGCCGCATTTGCGGCTAGCACTAACGCTTCAGGCGCATGTTCCCGTGCTGCGCACTACCCCCATTTTGCACGTTCACGCCATTGTATTTCATACACATGGGTTCACTGCGCTCGCGTTGCTCTGCGCACGGGTTTGATTCAATAGCGCTATCGCGCAATTCATCAAATTTTGCCTGAAGGCAAAACAAAATCGGGGGTAGTTCGCAACCGCGAACATGCGCCTGCTACAAAAGAAATTTGCTTCGCAACTGTCTTTTTACGCTAGCTGTTGAGTTGTTTCACAACTGCTTTGTTACAGACGAATTTGTAATTCGCTGTTGCATAAACGCTTCGCTCGAAGATACTAAAATGATGTATGAGCAATAAACAAAATTTGTAGCGCATATTGTTTTAAGTGTTGTTTTTAATATTAACTATTGGTAATATTCATTCGTTGTCTTATTGGTTGAAACTTTTCCCATATCGGGAGTGAACCGAAAAACTTTATACTGCTTAGCAGTTCTAAATGTTTTCAAAAATTTTCCCCACATTCGGGGTTGAACCGTGCTATTAAAGCCTTTGTTTCAACTAATAAGATAACAAAAGCCACTTTTGTGGCTTTTTTTGTGCCTCAAACTCAACTTGATAATCTTTCTTGTCCATCAAGTGAGTTATATAGAAAACTAATCGTAACTTCTCATTAAATAAGTAATTATCTTGCTACAAGCATAATTATCTTTTTGTTGTTTTTGCAATTCACCAGATAATAACCGCTCTACCTCTGGCAGAATTGCCTTCCGCAAAAGTTTGACGTCGCTTTTGTTCATTGTGCCTGAGTTTATAGTTGTCGCGACAACGCTTTTTCTTGAGAAAAAGTACAGATTGTTGAGTTTAATCAGAGGATTTTTATTAGCGGGGATCATCATTTAGCTGCAATTTCATTGTTGCTGAACTGTGCAGTCAATGAAATTGAAAATGCCATATTTTTCATTAACTTTCAACTGGTAGGTGAAGTTTAGAGAGTTAGGAGAATATTATGTCATTACTGAGTTTTAATTTATTTGATCACTGTTCCTCGGACAGTGAAGAGGCTATTGGTTCGGATTTTCTGGAGAAGGAATCTGATGTATGCGGCGTTAATGAAGTCACTGGATTACCGCTTTTATCGAGTGGTGTTAAAGGCTGTTCCGGTGCGATTGATGTCGCGGGAAACCCTAGGGGGTCAGATTTTACTAGTCTATCTGATTTAAACCCTATGATTGATACTATCCCCATTGTTAGCGACATGACGAACGGAATTGATACTAGCATTGACAATGACTGGATGGATAATTCTTCGTCTATCGACAGTGGTTTTGACGATTTCGGTTGCAGCGACATATCACTATTCGACAGTGATTGGTAAGCGCCAATTTAGTCGCAGCTGTTAGAAAGTATTTATTTAAGTCCTCAAAAGTTATGCCCGCAAAATGCGGGCATATTTCACTATATTATTACACTATTAAACATGGGGACGGCATTGCCTTTCTTAGATATTGCCTTTTAATACTGTCCAACAATTCATAGGACATAGGCGTACCCGAGCCGTTAAGTCTGTCGTCCATGTTATTGATGTCTGGTTGAGAATAATGCTCTTCAAACACTTTAGCGCCCTTATGTCTGCTCACGCTCATAGCCTGCTTAAGTGTCAATTGCATATCTAAAAGCTGGCTAATGGCTTCTCTGCGTATGTCATGGTAACGCAAATCATCGATATTCAGTTTGCGCACAACCTCCCTGAATCCTTTGGTTACGCCCCCTGCGGTGAAATTAAAGATGCGACCTGCGGTAATTCCTTTTTCATCAATGTAGAGCTTAAGGAGTTCGACAGTATTTCTAATCAGTGGCTGATATTCTGTGTCAGTCAGATTTCCAGAAAATCCTTTAAACTGCCTGAGGCGGATGATTTTTTTATCAAAATCTATATCTTCGATATTGATGTTAACTAATTCAGAGATCCGCATCGCTGTAGTAAGAGAGAGTATGAACATCAATGCATTAGGAATCTTCACACGCTTTTGGTTTTCTCTCTCTTGAAGCTCTTTGAATATTCTATCAAGCTCATTGGGACTAAGGCGTCGACGCCTGGACTTAGATTTGCTGATTAAATTTTCTCTGCGTAAGTCATCAAGAAGGTCAGAATTTCTTAAAAGCTCCTTGTTGACTGAGGCGTTATATCTGGTATTCGCAGTGCGCAATAGAAGAGTGAGTGTGGTTAGGTTTGACCATGTTGTTTGTGGGTCAACATTAGGGGTTTGCGCACTAGCTCCCCGACGCAAGTAGCAAAAGGTTTTAATGTGTTTAAAATTGAGATCGCATAGCGGAACATCACTCAATCCCCATCTTTCATCAGATAGGACTCTAAGATTTGAGTATTCCGTTTTACATAAACTAAGAAAACCCGAGTCGGCATCACGTTGTAACACTTTTGCAGCTTCTCGAACGGTTGAGAACTCCGAGATGGTATTGCCTAAAAAGCCAGATGTATCCAGATACGTACGCATACGGGATTCCCAGTCTTTGGCTTCATCCAGGTTCTCAAACTGTCGGTATTTTCTGGCAACAATTTGGCCTCGAAGCTTTTTTGTGACCGTAACTTTATAGGTAACTTTTTTAGTGGCTTTTGAAGTGTAGGTGCTGATAGTCATTTCTGTCTCCTAATAATCTAATCAGCACCAATGTTATGGTTGATATATCAATCTCAGTTCATTTTGGTTAGACGAAATTTATATTTTTTTTCAATAAATGTTCAGGTGTAATTCGCGTGTAAACCTGCCAGAGGATTTTTAGATCTTTGTGTCCCGTTACAGTAGCTACTTCTTCTACGGTATAACCTAACTCTATAAGGCGTGTGGCCGCTTCCCGTCGTAAATCGTGGTATCTTAAATCTGTTATCCCTAGTTTTTTACACGCTCTCTGAAATCCGGCGGTTACGGAGCGTGGATTAACTGGAAAAATAAATTCTGACTGTCGGGGTTGTGCCAGAATGATACTCAAAGACTGACCTAATAATGGGATTTCCGTATGATTTCCTTCGGAACCGTTTGGATTTTTCCTGTCCCTAACCAAAATCTTAGATGCTGAACTATTAAGATCTAACCAGCGCAGGGATGTCACCTCTGAAATGCGTAAACATGTCGTCAAAGATATGTTGAAAATGTCTCGATAGGGAATAACAGTAGAGCGATGTTTCTCTTTTTGTTCAAAGAAATTGAGTAGTAATTCATATTCGTTACCCTCAAGCCTGCGTTTACGTGCCTTAGATCTAGCAATTAACTTTAGGTCATATAGCGCTTGATAAGCCTCAACAACAGGTTGTTGAGAGCAATTCACGCCAAGCAGTGACTTACCGACCCTTAAAACCTTACGGATCAGACTGACGTCAATTGAAATAGTCGCAGGGCCTGGCTTTGATTCAGATTCCATTCGGGCCAGGCAATACTCTACAATATCGTGGCTTTTTATTTTGGAAGCGATGAGGTGAGCGATTGGATATTTGACTATAGTCCGATATGCAAAGCTCGCTGTTCTGCGCAAAGGTGCGTATTAGGCATTTCCCGATCACTAATTCCGGCCTCTCGATCACCCCAATTCTGAT
>NZ_RCUA01000060.1 GCF_003731635.1 Marisediminitalea oceani | reverse complement strand
GGGGACCATTTTACGGGGTAGCTCCGCCGGGAAAAGACGGTCTAAATTGATCGCTTACACCACAACAGTGATGAAATTGCGATCGTCACTAAAACAGCCGCTGAGCCTAAATCTTTCGCTAAGCCTGACAGTGGGTGAATCTCTTTTCCAATACGGTCAATAGTTACTTCAATTGCAGTATTTATAATTTCAGCGAACAAAACGAAGAGTATGGAGGAAAGTAAAATCGTCTTTTCCATATAAGGAATTGACCAAAATGCAAGCACTCCCGCCGCTAAGATAAGTAAGATAAGTTCTTGCCGGAACGCTGACTCGTTTTTAACAAGCCATGATATAGCTCGAACTGAGTTTTTCATTGCTAATACAATACGCAACATGCCCTTTGGTTTGGCTTTAGGGTCGAAATGCATTTTTGATGTGGCTTCGTCTATGACTCGCATTTTCGTAAAATATCCTGAGTGGGTTGGTAGGTGCTGCTTTGCACATTTGTAAGACCAAGTAATGTGTCAAAAAGGTTGTCATGCGAATAAGGATGACTGGATAACGACTTTACGCAATCACTGTATTCAGGTTGGCTAAACTTGGAGGCCCAATAAACCATTGGTACATGAGTTTGCTCAACAGGCGCTAAATTATAAGGGAAACCGTGTAAATAAAGCCCTTTTTCTCCCAATGACTCACCATGATCCGATAGATAAAGCATCGACGAATTAGGAATAGTGGAAAGCTGTTCAATAATCTGGCCTAGCACGTAGTCTGTGTATGCAATAGTATTATCGTACGTATTTGTCAGCTCTGCCTCTTCACAATTTTGAATATCACTTCTGGGACAGTCAGGCACGAACTTAGCAAATTTCTCTGGGTATCTCCGGTAGTAAGTAGGGCCGTGTGAGCCAATCATATGTAAGACTATCACTCTATGTTCTTTAGATGGCCTTGAAAGAGTTTCTCTTAAAAGGTCAACAAGTACCTCATCATAACAATAATCTCCATCGCAAAACTTGGGATCTCTGGACGGATCAAAGTCTAGGGTCTTTACCCTCTTGCATACGCCTTTACAGCTACTGTTGTTGTCAATCCAAGTCACGTCAACTCCTGCACGATGAATGATGTCTAAAACATTGTCCTGACTGTCTGCAATACGCGAATCATAATTTTCTCGAGAGAGTCTTGAGAACATACATGGCACGGAGACTGCGGTAGCAGTACCGCAAGATGTCACCTTGCTAAAACTGATTGCACCTGCGTTCTGGATATTAGGCGAAGTACGCCTCGAATAGCTGTTGCTTGAAAACTTGTCCGCTCTGGCTGTTTCGCCAACCACTAACACTGTAATAGATGGGTGTATATTAGCGTTACCTTTTAAGTAGGGACGCTTGTCTAATACTTTGTAGGGTAAAGGCGGATAGAAGTAAGTGTCCCGAAGGTACTTGTACCCTGAATCATAAAAGGCGTAGGGAATAATATACTTCGTTAGATCTTTGTTATTTCTGCCGACAGCTGCATAGCTCTTAAAAAGGAACGTGGCTATAATTGCAATACCCAATAAAGCTAATAAGTTCAGCACTAGAAGGTGCTTGATTCGAGCCTTGAGCTTTCCATTTATTTCCAGATTAAAAATCGCAAATACAGGGATTAATCCCAGTATAGAGAAGAATAAAAAAAGTGTTGAATTTAGATAAGAAAAGGCTTCACCAGAATTTGTTTCCATTACATTCTGTATCATGCTCTTATCGAAAATGACACCATAGGCCAAGGTGCCGTAAAGTAGAATAGAACTTACAACGAAAGCAATTGCAACGGTGGTGCGCGGCAAAAATAGGGCACCAAAAAGACTTAGAAAAATAATATTAAAAAAGGTTAGCAAGAGCGGTACAGAGAGAAAAAACACCCACTCATTCAATGTTACAGGGGCTACAACTTCATAAACAGCGGACAAAAATGGTATGTTAAATATTGCTGCGATAAACAATGAAGAAAGTAAAATGAACTGAGCTGATGTAGGATTGAAATTTAGTGTTCTTGGAAATTTCACAATAAGGTTCTCGTGTACTTCTTAGCACATAAGTTACCTGTCTAAACTTAAATAACGCTTAAGAAAAACTGTAGAATGAAAATTCTCGCATTATTTTTTAATTGTATGAAAACATGTACCTCACGTAACGGGCCTATCTGGGATATAACTAAAGATCTCAGTCGCAGTTTTCGTAAGCGGACACTTTTCGGTTAATGCCTCGTGCGATAATAGTACCCAGTGGGCGCGATGTGCATACCCTACAGACGTTGCCATTTCTTTTTTAAAACAACTATTGCGTACATGTTTTTCATCGACGAGGATGTATCTTCCCTTTTCAGTCTTATCCAGCCACTGGTAGGCGGCAGACAATTGCTGATCAACAGGGGTATGATACCCAAAATGAGTGATGGGATAAGGCGAGAAGAGAATGAACTGTTCAGAAAAATCAACAAGTGCAATAGTTGCATCATGTTTACCAATTTCTTTTTCAATATTTGCAAATACGCTTTTAGGGGTTTTTACATCTTCAAGTAAAGTGTAACCCCAAGTAGCGTACATGCCCCAAAGAGTGCACAAGAAATAGGGCCAGACTTTCCAGTGCTTCCCTCTAGTAGTGATCACCGTAACCAGACACGTCAGTCCCCCCGTTACTAAAAAAAACATCCACGGAGAAAGCCCGAACTTTTCTTCTAACTTTAGGGCGAATGATGCTTTTACTATGCCGGAAAAACCAAACCCCAATAAGCCTACTGATAGTAAAAATACAACGCCCCACAAAAGCCAGGAAAATACTTTCTTATTAACAACTGAATCAAAGTAAGGCGCAGAGATCAGTGCCAGCATCGGCAATGCGGGTAAGATGTACACCCCCCGTTTACCAGGACTTACACTGAAGAAAAGCAGAACAAGTACAATCCAAACCAATGGTAAGTATATGCGGGCATCACCTTTTTTGATTGCGCGATACCAACATGGGATGAGCCATGGGAGAGCGATGCTAATTGGCAACCAGAATAATGGAATAACCTCTACGAGGTAATACCAGAACGGCTTTATGTGATGCCAGGAATCAGCATATCGAGTGACCGTTTGCCTGAAAAGAATATTATCTCTATATAGAGCAAGTGATGTGTTGTGGCTATTTTCGACCAATATCAACATAGGTATAAACCATAGTGATATAGCCAGTAACATCACCACTGCACCCATTATCCACGGTAATACGGACTTTTTAGTTTGCTTCTTAGCTATGTCCCGCTGAGGCCAAAAGTGTCGATGTATCAAGTATGGTATCAGCATCAGGACTGGTAAAAATCCGACCCCTTTTGTGATGACGCCAATTCCCATGAAGAAAAAGGCGAGGTAATACCAACGCCATCGCCTTTCAACTAAGAAAAAGCGCAAAAGACCATAGCATCCGATTGTTATCCAGCAGCAGACCATTGCGTCTATCTGTGCAGACTTGGCTTGAAGCAAAAATTGAAAACTCAATAAAAGAAGTGACGTTGCGATCAGCGCCTCTTTTGTACTCCACAGTCGTTTTGAGATGTCATACACCAAAAAAAGTGTGAGTAGGCTGCATAAAGCAGATGGGAGCAGAAAGGCAATCTTAATTGACCCGAATAGCGCAAAGAAAAAAGCGATAGTCCACATAAACACAGGTGGTTTATCAGGATAAAACTCTTCCGCTCTGGCTGGAAAGAACCACTGACCTGTTTCAACCATTTCTTTTGCAACTTGTGTAAAACGAGGTTCGTCAGCAGGCCAGGGATCTCTTAACCCAATCCCGATAAATATCAACACGCTAGCCAGTACAAAAAGCCAGAAAGTATAATTTGGGTGCTTGTTCTTATGTTTAATGGCTAAGCTCGTCTGATTCATTGCTACATTTGCCGCTTTTTGTGAGTGAACGAAGAGTTTTATCGTCATTATGTTGACGACGATAAATCTTAAAAAGATATGCGCTTAGCAAGCTGGAAATCCCGAATAATAGGGTGCTTATGATTATTTTAAGTTCAGAGTTGACTAATACACCCTTACCCATCAATGCAAAAACCGCCATTTGAGGGATGTAGCCAATAGTAGACCCAAGAATAAAAGAGCGTCGTGGAATCTTTGAAACGCCAGCAAAAATGTTTGTGAGTAGATTATTTCCTACTGGCAACAGTCTAATGATAACGGACTTAAGAAAGGGAGAGCGAACTAGAAAGTGGTCTAACTTGCGCACCCGCATTTCAAAGTGTTGAATAATAATCGGTCTAGCGAAATATCGGGACACTGCCATAACTGTTGCACAGCTGAGGGTAGCTGCTAATGTTGAATAGATGACACCTTCAGCAAATCCAAAGGCATACCCCCCCATAAATGCGACTAACTGGCGTGGAAGTCCGATAGAAAGTAAAAATACTGAGACGGCTAAAAATTTGGCTATCCCTGTCATTCCATTATTACGGGTATGCTTGTCTATCCACTCCTGATTAAATGCGTCAAATGAGGGAGAGACCGAAATCAAATGACTAAAAAACAGAATGGTAAGTACCAGAATGAAGAAACGAAAGAGACTGGAATTCAACTAGATACTCTCTTCATTTTCTAAGATGACATCATTAAGTGCATATTCCGGCTTATCCGGACACCAGCACCGGTTTAATCCGGACGCCTGTTTTCCTCGCTTTTCTCTAATCCTATTTTTATCCTATCTGTCCGGATTGTGCCAGCTTTCTCATTGATTCTCCTCCCAACTCAATCCGATGGCTGTTGTGGATCAGCCTGTCCAGCAGAGCATCTGCCACCGTTGCATTGCCTATCATGTTGTACCATTCTTTAACCGGGAGCTGGCTTACCATGATTGTACTGGCTGTTTGATAACGATCCTCCAGTAACTCCAGTAGATGACCGGCTTGCTCCTGGTTCATCTTTTCCATTCCCCAGTCATCGATTACCAGCAGCTGTTTCTTTGATAAGGCGAGTAGCTGTTTTTGATAACTGCCATCCAGCCGCCCTGAACTCAGATCATCCAGTAAACGGCTAAGACGATAGTAACGAACGCTGTACGTCTGCTCACAGGCCTGGGTTGCCAAGGCGCAGGCTACGTAAGTTTTTCCGGCACCTGTTGGTCCGGTGAGTAGGATATTCTGGTGCTTTAGCAGGTAGCTCCCGGTTAATAGTTCACTTATCTGGATACGTTTTAATCCCCGATCCTCTTTGTAGATAAGCTGATTGGGTGAGGCATCAATACGTAACTTAGCTTGTCGTTTCAGGCGTTCGATCCTGGCCTGGCTTCGCCCCAGTACCTCGCACTCAAGAAGCAGGCTAAGCCGCTCCTCGAACGTCAACTCAGCATAGGTGGAGAGTTGCTCTCGCTGTTGCTCAAGACCCTTGGCGGCATGGCCAAGACGCAGGGTTCTTAGTTGCTCATTAAGCTGATTCATGTCGTTCTCCTAGTGGTAACTATTTGGGCCACGCACATTGC
>NZ_RCUA01000006.1 GCF_003731635.1 Marisediminitalea oceani | reverse complement strand
ACCGTCGGCAACTTCCTTGGCACCGGCACGGTGCTGACTTTGAGCATCACATCAGGTCGATTCAAGGACTTATGAAATAAGAACGTTAAACCCGATAACGTGGCATTGATGGTGATGTTAGATGTACCTTGCTCGGCCAATGCGAGTTGGAATTGGCGCAATTCTTCAGCCGTGGCATCCTCTGGCGAGCGTTTCAAAAAGGTAGCGAGTTTCTTCACGCCTCTGATGTAGCCTATTTGCGTTTTAGGACTGAGCCTACGCATGGTCATATCTTCAATCATGCGTTGGCGTATGGGGTTGGATCCTTCAAAGTAACTCATGGTTTCACTCCTGAGTGAATTCAGGGCGACATTGCCCTTCCTTCAGCTTAGAAGCGGAGAACGAGATCAGAATATAATTAATGAGGTGGGGGCGGCACTACTACCGCGGAGCGGTTTAGTCCTTTGACCAGGAGAGGTAATTATTACGAGCATTGTGCTTAAAAATTTTCTGAAGTGGAAGCGAGTGGACCTAAATTCATTGTGACGATACAAAAATAGCTCCCCAAAGCGGGGAGCTAGTGTCATTCACTTCTCAATTTTCGTGCTGCAAAAAATGAAGTCATAGCGAAGATTAAAGCTATCGCTATCATGCCAAATGCTACAAGATAGAGTCGATCGAAGCATTGATGCTCGCTAATGTATTCTGTATGACCCGAAAACAGAAATGCCAGGTTAAAGAGTGTATAAAGTAGCGCTACAGCTACAACTGTATTGCTCATCGAAACCCAGCGGTTGCTCATTTTGATACAGAAGTTGAAAAGTTTTTCGTAATTGATGTTCATATTTTTTCCTTTTGTTAGTCCTGCCTGTAAGTAGGTCTAACATCAGGGAAATATGCCGATCTGGATGATTCTATAACGAGCAGGCGAAAACGTGCCTCGACGTATGTCGATGCACTTTCATTAGAATGAGGCTGGCATTTTTAAGTAAAAAGGACGGTACGCCTTATGGGATAAAGCTAAAACTTTATCTGTGTGCCGAGGTTTATAGACTCTCTGCTTAGTCTAGCCCGCTAATTATGGTAAGGGCCAACACCAGTTATTTACTTGTTCTCTACGTCATCTTTACGTCTCCTATGTTTGCAATACTTTTAGGCGTACCGTTAAAAGTGCTGAGCTGGGAATATGTCGCGATCACATTACCTTTCAACACAAAAAATTGTACTCCAAATATGATTTTCAAAATCACGTAAATTATGCTGAAAAATTTTCCTGGCATGAGACTACTTAGATATAGCTGAGTCGCACCATCATTGCTCCACACTGCTTGTGGTTCATGAACTCAAGTGGGAACTTATTGAAAGTGCCGTAAACCTCAACGGCGCTTTCCGCTGACTCGATGCACATAGAGGTATGTGCGTTAAAGTTTCATTGTTTATCATCGCGATATTCAATGTTTCTTGAAGCTAAGCAAAGTGGGCATAATAGAAAGGGAGCCTTTTGGCTCCCTGAGGTCACTTGCTCAGTTTTAATCGAGCAAGCCCAATGCCTTTCCTGCATCACGAAATCCATCCAGCCTTATTTCAACAATCCTGTCCTGGGTGTTTTTAGCAAGCTTTTCCAACTCTCCCAATTGCTTGAGGAATTCGTCCCTTTGAAACACTTCTGATTTGACGTCCCCCAGTTGCCGTTTACTGTTAAACATTAACTCATAGATGAGGTCACATTCGGCGGCTTTGAATTTAATGCTAGTCGATAGCAGTCTTTGCTGGGCTTCACTGAAGGATGATTTATTGCTGGTGCGTATTCTGATGTTCTCGATCGCTGATTCTGGCTAGCCCGATCAACTCTATTCCGGTCATTCGATCACAGACTTTTTCTTCACCACCCGATCAGTCTTTTATGCTTGTTAACTTCTTTTAATTTTAAAGAGGAAACAAGTATGTCAAAACCTACTGACATAGAACGCGTTAAAGCGGTTCTCTATCTTAAGCTTGATGAAAACCTCAGTAACCGGGACATCGCCAGGAGACTGAATGTGGGGGCTGCCACTATATCTGATATTCTCGGTAAATTCAGAACCCTGGATTGTGGCTGGCCGTTACCTGAGCATGCCTCCGATCAATGGCTACATCAGTCACTTTATCCTGACAGGAAAGCGGGCCGTATTAAACCTGATTATGGCCTGATGGA
>NZ_RCUA01000059.1 GCF_003731635.1 Marisediminitalea oceani | reverse complement strand
AAATTAACGAGCGACTTAGATAAAATGGGGTGATCCGGGTCTATATTGATCGCTTACGCTTTAGCTGACTACTGGCAATAATTAACTGTTGGCTCACGAGCAGTAGAAAATGTAACTTAACATGCAGTCATGATCTCACGTTAGGAACTTATTCGGATCTTCCCTAGTATCAATTGAATAACATTTTTATGCTGTTTCTAATTATTTCATCGATCTCGGGACATTCATTGAGACAGGTAACGTTAATCTATATTAGGATAACCTATTGTCAGCAAGTGTTTTTCAACAGTTTCTTGGTAGAACTCTGCAAAAAAATCGTAAAGTCATTTTATCGTTGTACGCCCAATGAGTTGAATGGAAGCATTGACTTGTTCCAGCAGCAATTATCCGTGACAAGGAACAGGTGGCCGAAAACTTTTTTGATCTCTACTACATACCAAATTCGAAAGCTAGGTTACGTTTCATTACCCTATTTTTATTCTCTTGCTAAGTCGCAGTCTCTCTTTTCAGGAGTGATATTAAGGCTAAGGTTACAGTAACTTAAGCCTGCCAAAGATTACGGACCAATAGTTTCATTTTTAAAAGTCAACAAAAACGATATGTCTTCTTCGGCGGTTTTGGTTACAGAAACTTCTGCACATACAGCGTCGCACAATGCATCTACTATAGAAAGGCCTAGCCCAAAGTTATCTTCAGATGTTCTAGAAGCATCTTTTTGCCAAAGCGGTTCAAACATATGCTTTAGATCGTCCTCATTAATCTCTGTCCCCACCTTATTTGTCACTCTGAGGTAAACATTCCTAGAACAATTTACACCACAGTTCACAAGTATTTCTGTATCAGTTTTTCCGTGTTCGATAGCGTTATCTATCAGATTATTTATTATCGATTCTACTGCAACGCGATTGCTCTTGACGCTTAATTGAAAATTGGAGCTAACCTCCACCTTAACATTTCTTGCTTCTTTTATCTCAATAAGTTGAGTTACTAATTTTTGGATATCTATCTCATCAGTAAGCTCAAGGCTCTTAAAACTATACTTTTGAATTAACATAAGGCCAGAAATAATATTTTTCATTCTTGTGCCTATTTGCAACACACGTGGCTTAAAATCCTTTTCTAATCTTATTTCTCCTGGAAACTTAATCGCTACTTCGGTCATATTTATCAATTCAGAGACTGGTGTTTTTAGCTCGTGAGCGATGTCCGAAGTCAATCTCTTCTCGCGCAGGTAAAGCGAATAATTATCTTCAATAAAGTGATTCAAGCTTTGGGTGATTGGTTCCAACTCCTCAACATCATTTTGAAACGCATCATGTTTTTGCCTAATGGTAAATCGTAGTCCTTTTATCTTGGCGTTTAAGGTATCTAAGGGTGCCAGAGCATATGACACAGTGTTGCGCACGGCAAATCGAACAACTAAGGGCACGATAATTAATGCTAATAGAAAAGCACCATCAATAAACCACAATGTAAAATTTAACAGTTCTGTAGATGTTGCGTACGCGATAACCATTGACGGGCGTGTATCGTTACCCATGACGCGATAAAATTCAGCTCTGTCTTCTGAATCAATCTGAGGTATATATCGAGTGTAAATTACCCGACCAGTACGGCCATCGGGCAGAGTAATATCCTGGAAAGAATATTCTTCCAGGGCAATGCTGCTGAAAGGCAATTCATTGATGGTGTAAAGCGCCAGAGTATCTGATTTTTCAAACGTTGAGTCTTTGTACCAAAGTTGAAAATACTCGGGGGAAGATGTCCCTTCAAACTCAGGCAAATACTCTCCTGCAAATTCGAACTCCACACCCTCGACATCTTCATTTACCAAGCTCTGAAGCATACCAACCTTTGCCTTCATAGCCTGGTTAAATTCTTGTTCGACCCAAGAATCAACGCCAATATCTGCTGCAAGCAAAACGGCGATGACTAGCAGTGAAATAATGATAGAAAGTCTTCGTGTTAATGTTTTACGTATTGATTTCATTAGCTTCTACAACAGTGTAGCCAAACCCACGTTTACTTTTAATGGGTAGAGACGTCCCGCTTTCCCTTACTTTTTTCCTTGCTGAGGAAAGGTGAGCTTCAATAGCATTTTTTGAGACATGATCATAACTTCCAGAAATAAATTCACTCAGCATTTCTGATGTAACTATCTTGTGTCTATTGAGGAAAATACATTCAACAATTTTGTACTCATTTGGGGTCAGGTTGATATCGCTATTATTGTATGAAAGCGTTTTGAACTGTATGTTGAGTGTCAAACCGTTGATGGTAACTTGGTCATTGAGACAATGTGCCGCTCCTCTCCTCATCAGGCTAAGTAGCCGAGCAGTCAATTCGTCAAACGAGAACGGCTTAGAAAGGTAGTCGTCTGCTCCTGCCAATAGCCCCGCTACTTTGTCTTCTGACTCAGATCGCGCAGATAAGATGATAACCTTTGTTTCTAAATGTCTTTTTCGTAACGTTTCAAGAATAGTCATGCCGTCCAGCTCTGGCAACATCATATCAAGGATGATTATTTCGTAGCTACCAAGCAACGCCATACTCAATCCCTCAGAGCCAGTGCCAGCAGTATCGACTGAGTAGCCCAATTTTTCTAAGCCTAAGCTCAAACTGTTTCTTAGTGATAAGGAGTCTTCTATCAGAAGTATTCTCATAATTTGAACGTCAATTTTAAAGTTATTTGAGTATACCTTCTCAACCTTAAGATTTGCTGAAGAAGCTATTGAACAGGTGCTTATAGTTAACCTATGTACACGTGGTTCTATTAGCATAAATCGATTGGTTCCTTCTGTAGCTCTTAAGTTTATCTCGATATTATGTTCATCTTAATAACTATCTTGTGACTAACGATGAAGGCTTATTTTATATCAGCCCTGCTACTTAGTGGATGCTCAGTAACCCCTACAGAAATTTCTGCCCCCAATGGTAACAGTGACAAGGCTGTCATTTTTGACATCGATGGAACATTGACCCCCTGTAACGCCTGCATTTTTTCTGAAAGAGAAAATGCGTCTGAACTTGTTCAAACATACGCTGATAACGGCTTCTAAATTATCTATCTGACTGCGCGAAATGTATACTTCCAGTTCAACATTCCATTTTTTTTATCCCGTTACCATTTCCCAGATAGAGATATTCAGGTGGCGAATTCGATGGCTGAGCGAAAAAACTTTAAAACGTTTAAACTAAATATTCTAAAGCGTTACACGGAGTCTGGCTGGACACTTTTTGCTGCTTATGGTGATTCAAGCACTGACTTTGCGGCTTATTTGGCCGCAGGCGTTCCTCAGAACAAAATATTTGCAATAACAAGACAAGGTAATTGTAAGTGCAAGCCAGGGCCGTGGCGAAAGTGCTACGATAGCAGGTCGAAACACACTCCTATAGCGTTCCCTCCTTAACCAGCCTCTTTTTTCCTGAGCGATTAGGACATTATTACCTCAATTAAAAGACTCTTCATAAGCGTATCTTAAGTTTCGTTTGTTAGAGTTTTACTGTCGAAAATAAAATTTGCTTGATATTGAGGCTTTGACAGAGGGCTACGTGCGAATTTCAGTTGTAATACCAGCGAAAAACGAAGAAGAAAATTTAAAACCCTTAATTGAGGAAATTTATAGAGCATTGATAGATGTAGTAAACTTCGAAGTCATCTATGTCGATGATGGAAGTACGGATAAGACATTTGAGAACTTGCTTTATCTGAAAGCGAGTGGCTTTGACAGAGTTAACGTACTACGGCATAAGCATTCGGTGGGACAAAGTACAGCTATTCGGACAGGGGTGAGCCATGCTGATGGAGAACTTGTAGTTACACTTGATGCGGATGGGCAGAATGATCCCTCTGATATACCAAACCTCCTGACTATGGCCTCTCAATTTCCGTTAGGGAGTCACTTTTGCATTGCTGGTCATCGTAAAAACAGAAAGGATACAGCTTGGAAAAGATTTCAGTCAAAACTAGCAAATTCTGTAAGAAGTAAATTTCTTAATGATGATACACCTGACACCGGATGTGGCTTAAAGGTCTTTCCAAAACAAACATTCCTCGATTTACCCTATTTTGATCATATGCATCGTTTTCTGCCAGCACTGATCCGGCGACAAGGTGGGATCATTAAAGTTGTTGAAGTGAATCACAGAGACAGGCAATTTGGAAAATCAAAATATAATATGTTAGGACGGCTTGGGGTCGGACTAATTGATATGGCAGGAGTTTATTGGCTTCAGAAACGTAATAAACTTAATTGCATACACCGGAGCAAACCGGACATCGATTCCGGCTTTATCCGGACACCCTTTCCGTTTTAATCCGGACACCGATTCCGGGATAAACCAGCCAGTTTTCGTCTAACTCCGGAATCATTGTCCGGAATGCCGGAATACCTCTCTTTTCTCTTTTAAATCAATTAGTCACTATCCTCGTTATCAATTGAATTATAGCGAGGACGTGAACATGACAAAAAAGAGGACATCTATGGCAAATATCAAAGAGATTTTGCGCCTTAAATTC
>NZ_RCUA01000058.1 GCF_003731635.1 Marisediminitalea oceani | reverse complement strand
GGACTAAACCGCTCCGCGGTAGTAGTGCCGCCCCCACCTCATTAATTATATTCTGATCTCGTTCTCCGCTTCTAAGCTGAAGGAAGGGCAATGTCGCCCTGAATTCACTCAGGAGTGAAACCATGAGTTACTTTGAAGGATCCAACCCCATACGCCAACGCATGATTGAAGATATGACCATGCGTAGGCTCAGTCCTAAAACGCAAATAGGCTACATCAGAGGCGTGAAGAAACTCGCTACCTTTTTGAAACGCTCGCCAGAGGATGCCACGGCTGAAGAATTGCGCCAATTCCAACTCGCATTGGCCGAGCAAGGTACATCTAACATCACCATCAATGCCACGTTATCGGGTTTAACGTTCTTATTTCATAAGTCCTTGAATCGACCTGATGTGATGCTCAAAGTCAGCACCGTGCCGGTGCCAAGGAAGTTGCCGACGGTATTGAGTAAAGAGGAAGTCAAGCAACTGATTGATGCCACACATAGCATTAAATACAAAGCTGCCTTCTCGGTCGCTTATGGGGCGGGGTTGCGGATTGGCGAAGTGGTGATGTTGAAGGTGACGGATATCGACAGTTCTCGCATGCTATTGCGCGTTGAGCAAGGTAAAGGGAAGAAAGACAGAATGGCAATGTTATCGCCAATGCTGTTGAGTACACTTCGCCAATGGTACAAACATGCCAAAGCGCATCACCTAATGCTACCGGGAGGGTGGTTGTTCCCAGGGCAGAATCCGTTAAACCCTATTGGCACCCGCCAACTCAGTCGGGCCTGCCAATCTGCGTGTCTGGATGCAGGACTGAATAAAAAAGTCTCCATGCACACCTTACGGCACAGTTTCGCCACGCACTTACTGGAAGATAAAGTCGATATTCGTATCATTCAAACGCTGTTGGGGCATAGTAAACTGGAAACCACTGCGCTGTATGCACAAGTCGCCAGTAAACTCTTGCGTGAGGTGGTGAGTCCGTTAGATACACTGGCATTGTGAGCGTGACGTTATGTCGAGTTGTTCACGGCCACCGCTTGAGGTGGCGGATGTGTTTCGTCTGTCTGGTACGCAGTATAAAAGCGCTCAGCATAGGCATTTAAGCTTAGCGCAACTGAAAGTGATGTCAGCCATTGAGCGTTGTCGAAGTGCCCAATTAGGTGCTCATCACCTGCACTGCGAACACTGTCATACCGATGCCATCGCATATAACTCCTGCCGTAATCGTCACTGTCCGAAGTGCCAGGGGTCAAGCGCCAAACGCTGGTTTGCAGCCAGAGAGCAGCAGTTGTTACCCGTAGAGTACTACCATGTGGTGTTTACCTTACCTGGTGAGGTAGCACAACTGGCCTTTTACAATAAAGCACAGATGTATCAGTTGTTGTTTAAAGCCGCATCACAAACGCTACTGACCATTGCCGGTGATACGCGACACTTAGGCGCTGAGGTTGGCACCACTATGGTGTTGCATACGTGGGGCTCCTCGATGATGCATCATCCTCATGTGCATTGCATTGTGCCCGGTGGCGGGCTGGATAAGGCTAAGCAATGGAAAGCGTGTAAAAAGGGCTTCTTCTTGCCGGTCAGAGTGTTATCACGCTTGTTCCGCCGTTTGTATATGCAAGGCGTACGTGAGTTATACGAATCGACGCAGTTACTGTGCTTCGGGGAGTTGACGCAGACCAGTGGCTTTGAACACGCCGGGCACTTTATGGCATGGTGCAAACAGCAACAATCCATGGAATGGGTGGTGTATGCCAAACCGCCGTTTGCAGGACCACAAGCGGTGCTGAAGTACCTGTCGCGTTATACGCATCGTGTAGCGATTGCGAATCGCCGACTCCAATCCATTGATGAAACACATGTCTCGTTCACCTATAAGGATTACCGGCGCAAAGGAAACAACATGCACCGGACGATGCAACTGACGTGTGACGAGTTCATGCGTCGATTTTTATTGCATGTCTTGCCAACCGGGTTTCATCGTATCCGGCATTATGGGTTACTGGCCAGTAAAGCCAAACTCAATATGGCCAGACAAGCCTTGCACGTAGCACCGCCACCAGAAATCAAAAATCCTGCCAATGAATCGAAGGCAGACTCAGCCCCCTTCGTGTGCAGGCAATGTCAATCACCGATGAAGGTGTCGGGGCTCAGGCTACCTGCATACTTACCAAGAGCGCCCCCTAAATAGGCGGGGTGCTTAAAGAGATAAAAAAAGCGCCTTTACTGGTGAGGATGATGCTTTACCTGAAACGCTATAAACCCCATGACAATGAATAGAACGAGACAACCGAGCTGAATAAAAACGTGAAAATCAGATGCCAATAGAAACAAAGCACCACTGGAAACACGTGATCTTGGCGATCATCCTCTACAGCAGACTCACATTCACCATCGAAATCCCCATAGCCAAACCACAGGGGTAACATCCCGCGGTTTCGTCCAACGAAGATTATCTGATATCTGCCCGAGAGTAGGACATCAAGGTGGATCTGAATGGAGGGCAGATAACTGATAATCTAAACAAAAGCGGTCGTTTCGATAGAATCCTCCAAACTCACTTTGGAACTAATAATTTTGCTAAAGCGGACATCAACACCCAGGGAGCTTGCGACCGACTACAGCGGTTTCTTATGTGCGCTTCCGAATTACACATTTGCCAAGTCTGGTATTTGTAGACAAAGGGCTTACTTCAACAAGTAGCGCTTCGTACCAGCCTTCAATTTCAGTTATTTTTTGACCTTGTGTACCCTCAATAACTAAAAGCTCACCAAAATCACCAGCTAAATTTAGCGATTCCAATTCCCAATTCTCATTTTCTAACAATACCCAATGCAGGCTATTTGTTGCCCTAACACTTCCATCAAGAGTAAGCGTATTCTTACTAGTTTTTAAATCGACTATTTCCAAACTCTGATCAATTTTCGCATAACCTGATAGTGCTGGGTTTTTATGGTGAGCCTGATGAAATTTATCAAAGTGACAGTTCATCGTGGCCGAAGCTAATACGAATTGAGGAAAGAACAAAGCTAATAAAAAAAGATTTTTCATTCGAATCCCTTTGAGCACATAACGCCGTGGTAAGGGGCAGCCGAAGCAACGCGTAGGCTGTCCCGCGCAGGCCGCGCTTTTTGCGGCCGGAGTGAACTTGACCACTTTGTTATGTGCTTTTAATACACTACGCATGTTCCGGAAACCATAGTGCCAAATGCCCCTTTATAAAAGAACGGCTTTTCAACTGTTTCTGCGTACTGGTTTATTTGCAGATAGTCGATTGTATTATTCGGTTTATAATGAGTAACAGCCTTGTAGCCATTTTCATTTGGCAAATAATCGTAGACCACTGGCATTTTGCCTGACATGGTATTTGTAATATTTGCACCTGTAATGATTCCAGTTTGACGATTAACAACAAACTCTTTGCCAAGATAGCCAGTAACGATATTGGATTTATGATTAAGAGTGCCGTTATCTTCTAAGTTAACGGCATCTTTGATCGTGCACTTGAAATCGTTCACTGCAAATACGTCTACAGATATCAGCATAATGAGAACTGAAACTAAATATTTACTCATACTTTTCCTTGCACATAACGCCATGGCTCACAGGCGGCAAACTCGGAGCGAAGCGTAGAGTTTGACGTCCTTGTGTAGCCGATTGTTAGCTGATTAATATGGAAATCGGACCTTGGCTTTGTCATCCGAAATCTCTTTGAAAAACTGAAAATCCACATGTGGTATAGAGATCTCTTTTTCGTTAATACAGCATTCCTCAAATTTCTTTCCACTCTTACATGGACAATCAGAATCAGGGGTAACTTGTGAAAACCTTTCAATTGGGAAGCTCTTCCGTGTCCAATGTGCCTCCCAATTTTCAAATGCGTTATCAAGAAAATCGGACAGATAGTTGATCAACGAAAAATCTAAGGTTTCATCATCGTGCATAACGGAGTATTTTTGTACGGGCTTCGTAACTATTGAGAGTTCTAGAAATTCCATATCATGTGCAACATGCACGCACAGTTCTCCATTGTATATTTTCCCCTTTACGTGTGAACACCTAGATCTTGGCCTCACCTTGTGATTGCATATGCTGCATGTGTAATACCCTACCTTGAAACCAGGGCTTGCAAATACACAGTAAGGATAAAGAGACTGCCACTTGGATACTTGTTTTTCTATGAAATGACATCGAGATTTGGTGTAATAATCGGAATCCGAGTTCCTTTCTATTGAAGCAGCGTCAATTTCACAACGTTCGAGGTCATTCCAAGCGTCTCGGTACTTTTTTGACTTGATTTTTTCAAACGCTTCTATATACAGAATGTTTACCTTGAGAGCCTCAGACTCTCTCCAGCAATTATTAGCAAATTCCTCATTTCCCGATGATGCGGCTTCTTTTCTCTTCCTTTCAAGCTCTTCCAGTATTTGACCTATGACTGGCTTACGAGTGTCTTCGATGTTTGTAAGTTCAATCATCATTACTGAATTCTTTTACAGCATTGAGGGCTTTTTCCATTTCTTCGACTTTACCGTCAAAGCTAACTGTTGAGCTTTTCCCGTCCTTTTTTTCCACTATGAATTTCACGGATATCTTATCGTCCTTTTTGGCCTTAAGTTTTTCGTATATATATGAGGCAATGACACCGCAAAACACAGGTATCACAATATTCTTTACGAAGAACGTGCCAAGCCAGATGTCCGCCGCGTGCAACCCCAGCTCTTTGTAATCTTCGTCATTAGCGTATATATCAGTCTTGAGACCATTGTCATTTAAATAGTCGAGCGTATCCAAGCTTCCGGTATAAAACGAATCCTCGGTCTCGTGTGAAGGGAGGATTAAAACCCCTGTTTTATTGATGCTATTTGACAATTCCTCGGGGGCATCCGTCACCAATTGCTCAAAGGTGATACCTGACGATGACACATCGAATCGTTCTTGAAACTCCAATCCTGCCATTCTCTTCATTCCTCGATAAATGGTTTCCTACAGCTAACGCCCTGTTAAGGGGCTGATTAATATTTGGCTAAAATGTGTAGCGAAGCGAAACCGAGCCAAACGTTAGCAGTCCCGCCTTGAACAGCTTGTTATGTTTACATATACACTTATTGATTCTTAGGTTTAATATGAAGTGGAACACTAAATTTTATTCTACTTACTGTTTTCGAACCTGTAGCTAAATCACCACCAAGAGAACCTACACCAGCAATTGATAGTTTAGCCCCACCATCTTTAGAGGTAGATTCTGTTACGGCCATATCAAACTCAACAGATGTAACAAAGCCGCCGCTGACTGTATTTATATTTTTCAGTTCAGCTACTTCAAAGCCTGCTAAATTGTTAGGTAAGCGATCAATTTAGACCGTCTTTTCCCGGCGGAGCTACCCCGTAAAATGGTCCCC
>NZ_RCUA01000057.1 GCF_003731635.1 Marisediminitalea oceani | reverse complement strand
CAAATTAATGTTCAACATGACTTTATTGATGTGATATTTCTGACTGTGAGTGCAGTCCTTTCTGGAGCAGAGGGTTGGAGCGATATAGAAGTGTTTGGTCGAGATAAACTTGATTGGTTGCGCCAATACCGTCCCTTTGAAAACGGCATTCCTGTTGACGATACCATTGCCCGAATTGTTCGAGTAATATGCCCTGAACAATTAAATAAAGCCTTTATGAATTGGGTGAATGAAGTGCGTGTTGAAACGGGTAAGCCTCAAATTGCCATCGACGGTAAGACACTTCGTCATTCCTACGATGGCGATAAGCAAACGGCATTACATAGCATTACCGCCTGGAGCAAAGATGCAGGTTTAGTGCTTGCGCAACTGAAGTCATCGGGCAAGAAAAATGAGAATGCTTCGGTATTGGACCTACTCGACACGCTTAATATTAAAGGCGCTCTTATCAGTGCAGATGCCATGAACTCTCAGAAAAAGATAGTCGAGAAAATCAGCTCGGAGAACGCAGATTATGTGCTCTGCATCAAAAACAACCACAAACAACTACGCGATGAAATTGCCGCCTATTTCCATAAGGTAGAGAGGGATAATCCCGCTTGGATTGCCTGTAATGAACAGACTGATTCTGGCCATGGACGAATTGAAGTACGCCGGTGCCAGCAACTAAGAGTCAGTGAGTGGATAAGTGAAGCACAGCACTGGAAAGGTATACGCAGTGTTATCAAAATAGAGCGAGAGCGCCACCTTAAAGACAAAGAGGTGAGCACTGAAACGCAATATTACATCAGTTCACTGGATATTGACCCCGTTGCGGTCAACCAGGCTATCCGAGCACACTGGGAAGTCGAAAATAAAGTCCACTGGGTGTTAGACGTGACGTTCAAAGAAGATGATAGCCGAATACGCAAAGAGGACGGAGCGGAAAATGTCGGAGTGATTAGGCGGTTTTGTTTGAATATGGCTCGTTTACACCCCAAGAAAGCCAGCATGAGAAGCAAACTCAAAATGGCTGGCTGGGCCGATGAATTCAGAGCAGAGCTTATTTTTGGGTAAAAGTATGCGGTTGCCCTGCTTACTCAGGCATAATATGCCCATTATTCAACAGCAGATTGTGAGCATGCAGGTTTATCTGGTTGGTGGCGCAGTACGCGACAAATTACTTCATCGCAAAGTCACCGAGCGTGACTGGGTAGTAGTGGGCGCAACGCCAGCGCAGTTACTGGCCGAAGGTTATACGCAGGTGGGCAAAGACTTCCCGGTGTTTCTGCACCCGCAAACTCAGGAAGAGTATGCCCTCGCCCGCACCGAAAGAAAAACCGGCGGTGGCTATACCGGTTTCAGTTGCCATGCCACGCCCGATGTGACCCTCGAAGAAGACCTGCTGCGTCGGGATCTCACCATCAATGCCATGGCAGAATCCGCCAGCGGCGAACTCATTGACCCATACAATGGTCAGGCGGATTTGCAGCAGCGGCTACTGCGCCATGTATCTTCGGCATTCAGCGAGGATCCACTGCGGATATTCCGGGTTGCCCGGTTTGCAGCCCGCTACGCTTACCTCGGATTTTCCGTAGCAGAAGAAACCATGATGCTTATGCAAACCATGGCCGCATCCGACGATATCCGCCATTTAAGTGCTGAGCGCGTATGGCAGGAGACACGACGGGCACTAATGGAAGACAACCCCGAAGTGTACCTTAGAGTATTACAGCAATGCGGCGCACTTAAAGCCTGGATGCCGGAACTTGAGTCTGTAATATCTGATGAGTCAATAACAACTTCACTACAGCAGGCAGCAGCATCTGAACAGCCCTTAACTGTTCGCTGGGCGACAGTCTGCTGGCCCCTTGAGCACCAGGCACTAGGCACGCTGCAAAAAAGACTCAAGGTGCCAAATCAGCAAGCCGACTGTGCGCAACTGGCGGCAACAATACTGCCTTCACTGGCCAAACACATTCACCAGAGCGAATGGCTACTGGACGCGCTCAATACCTGCGACGCCTGGCGCCGCCCCGAACGACTGGAGCGCCTGATACCGCTGTTTACTGTTGTCTATCCTGAGCAAGGGCTGCATTTTAAAGCGGTATTCACCGAAGCGCTTGCAGCGGCTAATCAGGTAGACGTGAAAGCCATTATTGCTGCCGGACATAAAGGCCCCGACATCAAACAGCAACTTAGCCAGCAACGGCTAAAACAGATTGAACAGAGCATCACAAATCACGGCGTTTAGCAGATTTAATGCTACAATAGCGCCATTCATGCGACAGACGTATTTTTATGACATTCGAACAACTAGAATTAGACGATGACCTGTGCCGGGCACTCGCGGATATGGGCTTGAGCCGCCCTACTACCATCCAGTCCATGGTGGTACCCCAAGCCATGGAAGGTAAAGATATTCTGGCTTCTGCCCCAACCGGGACAGGTAAAACCCTGGGCTTCTTATTACCGGCCTGCCAGTTTCTGCTGGATTTTCCGCGCAAACAGCCGGGCGCTACCCGTATTCTGGTTCTGACACCGACCCGTGAACTGGCATTACAGGTTTACGAACAAGCGGTTGCCGTTACCCGCTACACCGATCTGATTTGCGGTGTGATCACTGGCGGTATTAACTACGGCACCGACCGGGAAACCCTGTCACAAAATCTTGATATTCTGGTTGCAACGCCAGGTCGCCTGTTTGAACACATCGAACAGGAATCGGCAGATTGCCGTGACATTGAATGTTTAATTCTTGATGAAGCTGACCGCATGCTGGATATGGGCTTTTCTGGCATCGTCAATCAAATTGCTTCTGAAGCCCGCTGGCGTAAACAGAATATGTTGTTCTCGGCCACGCTGGAAGGCGCTGGTGTACGTCATTTTGCCAATGATCTGCTCAATGAACCGGCAATCATCGAAGCCGATCCACCACGTCGTGAGAAAGCCAAAATTCACCAGTGGTATCACCTGGCCGATAACCTTGAGCATAAGCTTGCCTTACTGGAAAAAATCCTCAAGGAACAGATCACCAGCGCCGTGGTGTTTGTGAAAACCCGTGAACGTCTGCAATGGCTGCGTGAAAACCTCCAGCGACTGGGCGTCAACGTCTGTTACCTGCAGGGGGAAATGCCCCAGGACAAACGTAATGCTGCCCTGGCCAGTTTTAAATCAGGAAAACTAAACATTCTGCTGGCCACCGATGTGGCCGCCCGCGGCATCGATGTACCCAACGTCAGCCATGTGATTAACTTTGATATGCCTCGCAAAGCCGATGTTTACGTACACCGGATAGGGCGTACCGGACGAGCAGGCGCTAAAGGCACTGCCATTTCGTTAATCGAAGCCCATGATTTTGAGATGGTCGGCAAAGTCTCTCGCTATATGGATGAGCCGTTTAAAGCCCGTTTTGTTGAAGGCCTGCGCCCTAAACACAAAGCGCCGGAAAATAAGGCTAAGAAAAAGAAAGCTAAAACGTCCAAAACTGCCAAAAAGAAAAAGAGATAAGTATTATGTCACTGCCTGCTAAAGTGGTTCTGGCTACCGGTAACGCCGGGAAAGTCAAAGAATTTGCCAGCCTGTTTACTCCACTCAATATTGAAGTGCTGCCGCAAAGTGAATTTAACGTCAGCAGTGTGCCCGAGACCGGTACCACCTTTGTGGAAAATGCCATTATTAAAGCCCGCCATGCGGCGCAGGAAACCGGTTTACCCGCTATCGCCGATGACTCAGGCCTGGTGGTTGATGCCCTGCAGGGTGCACCGGGTATTTACTCGGCGCGCTACGCCGGTGAGGATGCCTCAGACAGCGACAACATTGCCCGATTACTTAGCGCTTTAGGCGAAGACAACGCAAACCGTGCCGCGCACTTTCAGTGTGTACTGGTCTTGATGCGCCACGCTGGCGACCCCATCCCGTTCATCAGTGAAGGGCAGTGGCATGGCAGCATTACCCGCCATCCTCATGGTGAAGGCGGTTTTGGCTACGATCCGGTGTTTTACGTGGATGAGTTTAAGTGTACTGCTGCAGAACTTGAAAAAGCCCAGAAGAACGCAGTGAGTCATCGTGGCCAGGCCATGCAGCAATTACTGGCACGTATCAAAGGTCTGTAATGCGCTTACCCCCTCTGGGCCTGTACATTCACATTCCCTGGTGTGTGCAAAAATGCCCCTACTGTGACTTTAATTCCCACGCGCTGAAAAGCGGGCTGCCAGAACAGGAATATATCGCCCATTTACTGGCCGATTTAGAGCAGGACGCCCGTATGACCGGTGAGCGGCCGGTAGAGACCATTTTCATCGGCGGCGGTACGCCAAGTTTATTTAGTCCCGAGAGCATAGGACACTTGCTTACTGAAGCGCAAAAACGCGTGCCTTTTGCGCAGGACATAGAAATTACTCTGGAGGCCAATCCCGGCACCATAGAGGCGGCCCGGTTTGAAGGATACGTAGCGGCAGGGGTAAACCGATTTTCTATTGGTATTCAAAGCTTTCAGGCCCGGCATTTAACCGCGCTGGGGCGTATTCACGACCCGGCCCAGGCCTTATTCGCTATTACCCAGGCCGAGCAAAGTGGTGTTAAAAGCTTTAACGTGGATCTGATGCACGGCTTGCCGGATCAAACCCTGCAGAACGCACTCGATGACTTAAAACAGGCAATAAACCAACAGCCAAAGCATTTATCCTGGTATCAGCTCACTATTGAACCTAATACGCCGTTTTACTCCAGGCCGCCGGAATTACCTGACGATGATATTCTGTGGGATATCCAGGCTGAAGGTCACAAATTACTGGCTGCGGCTGGCTATGAGCAATACGAAATATCCGGTTACAGTAAACCCGGTTATCAATGCAGGCATAACCTCAACTACTGGCGATTTGGCGACTACATTGGCATTGGCTGCGGCGCCCATGGCAAATTAACCAACATCGAGAATCGCTCTATTATCCGCACGGTAAAAGTAAAGCATCCTCGTGGTTACATGACACTTAACCGGCCTTACCTTGATCATCAGAACCAGGTTGAGGAAGACGATCTGGCCTTTGAGTTTTTTATGAATCGTTTTCGACTGGTGGAGCCCTGCCCACAGGCCGATTTTGCGGCACTCACTGGTACATCTCTCACTACACCACAGCAAGACGCTATAGAGCAGGCCATCAGTAATGGATTGCTGGCTGAAACAGCACACAACTGGCAGGTCACCCCAATGGGCCGTCGATACCTTAATACCTTACTTAGCGCTTTTGTTTAAAAACAACGACAGCATTTAGATTCATTGCAAAAAATTAGCTGAATCGAAAATTTACTCTACTATTAACTAGTAATAACAAAGCAGCCTATTTAGTTGCTGTATTTTTTGCTGTACAGGGACGCCAGCAAAACCCGTTAGTTGCCGGAGTAAGTATGTCCATTCAGCGTAAATTTCTTATTGCTATCACTGTGGTCATTGCCGCTTTTGCGGTAGTGATTGCGATTATTACTTCTATTTCAGCCTCCTCAGAGGCTGAAGATAAAATCAGCCAACAAAAAGAGCAGTTGTCTGCCAGACTGACAAACATTCTCACCGTTACAGACTCGTTGATGCACGAACGCGTAGTTAGCAGCATGAAGCTGCTAAAAGAACGAGGGGATGCAATGGGTATTCCCTCTCAGGGCGGCGAGGTAATGGTGAAACAAACCCCGGCCACCCAACTGCTTATTGGCGGCGAAGCACAAGCCAATAACTTCGCATTGGTTGATGGCCTCACCGCCGTAATGGGCGGCACCGCCACACTGTTTAGCAAAACCGGCGATGATTTTATCCGGGTCAGCACCAATGTTATCAAAGACGGTGAACGGGCCATTGGTACCAAGCTGGCACCGCAGGGTAAGGCCATGGCGCAGATCAAGCAGCGTAAAGCCTATTATGGCGCCGTGGATATTCTCGGCAGCCCTTACCTCACTGCTTACGAGCCCATGTTTAACGCGACTCAACAAGTCATAGGTATCTGGTACGTGGGCTATTCTGCTGACCTCAATGTTCTCGAAGAAGCCATTACCAAAAGCAAATTGCTTGAAGAGGGGTTTGTGGCGCTGAAAGACAGCAAGGGTAACCTGCGCATGTTCTCTTCCCACGTTAATGAAGCGACGGTGAATAACGCACTGGCTAACGGCGATGACAACTGGGATATCAGCATTATTCCCTTTGAAAAATGGGGCTATGAACTCATCCTGGCCGCGTCCAGTGACGAAAAGTCATCATTGGTAGCTGGTGCAGTATTCTCAGTGCTACTGAAAATCATTGTTGCCAGTGTGGCGATTCTGGCCACCATATTCTTCTTAATCAATTATTTGGTGGGTAAGCCTCTGGATGAGTTTATCGGTGTTGTGAACGATCTGGCCTCTGGTGAAGGCGACCTCACATTCCGTTTTAATGCCAATTCCAGCGACGAATTCGGCCAGATGGCCCAAGGGTTTAATAAACTGCTTTCGCAACTACAGACCACTCTGAGGAGCGTAAATCAGGCCACAGACACCATGCTTTCCCAGTCCCGGCAACTTAATGACACTGCGGTGAAGTCCAGCTCGACGGTAACGGAACTAACCAGTGAAACCAGTGCCATCGGCGACGCATTATCAACACTGCAGGAAAATGCGGTCGCGGTCTCCACTAACATTAACCATTCTAATGAAGCCGCAGGCGCTGCCGACAGTGACACCCGAAACAGTGTCAGCGTGTTGTCAGCAACCATTAAAGACATTGAGGCCCAGGCACAGAATATCGATACGTCGGTTCAGGTTATCAATGAACTGGCTGCCGCCAGTGAACAAATCAGTGGCGTGATGGATGTTATCCGTAATATCGCTGAGCAAACAAATTTACTGGCACTCAACGCAGCGATTGAGGCCGCGCGGGCCGGAGAGCAAGGCCGCGGGTTCGCCGTGGTCGCAGACGAAGTCCGCTCACTGGCCAGTCGCACCCAGTCATCCACTGAAGAGATCCGCGTGATGATTGAGCGCTTACAGCAGGGCAGTCGTGAGGCGGCAGATAAAATGCAGCAAAACAAAGACAATGCATTCGCTACCGTACAGGTGACACAAAATGCCGGCGAGTCTCTGGAGAAATCTTTGCATGCCGTTGCCACCATTACTGAGTTAAATCAGGAAGCGGCGACCATGGCCTCACGGCAGGCCAGCATCACCGAAGATGTGGCTAAGCGCCTGAGCAGTATTCAGAATGTGGGCAATCAGAACAGCGATTACGCCCGCCAGGTTGCGCAAAACTGTGCGCAGCTGGTAGACGAAATCAGCAGCATGCAGCAACAGCTCAAACGCTACCGGTTTTAACCTATCGTTTCACTTGTCGTGCCATCAAAGCATCAATGATTTCCCGGTTAGCTGCCGGGAAGTCATCATAATTCAGATTATCCAGTGCCAGCCATTTTCCTGGTTGGCCTTCGGCACCGGTGGGTTCGCCGTCAAAGCCTGTTACTGTATACACATGCAAACGCACGCACTTATCACCGTAATCGTGCTCAATCATTATCAGTGGCTCACAGAAGGTGGTAACAATAGCCACTTCTTCCTGTAACTCTCTGCCCAGCGCAGCTTCATGCGCCTCACCCTCTTCCACTTTGCCACCGGGAAATTCCCACTTACCACCCTGATGTTTATCGCTGGCGCGCAAACAAACGTAGGTTTGGTTATCGCGTAGAATGACCCCTACCGCCACATCGATGTATTTCATCATTCGTTTCCTGTTCTCTATCCGCATAAAAAAAGCCGGTAACCTGCACACCACAGATAACCAGCTTTTGTTGTTCAGCGCTTTTGGCTTATTTTAATTTACCGTGGCACTGCTTGTATTTTTTGCCTGAGCCACAAGGGCATGGATCGTTACGGCCGACTTTGGGCCCCTGACGCATGGCTGCCTGAGGGCCGCTTACATCTTCAGAAGGCTCACCATCGGCTTCGGCGTGCTGGAAGTTCTTAGGAACATCGTCGGCCTGACGACGCTGTTCTTCCACTTTCTCAACATCCGATTCAGCGCGCACCTGTACCCGGCTTAAAATCGTAATGACTTCAAGTTTGAGGCCTTCCAGCATATTCGAGAATAACTCAAAGGCTTCACGCTTATATTCCTGCTTAGGGTTCTTCTGTGCATAGCCGCGCAGATGGATACCCTGACGCAGATGATCCATGGCGGCCAGGTGTTCTTTCCAGTTACTGTCGAGGTTCTGCAGCATCACCGCTTTTTCAAACTGACGCAGTACCTGCTCACCGACCATTTCTTCTTTGGCTTTGTAAGCTGCGTTTAACTCATCCAGGATCTTCTCACGCAGTTTTTCTTCATACAGTTTGTCGTCCGCATCCAGCCATTGCTGAATTGGCGCGTCCAGCGCAAAGTCTGCCTTAAGACGCTGCTCCAGTCCGGACACATCCCACATTTCTTCCAGCGACTGCGGTGGAATGTACTCATCTACCACACCACTGATAACGTCTTCACGGATTGCCTGCACAGTTTCGCTGATGTCCGACTCATCAAGCAGTTCATTACGCTGCTCGTAAATTACCTTACGCTGATCGTTGGCAACATCATCGTATTCCAGCAATTGCTTACGAATATCAAAGTTGCGCCCTTCTACCTTACGCTGGGCGTTTTCAATCGCACGAGTTACCCACGGGTGCTCGATAGCTTCGCCTTTCTCCATGCCCAGACGTTTCATCATGCTGGCCATTTTTTCTGAGGCGAAAATACGCATCAGGGCATCATCCAGTGACAGATAAAAACGTGATGAACCCGGGTCACCCTGACGACCAGCACGACCACGTAACTGGTTATCGATACGACGTGACTCATGGCGCTCAGTACCAATAATATGCAGGCCGCCGGCAGCCAGTACGGTTTCGTGGTCTTTTTCCCACTGCTCTTTAATCTTTTGAATCTGCGCTTCAGTGGGGTTTTCCAGCTTATCGACTTCCGCCTGCCAGTTACCACCCAGTACAATGTCAGTACCACGGCCCGCCATGTTGGTAGCAATCGTTACCGCTCCGGGACGACCGGCCTGCGCAACAATATCGGCTTCCTGAGCATGGAACTTGGCGTTCAGTACTTTATGAGGGATCTTTTCTTTTTTCAGAATACGTGACAACAACTCTGAGTTTTCGATAGACACCGTACCTACCAGCGTAGGCTGACCGCGCTTCACGCAGCGGCGAATATCTTCGACGATGGCGTCGTACTTTTCCTGAGCCGTCAGGTAGATTAAATCTGCCTTATCATCACGCACCATGGCGCGGTTGGTAGGAATAACTACCGTTTCGAGGCTGTAGATATGATTAAACTCGAAGGCTTCGGTATCTGCCGTCCCTGTCATACCCGACAGTTTTTCGTATAAACGGAAATAGTTCTGGAAAGTAATGGAAGCCAGAGTCTGGTTTTCGTTTTGAATTTTCACACCTTCTTTGGCTTCAACAGCCTGGTGCAGGCCTTCCGACCAACGACGGCCTTCCATTGTACGGCCGGTATGCTCATCAACAATAACGATGTTATCGTCTTTAACAATGTAGTCGACGTCTTTGGTAAACAGCTTGTGGGCGCGCAAGGCCGCATTTACGTGGTGCAGTAAAGAAATATTACCGGCATCAAATAACGATTCTTCTTCCTTAAGCAGACCTTCACGTTTCATGATTTCTTCAACGTGAATCTGACCGTGCTCTGTCAGGTGGATTTGCTTGGCCTTTTCATCAATGGTGAAGTCACCATCGCCATGCTTACCTTCTTCGTCTTCTTTATCCTGCCTGGTCAGTTCAGGAATAATCTGGTTGATCCGTAAGTACAGCTCTGAGCTGTCTTCGGCGGCACCAGAGATAATCAACGGTGTACGGGCTTCATCAATCAGGATGGAGTCCACTTCATCGATTACCGCATAATAGAGTTCTCGCTGCACCCGATCCTGAGGGCTGAACGCCATGTTATCGCGCAGGTAATCAAAACCAAATTCGTTGTTGGTACCGTAAGTAATATCTGCCTGATAAGCCTCGCGCTTCTGCTCCGGCGCTAGTCCTGGCACATTACATCCCACGGTTAAGCCCAGATATTCAAATAAACTGCGGCTCCAGTTTGCATCCCGTTTGGCCAGGTAATCGTTCACGGTAATCACGTGAACACCACGGCCGGTGAGTGCATTTAAGTAAGTGGGTAAGGTAGAGGTCAGCGTTTTACCTTCACCGGTACGCATCTCGGCAATTTTACCGGAGTGCAATACCTGGCCACCAAGCATCTGTACATCGAAGTGGCGCATGCCATACACACGTTTACTAGCCTCGCGAACGGTTGCAAATGCTTCGATTAGAATGTCATCGAGGCTCGCGCCGTCTTTCAGGCGTTGCTGAAACTCCACCGTCTTCTGCTTTAGCGCAGCATCATCAAGGGCTTCGTATTCTGCTTCCAGCGCATTAATGGCATTGACGTGCTTTTGTAATTTTTTTAATAGTCGATCGTTACGACTGCCAAATACTTTCCTGAGCATGCTTGCAAACATTGTGTTGGTATTTCCACTTCTGTGATTTATCAAAAACAAAAAAATCTGACCGGCAGATTAATCTGTCGCGTTACAATAAATTGATTGGCGTGTAATAGAGGCTTACGCTACTTTTTGTAAACGTAAGGGAGTGGATCGACTTTTTGACCTGCTTTAATGACTTCGTAATGGACATGAGCGCCGGTAGAACGTCCGGTACTCCCCATTAGCGCGATAACCTGGCCTTTCGTAACCAAATCACCCTTATTAACCAGCAGAGTCTGATTGTGACCATAGCGCGTTACTAACCCATCGCCGTGTTCTATTTCCACGAGATGTCCGTAACCGTACCGATCGCCTGACCAGGTCACTATGCCTGCCGCGGTGGCGACAACACCGTCACCTACTTCACCGGCAAAGTCTAATCCGTTGTGCATGGCCGGTTGTCCGGTAAAGGGATCCGTGCGCATGCCATAGTAGGATGATAACCATCCTGTCTCTATCGGGCGTCCCGACAAACTAATCTGTTCATCTATATGGTGCCCGGTAACCAATCTTTCAAGTGCGGCCAGTTGCTGCTGCTTGTGCTTTAACTGACTGCTTAATTCTTTTATCGGCGATAACAACCGCCGTTCTTCGTCTTCCAGCTGATTATTTATGGTGGCTGATGCCAGTCCGAAATCGCCTACCGACTGCTCGTCCACACCCATTGCTTTAGCCAGCACCTGGGTTTTCGCGTCTATTTTATCCAGCGAGTTTTGCATTGCCATCAGTTGCGCCGCCAATGCCTTAACCTGTTCGTCGGTCGCGGCAGCAAGGGAATCTACCTGCTGCTGTTCGGCTTCAAGAATATTCTGGGCAACTTTTACGCGGGCAAGGTTTTCAAAGGAAGAGTCGGTAGAACGGCTGGATACAAGAACAAACAGTGACGATAACACGGTAAGGCTCACGATCGAGCGCACACTGATGCTGCGCCTGATGCGTTTATGCTTACCAATAAATGTCACTGTTAGTTTCATTTTGAAGTCTTTTTTATCGTTCTGCTCTGAGCCAGCGATGCAATAACAGCCAGCTTAATAATCATGGTTCGCTATTCTAGCGACATTCGCCCCTATTAAACAACAAAAAAGCCGCCACGAGGGCGGCTTTTTCAGCATAAAGTATTAGGCCAGAGCGGGTTGCGCGTAGCGAATTGGCGCTTCGTCCTGCGACTCATAGGTGATGTATTCCCAACAATCACGCTGCGCGAGTACCGCATTCAGCAACTTGTTGTTAAGACCATGGCCGGTTTTATACGCCGCCAGTTCACCAATGATACTGTGACCACCTAAATACAGGTCACCGATGGCGTCGAGAATTTTATGCTTCAGGAATTCATCATCATAACGCAGACCTTCCGGGTTCAGTACCCGGTAGTCATCCAGCGCGACGGCATTTTCCATGCTGCCACCGAGGGCCAGATTGTTAGCGTTCATGTATTCCAGATCACGCATAAAACCAAAGGTACGGGCACGGCTTACTTCGCTCACATAAGAGCAGGAATCGAAATCCATAACCATGTGCTGGCGAGTCTGGCTGATAACCGGATGCTCAAAGTCAATCTGGAAATCAACCCGGAAGCCATCGTACGGGCGTAATTCTGCCCACTTGTCGCCGTCTTCCACACGAACTGGCTTAGTGATACGAATAAAGCGCTTAGGCGCGTTTAATTCTTCAATGCCAGCCGATTGGAGCAGGAACACAAATGGACTCGCACTGCCATCCATAATCGGCAGTTCATTGCTGTTAACTTCAACAATGATGTTATCAATACCCAGTCCGGCTAATGCTGACGCTAAATGTTCCACGGTATGAATACTCACGCCGTCGTCATTATTCAGACAGGTACACAACATGGTATTCCCTACCGCGTTGGCGCGGGAGTGAATGTCCACATGCGGCTCAAGGTCAATACGCCGAAACACGATTCCCGTGTTCGCAGGCGCAGGCCGGAGAGTCATCGTGACCTTGTCCCCTTTGTGCAAACCTATGCCAGTTTCCTGGACTGCATGTTTAATTGTACGTTGTCTAATCATGGCTTTAAAAAACACCTAACCTAAAGCGGCCGAACATTATAGTTAGCCATCACTTACTTGTCAAAAGTATCGGTCACTTTATGAACAATTTTAACCCTTTGACCAAGTACCCTGTAAATTTTTGTTTACCGTTCTAGTCCGCTTGCTTACGCAGGAAAGCCGGAATATCCAGGTATTCAAGGTCATTGCCAGGCTGCGCATTTTCATCCGCTTTTAGCGCCTGGTTGCCTTCAGTGCCACCTACCGCACGGGATTCACCGCTGGACTGGAACTCACGGGCTGAAGCACTCAGGCGTGAACCCTCAGAGCTCACCAGCGAGATGTCGGGCTTGCGCTCGGCACCAATCCCGGTTGCTACTACAGTTACCCGCAGTTCTTCGGTCATTTCCATGTCGATAACGGTACCCACTACTACCGTAGCGTTTTCGGAGGCAAATGCTTTAACCGCATTACCTACCGTTTCGAACTCGTCGATGGCGAAATCAGGACCCGCGGTGATATTCACCAGGATACCGCGCGCACCAGACAGATCGATGTCTTCCAGAAGCGGGCTGGCAATCGCTGCTTCTGCTGCTTCTTCAGCACGGTCCGGACCTGAGGCTGAACCGCTGCCCATCATGGCTTTACCCATTTCAGACATTACAGTACGTACGTCAGCGAAATCCACGTTGATCAAACCAGGGCGGGTAATCAGTTCAGCAATCCCCTGCACTGCACCACGTAATACGTCATTAGCAGCACTAAACGCTTGTAACAGCGGCGTACCCGGGCCCATCACTTTCAGCAACTTCTCATTGGGAATAGTAATCAGCGAGTCAACGTTGCGAGCCAGTTCATCAGTGCCCTGGTTAGCAAAATCAGTCCGCTTTTTACCTTCAAATGGAAACGGCTTGGTAACCACAGCAACCGTCAGGATGCCCATTTCACGGGCAATCTTGGCCACTTCCGGCGCGGCACCAGTACCAGTACCACCACCCATACCTGCGGTGATAAATACCATATCAGCACCATCCAGCGCCTGGCGGATAGTTTCGCGATCTTCCTGTGCGGCTTCACGACCCTTGTTAGCATCAGCACCTGCACCCAGACCTTTAGTCACATTTGAGCCAATCTGCAGAGTGACATCTGCAGAAGAGCTACGTAACACCTGTGCATCAGTGTTTACTGCAATAAATTCTACGCCTTCAATGCTCTGAGACACCATGTGCTCAACCGCATTGCCACCGCCGCCACCGACACCGATGACTTTGATTACGGCTTCTTCGCCGTGGCTATCCATTAATTCAAACATACTTACTCTCCGGTTCTGTACGTCTTTCTAACACTTGAGTTCATCTGCATATTGAGCATTCCATGACTCTCGCTGATAAACCTAAGCGCCCCCTAAAATTTAAAATTCACCTTTAAACCAACTTTGCACGCGCTTGAATAAACCATCCGCTACGCGTTGCTTGCTCGTTTTTTTATTATCTGCTTGCATCTTTCCATAGTGGAGTAACCCCACTGCCGTTGCGAAACTGGCATCGTCAGTATATTCCGACAAGCCAACCATATTCAGCGGACTACCCACCCGCACCGGCATTTGGAAAATTTCTTCAGCGATTTCAACAGCCCCTTCCATCTTTGCGGTACCACCGGTTAACACCAGGCCCGCAGCGATCTGCTCTTCAAAACCACTGTTTTTAATTTCTTTATGTATCAGTTCAAACAATTCCTGATACCGAGGTTCTATGACCTCTGCAAGAGTATGACGAGACATTACCCGCGCCGGACGACCGCCAACACTGGGTACCTCAATACTCTCTTCCATGCTAACCATGTCTTTTAGCGCGCAGGCATAGTTAACTTTAATTTCTTCAGCGTTGCTAATTGGCGTTCTGAAGATTTTTGCAATATCACTGGTAATCTGATTACCGGCTAACGGCACCACCGCGGTATAACGAATTGCACCATCAGTGTAGATCACAATATCCATCGTGCCGGCACCGATATCCACTACACAGACACCAAGCTCACGCTCATCATCTGTCAGCACGGCATAACTGGATGCCAGCGCCGAGAAAATGATTTGATCGGCCTGTAACTCGCAGCGCTCAATACATTTCACCAGGTTTTTCGCCATATCGTCCGCACAGGTAATGATATGGGCCTCGGCTTCCATTCTTACCCCTGACATGCCAATCGGGTTCTTAATGCCCTCCTGCACATCAATGGTAAACTCCTGTGGCAATACATGCAGTAACCGACGTTCTGCCGCAATGGGTACCGAGCGTGCCGCATGGACCACGTTATCCACGTCTTCCTGGGTCACTTCCTGATTGTTAATCGGTACCATGCCACTTTCGTTCTGGCATTTCACGTGCCGTCCGGAAATCGACATAAACACAGAAGAGACCTGACAATCGGCCATCAGTTCCATTTCGTTTACTGCACTTTGAACAGACTTCACCACCAGGTTCAAATCGTTCACACCACCCTTATCCATACCACGGGCAGGATGGGTACCGACACCTACGATACTGATTTGCTCATCGTCGAGTAACTCGCCGAGGACCGCCTTCACACGGCTGGTGCCGATATCCAGTCCTACAATCAAATTACGTTCTGCCGGTTTAGACATATGCCGCTTATCTCTTATTAACTTTTAGTCTGATTAGTATCAGTTTCATTTTGCCAGCCTACGGCCAGCCCTGTGTCGTAACGTAAATCCACGTAACTGACACCCTTAGGTTGCTCACTCAGTAACGGGTAAACATCCACAAATCGTTGTAAACGGTCAATAAACTCCTGTCGACCAAGGTTTATCTCTATCCCGTTTACCAGTTGTACCTGCCAGGCAAAGCGCTCTGATAACGACAACTCTTCAATATCCAGTTGCCGGCTACGCAGTAACCGCTGCATGGCGTTAAATCCTTCTAATGCCGTTTTCTCGCTGCCGCCCGGGCCAAACAGGCGCGGTAAGCCTAAATTTTTACCCTCAGCGTTAAAGCTTTCGCCATAAGGGTTGAGCATTAAATCTTCATTCCATCTGGCTACCGGTGTTTGCTCCACCAGGTAAACCTTTAGCCGGTTAGGCCACTGTTTGCGTACCGACGCCCGGTACACCCAGGCCTGTTCTTCCAGCAGCCGGTGAATGTCGTTCACATCCAGCGCAAAAAAGCTGCCAGGCTGAGACTGCCGGATAAGCCGCTCCAGTTTCAGTACGTCCAGTTGTTCAAACTGCCCGGAGAAGTCAATGACCTGCACCGGTGCCTGTTGCTCGTCCTGCATCCAGTTATAGGTATGAATGCCACCGCTTATCAGCAACACCACCAACACGGCTAAAAAAGCAATGCCGCCCCAAGGCGCCTGGCGTTGTTCTGCTGACATTCTCGGGTTACTCCATACTGGTTGCCAGGATAGCTAAAACTAAGTCTGTAAAACTAATCCCGGCTGCAGCCGCGGCCTTGGGAACCAGACTTTTCTCAGTCATACCCGGCACCGTATTGGCCTCAAGCAAATAAAACTCACCAGATTGTTTGTCCTGCATCACATCTACCCGCCCCCAGCCAGTGGCCGATAGCGCTTCAAATGCAGATGCACACAGCGTTGCCAGATATTGTTCGTCTTCATCAGACAAACCACTCGGGCAAAAATATTCGGTCGTATTATCCTGATACTTAGCCGAATAATCGTAAAATATATGCGGGGTTGACATGCGGATCGAAGGTAAAGCCTGACCTTGCACAACGGCAACGGTATATTCAGGTCCTTCAATATACTGCTCCAACAAGACTGTATTATCGTATTTGAATGCGTCTTGTATGGCAGTCGCGAGTTGTTTAGCGCTAGTCACTTTGGCCATCCCGATGCTCGAACCTTCCCGAGCCGGTTTAACCATGACTTTTCCCCCTAATTTATTCATTATAGCGCCGCATGATCCAGCTTCAAAGCGACTTTTTACAGCAATTTCATATTTCGCGGTGGGAATATTCAGGCATTGCCAGATTTGCTTGCTATGGATCTTATCCATCGCCAGTGCTGAACCCAGCACAGAGCTACCTGTATAAGGTATTTTGAGCTGTTGTAAAGCCCCTTGCATGCTGCCATCTTCACCGCCTCGACCATGTAACATTATCAGTACACGATCCACTTTTTCATCTATTAATTCAACCAGTTGACGCTCAGCCGTATCGAAAGCAATAGCCTCTACGCCAGCCCCTGTAAGGGCTTTTAAAACAGCCTCGCCGGAGCGCAAAGACACTTCCCGCTCAGCCGAGTCTCCGCCATACATAACAGCAACACGCCCGAAGGCTTGCGGGGCATAAGTTTTAAAGGCCATTACTGCTCCTCCTGCTGCATGACTTGCGGGTTTAACTGCATTGCCGCCAGCTTCCTGGCCAGTTGGCCTACGTTACCGGCGCCCTGCGTCATCACAATATCACCATCCAGCAACTGATTAGCAAGAATCGCAGGCAATTCACTGTGCTCGCTGACATAAACCGGCTCTAACTGGCCGCGGGCACGAATAGAGCGCGCCAGTGAGCGGCTGTCTGCGCCATCAATAGGCTGTTCGCTGGCCGCATAAACATCCAGCAGTAATAAACAATCCACCTGCGACAGTACTTCCACGAAGTCTTCGTACAAATCACGGGTTCGGGTGTAACGGTGTGGTTGATAAATCATTACCAGCCGTTGATCCGGCCAGTTATTGCGGGCCGCTTCAATGGTCGCTGCCACTTCCGTTGGGTGGTGGCCGTAATCATCTACCAGGGTTACTTCTCCCACGCTGGTATCAAACTGTCCGAGCACCTCAAAACGACGACCGATGCCACCAAAACCTGTCAGCGCGGCCTGTACAGACTCGTCGTCTATCCCTTCTTCCGTAGCCACGGTAATAGCAGCCAGGGCGTTTAAAACATTGTGCTTACCGGTCTGATTCAACTTTACCGGCAGCGGCTCGCGGTCCGGGCGATGAACGGTAAAATGCGCCGAGCCGAAACTGTAGTGAATATCGGTGGCGTATACATCGTTGTCTTCATCCAGACCGTAGGTGATCACGCTGCGACCGATTTGTGGCAACAGCGAACGGATAACCTGGTCATCGCCACACACTACGGCCTGCCCGTAAAACGGCAGGTTATGTAAAAACTCAATGTAGGTGTCGGTCATTTTACTGAAATCACCGCCATAGGTTTCCATATGGTCTGCTTCGATATTGGTCACCACACTCATCATCGGCTGGAGGTGCAGGAACGAAGCATCACTCTCATCCGCTTCGGCGATTAAATAACGACTGCTGCCGAGTCGTGCATTAGTGCCGGCGCTGTTAAGCAAACCGCCAATCACAAAAGTAGGATCGCGCCCGGCTTCGGCAAAAATGGTCGCAATAAGACTGGTAGTGGTGGTTTTACCATGGGTACCAGCCACCGCGATGCCATGACGGAAACGCATTAACTCAGCCAGCATTTCCGCGCGGCGGATAATCGGGATACGTTTTTCCCGGGCATACTGAATCTCGGGATTAGCCTCGTTGATTGCACTGGATACCACCACCACGTTGGCATCCACCACATTTTCAGCGCGATGGCCAATGGCAATATCCGCGCCCAGCGCGGTCAGGCGCTCGGTCATTGCACCGGTCTGGATGTCAGAACCGGCAATATCGTAGCCTTCATTCAACAGCACTTCGGCGATCCCGCCCATGCCGGCACCGCCAATCCCGACAAAAAATATGCGCGTGATCTTTCGCATCTGGGGACTTTGAAAAGGCGTTTCCAATACCATCTACCGCTATCTCTCTCTGGTTAAAGCTTCACAGGCATCAGCCACATGCTGAGCTGCATTGTAAGGTGCAAACTGTTTTGCGTTGGCCGCCATCCTGACACAGTCATCAGGATTTTCCAGCCAGTCACGCAGAATCACCGGTAATTCCTGGCTAAGTGCCGATTGTGCCACCACTTTGGCGGCATTCTGGTCGGCCAGATAGCGCGCATTCAGGGTTTGATGGTCGTCTACGGCATGAGGCAGCGGCACAAAAATGGCCGGTTTACCGGCTCCAGCAACCTCTGCCACGGTTAATGCCCCGGCCCGACAGACAACAAAATCAGCCCACTGATAAGCCTCGGCCATATCAGTAATAAATTCATTCACGGTCACCGGCTTGTCGCCATATGCACTGCGTACGGTTTGTTCGTTGCCTTTACCACACTGATGGCGGATCTCCAGTTCAGGAAAAGACTGGCAGATCACCGGCAGCTGTTCGTTCAGTGGCCGCGCTCCTAAACTGCCGCCCACCACCAGCATACGCATGGGGTGTGAGGTTTGACGTTTAGGCTCAATGGCGAGAATTTCATCCCGCACCGGGTTGCCCACGGCCTGGCATTTTGTTTTAGCTCCGGCGAAGTACGGAGCCGCCGAAGCAAACCCAAGCATGACTTTTTTAGCAATGCGGGCAAGTAACTTGTTAGTCATGCCAGGCACCGCATTTTGTTCGTGGATGACAATCGGGATGCCGAGGCTTTTCGCCGCAACGCCGCCTGGCCCGCTGGCATAACCGCCCATCCCGATAACCACATCCGGTTTCAGTTTTTGCAGCATTTTGCGGGCGTTAAACAAGGATTTAATCAGCGCCAGTAAGCCCGATACCCGGGCAGCAAGACCTTTACCACGCAAGCCTTTAACCGGGATAAAATGAATCGGGAAGCCATGATCCGGTACCACCTGGGCTTCCATACGTTCTGCCGTACCCAGCCAGTCGATGTGCCAGCCGCGGCGCTGTAATTCATTGGCCACCGCAATGCCGGGAAATACATGCCCGCCAGTACCACCAGCCATCACCAGACAACGTTTACTCATCATCCGGCTCCTGTGATAAATCCTGGTCGTTAGCCTGAAGCGGTTTCATAGTCGCCTTCACTTTAGCTTTACCTTCCCGCTTGCGGCCTTTATCCAGCGCCTGAACGCCTGCTACCCGTAATTCAAAATCAATCCGTAACAACACAGCCACGGTAACCGACATGATAATTAAACTTGAACCGCCATAACTCACCAGTGGCAGCGTTAACCCTTTAGTGGGCAAAATGCCGGCACTGGCACCAATGTTTACCGCGGTCTGGAAGCTGAACCAAATGCCAATGGCATAGGCCAGAAAGCCTTCAAATGCCCGTTCACTGGCCAGCGCCTGATTACCAATTTGCAGCGCCCGGATAACCAACCACAGCATCAGTAACAGCACTACCATCACCCCGGTGAATCCAAGCTCTTCGGCTAGAATGGCCATAACAAAGTCAGTATGCGCCTCGGGCAGGAACTCGAGCTTTTGTAAACTATTGCCCAGTCCCTGACCGAACCAGTTCCCCCGACCGTAAGCCATTAAAGACTGGGTCAGCTGATAACCGCTGCCGAATGGATCGGCCCAGGGATCCCAGAACGAGGTAACCCTTGCCAACCGGTACTCAGAATCAACAATCAGGGCAACCACGGCTAACACCCCGGCAAACAGCAAAGCAAAAAACTGCCACAGCTTGGCACCGGCTAAAAATAACAGCCCCATGGTGGTGGCCAGCATTACCACTACTGTACCCAGATCGGGCTGCGCCAGTAGTAACAACGCCAGAATAAAGAACACGACCAGCGGTTTAATAAAGCCTTTCAGGTTCTCGGTGACTTCATCGTAACGCCGGACCATATAGCCCGCCAGGTAGCAGAAGAAAAACAGCTTTGCCGGCTCTGCCGCCTGCACCGTTATGGGCCCGAGAACCAGCCAGCGGGTAGAACCATTAACGTTTCGACCGATCAGTAGCACGGCAATTAGAAGGCCAATCGCCGCCAGCAGCATATACGGGTTGGTCACCCGCCAGAAATGCATGGGTAACTGCACGGTGACCATCGCGGCAATGATGGCCCCTATCAGGTAGATACCGTGACGAATTGAGAAATAAAACGGATTGTCATGGAGCCGATCTGCAACCGGCATGGAAGCGGAAGTCACGATAATCAGACCAATCGCCATCAGCGCAAACGCCACTAACACAATGCCACCGTCAAACGCCGGAGCACTGGTGTTTGGCTTATCGTGGCGTGCAGCGAAAAGACCGGCCAGCTGGGAAGTTACGGCATTCATACAGATAACTCCTCTACCGCTTGCTGGAAGACCTCAGCCCGGTGCTGGTAATTATCAAACATATCCAGGCTGGCACAGGCCGGCGACAATAGTACTGTATCGCCTGGCTCCGCCAGTGAAAACGCTTGCTGAACAGCCTGCTCAAGACTTTCAACATAAAAGCCATGCGAAGCTATATCACTGAGCACCTGTCCATCTTTGCCAAGGGCAATAACTACATCTACATGAGCTGAAAATACTGGTGCCAGCTCACTTAAATCTGCGCCTTTCGCATCGCCGCCGGCAATGAGAATCAATTTACCTTTTAGGCTGCCGGCCAGCCCTTGCAGGGCGGCTTCGGTGGCGCCAATGTTGGTTGCTTTTGAATCGTCGATAAAACTCACGCCCGCGACTTCGGCAATTTTAGTGCAGCGGTGCGGCGCACTCTTAAAAGACTTCACGGCCTCGGCGGCAGCTGTCATATCCTCGGTAAAAACACTGACCAGCGCCAGTGCCGATTGAATATTAAGTGCATTGTGCAAACCTACCAGCGCGGTATCAGCCAGCGCCAGTAAGGACTTGCCGTTATAAGTAATGGTTTGCCTGGGTGCATCCCAGCCAAAGTCTTCGCTGGCCGGGTTGAGGCCGGTGGCTATTTTGGTTTCGACGGTGGTCATCGGCATGGTATTGCTGTCATTGCGGTTGACCACGGCTACCCGGCAATGGTCAAAAATACGTTGCTTCGCTTCACTGTAGGCCGCCAGTGTATGATGGCGGTCGAGATGGTCAGCCGAAACATTAAGTATCACTCCTGCTGCGAGCGCTAAACTGCGGGTGGTTTCCAACTGGAAACTGGATAATTCAAGCACTGTGATATCGGCTTTTTGCTGCAATGTGTCCAGTGCAGGCAACCCCACATTGCCAGCAGCAATAGGGTTAAAGCCAAGTTCTTTAAGAATGTGCGTGGTTAACAGGGTAACGGTGGTCTTGCCGTTGGAGCCGGTAATTCCGATCACCGGCTGATTCACTGCATGGGCAAATAATTCGATATCGCCAATCACGCTCACACCGGCTTGTCTGGCTCGTGTAACTTCCGGTAAATCGGTGGCGATGCCTGGGCTAAGTACCAGATGGGTTACGCCTTGCCAGTAATTTTGCGGTAATTCGCCACAGGTGATATCAGCGTTTACCTGTGCAGCGAGTTCCTCGCTCACATTGAAGCCAGCGCGGGTGTCCCACACTTTAAACGCTACCGATTGTTGTTGCAGATGGCGCACACAGGAGAGGCCGGTCTGTCCCAGACCGGCGATAACATACTGTGGTAAACGCGCTGTTTCAGTCATAACCTAGCGTAATTTCAACGTTGCCAAACCAATCAACACCAGAATCAATGAGATGATCCAGAATCGCACAATCACCCGGGGTTCCGGCCAGCCTTTTAATTCGTAATGATGATGAATAGGTGCCATGCGGAAAATGCGTTGTCCGCGCAGCTTGTAGGAGCCTACCTGCATAATCACCGAGACGGTTTCCATTACGAACACTCCGCCCATAATAATCAGCACGATTTCCTGACGCACCAGCACCGCCAGTACACCCAGCGTACCGCCAAGTGCCAGTGAGCCCACATCGCCCATAAAGACCATTGCCGGATAGGTGTTAAACCATAAGAAGCCCAGCCCGGCGCCCACAATGGCAGTACACACAATAACCAGTTCACTGGTGAGCGGAATATGCGGGATATTCAGATAACCGGAAAAGTTGGCGTTACCGGTGACGTAAGCAAAAATAGCAAAGGCCCCGGCAACCAGAATTGTCGGCACAATGGCCAGGCCATCTAGCCCGTCGGTCAGGTTAACCGCGTTACTTGTGCCTACCAGTGCAAAGTACACAATGGCTATATACAAAATGCCCAGTTGCGGCAGCACCTCTTTAAAAAACGGTACCAGCAAGGCCGTTTCTTCCATAGTTTGCGCAGAGGAATAAAGATAAAACGCAACACAAAGAGCGATTACCGATTGCCAGAAGTACTTCCAGCGGGCAATCAAGCCTTTTGAGTCCTTACGCACCACTTTCCGGTAATCATCGACAAACCCGATAATGCCAAAGGTAACCACCACGAATAAGGTTACCAACACATAGGTATTGGTTAAATCTGCCCATAGCAGCACACTGATGACAATGGCCGCCAGAATGAGTAAACCGCCCATGGTAGGCGTACCAGATTTGGATAAGTGCGACTCAGGGCCATCGGTGCGCACAGTCTGGCCAATCTGCATCCGTTGTAACCAGCGGATCATCTTCGGCCCAATAATAATGGCAATCAACAGCGCCGTCAGCGTACTCAGGATCGCTCTTAGCGTGAGGTACGAGAAGACGTTAAAGCCAGATTCAAATTGTGTCAGCCAGTCGGCGAGCCATATTAACATGCTATTTTCTCCCGCCGACGACTAAGCTTTCCCAGCGGCGATTTCTCCAACGCCGCTATGACATTTTCCATCCTCGCGCTGCGCGAGCCCTTCACCAGAATCGTTAAGTCTCTTTGCTCATGACCTAAATCCTGTTCCAGTGCCTCAATCAGAGCGCTTTGCTCGCTGAAATGGTAGCCATTATCGCCAAAGGCTGTTGAGGCACTCTGACTCAACACCCCGGAGGTATATAAACAGTCGATAAATTTCTCTTTGGCATATTCACCAACCTGTTCATGGTAGTAACGGGCCTTTTCGCCCAGTTCCGCCATATCACCCAGGACCAGTACCCGCCGGCCAGAGAAGCTGGCCAGGGTGTCGATAGCCGCTTTAACAGATCCCACGTTGGCGTTATAGGTGTCGTCAAGAATTCGTACCTGCTCAGTGAGCGGCACTACTTTTAACCGTCCACCAACTGCCTGCATATCCTGCAAGCCATACTTAACGTCTTCCAGCGTAGCCCCAACGGCCATGGTCAGTGCCGCAGCAACCAGTGCATTGCCTACGTTGTGCATGCCTGGCACAGCCAGGCGAATATCAGTATTGCCCTGCACCGAGTGCATCTCAAATGCTGCGCAGCCATTTAAATCAATGGTGATGTCGGTAGCGTAAAAGTCGGCCTGCGCATTATGATTATCCGGCGAAAAGGTTTGCACAGGCTGATATTTCAGTTTACCCAGCCAGAATTCAGCAAACTGACTGTCCTGGTTAACAATAGCCAGGCCTTTTTCGCCCAGCCCCTTAAAGATTTCGCTTTTGGCCCGGGCCACACCGAGTAAGCTGCCAAAGCCTTCGAGATGGGCTGCGGCTGCATTGACAATGGTTGCTACATCCGGTTTTACCAGATCAGTGGTATAGGCAATCTCACCGAGATGGTTAGCGCCCATTTCCACTACCGCGTACTCATGTTCCGGAGTCAGGCGCAGTAAGGTGAGTGGCACCCCGATTTCGTTGTTAAAGTTACCAGCGGTAGCCAGCACGTTGCCGCGCCGCGATAAGATAGCCGCGCACATTTCCTTAACAGTGGTTTTGCCACTGCTGCCGGTAATTCCAATGGTTTTAGGGTTTACTTCTGCTTTAACTGCTGCGCCAAGCTGGCCAAGTGCCAGTTTGCTATCTTCAACATAAATCACCGGCAGTTCGGTAGTCACCGGCTGACTGGCAATAACGGCCACTGCGCCGGCGTTTTCTGCGGCCTCAACAAATTGGTGACCGTCGAAGTTTTCGCCTTTTAGCGCAAGATATACGGCCCCCTGCGAGAGGGTTCGGGTATCAGTGCTCACGGCAGATACAGTGCAGTCTTCGCCACTCAGACGACCTTTTATTTGCTCTGCTATCCACATCAAAGACCTGGTAATCATTTGCTGCACTCCTGCTGCAAACGGGTAATGGCTTCCCGTTCGTTATAGTTTATTTTTTGTTCGCCAATAATTTGATAACTCTCGTGCCCTTTGCCCGCCGCCAGAATAAGATCATCGCTGTCCGCTTTGGCCAGGCAATAACGAATGGCCTGCTCACGGTCGGGAATATCCTGCGCTTTTTCAGGGTGATTAAGACCCGCGCGAATATCCTCAGCAATGGCCGAAGGTGATTCTGAGCGACTGTTATCAGTGGTGATCACCAGCGCATCGGCACCTTGTTCTGCGGCTTGCGCCATCAATGGCCGTTTGCCTTTATCACGGTCACCACCACAGCCAAACACACACCAGAGCTTGCCTTTGGTATGCAGGCGCAGGGCTTTAAGTGCCTGACTCAATGCATCCGGAGTGTGGGCATAATCCACTACCACATTGGCATGGTCAGGAAATTCGAATACTTCCAGGCGACCGGCGACTGCCTGCACCTGCTCAATGGTTTTCACCACATTGTCAAAACGCTCGCCCTGACAAAGCAGAGCTGCAGTGGCGCTCATCAGGTTGGCAATATTAAAGTGCCCCAGTAAATCGGTTTGTACCACGGTCGTCCCCCAGGATGTTGCGAGCCTGAACTGGCATCCATCGGGATGGTATTGCACATTTGTGGCAAAACAATAGCGACCTTCTGGCATATCCCGGGCAGGTTCTGGCAACACGGCGGTCCAGACCTTCTGAATCGACTTTTTGGCCTTCTTCGCCCAGGCAAGACTTGCCTCGTCATTATAATTAAGCACCACCGAATGCAGGCCGGGTAAATCCAGCAGGCCTAGCTTTGCCTGTGCATAAGCCTCCATGGTGCCGTGATAATCAAGGTGATCCCGGGTCAGATTGGTAAACACCGCAATGTCGGTTTTCACCTGCTTGAGGCGATTTTGCACCAGCGCATGAGATGATGCTTCATAAGCCACCTGATGGACTTCCTGCTGCACAAATTCGGCCAGTAAATACTGCATAGAAATGGCATCAGGTGTGGTATTACCGTTGGCTGGTGGCTTAAAGTCGGCATCGTCCCGGTAAATACCACTGCCCAGCGTACCAATTGACGCGGCGCGGTGACCCAGCAGATGTTTCATCTGGGTAATTAGCTGCACCACAGAAGTTTTGCCGTTGGTGCCAGTTACTGCGATGGTGGCCAGTTTATTAGCCGGATAGTCATAAAAAGCGGCTGCCAGTGAGGAAAGCAAGTCAGCCAGCCCCCACACCTTCACAATAACCGTATGTTCACGCATCATGACCTGACCGTGTTCACCGGCTTCTTCTGCTTCAGCGAGAATAGCCCGGGCACCAAGACTGATGGCTTGTGGAATAAAGTCACGTCCATCACGGCTGTGCCCTTTAACTGCAACAAATGCCAGCTTCGGGGTCACCTCACGGCTATCCAGCGTGAGTCCGTGAACACGGATATCCGGTGCATTAATACCAAATTTAATCAACAGTGCATGCAGACTTTGCATAAACGCGTTAACCACCATTGGTCGACCTCTCTACCACTTGTGTGGCACTTACCTGACGATCATCCGGTGCAATATTCAGCAGCTGTAACGCACCACCCATAATTTCAGAGAACACCGGCGCAGCGGTATCGCCGGCATGATAGAGGTCACCACCAGGTTCGTTGATCAGCACAACGGTGACCAGTTGCGGGTCGTTAAGCGGGGCTATACCGGCAAAGATATTAACGTACTCTTCACCGTAACCACCGGCCACAGCTTTGCGGCTGGTGCCGGTTTTACCCGCTACCCGGTAACCCGGGATCCGGGCTTTAACCCCGGAACCATCTTCCTGCGTAACAGTTTCCATCATGGCCATAATGGCTTTGGCATTTTGCTCGCTGATCACCCGTTCGGCACCGGGCTTGTAAGCCTGATTATCGGTGTTCTTAACAATGTTAAGCGGCCGCTTAATACCACCCGACGCTATGGTTGAGTACATTCTGGCTAACTGGGCGGTAGTAACGGAAATGCCGTAGCCAAAAGATAAGGTAGCCAATTCAAACTCAGACCAACGACTACGTTCGTGAAAGATCCCGCTGCTTTCGCCAGGCATATTGATGCCGGTGTCCGACATCAGGCCCATGTTGTAATAAGTGTCCAGCAGGAATGGTTTGGGTACCGACAAAGCCAGTTTCGAGGTACCCATATTACTGGAATGCTGAATGATTTCTGCCAGGCTAAGTTTGCCGTAATTGCGAAAATCCTTTACCAGACTGCCACCAAGGCGCATCCAGCCTGGTGAAGTATCCACGATATCGCCCACTTTTACCGCGCCAAACTCCAGCGCGCTGAGTACCGCCAGTGGCTTTAATGAACTACCGGGTTCAAAGGCATCCGTGATCACCCGGTTGCGCATCCGCCGCGGCGAGATATCACTGCGGTCATTAGGATTAAAAGATGGTGCGTTAACCATCGCCAGAATGTCACCGGTATGCACATCAATCACGATGGCTGAGGCTGAGCTGGCCTGGTAATAGAGCATCGCTTCTTTGATTTCACGATAGGCCAGCGCCTGAATGCGCTGATCAATAGTCAGTGTCAGATTGCCTGCGGCTTCGCCATCTTTGCTCTCCAACACTTCCACCTGACGCCCCTTGGCATCGCGGCGAATTTTTCGGGTGCCCGGCGAACCGGTAAGCCAGTCGTCGTATAACCGCTCGAGCCCTTCGATGCCTTTGTCGTCCACGTTAGTAATACCGATTAACTGCGCGGCGACTTCGCCGGTTGGGTAATAACGGCGTGATTCCTTACGCAAATAAACGCCCGGGATTTCCAGTTTTTCGACATAATCAGCCATCGCCGGCGACACCTGACGCTGCAAATACACAAAGCGGCGTTTCGGGTTGCCGACCTTGCCCACCAGCTCATCAACGTCCTGCCCCAGCACTTCGGCCAGCGCCAGCCAGCGGCGGGTTTGATTGAGTCCATTTTGCTCATTAATAATTTTTGGATCGGCCCAGATAGCTCTCACCGGCACACTTACGGCCAGTTCTACGCCGTTACGATCGGTGATGAGTCCGCGGTATGTCGGGGTATTACGGGTTCGCAGGGTGCGACTGTCCCCCTGTTCAATCAGTGCATCCGGGGCGATAACCTGAATAAAAGCGGTACGTACCGCCAGGATCAGGAAGACCAGAACAATAATGCCCACTACCAGCACGAAGCGCCACTGCATAGGACCCGGACGGGTATTAATTTTTGCCCCGCCAGCCCTGGCTTTGGAATTCTTTAATGTGATCGCCGTCATTTTATCCGCACCACAACCTCGTCATCCACATCAGGACGATGCATGTCGAGTTCCTTCTGAACCATGGCTTCGATTCGGTTGTGCTCGGTTAGGGCACGTTGTTCCAGCACCAGGTTTCGCCATTCTACGTCAAGCTGATCTTTCTCTCGCATCAGCTCCTCCAGGGCAATATTTTGCTGGCGATTGTGGTGCGTGCTGAGGATCACCGCCAGGGCGCTGGCGATAACCGCTATAAACAACAAAACCCGCAGCTTATGGCGGGTCAATTCGGTAACCAGGATGAGGAGGAAATTAAAGTTGGTCGTCGAACCGGTCATCGTTTTTCCGCCACCCTGAGTACCGCGCTGCGGGATCGCACATTATGTTTGAGTTCTTCCTCGCCAGGCTTAATGGCTTTGCCAATGAGGGTTAACACTTTGTCGGCGTCGATTTCTGCCTGTGTTACCGGTAGCCCCGGTGGCAATGCTTTGCCCTTGCTCTGCTCCTTCATAAAGCGTTTTACCAGGCGGTCTTCCAGTGAGTGGAAAGAAATCACTGCCATACGCCCGCCCGGACGTAAAATACCGGTTGCGGCTTTAAGCCCCACCCTCAGTTGCTCCAGCTCCGCGTTGATGTAAATTCGAATGCCCTGAAAAGTGCGGGTAGCCGGGTGCTTGAACTTGTCTTTGACCGGCATAGCCTGGTCGATAATAGTCACTAACTCACTGGTGCGGGCCAGCGGTTGCTGCTGACGGTAATTGACGATCGCATGAGCGATTCGCTTGCCGAATTTTTCTTCGCCAAACTCTTTAATTACCTGGGTAATATCCTGCTCATCAGCACTGTTCAGCCAGTCTGCGGCACTCAGGCCCCGTGACGTATCCATGCGCATATCCAGTGGTCCGTCGCGCAGGAAGCTAAAACCACGCTCGGCGTCGTCTAACTGCGGTGAAGACACCCCCAGATCCATTAATACGCCATCGATTTGCTGCGTCAGACCCATTTGCTCAATCACTTCAGCCATGTCGCCAAACGCCGAATGCACAATCTCAAATCGCTTGTCGTCAGCAAACCGGGCGGCGGCTTCAATAGCCTGGGGATCGCGATCAAACGCAATTAAGCGACCGTTGCTGCCCAGTTGTTTGAGGATCTCACCTGAATGACCACCACGGCCAAAGGTAGCATCGATATAAATACCGTCTGGTTTGATGGCCAGGCCGTCCAGGCATTCCTGCAGGAGCACAGAGGTATGCGAAAACGATGCGGTCATAGTGAGAAGTCCTGTAAACGCTCAGTGAGCTCAAAGTTACCAGAACGCTCAACTTCCATATCTTCTTCGATACGTTTAGCCCAGATTTCTGAATTCCAGATTTCGAATTTATTTAATTGGCCAACAAGCAGAATTTCTTTGTCTAATTTGGCATGATTACGCAGGGGTACAGGAATGAGCACACGACCGCTCTTATCCATTTCGCAGTCGATGGCGTAGCCGAGTAATAAACGAATCTTTCGTCTTTCCTGCTCAATGTTGCTGGAAAACTTACTCAGCTTGAGTTCGATTTCTTCCCATTCGGGAAGCGGGTAAAGCAGCAAACAGCTTTGTTGTGTGTCAATGGTGCAGATCAGTTGTCCGGCACAATCATCCAGAAGGGGCTGCCGATGCTTTGTCGGTATAGCCAGTCTCCCTTTGGAATCCAGATTGATTGCGTTAGCGCCGCGGAACATTCCCCTAGCCTTTTGTGTATTGATCTTATTATTCGTGTTTTATGAGATCTAATCTGCAAAACGTTGATTATATGATCCACTATTTGCCACTTTTACCCACTTTTGACAGTTTAGGTATCATTCCTCCCCACTGTCAAGCAAAAACGCGCCGTACAGGACGAGTAACAAAATGGGAGAAAATCCCTTATTTTCGGGCTTTGCGCTGAAGTGGCTGATTAGAAAGAAGGAAAAAGGGGGAAAAGTGGGAAAAACAGTCCCTCTTAGAAGAAAAGCTAAGGGGAAGTGGGTATTTAATTCTAAAAAGGTCTGAGATCAGCGGCGAAAAAAAATTTATTGCGGCTGGTAATCACGCATATTCAGCGTGTTTTTGATCGCCGGGATCTTATCTTCGCTGTGATGATTAACATACAGCAGCGTGGTATTGCCTTCCCGAGCCAGTAAATCGAGCATGGCCAGCACCTTGCTGCGGTTGATCTCATCCAGGCCATTGCACGGCTCATCAAGAATCAACAGGCTTGGATGTTTCACCATCGCCCGCACGATGAGCAGTAAACGCTGATCGCCAAATGATAATGACTGAAACGGCGTTTTCGCTTCTTGTTCCAGGCCAACCGCAACCAGCCATTCCCGGCACAGCAGACGCTGCCTGTCGGTGGGGGTTTTATACAAGCCAATACTGTCGTAAAAACCAGAGCATACCACGTCTGCAACCGAGCAGTTAACCCGGTACTGCAGGTGCAAACTGTTGGAAATAATGCCGAGGTGTTGTTTTATGTCCCAGATGCTCTCGCCACTGCCGCGTTGATAACCAAACACATTCAAATCGTTGCTGTAACAAAGTGGGTTGTCACCGGTGATTAGCGTCAGTAAGCAGGTTTTCCCCGAGCCATTCGGGCCAATTACCTGCCAGTGCTCACCCGGCAAGATAGTCCAGTTAAGCTGCTCAAACACCACATTGTCACCCCAGGCAACCCGGCCGTTATTCAGTCTGACCAGCGGCGCATTAGGGTCGCTGCGCCGGGGCGCATGGCAATCACTGTCGCGTTCCGGCAGCTTTTCGACATTTTGCTGGATATGCATAATTTGTCTGAGCGGCTGCAGTGTAGTGTCATCAAGCGTGTCGCCTTCAATTTGCCAAGCGATGCGACCATTTTGTAAGAACAACAAGCGCTGTGCCCAAACAGGTATTTCACTTACCCGATTGACCACCATAATCAGCGTACAACGGGTGCTGAGCTTATCAAGGTATTGGGCAAATCTGCTTACCGTTTCAACATCAAGGCCATCAAAGGGCTCATCCAGCACCAGCCAGTCCGGCTCCCTCAGCAGCTCTCTGGTCAATAATACTTTGCGCGTCTCACCGGTGGACAAGGCAAGAAACTCCCGCTCAAGCAGGCTGCTAATACCCAGTAACCCGGCTAATTCGTTCAGCGCTTCTGTTACGCTTTGTTCGTCGGTAAGGCCGTCCAGGATAACTTCTTTAGCCGTGCTGGGGACTGGCACCACATCAAGGATATCAGCGTCGTCTTTGCGGCGCTCCGCTTCAATCACTGCCTGTTGTTGTCCTACACTCACCCAGCCGCAACGGCCACCTGATTGCCGTTCGCCACTAAGTACTTTCCCTTCTCCGGCCAGCACCGCTGCCAGTACCGATTTACCACTGCCATTAAGACCACTGATAATAGTGTGCTGCCCCTTTTCGATAGTCAGTGTCGGAATTTCAACGGTTAAGGTCGCCGATAATTTTACGCTGGGATTTACTAGAGTGAGTGACATGAAAGGTGTTCCACAGGATGGTTCTGGTTAACTGAGTATCAATAAAAAAGGTGGGCTCTCGCCCACCCTTTTTGGTTTTCTTTGCCGTGCAGTAGCTTACTGCTGTGGTGCAGCCTCGGCTTGTTCTGCCGGCGCTGGCTCCATTTGCATGGCTTTGATTGGACTTTCAGCATTGGTAGAAAGCTCGATCAGGCGGTTCAGCTGACCTAAAGACAGCATCATGGCGTACAGTGCGCCCATGAACCCAGCTCTGTGCAGTTCTACCACTTGCTCGTCTGCCAGCTCTACCAGTTTCTTCTCGTCGATGGTAAGGATGCCACCAACGTTGCGGCCCTGGCCGTTGCTGTACTGAACGCGCAGTTGCATTGGGTTTAATAAGTCCAGTTCAACCACTTTTGACACGAACTGCTGGGTCAGCATTTCGCTGTTTGCCAGGTCGCCGAGCAATTGCTGACGGTTGTTCAGGAAGTCAGATGGGTTGCCATCTTCTTTAAACAATGGCTGACCTTCTTCTTTGATCAGGTCACTGTTTTCATCAATGTAAACGCCCAGCTTGTCGCCGTCAGGACGCACGTCGAACGGGTAACGAATGATGTTCATTGGAATATGCGGCGCATTCCATTTGCCATCCTGTAAAAACAGGTTCTGGCCTGGCTCGATGCCCAGCATTGCTACAACGTGGTGTTTATTAGTTTTAGGATCCTGGATGAACACCAGTGGCATAGCGCCGGCTAATTGTGCAAATTCACGAATTGATGCCGCGGCCAGGTGGGTGTTTTTCGCGTATGGAAAAGCAGGATCTACCGCTACTTTCAGATCTTTATGTGTATTTTTATCCAGCGGTACAAAATTCATTGCCATAAGTACTATCTCGATTCAATTGTAATATGTGGTCTGGTATCCGTATCAGACACCAACACCTGTTATTTTTTAGTTAATGAGGGTCTGGCGACATTATTCAAGGGGCACATACCAACAAGTTGGTGTTTTATTTACGATACCCGCTATGGTGCCGGTTTTATGCGTGGACCATCACAGGTAGTCCATCCTGTGCAGGCCACACTTCCCGCCACCTGTTGCTTCTCAGATGCCAGACAACCGCCGGGCAGTATGGCGTATTTGAACTTGCGCGTCCAGCCACCCTACGGTAAGACCGATAAGAGGGTAACCATACAAGATGAATAATACCAATCCGCATAAAAGTTTGCCCACTCAGCAAGACTGTCAGGCTTTCTGGCTAGGCTTGGTTGCACAGGTTTGGTGGTTCCAAATCAAGCAAGCGTAACAACGCCAGAAAGCCTGATAGCTCGCCCTCAGGGAATTGCCCAAAGGGAGTGGCCAAAACGACTTACATCTGTGTTGCGCCCTCTGGACATAGAATGACTATGCCACAGAGAACGCGTCGTGATCTAAGTCGTTTTCGACTAGCCCTCAGGGATCACTCTGAGAGGGTAAACTTCTATGCGGATTGATATAAAATATTAAAGCAAACAAACACCTTTCTGAATAAACCACCAGGTGAGTAAATCAAAAAATCATGGTAGCTTTATAAAAAAACACAATCTAACGTCACTTACAGGGATTTACACAATGAAGCACGCTTTCTTGCTGGGTAGTGTTACTGCACTCGCACTATTAACCGGCTGCCAGTCGACGTCTGCACCCGGTCAGCCGCCTAAGGGCTTATCCACGGCGCAGGACATTGCTCAACGTTATATTATTGTGGATGGACACATTGATGTACCTTACCGTGTGCATAATAAATGGGTGGATGTCACCAAGGCCACCGAGGGCGGCGATTTCGATTATCCCCGCGCTGTCAGCGGCGGCCTGAATGCTCCATTTATGTCGATTTACGTGCCTGCCAGTCTCGATGACTCAGATGAGTCGACGCAGCTTGCTCATATGCTCATCGACAACGTGGAAGCCATCACAGCGCGTGCCCCGGATAAGTTTGCTATAGCCATGAGCCCGCAGGACGTCCGTGAGCAATTTGCGAAAGGATTGATTTCCCTGCCTATGGGGATGGAAAATGGCTCGCCAATCCAGGGCGACCTGAAAAACCTGGAAATTTTTCATCAGCGCGGCATTCGCTATATCACGCTGGCGCATTCCAGGGCTAACCATATCAGCGACTCATCCTACGACATACGCCGCAAGTGGAATGGTCTGAGTCCTTTTGGTAAAGAGCTGGTAACTGCAATGAACAACATCGGCGTGATGGTGGATATCTCCCACGTATCAGATGACGCCTTTTACCAGGCTATCGAAATCAGCAAGGCCCCCGTGATTGCCTCCCACTCTTCATTACGTACCTTCACTCCGGGCTTTGAACGCAATATGACCGACGATATGCTGGTGAAGCTGGGCGAGAACGGCGGTGTGGTAATGATTAACTTTGGCTCCGGTTTTGTCACCAAAGAAGCGCGCATGTGGAGTGATAATCGCACTAAACAACGCAATGCCCTGATCAAAGAGTTTGGCGCAGACAGTGAAGAAGTAGCGAATTTTGCTGATAATTACAGTAAGGAAAACCCTTACCCTTACTCCACATTAGCCGATGTACTCGACCACATTGACCACGTAGTGGGCCTTATTGGCATTGACCATGTGGGTATTGGCTCTGACTACGATGGCGTTGGCGATTCACTCCCGATTGGCCTGAAGGATGTGTCGTCTTACCCGTCACTGGTGCAGGGCTTACTGGATCGCGGTTACTCGGAAACTGACATTGCCAAGCTGTTAGGTGAAAACCTGCTACGCGTATGGACTGAGGTGGAAGCCTACGCTAGCGCGCATTAACCCGGCACATTACGCTATTTCACCGGGTTAAATCAGCAGTAAATGGGTTTACCCGGTGAAAGCAAAATCAATATTTCCCTGTCTGATATGAATATCGTATACTCAAGTTAGTACAGTTACCGGATTATTCAGTGCAACGACTACTTTGTTACTTTCTGCTAAGCATGCTGATCATGCTGCCGACTTCTGGTCAGGCAGACAGTTTGCGTATGGCAGAAACACAGGTAGCGCATACTATGCAGGCAGAAAATACTGATTGCATGATGCATCAATCGGGCGATGAAACGGTTCACACTGTGCACACTGAACAGACAGACCCCACTGCAACAGCAGATTGCTGCCAGAACGATACCCAGCATAACTGCGGTCAGCAAGCTTCACCCTGCGCTAAAAGTGGCTGCCAGTGCGAGCATGCCAGTTCCCATTTAGTCAGTTATCTGGCCGGCATATCTGCCCCCTTAATTGTCAAAACCGCTGCAAGCCAAATCGTCGGTAAACCGCTAGTGGCGTTTTCCGGCTTCCCAACCTCGCTGTTTCGTCCCCCAATACGCCTGAGTTAACTAAACCTCTTATCAGTGCAATGCCTGAGGCATTGTGACCGGGTAACTGTACCCGTTTTTTTAAAGTTAACCATTGAGGCAAGTATGAAACTTCCTTCTTTATAGGTCGTGTCAGCAGGCATTTTACTTAGTTGCTGGCAGTTAGTAGCCACAGCGCAGCAAGCCCAACAGCCACAGTTACCACAATTACTGTCGCAAGCATTAAGTGAAGATTATGCCCTGGCCAGAAGCCGACAGAGCGAGCATGCGCTGACAACTCAGGGTAATGCGGTGCAATCCATGCCCGACCCACGTATATCAGTGGGAATGCTCAATGTCCCTACAGATGGATTTGCGCTTAACGAACAGGCCATGACCCAGCTCAAAATGGGCGTTAGCCAAATGTTGCCCCGTGGCGACTCTGTCGCCCTGCAACGGGATGCGCTCGCGGCCAAAGCAGCCGAGCATCCCGCCCGACGTGACCTGCGCAAAGCAGAAGTTACCCGGGCTATTACCCTAACGTGGATTGATATTATTATTCTGCACAACAGTAAGGAACTGGTTACCGAGCAGTTACAACTACTGGACCAACTGACCACTGCCGTTGAAAATAACTACGCCAGTTCTTCAGGTGCCAGTCAGTATGATGTGCTGAGCATGGAAGTCCTGCATACGGCACTCGAAGACCGTATGGAATCGCTGACTTCTGCACAGCAAACCGCTATTGCCGGTTTATCTAACTGGCTGACCCCAATGCAGCAGGCCACGCTATCCAACATCACCCCGAATCAGGCCGATCAGCGTTGGTTAACCAGCCTGATCGGGCAATCACTGTTGCCTGCCAACACGTCGGCGCTATTAGAACGTTTACAGCAACACCCGCTGGTTATCAGTCGCAATGCCATGATTAATGTGCAGAAGATAAAACAGCAGCAGGTAGCATCCAGTTTCGACCCGCAGTGGGAATTTAATGCCAGCTATGCCTATCGCCAGGATGCGATGAATAACTCGTCCCGGGCTGACTTTGTGTCGGTCGGAATGAGTGTTGATGTACCGCTATTTTCCCGCAAGGTAAAGCAAGCCGCTCTGGCAGCCACCGTGGCCGAAACAGAGAGCCTGGAAACCGAAAAACGTCTGGTGATCCAACAACAGCTCAGTGAGGTGAATCAGCTCTATGCCCGTTACCCTGCTCTGCACTCGCGGATTAACCGTTATGAACAAACGTTATTACCGCTGCGTCAACAGCATTACGACGCCGCGCTTAACGCTTACACCACTGCCAGCGGCAACTTTTCCGATGTGATGCAAAGCCACCTGGCGCTGATTGATGACCAGATGAAATTACTTAATCTGCAGGGTGACATGGCCGCGCTGATGACCCGGCTTGACTATTATCTTAATCCCATCTCACCGCTTTGAGGGAGTTTTCTATGAACCGTTTTATTGTTCCTGTTATTGCCCTGATAGCCGGGGTGGGTATTGGCTATGCGTTATTACCAGCTAACGTCCCACAGGGTAATGGTAATACTACCGCCCCAAACGAAGGGGAAAAGGACATTCTTTACTGGGTAGCGCCGATGGACAGCAGCTATCGCCGGGATAAGCCCGGTAAATCGCCCATGGGCATGGATTTGGTCCCGGTATATGCAGGTGAAGAAAGTGCCAGTCCTGGTACCGTGAGTATTTACCCACAAATTGTCCAGAGCCTGGGGGTCACCACCGCGAAAGCCCGCACTCGCTCTTTATCTGAAACGATTTCCGCCAGCGGCATTGTAGAAGTCGCCGAAGACCGGATCATTCACGTCCATCCACGGGTGAGTGGTTGGGTAGAACGCCTTACCGTCACCACTGATGGTCAGCCTGTTAACCAGGGCGACACCTTATACACCCTGTATTCACCTGAGCTGGTGAATGCTCAGGAGGAATATTTGCTGGCCCGCAGTCGCAATAATCGCTCGCTGATCAACGCTGCCAGAGACAGACTGACTGCCCTGCAATTACCGCCAAAAGTAATTCAGAATCTGGATAAAACCGGAAACGTACAACAGCAAATCGCCTTTGAGGTGCCACAGGACGGCTACGTCACTAACCTTAATATCCGACCTGGTTTTTATGTTACGCCGGGCACCACCATGCTGGCCATTGCCAGTCTGAAGACAGTGTGGATCACCGCCAGCATTCCCCAGCGCTATGCCGACATGCTCAGTACGGAGCAGGATCTGAACCTAACGCTACCGGCATTGCCGGGGGAGACGTTTACAGCCCGGGTAGACTTTATTTACCCGGAGCTCGACAGCCAGACCCGCACACTGAAAGTGCGCCTGGTGCTGGATAACCCGGACGGCCGGTTAAAACCCAATATGTTTGCCACCGTTTCATTTGATACACCGCGCAACGAAAGCCTGAGTATTCCCCGCTCAGCACTGATAAGAACGGCCGCCAACGACCGTGTGGTGCTGGCTTTGGGTAACGGTGAATTCCGCTCAACGGCCGTAGCGGTGGGTCGCATCACAGCAGACTATGCCGAAATCACAGCAGGCCTAGAAGAAGGAGATGAAGTGGTAATGAACGGTTTATTCCTGATTGATTCAGAAAGTGCCGTAGACGCCGACCTATCGAGGATATCAGGTCAGGACGATAGCCTGGGTAACGACACCCAGTGGGTAACGTTAACTATCGATGCTATTGATGGCGAGGCAGGCACCGTGACCGCCAGCCACGGGCCGGTAGCAGCCTGGGACTGGCCAGCCATGACCATGGACTTCGCCATTGGTGAACAGGTCAGCCAGGCAGAGCTCAACAGCGGGATTCGCCTTGATGCCGAGCTGAATCGTAATACCGATGGCATGGTAGAGATTATTGCCATTGATACCGGCAGCATTGAATCGAGTGTTCCCTCGGCAACCGTTGATGGCACCATTAACAGTATTGATGAACAAAACCACACCATGAATATCTCCCGTGGCGCCATCGAAAAATGGGGGCGCGGGCCTGCCACCATGGACTTTACCCTCAGCAGCCATATTATCGCGGCTGACTGGCAGCCAGAGCAGGCTATCCGTTTTACCTTTGAGATCAGAGACGGCGAGTTTGTTATCACCCATATTGAACCCGCCATGGCCATGTCGCATGACATGGACCATACCGGTCACTAGCAGGAGCCAGTCATGATAGCAGTCATAATTAACTGGTCGCTCAACAATCGCGTACTGGTATTGCTTGCAGCACTGATGCTCACCGCGGCAGGCATCTGGTCGGTTAAACAAACCCCGGTGGATGCGATTCCGGATTTATCCGATGTGCAGGTGATCATTCAAACCAACTACCCGGGGCAAGCCCCCTCTGTGGTAGAGCAACAGGTCACCTATCCGCTCACCTCAGCCATGCTGTCGGTACCGGGGGCGCATACGGTTCGCGGATTCTCTTTCTTTGGCGACTCCTATGTGTACATCCTGTTTGATGATAACACCGACATGTACTGGGCCCGCTCCCGGGTACTGGAGTACCTTTCCCAGGTAGCACCTACCCTACCGGCCTCGGCAAAACCCAGACTCGGCCCGGATGCCACCGGTGTAGGCTGGGTGTATATGTACGCGTTAAGCGATCCGAGCGGTCAGCATGATATCGATGAGCTCACCAGCCTGCAGGACTGGTACCTGAAATTTGCCCTGCAATCGGTGCCCGGGGTATCTGAAGTCGCCACAGTGGGCGGCATGAAAAAACAGTATCAGATTGTGGCCGATCCCTACAAACTGGACGCTTACAATTTAACCATGGCTCAGCTGGAAATGGCGGTGAGTCAGAACAACCAGGAAGTAGGCGCTTCGGTGATTGAGATGGCCGAAGCGGAATATATGGTCACGGTCAGTGGCTATATTGAAAGCCTGCGCGATATCAGGCAGATCACCCTGGCCGTATCAGCATCCGGCACACCGGTAACACTGACGGATGTGGCCGAAGTCAGAGAAGGGCCGGCACCGCGCCGTGGCATCGCCGAACTTAATGGCGAGGGCGAAACCGTGGGTGGCATTATTGTCATGCGCTATAACGAAAACGCCCAGCAAACTATTGATGGTGTTAAGGCAAAACTGCAGGACCTGCAGGCCGGCCTGCCAGAAGGCGTAGAGATCACCACGGTCTATGACCGTTCTAACCTGATTGCCAGTGCCATCGATAACCTGTGGGATAAGCTGCTGGAAGAGCTGCTCATTGTCGCGCTTATCTGCGGCCTGTTTTTACTTCATTTACGCAGCGCGCTGGTTGCGCTGGTAACACTACCACTGGGTATTCTGGGTGCCTTTTTACTGATGCACTGGCAGGGCATTAATGCCAACATTATGTCGCTGGGTGGCATTGCCATTGCCATTGGCGCCATGACCGATGGTGCTATTGTGATGATTGAAAACTTTCACAAACATCTGGAAAAAGCACCAGCAGACGCCAACCGCTGGGAGCTGGTAAGTAAAGCCGCAACCGAAGTGGGCCCGGCACTGTTTTTCAGTTTGCTGATCATCACGGTGAGCTTTTTGCCGGTATTTATTCTGGAAGCTCAGGAAGGACGGATGTTTGCGCCCCTGGCTTACACCAAGACCTTTGCCATGGCCGCGGCGGCGGGCCTGGCCATTACCCTGATCCCGGTACTTATGGGCTACCTGATCCGCGGCAACATTGCGCCAGAGGAGCGAAACCCGATTAATCGCATAGCTCAGGCAGCCTACAAGCCAGCACTAAGAGTCGTGCTGCGTTTCCCTAAATCTACGTTATTAGTGGCGATTCTGATTACGCTTGCCGGTTACTACCCGTTATCAAAGTTGGGCAGCGAATTTATGCCGCCGCTCGACGAAGGCGACCTGATGTATATGCCCACCACCTATGCTGGCGTATCCATTGCTGAGGCCCGGGAAATTTTGCAACAAACCGACAAACTGATCCGCACCCTGCCGGAGGTTAAAACTGTATTTGGTAAAGTAGGCCGGGCGGAGACCGCAACCGACCCTGCTCCGCTGACCATGATTGAAACCTTTATTCAGCTTAAACCCAAATCGCAGTGGCGTGAGGGGCTGACAAGCCAGGATTTACGCGATGAACTCAACAGCATTGTTGCTTTCCCCGGCCTGACTAACGCCTGGGTGATGCCCATCCAAACCCGCATCGACATGCTGGCCACCGGTATTAAAACGCCACTGGGCATTAAAATCTCAGGCCCGGATGTTAAGCAAATCGAGACCATCGGCACCGATATTGAAAAGTTGCTGGGCGACCTTGAGGGCACTGAATCGGTTTATGCTGAGCGGGTTGCCGGCGCCCGGTATATCGATATTGATATCGACCGCCTTGCTATAAGCCGATATGGCCTGACGATAGCCCAGGTGCAGCAGCTCGTCAGTACTGCCGTAGGCGGCAAGACCATTACCACAACGGTGGAGAATATTGCCCGGTATTCGGTTAATTTGCGTTATCCCCAGCAATACCGGAACAGCCCGGAAGCGCTTGCAGGCTTACCCATAGTGACACCTCGAGGAGAGCGCATAACACTAGGGGATATTACGCATATTCGAATTGCCGAAGGCCCGCCAGCGCTTAAGAGCGAAAATGCCCGGCTCACCGGTTATGTTTTTATTGATGTAGCCGGTATTGATATTGAGAGTTACGTTAAACAGGCCAAAGGCGTGCTGGATAAAGACCTCAACCTTCCTGCTGGCTACACGTTACAGTGGGCCGGACAGTATGAATATCTTGAACGGGCCATGCAAAAGCTAACCTTTGTTGTGCCGATGACACTGGCAGTGATAGTGATTTTACTGTTTATGAGCTTTCGCCGTCTGAGTGATGTGGTACTGGTACTCGGTACCCTACCCATGGCACTTATCGGCGGGATCTGGTTACTCTATGCACTGGATTACCATCTTTCCGTTGCAGTTGGGGTTGGTTTTATTGCCCTGGCCGGTGTGGCTGTTGAAATCGGCGTCATCATGGTGATTTACCTTAACAGCACCTGCGAGCATATTCGCCCTGTCGCTAACGTGGATATCAGCGCGAGTCTGCGTGAGGCTGTTGAGGAAGGAGCACTTAAACGCGTGCGCCCGGTATTGATGACAGTACTAACGGTAATGATAGGTTTATTGCCGGTGATTAGTGGTACCGGCACCGGCTCAGAGGTAATGAGTCGGATTGCAGCGCCAATGGTGGGCGGCATGGCCAGTGCGCTGGTGCTGTCTTTACTGGTTGTTCCAGCGGGCTTTTTCCTGAACCAGCGGGCTAAACTCCGCTAGCCCTGCCAGGGTAAACAACTTAGTGTGGACTAAGCCCTGTCATTTCGGCAGGGCAAACTCTACGAATCCGCGCAGGGCTCTCGCCATAGGAAAAAACTGCGGGTTAACCTGAGGGATAGCGCAGGTTTCGCTTAAATCGGCGCGACTTTTATCAAAGTCCATTTTCTCCAGCAGCAGACGGTTAACAACCAGATCCGCGTGGCACAGCTGATACTGTTCATCGATGACATAAAAGGTGTTATCCGCATCCACATAGGTCAGCAGGTTTTGTACGCCCTCGATAGGCGTGGTCTGATCGGCCTGAGAATGGGCCACGAAAACCGGTACCGCCACCCGAGCGCCTTCCTCCAGACGTTCGCGGATACTGCGAATGAGCTCCATTAACTCAAGCCCTGCGAAGCTGGCGACTTTGGGATATTTTTGTGGGTTGGGTCCGTTAGTCAGATAGTCACCGTCGAGCAACTTCGCCAGCGTCTTTATCCCCCACAGCTTCGAAAGTGACTCCACGTTACCATTGAGCGCCAGCGCGCCAGAAAATAACAGAATGCCCTGCACATTATCGGGATTAGACAGGTAGTAATCCACCGATAATGCACCGCCGGTAGAAAAGCCGCCTAACACCACTTTCTCGGTAGATTGCAACGCCAGCTCCACCACTTTCGCCAGATGCGCCTGCCAGCGTTCGGCCAGTTGATCATCTTCCATCGCAGCATCAGCGTCTTTCAGACCATGTCCTGGCAACAGCGGTGCGATAACAGTATAACCGGAATGATAAAGCTCATCGGCAATCGCTGAGACGAAAAAGGGAGAGTCACTGAGCCCGTGGGTGAGCACAACGATGGGGCTGTCTGTTTGCTGAAACAAAATAAATGGTGCATTACCATCGCCTCGCAGCGCCGGTGAACACACCGCATAACGATTCGCCGACGAACTCAGACACTTTTGCGTACTACCGAGCTCCTGCTCGTACAGGGCGGCAAAAGACTGATTCAGTGCAAACTGAGATTGCCCTGTCGCCAGCGCAGAAAAACACAATGTAGTGGTCAGACAGACCAGATGTAACAACGACTTCACTGGTTGACTCCATTAAAATCAGCAAGGGCGCCTACTATGGCGGCCTTGCCTGAGAATTGCAATCATTGGCAGGAAAACAATAGCGGGTTACCGTTCACTCAAACGTAACATCAAAATAGCTGCGCGTTTGGCCTGGGCAGGCAAGGCCCCCACCAGCGCCGTTTCATTTACCGTGTGACCTCCTGAGCCACTCATACCCAAACCATCCAGGGCCATTTCCACATACTCTGAAGTAAAGGAGACATCGGCGGCGCCAGCATTAAGCGGATTCACTGCGGTGACACTGCCCTGGCCGAGATCCTGACTGACTTTGCTGTAAATCCCCAGCAACTCATGATTCCCCGGCTTTGGCGATAAAGGCGGATAGCCCTCACCAAACTCGATGACCGCACTGGTTTTAGGCAGACTCTGTTTTACGATGGCCTGCATTTTATGCTGAACCCGAATTAACTGCTCCTGCGAAACCGCACGGATATCACCGGTAACAGTAGCATGTTCAGCAACCACATTGTTTTTACCAAATGTGCTGCCGCTATTGTTCAGTTTATCGTGTGAAACTTCGGTGCCACCCATAATTCTGCCGGGGTTAAAGGTAAGTAATTGTTCACTTCTTAGCTTATCGTAAAAGCTGGTTAAGATACGCGAGGCTTCATAAATCGCGCCAGCGCCCACGGTAGGTTTAAATACCTGGGAAGAATGCGCCGGCGTGCCTTTAACCGTTAACACCCAATCTACCGAGCCGCGACGCGAGACATTAGCAGTGGCCGGATTACCGTCGCCATTTTCAAAGCCCAGTGAAATATCGGCCCATTTGGCACCGTCGATTAAGGCTTTTTTAGACAAGGCTAACGGCCGGCCACTGAGCTCTTCATCGCCGGTCATTACCACCATAATATTCATCGATGATAACTTACCTGCCGCGTGCAGTGCTCGCAGTGCTTCGAGCATAATAATGTTGCCGCCTTTCATATCGGCAACGCCCGGCCCTTTAATATGCTTATCGTCCACCCGGGTAAAGGTTTGAAACGGACTGCCAGGCTCAAACACCGTATCGAGGTGGCCAATCAGTAGCATTTTGGGGCCCTTGCCGCCTTCAATTCTGGCAATCAGATGGCCAGCCCGGTTGAATGCGGCTCCATCCTCAAACCAAACGTCAAAGCCCAACGCCTCAAATTCCGGCATCAATTGGTCTGCCACCTTTCTGACGCCGGAAAAGTTCATGGTGCCGCTATTTATGTTGACGCTTTTTTCCAGCAAGCTCATCGCTGCCTCTTTACGGCCATCAATATAATCGGCCATCTGCAGCTCATCGCCGGATAGCGCCGCACTGGTTGCCAGCGAGAACAACAGACTGGTGGCGCAGGTAAATGTTGTCAGAAAAGAAGGTTTCAAAGTGTTTGCCCCTGATTTGTTGTGTTTTTTCTACTATGGCAAAAACCATTGACGATAACGAGGGCAATAACGATAAAAGGTCAGTAAAAACAGATTGCAGGTAAGCTTTTGACTTCAGGACCAGAATCGCCATACTGAGACTATAAAAAAACAAAGTCCACGCCTGTTAAGGATTACTCATGTCAAAGAAAGTGTATTGTAGCGCCCAGTTTTTACCCAAACCCGGCAAAGAAAAAGCGCTGTTTAAAGTGCTCCAGAGCCTCGAGCCCAACACGCTAAGAGAAGATGGCTGTATTCAGTATATCGTTACCCGCCATATCACCAGTCCGTTCGCCGAAGGCAACAGCTTTCCCATTGCGTTTAATGAAATCTGGGCCGATATGGCCAGCTTCGAAGCTCACTGTCAGCGTCAGGAAATCAGTGATTTCTTTGCTACTTATTGTCAGGCCGAGGACGGCCTGGCTGAAGACTGGAACGTGTGTATTTATACCGATGAGCCTGAGGACTTCGACGCCCCGCAGCTGTAACTAAGTCTTTAAACCAAAAAAACTCGCCGATTGGCGAGTTTTTTATCAGTTTACTATAACGCTATTCGGCGAAATAAGCTTCCAGATCGTCGCTGCCGCCAATATGCTTACCACCAATAAATACCTGGGGTACTGTGTCACGGCCGCTGATAGCTTTTAATGTCGTCAGCGTAGCGCCCTGCCCCATGACGATTTCTTCGTATTTAAAGCCTTTATGCTGCAACAGCGCTTTGGCTTTCGCACAATACGGACAGCCTGGTTTGGTAATAATGGAAACCGGCTCCAGTTTCACTGCATTAGGCGCAATGTAGGATAGCATGGTATCAGCGTCTGAGACCTCAAACGGGTCGCCCGGTTTGTTCGGCTCAATAAACATTTTTTCCACTACGCCGTCTTTTACCAGCATCGAGTAGCGCCAGCTGCGCTTACCAAAGCCTAAATCAGCTTTGTCCACCAGCATTCCCATGCCATCGGTAAATTCACCGTTACCATCAGGTACCAGCGACACATTGTCTGATTCCTGGTCCGCTGCCCAGGCATTCATAACAAAGGTGTCATTCACTGAAATACAAACAATTTCATCTACACCGTGATCTTTGAATGTGTCGGCCAACTCGTTATAACGTGGCAGGTGAGTCGACGAACAAGTCGGCGTAAAAGCACCTGGCAGGGAGAAAACCACTACGGTTTTGCCGGCGAAAATATCGTCGGTAGTACGATTAATCCACTGCTCACCTTCCCGAATGGCAAAGGTCACATCAGGTACTTTCTTTCCTTCATAAGAAGGTTTATCAATGGGGTGTGTCATTACATTCTCCTTAACAGTTTCGATAAGTATAACCCTAACAGTGCAGAGAACCAGCGGTAAATACCAATCATGCTAATCACAATTAACGATTGAAAATAAAATATTTAAACGCAAATAAGAATTACCCTTACCAGCTAGGGTATACGCATTAATCCCTTAATATAAATTTCAATGCCCGCTGTGAATGGATGCCAGCAACCCGATACTCTATTATTTGAACAGGAATCAACGGGTGCTATATGAGCATCCCGCAGTACATGAAAAAGGCAAAACACGCCGAAAGGGTGTGACGCAAAACCTCCGGTCTACGTCGAAAGATAGGATAGCGGGGTTACCGAACACTGTGAGGTGACGTCGGCTTGCTTCCCCCGGCAAGCCAGCGACACCGACAGTCAGTTCACTTTTTTATTACGTAATTGCGATTACTTAATGAGGATTGAACAATGATGATTTTAGTTGGTGGCGAAAAAGGTGGTAGCGGCAAAAGCTGTCTTGCACAGAACATCGCCGTATATTTACGCTGTGAGAAGAAAGCCAGTGTACTGATGGTGGATTGTGACCCCCAGCGAACCACGTCAGACTGGGCCCAGGAGCGAAGCAGCAACGAAGAGCTGCCTTCCATCAACTGTATCCAGCTTTACGGCAAGATCCGCAATGAGCTGTTAAGCCTTAAAGAGCACTACGACTATGTGGTTATCGACTGTGGTGGTCAGGATAACCTGGCGCTGCGATCGTCTATGGCGGTTGCCGACCATATCTTAATTCCATTGCGTCCCAAGCGCCGCGACCTGAAAACGGTACCGCACATGGAAGACATTTTGTCGACCTGTAAGATGGTCAACCCGCGCATGAACGCTGCTTTTGTTATTACTCAGTGTCCTTCACTGCCTTCGTTGGCGTCAAGGATTCTGGAAGCCAAAGAGGTGTGTCGCTCCTTTGAAGTACCAGTATTAAATTCCGTTACCTTTAGCCGCAACATGTATGACGACTCAGAGGAGTCCGGACGTTCGGTGCTGGAAAGTGAAGCCGATGGTAAAGCTGCCGTGGAAATTCGCAGTATCATTGAAGAGTTACTGGCCCGACGTAAAGGGGAACAACATGAGTCTGATAAACCTGTCTCGCTCTACGCCGCGAGCTAGTCGAACTGCAACTAAAAATGTCAGTGCAGAGGAATTTATTCAGGACGCACTGCATTATGCCAGTGGTGTGGTAGTGCCCCTTGCCGCTGTTACAGAGCGGCAGGCTAACGACTCCCACCACGAGCCAATGCGCAGAGCAACTTTTACGCTGACGCCGGAATGTATAGACCAGCTTCAGCAACTGTCAGAGCATAGCGGTATAGCAAAATCAAAACTGATCAGGCTTTGGATCCAGCGCTACGCCAGTCTCAATTTTGATTAAGCGGCAGAAAACTGGCTCGCGCTATTGATTATTTTTTAAACGAACCTCAAAATAACACCATAATAAAAGAGTAAACTTTAGTATCAATACGACATGACAGCGCAGTAATGGAGTCACGCGTCTTACGTCACAGGGCGGTGTAGAAAGTAATGATGTTAAACCGTGTAGGCCTGTTGCTGTCTTTGCTGTGCTGCTCTGTACCCGGATTCGCGCACTCTGTGCGCCACGTTTCAATGGATGGACACGCGTTTTATGCCAGCGGCTTCAATGTAGAGAAACTGGTAAATCAGGGCGATACCCAGGAAGCCGAACGCCAAATCCGCGAACAATTAGCACTGTCCGAGTCAGAACAAAATCAACGAGCCTCTGCTACGGGCGCGCACGCCTTAGGGCACATCTCACTGATTAAGAATAATTACCCGCTGGCATTGCGGCAGTTTCAGCGTGCCCTGGACTTTTTTAAAGGCGCCAGAGAGCCCCTTGGTATGGCCGATTTGTATACAGATATTGGCAGAACCTATCGGGTGATGGGGCTCTATCAGTCTGCTCTGGGTTACTTTAACCTCGCCAAAGACATCTATCATCAGCAGGGCCGCTACGACGGCATTGCCTTGCAACAGCTGGAAGTCGGTATTTCCCTGCGGCAGTTAGGCCAGTTTGAGAGTGCTTTAAGTCAGTTAGAGCGAGCATTACCGTTACTCCGGCAGGAAAACAACAACCAGGCTACAGCGTCTACTCTGATGCAAATCGCCCGGGTATACAGTGAAATCGATAAAAACGATGAAGCCATGCTGTACCTGCAGGATGCCGCTGTACTGATTGATACCCTGCAAATAAAAACCCTGCAAGCAGAGCTCGATTATCACCTTGGCCAGGTAAATATCCAGATGGGGCATTTTGATAATGCCCGGCGCCATCTGGAACAGAGCAAAGAACAGTTTAACCAGTTAGAAGCACAATGCGATGTGGCCAAAATAGACTCCAGTCTGGGTAATATTCTGCTCAGCCAGAATCAGCCGGAAGCCGGCATTCAACTGCTTGAGTCAAAACTTCAACAAGCGACTGAATATAACTGCACTACCCTGCTTACCGAGCTGCACTTAAACCTGGCACAGGCCTATCTTGGCAAAGACCAACAGGCTCTCACTAACCACATCGACCAGGGTTTGCAACAAGCTATAGAGAGAGGTGAGTTACTTACTCAGGCACGGTTTGAAACGGTAAAAATGCAAATGCATGAACAAAGCGAAAATTATGCCGCAGCACTTAATGCTCTTAAGCGCCAGCAACAGCTCGAGAAGCAAAGTCTTGAGCAACGCCGCTCGCTGGCACTGTTGTACCTCCAATCACAGCTGGATGTTGAGCGTCAGGCTCAATCGCTGGAGCTACTGAATAAAAATCAGGCCATTCAGCTGGCCAAAGCAGAACAGCAGGAACTGGAAGTACGGATGCTCTATGCGTCGCTGTTTGCTGTCACCTTACTGGTGTTCTTAATCTGGAGCCGGTTTAACCACAGTCAGCGTTCGCGCTTTTTAAAGCGTGAAGTGCGCAGGCGCACCCAGGAACTGGAATCTAAAAATGCCGAGCTGGAAAATGCCTACATTGCGCTGGAGCGGGCCAGCCTGATGGATCCGCTCACCGGTTTGTACAACCGTCAGTACCTGAATAACCAGTTACCACAGGAAATCAATCGCGCCCAGCAGGCGTATCTGTTATCCCGTGAGTGCACACTGACCAACAGCCCCTCAGACATGCTTTGTTTTCTGCTCGACATTGATAATTTTAAACACATTAATGACACCTACGGTCATATGGCGGGCGACCGTATTTTAACCGATTTGGCGAAAGTGATGCGCTCAGTATTCAGGCCATCAGACATGCTTATCCGCTGGGGAGGTGAAGAATTTCTGGCCGTGTGCCGCAATACCAATCGACTTGAAGCCGTAGCCCTCGCAGACAGACTACACCAGGGGATCCACGATCACGACTTTCATGTTAGCCAACAGCATAGCCTTCACATTACCTGTTCCATTGGTTTTTGTGTTCTGCCACTATACCCCAGCGAACCTGCACGCCTCGACTGGGACAGTTACTTTGGTTTACTGGATGAATGCCTGTATGCGGCAAAGCGGTCCGGAAAAGACTGCTGGATAGGTTTAACCGGCGAGAAATCAGAGGCCGCTGACCGGCCGACATCCCGGTTGGAAGAAAAATTTGATTTACCGCCGACCCGGGTACAAACCTCTCTTAACCATTTATCAGCCATTAGCTGGGCTGAACAAAGCAGTTAATCAGCGCCGCAAATCAACCGCCGCTACAGGTATTACACACCGGTTTTCAAATCTTCCAGGTGGTACTTATCGATTAATGAATATAGCGTTGGTCTGGTAACACCCAGTAACTCCGCCGTTTTAGACATGTTCTTGTCGGCTCGCTGATAAGCCTTACGGATCGCTTTACTTTCAGCCTGTTCACGCACTTCGCGCAGGTTAAGGATTTCACTTGCAAAATCTTCCGAAGGCTCGAGCAGACCCAGATCGTCGGCCTGAATAACCGTGCCTTCTGCCATGATGACAGCAGATTTGAGTTTGTTCTGCAGTTCGCGAATGTTGCCCGGCCAGCGATGGGCCAGCATGGCTCTTATCGCGCCGTCACTGAAGCTCTTGGCTTTGGCATTAAATTCTTCGCGGTATTGATTCAGAAAAGTGCGCGCCAGTAATACAATATCCTGCTCACGTTCCCGCAGCGGCGGAATATTAATCGGGATTTCGCCGATACGATAGAATAAATCCTCACGGAAGGTTTCTTCCCCCACCATGGTCTGAATATCTCTGTGGGTAGCACAAATCACCCGAATATCCACCGGAATTTCATTTCTGCCGCCAACCCGCTCAATCACCCGTTCCTGCAGGAAACGCAACATCTTAGCCTGTAAACCAATGGGCATATCACCAATTTCATCGAGAAACAGTGTGCCCCCTTGTGCCGTTTCGATTTTACCTACGGTGGTTTTATTCGCGCCGGTGAAGGCCCCTTTTTCGTAACCGAATAACTCACTCTCAAGCAGGTTTTCCGGGATTGAGGCACAGTTGATGGCCACAAAAGGCTGGTCTTTGCGGGGGCTGTGCTCGTGAATGGTGCGGGCAAAGACTTCTTTACCGGTGCCACTTTCGCCCAGTAATAAGGTGCTGATATCGGTACCGGCAATTTTTTCCGCTTTGCGCATTACGGTCTGGATAGCGTCACTGTTGCCGATAATCCGCCCCATGGCCGGTCTTGTTTTAGCCAGGATCCGGTTTTCATCTTCCAGCTTGGCCAGGTTCAGGGCGCGATTGATGAGCAGCTTTATCGTGTCGGAATCGATGGGTTTCTGATAAAAGTCATAGGCGCCAAAGTCGATGGCTTTCAACGCGTTTTCTTTATCGTTATTGCCGGTTACCACAATGACCTTGGTATTGGGCGCCAGAGCCAGAATTTCTTCCAGGGTTTTCAGGCCTTCTGAGGCGTTGGCCGGATCAGGCGGTAAGCCTAAATCGAGAGTCACCACTTTGGGTTCAAACCGACGTAACTGCGCAATTGCAGAGGAACGATCATCGGCGAAAACCACATTAAAGTCGGTTAAACTCCATTTTAACTGCTTTTGAATACCTAAATCGTCATCAACTACCAGGATGGTGTCACTCATACACTGTTTCCGTTTTTATTCTGCTCGATATTGACGTTTTACTGAATGGGAAAGCCCAGGGTAAAGCAAGTGCCAATGTTTGGCTGGCTTTGTACCTGTAAATATCCGCCTATCGATTCCATATAGGTTTTTGCATCATATGCGCCGATGCCCATTCCCGCGTTACCTTTAGTGGTATCGAAGGGCTTGAACAGGCGATGCTTTAAAAATTCTTCATCCATCCCCGTGCCATTATCCTCAATAAACACGAGTTGGTGTTGCCGCTCGGCGTCCAGTACCAGCATGACTTCAATTTCACCGTCATCGGCACAGGCCTGCTGAGCATTGCTAATAAGATGATACATCACATTGGCAAACTTATCCTGATCTACCACAACGTCGGTTTCTTCTCTAATCACTACCTGCGGCAGCGGTAATAAAGACTGACATCGCTTATCAATCACCTGCTTAATTAACAGTGACAAGGTATGCGTGGCGTCGGCGCCCCGTTCTTCTACCTGTTTCTCTGTAAGCTGGCGCAGCATCCTGTCCATCCGTGCTTTGGTATGATGCAGGGTTTCGAAGGTATCTTCAATAAATTCAGGGTTACCTTTGTGCTGCTCTGCATTACACAGGATTAAGTCTATCTGTGCCAGTACATTCTTGAGATCGTGCAAAACAAAGGCTGCCATACGATTAAAGGCCGCGAATTGTGCATTCTCTGCCAGTGATTGTGCCGCTTCATGAAGATAAATAACATTAGCAATTTGGTTAGTTACGGCATTTAGGTAGTCACGCACTTCCCAGTTGAGCGACACTTTTGGCCGATCCACGGCGCACAGCAAGGCCAGCCCCCACATATTGCCTTCGCGAATAAACGGAATAACCAGTTGCAATCGGGTCGTTTCGACCGTTTCATTAGACAGGTTCAGCCCCTCATAAACATAAGGCTTGGTGCGATACTCATCGAGGTCGATTAGCCAGCCGGTTTTTTCACAATAATCCCATAAGGGCTTAAGCGTCCACTCCACCTCGGATAACGGCATAAAGTGATGGCTGCTCACTACATGAAAGCCTGGCCCCTGCTTTTTGACGAGTGCGCCACTGTCGTAGTTGATCGCCCCCATCACGCCTTCCAGTGCCACCTGGTACACACTGGGTAACGACTGATCGTTTTGCGACAGTACATTAGTCAGTTTTACCCACTCTTCACGATAATCAAACTGATTCGCAAAGAAATGCTTGGTGATAAATACTTTAATGCGGGTACGAAATGTATTGGATAAAAACAGCGTAGCGAGCATAACCAGCGACAGCGCAATCAGTATAATTTGCACTGTGTAACCCCAGCTCCAGCCCAGGTAGCTGATAATGTAGCCCATGGCTGCCATGATAAAGAGATACACCCCGGCTACCAGCAGCAATGAACTATGCAGTACTACATCCCGGGAGATAAAAATATTCACGCCCCAGTGCTTTATCCGCCGTGTCGCAATTACCAGAAACGGTAACATTAACAGGTAGATATACCCTCGGGCGGCAATAAATCCAGGCTCCACACTGGCGATCATGGTGGAGTTAGCATAAAAAACAAACTCAAACAGATTGGTCGCGCCTAAATACAACGCCAGTGGCTTATACGCCCATTGATCCTGCCCAACCTGACGGTAAAGCACTTCGAGCAGAATAAGCACTTCCAGTGCTATCAGGGTTTGCATCAGGAAATGCCAGGTAATGTCCACCTGTATAAACCAAGGGCTTAACAGTGCTATGGCCGGAACCAACAACGCAAATAAGGTGGCCGGCTGGCGCAGCACCTGCCAGATATTAGCAAAATCATTTTTCAGACAGCTGGCAATAAACAGCAGCCAGATGCCCTGCTTAATCGTATCAGCCTGGAGCAGATGAAGGACACTTAACGGACCGCTTAACAGCGACACAAAGCTCAGAGACCAAACCAGCGTAACCAGTGTGGCGAGGCTAAGCATGTATTTCGCCAGCCCCGGTTTACGCACCGTAAACAGCAGTAACAACAATACCAGGTAACCAAAACTATTCAGGCCGTAGCCAATATCTGCAATCATTTGTTGTCCTACTGTTGCCCCGGGGCAGTTGTGGTGGGCCGCAGTATTTATTGATACTGCCAAAGAGGGGGAAGTTTAACCCCCTCTATTTATTGGTTATTTTCTATCACAATCTGCCTGTAGCTTCCAGCTACCTTTTGCGGACAACCAGACTACCAATGGAATAACCGGCGCCGAAGGAACAAATAACGCCCACGTCCTGACTGGCAAGATCCTGATGATGCAGGGCGAAAGCGATAATCGAGCCCGCCGAAGCGGTGTTGGCATACTCATCCAGAACAATTGGGGCTTCCTCACTGTTGGCATCCCGGCCCAGCAGCTTTTTGCAAATCAGCGTATTCATATTGATGTTGGCCTGGTGTAACCACCAGCGATTAACTTTGTTTGGCGTTAGCTCATGTTGGCCAAGATGGCTGGCAATGTGTTCAGCCGCCATGGGGCAGACTTCTTTAAATACCCGGCGGCCAGCCTGATGAAATAGCTTATCCGGACCAAAGGGATCCGCATCATTGGCCCGGCTCATATAGCCAAAATTCGAGCGGATATTATTGGAGTACATGGTTTTTGCTTTGGTACTGAGGATATCAAAAGCAGTATCAGTGTTAACCGTTTCGGCAGTTTCCAGAATGGTTGCCGTTGCTACATCTCCAAAAATAAAATGACTGTCGCGATCGGTATAGTTAACCTGAGGTGAAACCAGCTCCGGGTTAATCACCAATACACATTTGGCATTGCCCGATGCGATCATTTCCCAGGCCCGGTGCATGCCAAAGGTAGCCGCTGAACAGGCCACCAGCATATCAAAACCAAAACCATCAATACCCAGTTCGTTTTGCACTTCGATGGCAATCGCCGGGTAAGAACGTTGTGTGTATGCACAGGAAACAATGACGGCATCAATCTCGGCAGCAGTTTTGTTGGCATCGGCCATGGCCAGTTTAGCCGCCTCAATGGCAATCTCCGCCTGATTCGACAACTCGCCTTCGCCGCGTTCCGGGATCTTCGGGCGCATCCGTTCAATATCCAGCGCGCCTTCCTTACGATAGATATAGCGGCTTTTAATACCGGAAGCCTTTTCAATAAATTCGGCACTGGAAAACGGTTTGGCAGTCAGTTCGCCAGCTTCAATTTGCGCCTGATGTTTCTGATTGTAGGCCTCAGCCCAAGCGTTATAGCTTTCAACCAATTCCTGATTAGTAATTTTATAGGGCGGCGTCCACAGACCCACACCACTTAATACGACTTTTGCATTCATGTTATCGGTTCTCTTTAGCAAATGGCCTGTCAGCCACGGCAACGGGCAATCAAACAGGTCCAATGAGTTTTGCTAAGCTTACCCTTTTGTCACGAAAATGTCATTGACCTGCCGTGCCGCCTGACTGCTGGCTAACGCTCCTAAAACTATATCTGGCCAAAGCAAAAGCAGTTTATGAGTTTAATCGCAAACAGAAGCTGACTTAAAACAACTCCACGTCCACAATACTCTCTGCCTCTTCGTCCTGGGACTGACTCAGTTCACGCAAAGCTTTTAATCGCTGCATGATTAAACGCAGATTCTCAGTTGTCATTGCATTATCAATCGTATCGTAGGCTTTATCGGTGCTCTTACGGAACAACTGCAACAGCTCGCTTTCCTGCTCTTCGGTCAAGCCGTATTCAAAAATTTTACTTTCGACAGAATCAACCAACTCAGTCAGTGTATCGAGGACCTGACGATTTTTCGTCTGATTCTCTAAGTCTGCTCTTTTTTGTACGACTTCAAGCTCCTGTATCATTAAATTCACTTCATCAGTTTTTACAATATCCCGATACTGACTTGCAGCGGCTTCCAGAATTATTGCCAAATGGTCTCTGAAGCGCCCGGCCTGGGCGGGATCATCCGGCATATTCTTAATGATTTGTGTAAAAGGTGGATAATTAAGGAACAACCGTTTACCTCTGGTCATGATTCGCTCTGAGTATTCAAGGCGGTCGAGTAACTCTCGTTCAAGCGCTGAAATAGTGACTTCATTTGACACTGCCTGACGGTACTCAATATCATTCATAACATACTTTGCCTGAACAGAACTGTTGATACCGAAATTAGAAGCGGTTTTCACAATAAGATTTAGCAGCGAGGAAATGCTGCTGGTTTTCGACGCAGCCCGGAAGTAGTGAATTAAAATTCCCTGTTCCGTGAGGTCCGATATCACCGCCTGTATCAGTTGCGAATTCGACTCTGTACTGGCCTGTTCTGCACGGCGTTTTTTGCCGCGTTTGATGATGGTTTTGGCTTTTTTACGCAACTCCTGAATTTCTATTGGTTTTATCAGAAAGTCACTGGCGCCTATTTCATACCCTTTTAAGCGCTCTTCCATCTCACTGCTAGCGGTATGGAAGATAATATCTGACTGTTCTTCACTAACAAACTCGCGTAGTTTGACACACAATTCAAAACCACTCATTTGCGGCATTGTTACGTCGAGTATGATGAGTAATGGTGGGATTTCCATTTCTCTGACAGCCTCCAGCGCGTCAACCGGTGAGGCCATAACCAGGACGTTAAATTCCTTTAACGCTTCCTCCAGTAACGCTAAGGTGATGATGTCATCATCAACAATAACTATCTCGTATTCTTTCACTATTTATCCAGCAATCATTTTGTCTCAAGTCTGAATAAAAGGTAGTCGAAATACCGGTAACTTTCGAATGAACAGGCATAAAACGTATGGCTATGTTCTGCTAAATTGTTGCTATACTGTATATGAATACAGTTATTGAGGGTTGATCATGATCCCAGCACAATTTACAAAGCTTATAGCCGAGTTAGAACACTTAACAGATAGTCAAACCCGTTATGTTGAGAAGCTGCTGAAAGGCACTGATAGCGTCTCACAGTTGATAACAGAGCTTGAGGAGCGGATGGTTGAAAACCCTGAATGCCCGCACTGCCATAGCTCACTGATCAATCGGCACGGCAAGGTAAACAAGATGCAGCGTTATCGCTGCAAGAACTGCGGCAAAACCTTTGTAGCGACAACGGCGACACCGCTAGCTCGACTGAGGTACAAAGAGCTTTGGTTAGAATATATTCGCTGTATGCTGGACAGTAAGCCATTGCGTAAATGTGCCGAAGAATGTGG
>NZ_RCUA01000056.1 GCF_003731635.1 Marisediminitalea oceani | reverse complement strand
AATGACTATGCCACAGAGAACGCGTCGTGATCTAAGTCGTTTTGACTCACTCTGAGAGAGTAAACTCCTATGTGGATTGGTATAAGGCAGTTCCGAATTAACAAACGCAACCCATAAAAAAACGCACCAGGCTTTCACCTGGTGCGTTTTTTATTATCTTAAGTACAAATACTTACAGCGCGGCAATTGTCTCGTGCTGAGCTTTCAGCTTAGCCAGCTGTGACTCAGAATCAGCCAGCTTGGCTTTTTCTTTTTCAATCACGGCTTGAGGCGCATTGCTAACAAACTTCTCGTTAGACAGCTTGCCTTTAAAGCGGGCTACGTCTTGTTCCAGTTTACCCATGGCTTTAGCAATACGGGCAAGCTCGGCTTCTTTATCAATCAGGCCCGCCATAGGAATAAGAATTTCCATCTCACCCACTACCGCTGCCGCGCTGGCTGGTGCTTCTTCACCTTCCTTAAGCACCGTAATGGACTCAAGACGTGCCAGGCGGTCGATAAAGGTGCGGGAAATACCTAAACGGCGCTCGTCTTCGCTGCTAACGTTACGCAGCAGTGCAGGAAGTGGCTTGCTCGGCGCAATGTCCATTTCACCACGAATGTTACGAATACCTACGATAAAGCGCTTAACCCATTCGATGTCGGCCAGTACCTGCTCATCCTGCTTAGCGGCATCTAACGTCGGGAAAGGCTGAACCATGATGCTGTCGCCAGCGTTGAAATCCAACGCACTAAGCGGTGCCACACGTTCCCAGATGGTTTCGGTAATAAATGGCATTAACGGGTGCAATAAGCGCAGCAGGCTCTCCAGCACATTAATTAACGTATGACGGGTACCGCGTTTTTCAGCGTCGCTTGACTCATCGTTATTCAGTACCGGTTTGGTAAGCTCCAGATACCAGTCACAGAACTGGTTCCAGGTAAACTCATAAACCGTTTGTGCTGCAATATCAAAGCGATAATCAGCAAGCGCTTTTTCAAATTCCACCAGAGTTTGCTGGAACTGCGCCCAAATCCACTTATCGGCCAGGCTCAGGACTAACTCGCCACCGTCACGACCGGTATCTTCGGTTTCGGTGTTCATCAGCACAAAGCGCGAGGCATTCCAGATTTTGTTGCAGAAGTTACGGTAGCCCTCTACCCGGCCCATATCAAAGTTGATATCACGACTGGTTGACGCCATGGCTGCAAACGTAAAACGCAGCGCATCAGTACCGTAGGCATGAATACCTTCAGGGAACTGCTTGCGGGTGCGTTTTTCAATTTTAGCCGCCAGTTGTGGCTGCATCATGCCAGTGGTGCGTTTAGTAACGAGTGATTCCAGGTCGATACCGTCGATCAGATCGATAGGATCCAGCACGTTACCTTTCGACTTCGACATTTTGTCACCGCTTTCGTCGCGGATAAGGCCGGTAATGTAGATATCTTTAAACGGGATTTTGCCGGTAAAGCGCTTGGTCATCATGATCATGCGCGCTACCCAGAAAAAGATAATATCGAACCCGGTAACCAGCACCGACGACGGCACAAAAGTTTCCAGCTCTGGGGTTTCTTCCGGCCAGCCCATGGTGGCAAACGGCCATAATGCAGAAGAGAACCAGGTATCCAGAACGTCTTCGTCCTGGTTCAGCTGGACGCCCGCTTCAAGGTGGTACTTGTTGCGTACCTCGTCTTCTGTACGACCAACGTAAACGTTGCCCTCATTGTCGTACCAGGCTGGAATGCGGTGACCCCACCACAGCTGACGGGAAATACACCAGTCCTGAATATTGTTCATCCACTGGTAGTAGGTTTTATTCCAGTTCTCTGGTACAAAACGAATTTCGCCGCTTTCTACCGCTTCGATAGCCGGCTTAGCCAGCTCTTCGATTGCCACGTACCACTGATCGGTGAGGTATGGTTCGATAACCGCCCCCGTGCGATCGCCACGAGGTACTTTAAGTTTGTGATCGTCAATTTTAACCAGTACACCGTCTTCTTCGAGCTGCGCTACAATAGCTTTACGCGCATCAAAGCGGTCCAGCCCCTGATAGGCTTCCGGGGCTTCGTCGTTAACTTTGGCATCCGGGGTGAAGATATTGATCATCGGCAAGCCGTGACGCTTACCCATGTCGTAATCGTTGAAATCATGCGCAGGCGTAATCTTAACGCAGCCGGTACCAAATTCCGGATCCACATAATCATCAGCAATGATAGGGATTAAACGGCCGGTGATCGGCAGGCGGATCTCTTTGCCAATGTAGTCCTGATAACGCTCATCTTCCGGGTGTACCGCCACAGCGGTGTCGCCCAGCATGGTTTCAGGTCGAGTAGTGGCAACCACAATACTGCCGCTGCCATCGGCCAGCGGATAGCGCATGTGCCACATATGGCCAGCTTCTTCCTCGTTGAGTACCTCGAGATCGGAAACCGCGGTGTGCAGTACCGGATCCCAGTTAACCAAACGTTTGCCGCGATAGATCAGGCCGTCATCGTGCAAACGTACAAAGACTTCGGTCACCGCTTTGGACAGGTTATCGTCCATGGTAAACACTTCACGGTCCCAGTCTGGCGAGGTGCCTAAACGGCGCATCTGGCTGGTGATGGTGCCACCTGAGTGCTCTTTCCACTCCCAGATTTTGTCGATAAACGCTTCGCGTCCCAGATCGTGACGGGTTTTGCCTTCGGCATTTAACTGACGCTCAACCACCATTTGGGTGGCAATACCAGCGTGGTCGGTTCCCACCTGCCACAGCGTATTATCGCCTTTCATACGGTGATAACGGGTCAGCACGTCCATAATGGTTTGCTGGAAGCCGTGGCCCATATGCAGGCTGCCGGTAACATTAGGAGGCGGCAGTAAAATACAGTAAGGGTTCCCCGTTGGCGCTTCATCACCCTTGGCTTTGAATAAGCCTTCGCTTTCCCAGCGCTGATAACACTGTTTTTCGATCGATTGGGGTTCGTAGGTTTTGTCCATGGAGTGTCTCGAAAAGTCTCTTTTTAGGCCGGCAGGAATTGCATCTGGCAACCGGCTTGTTGAAATTGTTTGTAACGTTCGCGGGCTCGCTGCTTGGCCGTTTCTTCTACCGGCACAAAATCAATAATTTGCTGAAACTGGTTGAAGTTATCCACCATTTTTCCGCTAACGTTAATCAGACATTGTTTGCGTGGCAGCGACTGAGGCTGCCAGACGATTTCTACCGGTGCGCCGCCATTGGGGCCCTCACCGGCAAGGTTGTGCGGCACAAACCGCGCCGCTGGCAGTTGCCATAAAAGCTGATCGACAGCTTCGGCCTGAGCCTGGTCTGCGCACAGTACCACACTCTTTTTCTTCTGCGAATAGAGCTCGGCGGTGAGTTCGCAGGCTTTGGCGCACACCGCAGGTACACTTTTGTGCCCTGCGGGAGAAACAGACGCCTCAGCCAGTGCGTAAAATCGAACGGCAGGCATTAACCTTTAATCCTCTGCGCCTAAACCAGCACGGTTCATCAGGAACTGCGCCAGCATAGGCACCGGACGACCGGTTGCGCCTTTATTCTTACCACTGTTCCACGCAGTACCTGCGATATCCAGGTGCGCCCAGTTGTATTTCTTGGTAAAGCGCGACAGGAAGCAGCCAGCAGTAATTGAACCCGCCGGACGACCGCCAATGTTAGCCATATCGGCAAACGGGCTTTCAAGTTGCTCCTGATAGTCATCCCACAGCGGTAAGCGCCATGCACGGTCTGATGCCTGCTCAGAGGCATTCAGCAACTCGTGAGCCAGTGGGTTGTGCGTGCTCATCAGGCCGGTAGCATGTTTACCCAGCGCGATGATACAAGCACCTGTTAATGTGGCTACATCAACCACGGTTTCCGGATCGAAACGCTCAACATAAGTCAGCGCATCACACAGTACCAAACGGCCTTCCGCATCAGTGTTTAACACTTCAACCGTCTGGCCCGACATGGTAGTTAAGATATCACCAGGGCGATAAGCGTTAGCATCCGGCATGTTTTCACAACCGGCCAGTACGCCAATTACGTTAATTGGCAGATTGAGCGCCGCCACTGTATGCATAACACCCAGTACGGAGGCTGCGCCGCCCATGTCGTACTTCATTTCGTCCATGCCATCGCCTGGCTTTAATGAGATACCGCCTGAGTCAAAGGTAAGGCCTTTACCCACCAGCACCAGTGGTGCCTGATCATCAGCGCCGCCTTTATGATGAATAATACTCATTAGCGATTCATTCTCAGAGCCACGGCCCACGGCCAGGTAAGAATTCATCCCCAAATCTTTCATGTTGGCTTCGTTAACGACTTCCACGTTAACGCTGCCATATTCTTCAGCCATTTGCTGAGCCTGCTCCCACAGATAAGCCGGGTTACAGATGTTTGGTGGCATGTTGGCCACGTCTTTAGTCACCTTAACGCCCTTGGCAATGGCCAGGCCGTGCTCAACCGCTTTTTCACCCACGGTGAGTTCGCGACGGGTTGGCACATTGAAAACAATTTTACGCAGCGGACGACGCGGTTCGCCTTTCTTGGTCTTCAGTTGCAGGAAGGTGTACAGGGTGTCCTGTGAGGTTTCTACCGCCTGGCGTACTTTCCAGTAGGTATCACGACCCTTAACGTGTAGCTCGGTTAAGAAGCACACAGCTTCCATTGAACCGGTTTCGTTGAGGGTTTGAATGGTTTTAGCGATGATCTGTTTGTACTGGCGCTCGTCCAGCTCGCGTTCTTTTCCACAACCAACCAGCAGCACCCGCTCGCTTAATACATTGGGTACGTGGTGGAGCAGCAACATCTGACCGGCTTTCCCCTCGAGGTCGCCGCGGCGCAGCAGATTGCTGATGTATCCTTCACTAATTGCGTCCAGTTGTTCGGCAACGCCGGACAAACGTCGCGGCTCATAAACGCCCACCACAATACATGCACTGCGTTGTTTCTCTGGACTGCCGCTCTTTACGTTAAACTCCACTGTATCACCTCTTTTTGTTCTGTCTGGTTGGCCCGGAACAATTTTACATGCCGTTTTGCCTTGCTTTATGGTTTAATACGCACGAATTCAATCCTGCGTAGGGCGCGTCAACGTGATAATTCACGGTTCAGGCAAACGCGCCTTCCGGAACCAACGGTTAGTTATTACTGGCAAAACTTGTAAAAATGGTAAGTTTACTCAAAATTATAGCCGCTTTCACTAAAATTCCGACTTTTTGCACAGGCCAGATATGCTGATATTCCGCTATCTGCTTAAGGAAACGCTTAAATCGCAAATTGCCATATTTTTAATATTGATGGCAATTTTCATTACCCTGCGATTTGTCCGTGTTTTGGGAGACGCCTCAGAGGGTGACATCCCGGCCAGTCTGGTGCTCGGCTTCCTGTCTTTATATGCTCCGGTACTCGCTTCGCTGGTTATTCCTATCAGCGCTTTTTTGGGGATTATGATGGCTTACGGCAGGCTGTATGTAGACAGCGAAATGACCGTAATGCGCGCCTGCGGGATCAGTGAATGGTATGTCACCCGCGTAATGTTATTTTTATCGTTCATCATTATGTTGGTGACTGGCGTTGTTACTCTGTATCTGGCACCGCTGGCCGCAGAGAGTGAATATAACCTGCGCGAGCAAGCCAAGGCAGAAGCCGGTTTTAGTGCCATTATTCCTGGCAGATTCCAACAAACCGGCAACCAGGAAGCCGTAATATTCGTACATGATATTGGTAGTGACAACTCACTTCAGAAAGTCTTTCTGGCCCAGCAAAAAAATGAAGGTGACGAGCAGGTTCGGGTCGTTTATGCCGAACAAGGCACGGTTAACAAAGAGCCGGACGGCACCCGCCAATTGATTCTGAATAACGGTAATCAGTACGAAGGCGAGCAGCGTCGCCTGGATTTTCGGGTAGTGGCTTTCGATGAATATCAAATCCAGATTGACGACCCGGAGCAGCAGCAAAAGCGCAAAAAGGTGTCGGTAATCCCCACCATGGAATTGCTTGAAGACGGCTCCACAGAAGCACTGGCTGAACTGCAATGGCGGCTGGCTATTCCGCTATCGATTCCTTTTCTGGTGCTGATTGCGGTGCCGCTCAGTGCGGTGGATCCGCGCCAGGGGCGCTTTGGTAAGATGTTCCCGGCGATTTTACTGTACCTTGGTTACTTTATGCTGCTACTGGCCAGCCGACGCGTGCTGGAAGACGGCAAAATTCCTATCCAGCTCGGCTTGTGGTGGGTGCACGGCATTATGCTGATCATTGGCTTTACCCTGCTCGCCCGGGATCGTAAGTTCGGCACCGAAATTAAAGCCATGCTGAAGCGGAGAAAGTCATGATCCGCATTCTCGACTGGTATATCGCCAGAACCTTGTTGGGTACAGTTACTGTAACCCTGTCGGTATTGATTGGTTTGAGTGCCCTGATCAAGTTTGTTGAACAATTGCGCAAAGTTGGCGAAGGCAACTACGACATGCTGGCCGCGCTGGTTTACGTACTGCTTAGTTTACCCCGGGACCTTGAACAGTTCTTTCCGATGGCGGTATTGCTTGGCGGACTCATCGGCATGGGTGTGCTGGCCAGCAACAGCGAACTGGTGGTTATGCAGGCAGCAGGCCTTAGCCGCTGGAACTTGATTACCTCAGCCATGAAATCGGCCGTGGTGATGATTATTGTGGTAATGGCAGTGGGTGAATGGATCACCCCGGTAAGTGAATCCCGCGCCAAAGAGCTGCGTACCGAAGCCATAACCGGCGGCTCGCTGTTTTCCTCCGATAAATATGTGTGGGCCAAAGACGGCGATCATTTCGTGAGTATTGGCCAGGTAATGAGCCGCGATTCATTGCAGGAAGTCACTATCTACCGGTTTAATGATGGCTTACAGCTGGACAGCATCACCAATGCCGGTGGCGGCTTTTACGAACAAAATGGCTGGACGCTGACTCAGGTGACACACACCTACTTTAGCGCAGACGCTATTACTGCCGATGTACAGCCAACCTGGCGCTGGGACTCGTCTTTAACGCCAGACAAACTGGGTATCGTAACAGTGAAGCCCGAGGCGTTATCGATTCAGGGTTTGCAGGAATACATCACTTACCGGGCCAATAACAAGCAGGATACCAGCCGCTACGAGCTGGCTTTATGGCGTAAAGTACTGCAACCGGTTACCGTAAGTGTAATGCTATTAATGGCGCTGTCGTTCATATTCGGACCATTGCGAAGTGTGACTATGGGTGCGCGAATTATCATGGGCGTATTAACCGGCTTCGGCTTTTTCATCACCAATGAAGTATTCGGCCCACTGAGCCTGGTTTATAACATTCCGCCGGTACTTGGCGCGCTGCTACCAAGCATCCTCTTCGCTGCTGTAGCAACAGCACTGCTCTCCAGATAAATCAAGGGGTCAGAGTACATGAACTTCATTCATGTACTCTGACCCCTTGATTTTAATTACCAGCTCTTGTGATTATTCTGTTCTTTAGTCAGTTTGAGCACTTCGGTTTGTGCCAGCCGGTCTTGCAGAGATTGCTTGTTCTTGACATCTAGCAGCACTAGCAGTGTGCCCAGTCCGCCCAGCGAGGCGATTAATCGCAGCACAAGTCGGCCCCACCCTACCGGCTCGTCGGTAGTGCTGTATATCCGTAACCGCCAGGCGCGCATCCCAAGGGTTTGACCGCCGCGCTTCCAAAACCATAAGAAAAACCCGGCAACCCACAAACCAACCCAAACCTGGATCAGCGTTTTATACATCACAGACTCGCCAAGTAATTCATTGGGTTCATTGTAACCTTGTAAATCAAGCCAGCCGTTCTTCAGTGAGACAACCAGCACCACAATCAATACCATGGCCGCACACATGCCTACTGCCGTAGCCACCAGTGCATCATAGATCATGGCAGCCAGACGCCGCACGAATCCGGCACGGGCAGATTGCTCAACCTGTTGCGATGACTGATTGATTTGTTTTGTTTTAGTGTTTTTTACTTTTTTAACCATGGCTTGCGGTGTGTATGACAGCGATGGGCGCAAGTGTGCCACAGTTCAGAGCAAAAGTAGACGGTTAGCGTAAGGACGGAAAGCGAAAGAAAGATTATCTGGAGCCAGAAACAAAACAGGCACCCGAAGGTGCCTGTTTTAAGAACAACTGTCTTACAGTACTACTACGTCAGCAGCCTGTGGACCTTTGTTACCTTGTTCGATAGTGAACTGAACGTTTTGACCTTCAGTTAAGGTGCGGAAACCGTCAGATTTGATCGCACGGAAGTGTACAAATACATCTTTGCCGCCGTCAGCCTGAGAAATAAAACCGAAACCTTTAGCTTCGTCGAACCATTTTACTGTGCCTGTAGAAGTAGACATAGATAACTCCAAAAAGTATTAAATTTAAGTGGTTGTAACAACCGGTGTTGCATTGAAGGGCTATCTGTTTTGCGGCAGGCTTGATTCAGTAATCGTATCTAATGTGAATCGCGCAAGGGACTTACAATGGATCAACGGAACGAGCAATTTTCAAATATAATAGAACCTTTCAAAGGCACACGGATCCTAGCACCGTTATTCAGTTGTGTCAGGCTATTTTTTAAACTTTTTAAAAATAATTTTAACACTGGCACATTGGCAGTGTTACCATGAGTTTATGGGTGTAGAAATAAAAACCGTTACTAACCAATAAGCTTGCAACGGCTTTCTGCCCTGCTTGTCAAAACCTGGCGCAAATCAGCATAATATTTAGCCGCTTATTGAAGAATCACTAAAAAACGCTTGTCAGCCTCTATGACATCGTTATAATTCGCAACCTGACTGTACGCAGTCACAGCACATCTATCAGTGCCAGAGTGGCGGAATTGGTAGACGCAGCGGATTCAAAATCCGCCGGGGGTAACTCTGTGCCGGTTCAAGTCCGGCCTCTGGTACCACTTTTAGATGTGAACACAAACCGACGAGAGTCGGTTTTTTTGTGCCTGAAATCAGCGTCTTTCTGTAGCTCTGCTCTACCCTGTAAACGAGGGATCAGTATTCATCCTGTTCTATTAATTTAGAATAAATCAGACGAGCAAGTTAACTTCAAACAAAAGCTTTTTCAGATCTTGTCTAGAATCAATAACCAGAAGAAGGATGATCGTCTTTGTAGACTCATCGACTCGATAAAACACCACATTATGACTATCGACAAGAAGTTGTCTGTATTCAGTTAATCCTAGTTCCAGGAGCCTGTCACTATGAGGCGCAGAATACGGATTTCCAGAGAGTTGAGACTTAACTTTTGATTTAATAGCTTGCTTGGTCTCGCTAGCAACATTCTGATTAAATTTTCTAGTTAAAAATGCATTCAGTTTTTTCAAACAAAGTTTAAAAACCGGTGTCACTTTTATGCTGTATTCAATCGTCGTCAAATGCTTCATCCAGATCAAATAGCCCATTCTGTCGCGCACTGCGTTCTGACAAATTAATGAGTTTTAATAATGCTATAGTTTGCTGCTGTTCTTCGTAGTCTTTCGCATCCTGAATAACATACTTTGGCTTGCCATTTTGCGTGACCAAAATGGGATTATCCAATTCCAGATGATTCGCATGTTCCTTCATGTAAGATACAGTTTGAGTTTTCATGACAATCTCTATTGGTCTAAATATAGACCTATTATAGACCGATAGACGCAAAACGAAACGGTTAGTTTTCCGAGTGAATCGCCATATTTTCACGATATGCCTATACCGGAACATTTATTTAATCAATTCGGCTTCAAGATTGGAAACTCTGCATGTTATGCTTCTTATATTAATTCAGTGATTCAAGACTACTTACTTGACAAAGTTTGATAAAGATTTCCCGAAATTAGAGATGCGGCTTGACGCATTTTTTGATGCCATTGATGACGAAGATTATAAACTTGCCCGACTCATTGTAAAAAAAGCGGTCAGGAAATTCCCCCGACATCCTGTTTGCTTTGCGCTTCAAGGGCTAGCAGCTGTATTTATCGATAACGATCATACCGATGGTTATTTGTTTTTTAAGCAAGCAATAAACAGTGGCTACGCACCTGCTTTTGTATACTTTAATTTTGGACTCTGTGCCGAAAAATCTGGCTCAATTGCTGAATCTTTAGCGGCTTTTCAAAATGCGCTGGACAGTGCGTCACCGGAAGAACTTCATCAATATGAACCTGCCAGACTCCATCTCCAGGCGATAAGAGAACAACTTCCCGAACACCTCACTTTAGAACAGTACCTTATAGACGCCGAAATTTTTGAAGAAGGTGTTGTATTGTTAGAAAGTCATAAGTTCAGTGAAGCGGCAAACTGCTTTACTCTACTGTTAAAAAGCCAGCCTGAGCATGTACAAAGCTGCGGCAATTTGGGAATTTGTCAGATGTATTTAGGCGATCACTTGTCTGCAAAACGTGCGTTTCATCGAGCGTTGGCAATTGATCCGGATTACCTGTTAGCTGAAAATAACCTGATATTATTAAAAGCGCTTGAAGACGGAGAGATAGAAGAGCTTCCAGGATTTGGTATTACCGATTTCTATGCAGAAAAAGAGAAAACCTCAAATCCTGCCACTGAACTCAATCAGGCAATATCACAAGCCATGGCCAACGAGCAATTTGACTCAATTGAGGATGCCCAAGCATTTGTTGAGAACTATATGAATGAGCATAACAGTTCACCGAATACTGATATGCTTAACCTCACACCAAGCCAAACTCACAAGCTACTTACTGAGCCTTTCGAATCCAGTGATTTACTTAGCTGGCAATTTTCGAATGTTACCCAATTTACATCAGCCCCTGTTTATTGGTTAGCTGTAAATTTAATAGGAGCTTTAGGGGCTGATGGAGTTAAGTGCACCGCCAATGGAAATTTGCCCCGCAATTTATGTCGGTCGCTATTCGATAGTTATATGAAAGAGTTTGCTCCTAGCTTTATCGTTTCCAAAATAAATAGAGAAGACGATTTCATTAACCTACATGTAGTTCGCAGCATCTTGTTGATTGCCAAATTAATTCGTAAACACGGTGGGCGCTGGAAGCCTTTGAAATCAACATGGCAACTTTATGAGCGCATACAGCAAGGTGATAGCACAGCTGCGACTGAACTTTATCAAATACTGTTTAAAACGTATGCTACTGAGTACAACTGGGCGTATATTAGTGGTAATGAGAGCGATTGTGCATTCTATCAGTTCAGTATAGGTTACTCATTGTATATGCTTCGTCATCTTGGCACTGAATGGCGACATTACCGAGAATACCAGGTACTTTTTGAGCAGGCTTTCCCAGATCAAGCAGATCCGTTGTCAGAGCTTTCAAAGATAGAATTTCCCTCCCAGTATATTTTTCATTTCTGGTTCGACTTTGCATGGCAAGTAGGACTAATTGAAAAACGTGAAAGCACCGATGAAAATACAAATGGATTTTCCAAAGAAATCATAGCTACGCCTCTGTTTACCGAACTGATTTCTTGGCACATATGAATCCGGTGATAAAAAACGTCATTTACTCTAATCGAATGCGTGCGGCATCAGTAATCATAGCGTCTTCAATAAACATCAATTTATTTGTTATGGCATGGAATTTCAGATCAAAACACACCGTTTATTTGAATCTGATAGAAAGGGATTCCACCTAAACCTCATCACCTTTGTTTGGGGCTTCATGTACAGGGGGAGGGAGAATCGGGTAAAGTGGCACTAAGCATTTTCTATGCAAAAAGCTGTTAGTCATGCAAAGAATTTGCAAAGCGTCATTTTTACAGTTTAACTTGCTGATTTTAAATGATTATTTCAAACACCAACTTTTCAAAATCCGCCGGGGTAACTCTGTGCCGGTTCAAGTCCGGCCTCTGGTACCAAACACTTCTTAGGTGTGCATCAATAAACCGACGTGAGTCGGTTTTTTTGTGTCTTATTTTCTATTCAAACGCAGATATATCATCCATTCGTTGATGTAGTATTCTGGCGATTTCGATGCCCTGTGCTGAGGGCCAGTAATAACCATATGTTTTTGAATTGGGAAACTTCGCGCATTATCAGAAAGCTCTGGTCTTCTCTTTCCGATATCTGGCGCATTGGCAATCTTAATTAAGGCCTCATGCAGCAATAAGATATACGCTTCAGCCTGACTATGTCCCCAAGCTTCAATGGTTTTGATGGCTATTAGTCTCAGATCATCTTCTGCAAGTTCGGAGAGCTTATAACTTGCCATCGACTTGGCCACTTACTTCAGCAAAGATGTCCAATGCTGATTTATCTGAGCTTTTACCTTCAGATAATTGCTGGAAACCTTTCCCTACCTCTTCTCGTAAGATGTCCAATTGTTGCTGCTTTAGTACGTCTTTTTCGAAAAGCAATCTAAGGCCATCTCTGATAACTTCGCTCGCTGAGGTATAAAGACCTGAGGCCACTTTCTCATTGATACGTTTTTCAAACTCTGAGCCGAGAGTAATATTCATAAACACCTCCACACGTTACATTCATATTATGCGCATAATATATTCACTTTACCAATCTATAATTAGCTTCGACAGAGCATTCATTAATCTAGAAAAGTAGTGAGTGATCGCTCAGTAAGAAAACTTATACCATGCAAAGAATTTGCAAAGTCACTTCTTGCAGCTTCAACCAGTTGATTTAAAGTAATTATTCTAAACACTAATTTTTCAAAATCCGCGGGGGGGGGGGGGGTAACTCTGTGCCGTCCGGTGACCGGCGCAGTCAATCCCGGCCTCAGATACCACTTTTAGATGTGAACATAAACCGACGAAAGTCGGTTTTTTGTTTCTTTCATTTAAAAGGCAGACAATCATCGGACCGCCTGCCTGAATTATACTATCTCTGATATGTATTAATTGCATTGGTTCGGCAATCAGGGGCTTTACTCATCTGACTTTTGGTTATTTGACAAGAGTTCATATTTTACATACACCAATGAAAAAATCAGACCCAGAGAAAGCAACAGGCCACTAGTAAAATCAAATGGTGAAGTACGTATTGCATAAATAACCTGAAAAGCGATAAAGACTATGAAATATATCACTTCTTTTCTCATAGCTATTCTAATGCTGCTGACGCTTGTGCAAATGCAAGTAATGCGCCGGTTATAGCTATTGCGCCCCCTCCGGTAGCCACAACTGCTGCAGCATACAACGCTGTAGCGACCACCCATCCAGAGCCTTCTGAATATTCTATGCCGCCATTAACTAGCTCTGTTTCACTTACTGTTAGTTCTTTCATAGGTATACCTTCCTTTTCAGTCAATTGGAAATCAATTAGTCAGTATTCACACAGTGCACTCTGACATATTTAGATTGTCGTATGACCTAATTAATCACAACTGTCCATACAACTAGAATTTGATTACCGCGGAACAGTGCAAAAAGAATCTAATAAGTGCGCCCCTACAACCATAAAAATATGATTTTTAATAATTATTTCTACAAATGGTTTTCCAGAATCCGCCAGGGGTAACTCTGTGCCGTCCGGTGACCGGCGCAGTCAATCCCAGCCTCTGATATCACTTTTAGATGTGAACCATAAACCGACGCAAGTCGGTTTTCTTGGGTCTGACTTTCAACTTAAACGATTATAATCATCTGAAAAACGACTTTATAGTCTGGCAAAGGCGGCACCAGCTATCAGGCAATAACCATCTTTGATATTTCGATTGTAAAACCAATTAAGGCCAAAACGAGCCCTACCCCGCCGATTACATTGCCCCTGCCGAGCTCAATACCGAGTCTTACAAATACTTTACTGATAAAAATTATGCAGCCAAGAAACACGGTGAATATGGTGAAAGCCACATTTGCGACAATGCTCATTGCAGGGTCTAGTATTGATACAATAGCAACGGAAACCACCCAGGTTGCGATATAAGCGCCAATCGCTAACCAATTCCAGTGTTGCTTAGTCGCCGTTGTGCCGACCAAACGAAACTGAATATTTTCCAGGAAGGTTTTAAGCCGTTCCGCCAATGGCGGCAAATAGAGCTCAATTGTAATTGGCTATGTTCTGCTAAATTGTTGCTACACTGTATATGAATACAGTCGTTAAGGGTTGATCATGCTCCCAGCACAATTTACAAAGCTTATAGCCGAGTTAGAACACTTAACAGATAGTCAAACCCGTTATGTTGAGAAGCTGCTGAAAGGCACTGATAGCGTCTCACAGTTGATAACAGAGCTTGAGGAGCGGATGGTTGAAAACCCTGAATGCCCGCACTGCCATAGCTCACTGATCAATCGGCACGGCAAGGTAAACAAGATGCAGCGTTATCGCTGCAAGAACTGCGGCAAAACCTTTGTAGCGACAACGGCGACACCGCTAGCTCGACTGAGGTACAAAGAGCTTTGGTTAGAATATATTCGCTGTATGCTGGACAGTAAGCCATTGCGTAAATGTGCCGAAGAATGTGG
>NZ_RCUA01000055.1 GCF_003731635.1 Marisediminitalea oceani | reverse complement strand
TGTTGACACTCTTAATGAGTGCCCACACAGATTGTCTTGTTATAAATTGTTAAAGAACTAAGTGCAGAAAGGATTTTTCTTTCTGCGCAAGGAGGACTTTCGTCACACTCAGTTTTAAAAACTTTCCCTTGCTTGCTCCAGCGCTCTTTCAGAACCTGCCGAAGCGGGATGCGTATAATACGCTTTTGGTTTTCTGCGTCAACACTTTTTTTGAAAATTTATTTTCAAAGCATTGTCGCTGTATACCGCTTCACATAAGGCTTTCGCGCTATGCCGGGTTGGCCTGTTAGGGCGTTCCCCGTTGAAGAGCCGCGCATTCTACGCATCTGGTTTTTAACGTCAACTATTATTTCGCAATAAAACTAAAAAACGCGACCGTTTGGTCGCGTTTTAATCAATCAGTATGTTTTCCGTACTAATTCGACGTTTTTTCGTCTTTTTGTTCTTTTAAATCGTCTGTGCTCTGTTCTTTAGCTGGCGTTTCTTCGGTTTCTTCCGCACTCACCTTGGAAACAAAATCTGCGTCTTCAACCTGATCGCCAACCACATCACTCAGGGTTACCTTATCAACCGTTCTGAATGTATTGATTGGCCCCGCCAATGCGTAAAGCGCAAATACAATAAATAAGACTAATGCAGGCTCGGTGGCAACGATAATAAAGATAAGCAAAATTACCAGCAGTGCAACAAACGGTACCTTACCGTTCCAGTTTACTTCTTTAAAGCTGTTATATTTAAAGTTACTGACCATTAACAAGCCAGATAAGCCAGTAACTAACGCTACGATAAGTCCGATATCATCGCCGTTAATATCGTACTCAACACCTAACCACACAAATCCGCACACAACAGCTGCTGCTGCCGGACTGGCCAGCCCTTGGAAAAAACGCTTGTCGGCAATGCCAACCTGGGTATTAAAACGAGCAAGCCTTAAAGCGGCACCTGCTACATATATAAAGGCAGCAAACCACCCCAGCTTTCCGAGATCGCTCAGGCCCCAGTTGTAAGCCACCAGCGCCGGTGCCATGCCAAATGACACCATATCGGCCATCGAATCATATTCTGCGCCAAAATCACTCTGTGTATTAGTGATGCGAGCAACCCTTCCATCCAGTCCGTCAAATATCATGGCCACGAATACTGCCACCGCAGCAGCCTCAAAGCGCCCGTTCATAGAAGACACCACAGCAAAGAAGCCTGAGAACAGACCGGCAGTGGTTAGAAGATTCGGCAACAAATAGATACCTTTATGTTTACTTTCTGACATGATTTTCTCTATAGCTACAAACGGCGCTCATTATTTCATAATCTCAATGGACATGCTTAACGATTTTAAGTTTCAAAGCATTTCTACCTTTAATATGTCTCAATACCTACGTGGTATAACTACTTATCAGATCATATACATATTCCACTGACCATTACTTATAGAATGAAAACCAAAGGATTATGAAACTGCCATGTTGAAGCACTTTCTCATCCATATCTATGTCAGAATAATTTACACCAACCGTAAATTTAACTGACAAATAATTCTAAATCATTGAATTTTAAAAATTTAAAATTTTGGATCGCTTTTTGCTAAAGAAGTTTTGCAAGAATGCGTAGTTAATGAGGAAGTGAAGTATGCGGTTTAACTGTAATAAGACAGTTCTTGTTCTGAGCACTATTGGTTTATTCGCTTCAGGCGTTGCCAGTGCTACAGGGAGCAGTTCTGGATGTAATGTAAACACTGGATGTGATAGCTGGACAAACGCGTCGGTCTATGACCTGACGACGTCTGAGCAAAATTATCAACTTTATGAAAACATCGATCCAACCAATAGTACAGTGGTGGTTAACGGTGTTTCTATTTCTGTAACAGCCTGGTCTGACACTGCAGGTGGAAATGACGACATTGTTACTTCTGCAAGTTTCTCCGGACCTTGGGGTGAAGGTTTTGGTGTCACTAACCAAGACGAAGCCAACTTTGACAATCACAGCGATTCTCATGCAATCGACAACATGGGCAATTGGTCTGATTATGACATGGTTTTGTTCTCGTTTTCTGAGTCAGTATCATTAGCAGGCGCTACTTTTAACTGGTTAGGTGGTAGCACGAGTACGCAACAGGTTTCTGTTGCAGGCTTATCAGATATTAATCAGTTGACATCGGGTTCAGCTACCTGGAGTCAGATTGCAGGCAATCTCGATAGTTCTCTGAAAGGCAGCTTCCAAATCGGTGGCAGCAATGGCACCTACCATTCTGATTTTACCACGACTGGCACTTCTCAATACTGGTTAGTAGGTGCTTATAACTCACTGTTTGCCTATGTTGATGGCTTTTCTGAAAATAATGATGCTTTTAAGCTTACATCAATCGGCTTTAATCAGGTTGAAGACAATAACGGTGAGCCTGATCCAGTAAACGCACCGAGTTCTTTTGCTCTGTTATTACTTGCTGGCGGTTTTGCAGCGTGGCGTAAAAAACAAGCGAAATAAATTCAATTTCATTCTCGTTCAAAGGTGGCTTTTGCCACCTTTTTTGTACACAATCCAAAATATCCATTTGAATAAAAAAGAAATACTATGCGATTGACGTCTACCCTTCTGATTTCAGCCGGCTTACTAGCCAGTTCATATACCCTGGCCAGCTCTGAAGAAGATTATGAGAAAGCGCTCGCAGCCTACAGCCAAACCCGTTATGACGAGGCCTTTATCCATTTAAAGAATAGTCTCAAACAAGACCCGGATAACCTGGCGGCGAAAATTCTGATGGGTAAAATTTTGCTTATGAATGGCTATCTGTCGGCTGCTGAAACTGAATTCTACGAAGCGCTGGATCAGGGGGCGGATATCAATCTTGTCGCGGAGCCATTAGGTAATGCTCTGCTGTTCCAAAATAAATACCAGAAAGTGGTTAACTTTAATGAGACAGACAAGCTTGTCACTGAGCAAAAGGTTAAGTGGCTTCAGATCCGTGCTACTGCCTGTACCAGACTGAAACGCTTTGACTGTGCCAATGAGGCTTATCAGCAAAGTCTGAAATTAGATAGCAACTACTCCCCGGCCTATAATGGACTGGCGTCTGTGGCGCTGATTGAAAATAAGCTCGAGCAGGCAGGTGACTACCTCGATAAAGCTATCAGCATAAATGATCAGGACCACGTCACGTGGCGACTTAAAGGTCAGCTGGCGCGAGCCAATGAAGACTATGATACCGCCATTACGCACTTGCAACATGCGTTAGAGTTAGCTCCGGAAGATCCCATTACGCTTAGAAAGCTGGCTGACATTTATCTGGAAAGTAACGATTTTGATAGCGCTCAGGCGTTTGTAGACGAAATTATTGAGAAAACACCTAACGATCCGTTAGCAATTCTGCTCAGCAGTTGGCTGGAAAGTAAGGATAAAGAAAAACTGGTCAGCAATAAGCGGCTCGAGCAGCTTAACGAAATCATGAGCAGCTTATCGCCGGATATCATTGCAGACCAACCGGTCCTGTTATATATCAGCGGCTTAACTGCCTTTTTCCACGGTAATACCGAACAGGCAGCTAAGGACTTCTCTCAATATTTGCAGAATAACCCCGGTGACATTCAGGCTATTATTTTGTTAGCCCGAACTTATCTGATGACCCAGCAAAACCGTCAGGCACTCACCTTGCTGGAAAAGCACGAAGATAAACTCATCGATAATATCGATTCAGCGCTGCTGCTAGGCGACTTATACCTGAAGCAAAACCGAGCCTTTAAAGCTCAAAAGCTCAGCGATGAATTATCCCTGAGATACCCAGAAGATGCCCGGGTCAGTTTGTTCCGCATCCGCCTCATGGCGAATCGCGGTAAAATTGACGAAGCCATCGCAATCCTCGACAGTAATTACGAGAAAAATAAGGAAAACGTAACATTCCTGTTTACCTACAGCATGATGAAGTTGCAGGCCGGCATTGAAGAGTACGCTTTAAAAAGCGCTAATGAAATATTGTCAAAATACCCCGACGAAGCCGACTTCCTGAATCTGAAAGCGGGCATACTTATTCGCTTACAGCGCTACGATGAAGCATTGGACGTGCTATCTGACACACTGGCTAAACAACCTGATCTGTTTGCTGCAAAATTCAACCGTGCAGCCATATTAAGTCGCCAGGGCGAATTTGTAGAATCCAATTTACTCGCAGAAGAGTTACTGAAAACATCACCTCAGCACGCGCAATCGATGTTATTGAAGGCCCACAATAACGTACAGTTGGGCGATATTGAGGAGGCACTGGATCTGTATAATGACGTGCTGATTCTGAATAACGATTTCAACTATGCCAGGTTTGAGTTAGCCAAGTTATATGGCTCAATGAAGGACTATGATCAGGCGCTTTATCACATTGACCGGTTATTGGTGAATGACTTCGATAATGCAGACTATTTGTTGTTTAAAGCTTCTTTGTATATTCAGAAACGCAACATTTCCGAAGCACAAAAGACACTCTCAGTAGTTGAACATTTTACGCTCAACTCGGTAGAGCAACTGTTACAGCAGAGCCGCTTACAAAAAGCCATCGACAACAAACCCGGCGCAATAAACTCAATCGATTTTGCCTTGCAACTTGCGCCGAACAGTACGCAGTTAAAGCTGGAGAAAGTGCGTTTATTAATTGAGTCAGCGTTATTCGAAGACGCCAAAGCCCTGCTCGATGATATCCGTAAAGCAAATACGAATAACCCAAATTTTTGGTTGGTACAGGCCCTTTACGATGACAATACAAACAACCGTCAGCAAGCAACTACCGCGCTGACCAAAGCTCTGCAACTGGATGCTGACTTCCATCAGGCAATGCTTTACCTATATGAGCTGGCGCTGATGGGCGGAGATAAACAAGCATTTATAGATCGGGCTGAAGCAACACTGCAAACCTCGCCGGATAACCTGCTAACCAAAAATCTGCTGGCGCAGTTTTACTTCGTGCAACAGGATTTCGATAAAGCGACGGCATTGTATAAATCGTTACTCGATGAAGATAAAACTTTTAACCGCGCCATCGTATTGAACAAGCTGGCCATTATGGCCTTACACGACAATATCAATGACGCCCATAAATATATTGAGCAGGCTTTCGAGATAAACAGCACCAATCCCGACATTCTGGATACCCTGGGCTGGATACTCGTGCAGAAAGGACAACTGGAAGATGGCCTTGGTCATCTGCGAAAAGCCTTTGCCCGGGATTCCAATAACCCGGAAATCCGTTATCACATTGGCTATGCACTGGCGAAGTTAAACCGTAACCAGGAAGCAAAAGAAGAACTGAAAAAAGCGGTCGCCGTTGAGCGCCCCTTCTACAATCGCAGTAAAGCGCAAGCTTTGCTAGACAGCTTGTAAGTAACAAAAAAGCCGGCAAATTTGCCTAATGCCGATCAGTTAAGAAATTTATACTGATCGGTTGACCGATCTTTCTACGGGTTCACAATCCGATATCAGTCTCTGGTATCGGATTTTTTTATGTCTTTACTTACACACCTCGATGATACATTTAGTCATGCGGAAGACTTGAATGCTATCGATAAATTGAAGTCCTTCGTTGACCCTGAACTTCTCCAGCAAGCTTATGAATTATCAGGTGTAGCGACCGTCAGGCGTCGTCGATTACCTCTGGATTCGGTCGTTTTTACCATTGTTGGTATGAGTCTTTTCCGTAACGATCCTGTCTGGGACATTGCGAATAAACTCGATGTTTCGCTACCGGGCAAAAACCGTTTTGTTGCGCCTAGTGCGCTAGTACAAGCCCGCCAACGACTGGGGGAAGATGCCGTCGGACACACTTTTAAACTGATGGCACAGCGGGCATTTGGCGAGTACGCTTTTGAGCAGTGGTGTGGTTTAAATGTACTGGCGGTTGATGGCGTGATGTTTCGTGCTCAGGATACCGCTGAGAATCTTGATGCATTTGGTTGCGACCGGAATGCCAGGGGGGATAATCCGTACCCGCAGGTACGCATGTGCAGTCTGATGGAAACGTCCAGTCACCTTCTTCTGGCCAGTGAATTTGACAGCCGGAATGTGGGAGAGATGTCTCTCGCAGAGCGGCTTATCCCTTCGGTTCCTGATCACTCTCTGACCCTGTTCGACAGAGGCTATTACTCGCTAGGGCTACTGTACTTGTGGATGACTAAAGGGGTTAACACGCACTGGATGCTTCCCGCCCGTAAAGATTTACAGTACACAGTGAAACATCAACTAAGCGAACATGATGCTTTAGTGACCCTTGAGACATCGCCTCAGGCACGAAAGAAGTTTGATGGTTTACCTGAAACTATTGAAGCGAGACTTACCCGCTACGAAGTCGACGGGAAGACCTATCGCGTACTTAGTTCAATGGTTGATGCGATGCAGTTTCCCTATGCAGAAGTTGTTGATGTGTATGTTCAGCGCTGGGAAATAGAGTTGGGTTTCAGGGAAATGAAACAGACTCTGCATCAGGCAAAACTGACGCTTCGTAGCAAGAAGCCTGAGATGGTGCGTCAGGAACTGTGGGGGCTGTTGCTCGCCTACAACTTGATTAGGTTGATGATGCTTGATGCCGTCAAAGATATGCCGGAGCTATCACCCTCCAGGCTTAGCTTCGGACTCTGCATGAGGCATATCATCGTGTTCTTCCTGACTACTATCCCAGACACAGTGACCAAGCTGCCAGTTCACTATGAATACCTGATGGAATCGTTGAGGATGATGAGGTTACCGGACAAACGACCTGACAGGTATTATCCACGAGTGGTAAGGAAGAGACCGGCTAAGTACCCCTCAAAGAAAAATGCCAGTCAGCTTAACTGACTGGCATTA
>NZ_RCUA01000054.1 GCF_003731635.1 Marisediminitalea oceani | reverse complement strand
CGCTGCTGGTAATGTTCGAAATGATCGCGAATATCCCGGTTTTCTTGCCTGAGTTCACTGACACTCTCCTTCAAGTCGTTGGCTCGCGTAAGAGCTTCGTCCCGCTGAGACTCGGCCTTTGCCAGCCTGACGCGTGCGTCTTCCAGGGACTTGTCTTGCAGGCTTTTTTCCTCGGTAATTCGTGCTATCTGGTTCTCAAGGTCCCGTTGTCGGGCAGTAAGTTGCGCGATGGTGTTGTTGGCATAGGTCAACTCTGTGCGGAGTTCTTCCTTTAAAGTCTCGAATTCCTGGCGACCTTGTTCGATACGGTGGTCGGCCATCTGCTGTACCCGCTCATGCAGGGACTTTACCACCTCGATGAGGTCGTTCGGCAGTCCACTGACATCGGCCGCCTCCCCATTGTCTGACCGCCAACGCTTGAGCAATGGCGCGATGGTGCTTTTGCTGCCGGTGCCCAGATGCTCGCGCACCCTATCCACCGTGGGTTCCTGGCCATGTGTTTTAATGACTTCAGCTGCTTTAGCGATATCGTGATAAGTGACTCCGGCACGGGCCATGGTGATTCCTCTCGGATTATTTAGTAACATATTACATAACACGTAATATAACATTATATATGTGTTTTTCAAGATCGCTTGAATTCAAGATACTAACCACCGATAATCTACCTTATCGTAGGTTAATGGATCTTGACGTAAATTTTCGACTTGTAACGCCGGTACATAGCCGCCTTTTGAGCGACATCGAAGGAAATCCTATTCATGAACAACAAACCGCCAAAACCGGCTAGCAACTTGCCATTACGTAATGAGGAATCGACCCTGATTGAACGTCAGGAAGCCGAATCATTGCGGCACTACCTCCAGGCAGCGACGTCCGACAACACGCGCAAAGCCTACCGCTCGGCCATTCGCCAATTTGAAAAATGGGGTGGTCGCCTGCCCTCGGATCGGGATACTGTCGTGCGTTACCTGCTGGCCAGAGCCGAATCGCTTAATCCCCGAACCCTGGATCTGCACCTGACCGCTATTAGCCAATGGCACCATTATCAAGGGCTCATCGATCCAGTAAGTGATCCGTTGGTCCGCAAAACCATGGAAGGCGTTCGTCGTACCCATGGCCAACCCAAGCGCAAAGCCAAGGCATTGCGCTTGGAGCACGTCGCCCAAATAGTGAATCATTTGCGGCAACTACCAACCACCAAAAAGAAACTGAGGGATATCGCGCTGGTGTTGACCGGCTTTTTCGGTGCCTTTCGCCGTAGCGAATTGGTGGCCATTCGCTACGGTGATCTGGTGTGGGAACCTGAAGGACTTCTCATCCGGCTGTCTAGTTCCAAGACCGATCAACAAGCCTCCGGCTTAGTGCGAGCATTACCTTTCGGTGCACCAGACTGCTGTCCTGCTACGGCCATGAAAAACTGGATAGAACTGGGTGGCATTAATGAAGGTCCGGTTTTTCGCCCCATTAACCGGTGGGATAAGATTCAGCCTAAAGCGTTGAATCCCAGTGCCATTAATGAATTACTCAAGACTTTGGGTAACGCCTGCCAGTTCGATTTTGTACCGGAATTGAGCAGCCATAGCTTCCGGCGCGGCCTCTCTACATCGGCAGCCCGAGAACGAGTTGATTTTGAGTTGATTAAAAAGCAAGGCGGATGGAAGAGCGATGCCACCGTCTGGGAGTACATTGAAGAAGGACAGCAGCTCTCCAATAACGCTACCCATATATTGATGGAGAAAATGGCGGTTCTTATAGATACCGTTCGGGTAAAAGAGATATGAACATGACAAGAACTATCAGTAAAGTTGCCAAAGAACTGGCTATCAATATAGAAACCGTTCGCTTCTATGAGCGTCGTGGATTAATAGAGCAACCGCCAAAACCCGAGTTGGGCTACCGCCATTATCCCGATGAAACGGTTAATCGCATCCGGTTCATTAAGCGGGCGCAAGAATTGGGGTTTACCCTGGAAGAGATCGCCAACCTGCTAAGCTTGAATGACCGCCCATGTGCTCAGGTGCAGGAGCTGGCCGAGTATAAACTCAGCGCCGTCATGGAAAAAATTGCCGATCTGAAGCGGCTCGAAAGCGCACTCAAGGCATTATTGACGCAATGTCAGAGTAATAACGATGACTCACATTGTCCCATTATCGACTCCCTGCAACCTTAATTAGTTTTACACGGGCATCACAAAAACGTTTGACTCCGTACATCGGTACGGAGATTACACTTGCTCCATACACTGAAATCAGAGGAGTAAGTCGTGTCACAGAAAGAATCCAATCTACCTATTATTGGCGGCGTTATCGCGGCTGTTGGCGCTGGCCTGTGCTGCGCTGGTCCTTTCGTGTTGTTGCTGCTAGGCGTGAGTGGCTCCTGGATTGGTAATTTAACCTTGTTAGAACCTTATCGTCCCATTTTTATCCTGCTGGTTTTAGCCTTATTTGGCTTCGCAGGCTGGAAGGTCTATCGCCCCGTTGAGGACTGTGAGCCAGGCACCGCCTGTGCAGTTCCTCAAGTGCGAAAACGCCGGCAGGTGATCTTTTGGTTAACGGCACTGACTGCGTTGGTGCTAGTCACCAGCAATTATTGGATTGTCTGGTTTGCCTGAATACTTTCTTACCGCTCACTTTTATTAATGACTTAATACGTTACTGGAGAAAATGATGAAGAAAATTGCCTTGTTGTCTTTGCTAGCCTTGACCAGCCTGACCGCTTTTGCTGCGCCGAAAACAGTTACTTTGGAAGTTCCAACCATGAACTGTGTGACCTGCCCCTTTACGGTCAAAAATGCCTTAAAAAATGTTGAGGGTGTGAGTAAAGCTGAAGTCACCTTTGAAACCAAATTGGCAGTTGTCACATTCGACGACGAAAAAACCACAGTAAAAGCACTGACCGAAGCCACCACTAATGCGGGTTATCCATCAACGCTCAAGGAGTAAAGCATGGAAATGCTAATACAGTTACTGACCCGTTTCGGCGATAAGATTAGCTCATTGGGCGCGCTGGTTTCTGCTATGGGATGCGCCATGTGTTTCCCGGCCATCGCCAGCCTGGGCGCTGCGGTCGGGTTGGGTTTTCTCAGCCAATGGGAAGGTTTGTTTGTTAATACCCTGTTACCGTTGTTTGCCTGGATTGCCCTGGTACTCAACGGACTTGGCTGGTTCAGCCACCGGCAATGGCACCGTAGTGCGCTGGGTGTGGTCGGCCCCATTTTATTGCTGTTATCGCTCTATCCGTTTTTCCAATACGGCTGGAGCAGCTATGTCACCTATTCAGCGTTAGGTCTGATGGTTGCCGTATCGCTTTGGGATATTTTTTCACCCGCGAATAAACGCTGTGATGATGACAGCTGTGCTGTTTAACACGACGCAATGCCTGACTACTATTTGAGGAAAACGAATGATCTTACTATCGATAGAAGGGATGACCTGTCCAAGTTGCGTCGCTCACGTTAAAGAAGCGCTCGATGCGATCGAAGGCGTGAATAAGGTTGAAATATCTTATGAAAACGCCAGCGCAACGATCACCACAAACGGTGGGGTCAGCGTAACCGATCTCATTGGAGCGATTGAAGCCCTGGGTTATACCGCAAAAGAAAACCCCTTAGCGGAAAACACAGCACCGAACGCCTACTGTGACAACGAAAATACCAGCAACACAGAAAGCAACCGAACTCAACATGTGGCGATTATCGGTACGGGTTCCGGCGCTTTTGCCTGTGCTATCAAAGCCGCTGAAGGTGGTGCCAAGGTCACTCTTATTGAGGGAGCCGATGTGATTGGCGGCTGTTGCGTGAATGTCGGCTGCGTACCCTCAAAAATTTTGATCCGCGCCGCTCAATTGGCACAGCAGCAACGCAATAATCCCTTTGCCGGACTGGAAAATCATGCGCCCCAATTGAGTCGAGCCTTGTTGGCTCAGCAGCAGACCGCTCGAGTCGAAGAGCTGCGCGCTGCAAAGTATCAGAATATTCTAGAGACAAATCCTGCGCTTAGTTTACTTAAAGGTTGGGCGCAATTTAAAAATGCAAACACCCTGATAGTCAGAAAAAATGATGGCACTGAGCAGGAAATCTTTGCTGATAAAATCCTGATCGCCACTGGCTCCACGCCAACCATTCCTGCCATCGAGGGGCTGGCCGAAACGCCTTACTGGACCTCTACCGAAGCGCTGTTTGCCGAGGAATTGCCGCAGCACCTGGTGGTGATTGGTTCATCGGTCGTGGCGCTAGAAATTGCCCAGGCTTACCGACGATTGGGCAGTGAAGTCACCGTGTTGGCAAGACACTCACTACTTTACAGTGAAGACCCCATAATCGGTGAAAAACTGGCGGGCTGTTTTGAAAAAGAAGGCATTCGAGTTTTAAACAACACGCAAGCCACCCAAGTGACCCACGATGGAAATCAATTCACCCTGAACACTAATGCAGGCGAGCTCAGTTGTGATCGTTTGCTGGTAAGCACCGGGCGACACGCCAATACCAGCCAACTCAATCTGGACGCGGTGGGTGTCACCACCAACAAAAAGGGCGAAATCGTTGTTAACGAACGCATGGAAACCAATGTTGCTGGTATTTACGCTGCCGGTGACTGCTCTAACATGCCGCAATTTGTCTATGTCGCCGCGGCCGCCGGTAGCCGTGCTGGTATCAATATGACGGGCGGCAACGCCAAACTGGATCTGTCCACCATGCCCGCCGTGATCTTTACCGATCCACAGGTGGCTACCGTCGGACTGACCGAGGAGCAAGCCAGGGCTCAGGATATTGAGACCGACAGCCGCGTACTGGGTATGGAAAATGTCCCACGTGCGTTAGCCAACTTTGAAACCGACGGTTTTATCAAACTGGTCACAGAGAAGGAAACGGGGTTGTTGCTAGGCGCGCAGATCCTGGCTCACGAAGGCGGCGAACTGATCCAGAGTGCGGCTTTAGCCATCCGCAACCGTATGACGGTGACGGAATTAGCCGACCAGCTTTTCCCTTACCTCACCATGGTGGAAGGTTTGAAGCTCTGCGCGCAAACCTTTAACAAGGATGTCAAAGAACTGTCCTGTTGTGCAGGATAGGAGAGGGCAGTATGGGAACGGCACCCGCCACGCATTCACTGACAGCCCCAACGGTCAATGCGTTGGCGGATGGATTGAACAAGGGTGAATTCGTTCCTTTTTACCAGCCTCTATGGGATGTTCAACACCAATGCTGGGAAGGCGCTGAAACGCTCATTCGCTGGCAACATCCAACTGAAGGATTGATCCAGTCAGACACCTTTATTCCCGTTGCCGAACAAAGCGGATTAATTCTGGAACTGGGCGCGTTTGTCTTACGGGCGGCCTGTCAACAGATGATGCATTGGCGTCAACGCGGTTTACCCGAGGGTATCATCGCGATCAACGTCTCTGCCTTACAAATCCACCAACCTGACTTTGTCGAAGACCTTGCCAGGATATTGCGTGATACGGGACTGCCTGCTCCGGCATTGGAACTGGAATTACCCGAAACACTGGCCCTGGAGGATACGCCAATCCTGATCGAAAACCTGCATCGCTGCCAGGCGCTGGGCATTCGCCTGTCCATCGACGATTTTGGTACCGGGAGTTCGTCGCTGGCACGCTTGCAATGCTGCCCAGTGACCCGCCTAAAAATCGACAAAACCTTTGTCACGCATATGACAACCGAGCCAAAGGATCGCGCCATTACCGAAAGCGTCATCACCCTTGGCCATAACCTGAATTTATCCATCGTCGCGGAAGGGGTTGAGACGGCCACTCAACAACAACTTTTAGAGAAGCTTGGCTGTGATGTATTACATGGCTATCGGCTGGCGCGGCCAGCCGATGCCGAAACGACTGAAGCGTTGTGGCCAGGCCGCAGTGTTTGAAACGAACGGAGACAAACCCATGTCAAAAGCCGCCGTGTCAAAAGATGTGTCACGATACTTTGAGGTGATCCCCGACTTTGCGGCATTCATGGATGCCGATGGGCAGGCACTCGAATTTCCCCTGACGAACTCGCAACTGGCGAAAGCCGCGCAAACCACAGTGCATACCGTCAGGAATTACGTCTTGGAAAATTTGGTACTTTGCCCAGAGCATTCCGCGGGTGGTTTCGGTTTATACAATCAATGCGCTTTAAACCGGCTGCGCTTCATTCGCGCAGCGCGTGCGGCGGGCCTGCTGATCCTGGATATAAAACCCTTGCTCTACGCCATCATCGAAGGCGACCAGCAAGCCTGTGAAGCCGCCATGCGCGAACTGCAAACCAAAATTGATGAACGCCAGGCTTACTTGCAGGCATTGGATTCACAGCTGTCGGAGCTGCGCCAACTGGCCTGATCGCCATAACAAAGGAGTATACGATGTCAGAGAAATGTGAAACCGGCCCCCACGACTGGGTAGCCAATAAAGGCCGATTTATTCTCACCTGGGTATTGCCAGCGATACTCATAGTGATTACCGGCATGATGCAACTTGCACCGTGGATGACCGGCAGTATCTGGGCGATCGCTTTAAGTTGGATGGGATATGCCTGTTTAAGAAATGCGAGTCAATGTGGGCGAATGCATTGTTTTTTCAGCGGGCCATTTTTTCTGGGTTCCGCCATGTTGGCATTAGGCATTGGGATGCAGTGGATACAATGGCTCACCTTTAACGGATTAGGACTCTCTTTACTGATCGGTACACCACTGGTTTGCGTGTTACCGGAGATGTTCTGGGGAACTTACAAAGTTGCGACAAACGGCAAAGAAGAATGAATGCGATAGTGAAGCGCGCTACAAACTCTATAAAACGCCTCTGGTCACTTGTAGTGTATGCATTTCAATCGCCGGTTCAGGATTCTCACTCAAAACGGCGTACCGCGATCCTCTTTAGTCTGGTGCTGGTCGTCCACTTGGTTGTCCTGCCAGCGCATGAACTGGGTTCCGATATTGGCTTGCGTTCTTTTGCACATCTTAATCTGAGAATCGCGCTATTTGCGTTTTTGTTCGCAACGCTGGAGAGCGTTCTCATCAATTTATGGGTTCAACTGATACGCAAGAAGACCCATTGCAGAACGGCACCAGCGGCGGGCGGCATAGTTATCGGGATTGTAAGCCCCCTGTTGTGTTGTACCCCGCTGCTGCCGACCATCTTAAGTTTTATCGCCATTTTGTTTCCTTCCGCTGTTTCTGGTATGGGTCTCAAAATTCAGTATGCGGTCAATGTGTATCAAACCGAACTGTTGCTGTTGGCGTTGGTATTACTGTTGTTTGCGATTGTTCAAAATGCTTGGCATCTCAATTCAGGCGACGTAATGGCAGGCCATCACAAGGAATAAAGCAATGAAAGCCACTTGCGACTAATCTAGGCATATCCAAATGACGACTAGAAACCTGATAACTATAACGCGATGCTTTTACACAATAATGCATCTATCAGAGAAAATTTAAGTCGATGGCCGCTATCTATCAGACAGCTTATCCACGAATTAAATCTAATATCACCGAAGATGAGTTAGGGGATGTCTATACACCTACGCCGGAAGATCAGAAGTTTGCACTGCGTCACTGTAAACGAACCAGCGCATCCTTTTTGGGGCTCCTGATTCAGCTAAAAATCACGCAGCGATTGGGCCGGTTCGTAAACCTGGGTGAAATACCAAAGGTGATCATCACGCACATTAAAAATCAGTGCCGTTCGCGGGTGACACTGAAGGATCTCCAAACCTATTACACATCGGGCGCGAAGGATCGTCACGTAAAGCTGATTCGGCGCCATCTTAATATAAAAGCCTACGATGCGGCCAAGACCTCTGAATTGGCACAGATTTGGGCACTTGAGGCAGCGACTACCAAAGAAGCATTACCGGATATCATCAATGTCACGTTGGAATATTTGGTCAAAGAGCGATACGAGTTACCGGCGTTCAGTGTACTTGAGCGGATATGTCAGGCGGCCAGGGCCGAAGTCAACACTCGGTATTACGATCAATTGTGTGGCTTTTTAGAGTCTGAAAGTCGCCAATGCATCAACGATATTCTTCGATCTAGCACAGGACTGAATGGTTTTGGTTGGAGCACGCTGAAAAATGAACCCAAACGCCCGACCCCTCGCAATATCCATGCGTACATCCAATACCTGGAATGGCTTACATCCCTGCAAACACTTTTGCCCACGGATTTGGGGTTGCCGCCAGTTAAACACCAGCAGTTTATCAACGAGGCCAAGGCCCTGGATTACGCCGAATTGATGAAACTAAAGCTGAACAAGCGACTCGCACTCGTCATCGTTTTAATCCGGCACCAATACGCACAAACACTGGATAACGCCGCCGATATTTTTATCAAGATGTTGTTAAAAATGGATCGCTCGGCGCAGAAGCTGTTGGAGAAGTACCTTGCAGACCATCAAAAGCAAACCGATCATTTGATTTCTGTGTTGTCTGGGACGGTCAAGGTGTATCTTGATAAACCCGATTCGGTGGCAGCTTTTGATCCGATACTGGGAAAGAACAGTGATCAGCTAATGCAAATGTGCGAACAATATATGTCATTCGCAGGCAACAACTATTTGCCGTTTATGGTTCGACTCTATAAAAAGCAACGATCCACCTTGTTTCGTACGATTGAAATACTCAACCTGGCATCGGCCACGGAAGACAAGGACTTGCTCAATGCGTTCCAGTTTATTTTGACGCACAAAAAGCGTCGCACGGAGTTCCTGTCAATTCAAAGCGATCCGAACGATCCCTCTTCCAGAAATGTCATTAATATTCGCTGGATTCGCGAAAGCTGGTGGAAATTAGTCACGGGAAAATCAACCAAATCAGCACAGGTGTCGGAGGTTAATAAAACCTGTTTTGAGCTGTGTGTGTTTGAACGGATCGCTGAAGAACTAAGTACCGGTGACTTGTTCATTCCCTACAGTGAAACCTTCGATGATTACCGGGAGCAGATGATCACCTGGGAAGAATACGAAGCGCAGTTGCCTACCTATTGCGAGGAGGTAGGGCTCGTCGCCGGTGATACTGAATTTACAACAACGCTGAAGAAGTCCATGGAAACGAGCTGCCGGAAAGCTGACAGCCAATTCCCGGAGGACGAACTGGTTCGTATTGAAAACGGGAATCTGATTATCGGTAAACCAAAGCCTGATCAACCCTTACCTGAAGTCGAAGAAATTGGAGCGCTTTTGCGCGATCGGTTGGACAAAATCAACCTGCTTGATGTGATTATCAATGTCGAAAAGTGGCTGAACCTGAATAAACATTTTGGCCCGTTGTCGGGCTTCGAATCACGTATCAGCGACCCGGAGTTACGTTTTGTCCTGACCGTGTTTTGTTACGGTACCAACATTGGTCCCACCGAAACCGTGCGATCTGTGCAGGGCGTTTCTCGCAAGCAAGTCGCCTGGCTTAACTTAAAACGCACGACGGAAGCGCGTCTCGATAAAGCTATTGCGAAGATCAATAGCGAGTATAAGAAATACCGGCTCATTGAGTGTTGGGGATCAGGCAGCAGTGTGTCCGCTGATGGAAAGCTTTGGGATCTCTACGAAGATAATTTGCTATCTGAATACCATATTCGGTATGGCAGCTATGGCGGCATTGCCTATTACCACGTCTCGGACACCTATATTGCATTGTTCAGCCGGTTTATTCCCTGCGGTGTCTACGAGGCGATTTATATCTTGGACGGCCTACTCAACGATGAATCTGATTTTAATCCGGACACCGTTCACGGCGATACACAGGCGCAATCCACACCCGTCTTTGGCCTGGCGTACTTGCTGGGCATAAAGCTCATGCCCCGTATCCGAAATATCAAAGATCTCAGCTTTTACAAGCCTGATCGCTCCATGGTACTCAAGCATATTCAGTCTTTGTTCAAGGAGCCGATCAAGTGGGATCTCATTGAAAAGCACTATGCGGATATGATGCGAACGGCCATGTCAGTTAAAGCAGGGAAAATCACCGCTTCGACAATCCTGCGCCGGTTCGGCACCAAGAACCGGAAAAACAAGCTGTACTTTGCGTTCCGTGAACTCGGGCGCGTGGTCAGAACCATGTTTTTGCTGGAATACATTACCGACGTTGATCTGCGCAAAACAATCCAGGCAGCGACCTGTAAGAGCGAAGAGTTCAATGAGTTTGCCCGGTGGTTGTTTTTTGCTAATGGCGGGAAAATTCCTGCAAACTTGAGACACGAACAAAGCAAACCTAGGTAGTGTTCCAAGTATTTTGTGGCTACTCCGTGAAACCGTTTTATCCACGCTTTCAGACGGCTGTGATAGGCGTTAACATTTTGAATGTGAAAGACTTTATCTATCACCTTAACTCCTCCTGCCACATCTAAGCGCTTGTGTATTAAATCATTTTTCTCAGAAAGAGCTATGTAGGGCTTATAGCCATCACTACACAACACACTGTCTTTCTCTAATTTC